>JAPKAB010000024.1 GCA_028825475.1 Ascidiaceihabitans sp. | reverse complement strand
CTGTTTTGATCACATCAAGGTTGTGTTCGATCACGATGACCGAATTTCCCTGATCCACCAATTCATGCAGCACTTCCAGCAGCTTGCGCACGTCTTCAAAGTGCAAACCGGTCGTTGGTTCATCAAGGATATACAACGTGCGACCAGTAGAGCGCTTGCTGAGTTCCTTAGACAGCTTCACACGCTGTGCTTCGCCACCTGACAAGGTCGTCGCCTGTTGGCCCACTTTGATATAACCCAGCCCAACACGCACCAAAGCATCCATTTTGTCGCGAATACTTGGCACCGCTTGGAAGAACGTTTGCGCGTCCTCAACCGTCATGTCCAAAACATCAGCAATGCTTTTGCCCTTAAACTTAATCTCAAGCGTTTCGCGGTTATAACGCGCACCACGGCAGGTTTCACACTCAACATAGACATCCGGCAGGAAGTGCATCTCGATCTTGATCACACCATCGCCCTGACAGGCCTCACAGCGTCCACCTTTAACGTTAAAACTGAAACGCCCCGGCTTATAACCGCGCGCTTTGGATTCAGGCAAACCAGCAAACCAATCACGCATCGGGGTAAAGGCCCCTGTGTAGGTTGCAGGGTTCGACCGCGGCGTACGGCCAATGGCGCGTTGGTCGATGTCGATGACTTTATCCAACAGCTCAAGCCCCTTGATGGTTTCACAAGGCGCAGGTGTCTGGCGTGCCCCGTTCAGGCGCATGGATGCGGTCTTAAACAGTGTCTCAATTGTCAGCGTGGATTTACCACCCCCTGAAACGCCCGTCACACAAACGAACTGACCCAATGGGAATTCAACGGTAACATTTTTGAGGTTGTTGCCCGTGGCTTTGACAACCTTTAGCGACTTTTTCTTACCTTTACGGCGTGTCTCTGGCACTGCAATTGAACGGGCACCCGTGAGGTACTGACCGGTCAAAGATTTAGGGTCATTGGCAACCTGATCAGGGGTCCCGTGTGATACGACCTCACCACCATGCACACCTGCGCCCGGACCAATGTCAAAGACGTAGTCGGCTTCACGAATTGCTTCTTCATCATGTTCGACCACGATCACGGTATTGCCCTGATCGCGCAGGTTCTTAAGTGTCAGTAGAAGACGATCATTGTCGCGCTGGTGCAGGCCGATGGAAGGCTCATCCAGAACATAAAGAACGCCTGTCAGGCCAGAACCAATTTGGCTGGCCAAACGGATACGTTGGCTTTCACCACCACTCAATGTACCACTTGAACGTGACAGCGTAAGATACTCTAATCCAACATTATTAAGGAAGCCAAGGCGCTCACGAATTTCCTTTAGAATAGCTTTAGCAATCTCATTCTTTTGTTTGGTCAAGCGCTCTGGAACAGTGTCACACCACGCGAATGCTTCGCTGATCGACATCTGCACAATTTGCCCTGCATGGATACCTGCGATCTTCACCGCAAGCGCTTCGGGGCGAAGACGATAGCCCTCGCACATGCCGCATGGACGGTTGTTTTGATAGCGCTCAAACTCTTCACGGATCCAGTTGCTATCAGTCTCACGATAGCGGCGTTCCATGTTTGGAATGACCCCTTCAAACACGCGGGTCACGTTATAAACACGCCCACCTTCGTCATAGCGAAATTCAAGTTCCTCATCACCAGAACCGTGCAAAAAGACCTGCTGCACATGCGCTGGAAGGTCTTTCCATTTTGTCTGTGGATCAAACTCATAATGCTTGGCGATGGATTCAATGGTCTGCAAAAAGTACGGTGATTTACCTTTGCGCCACGGGGCCAATGCGCCATCATAAACCCGCAGATCGGCATCGGGCACAACGAGGCGTTCATCAAAGAACAGCTCTTTGCCTAACCCGTCGCAGGTCGGGCACGCACCGAATGGCGCGTTGAATGAAAACAGGCGCGGCTCGATCTCTGGAATGGTGAAGCCACTGACTGGACAGGCAAACTTCTCTGAGAACGTGCTGCGGACCGGATCGCCTTCGGCGGGTGCGGTTTCAATGATCGCAATACCATCGGCCAGATCAAGCGCGGTACGCAGGCTGTCTGCTAGACGTGTTTCGAGCCCCTCGCGTACAACGATGCGGTCAACGACAACGTCGATGTCATGGCGAAATTTCTTATCAAGGGTTGGCGGCTCGTCCAGATCGTAAAACGCGCCGTCTACTTTGACACGTTGAAAACCCTGCTTGCGCAGCTCGATAAACTCTTTGCGGTACTCGCCTTTGCGGTCACGGATGATCGGAGCCAAGAGGTAGGCGCGTGTGCCCTCCTCCATCTTCATGGTGCGGTCGACCATGTCTTGGACCTGCTGGGCCTCAATTGGCTTGCCTGTCGTCGGTGAATAGGGCGTCCCGACGCGTGCGAACAACAAACGCATGTAGTCATAAATTTCGGTGACGGTGCCCACCGTCGAACGTGGGTTTTTCGATGTTGTTTTTTGCTCAATTGAGATTGCAGGGCTTAGGCCGCTGATGTGATCCACATCAGGTTTCTGCATCATATCAAGGAATTGGCGGGCATAAGCGCTGAGAGATTCAACATAGCGGCGCTGACCTTCGGCATAGATAGTGTCAAACGCGAGCGAGGATTTTCCGGACCCTGACAGGCCCGTAATAACCACCAACTGATCGCGTGGGATATCCACGTCGATGGATTTCAGGTTATTTTCACGCGCGCCGCGTACTTCGATATTCTTTAGCTCAGCCATCTCATGCCCCTATTAACAGTCTAGACATAGTTTGCTGATTAAGATTCTCCAACTGTTATTGTAGAACAAGTAGGGAACATCATCACGCGCGGCGCAAAACCCGCGTCACAAGATGGGCCAGCAAACCTAGAACCAACGCCAAGCCAACAAACATAGGCAGCGCATTGTAGCCAAAAACAGCCAAAGCGGCGACCATAACGGGCGTTCCCAGCGTGTTTCCCAGGTTACCCATCTGGGCCATCGCACCGTTGGCCTGCGCCTGTGTGACGGCTGTTTCATTCAATTGCGGAACTACGGCAAAGCTGCCGCCCTGTATCAAGCCAAGAGCCGCTGCAAGCGCGATACAGGCAGTTACATTGGCGGGATCGACCCACAACCACATCATGCACACTGCGCTAAAACAAAATCCCAACATCACAAGGCTAACGGCAGACATACGGCGCAATGCCCATACGCCAAATGTCATCGAACTTGCGATAGATGCCAAAGGCATGGCCCCCATCACAGGCGCGCGTTGCGAGGGATCAAGGAACGGCGGCAAAACTGTTAGGACCGACACAAAACAAAACGTATAGAACAACCAACCAAGGGCTGCGGCGGAGATACGTGGGGATCGGTAGATCGCGATGTGATCTTTTGCGATGCTTTTGACAGAGATTGCTGTGACCGTTTCCAGCGATGGAATATCCGCCAGTGCAAAGGTCAAAATCACTGCAAAAACAGCCATGTAGACCGCGTGAGCAAGAAACAGCGACGATACACCATAGGTCGCAACCAAAGGCAAACCGCCCCATGTCAGGATTGCAAACGCCACACCAAAGAACGTACCCCAAAGGGTCAGCGTAAAGCCGCGATGCTGTGGGGCGCTGAGTTGTGCAATCAGTGTTGGGGCGGCAACAACCATCACCAAATGGGACAATCCTTCGATCCCGCGCAGCGCTAGGAACCATTCAAACGGTGGCAATAGCGCCTGCAATGCCGAAACCGCTGCCCCCAGCCACAGCGCCCAAAGCAATCCACGACGATAACGCAAACGTGCGACCAGAAGCCCCGCTACCACGCCAAAGATGATCCCGATGAACCCAACCAAAGACACGGCAAAGCCAAGTCCAGCTCCCGCATCGGGATAGACGCTGGGCAATTGGTCAAAAACCACACTGACCTTGGCATATTGCGCCGCCGCGCCCAATCCTGCGCCCCAAAGTAGGAAGACGAGGCCGAATGGTGTCTTGCTCATGTCAAATAAGCCTGTGTGCTAGGTGCGAACGAACAATGCGCCACAGGTACGCAGCGCATTGTTTCTATTGATAATAATTTGTCTTTAAGTAGCATAAGGGCACCTGAAATTTAGGTGCCCCGCTCAATCACATGTGAATCACGCGATCATATGCATCCAAGACACTTTCGTGCATCATTTCAGAAAGCGTTGGGTGCGGGAAGACCGTGTTCATCAAATCTTCTTCGGTTGTTTCAAGCTGACGACCGATGACGTAACCTTGGATCATCTCAGTCACTTCAGCGCCGATCATGTGTGCACCCAACAATTCGCCAGTCTTGGCGTCAAAGATTGTCTTAACCAATCCCTCTGCTTCACCCAAAGCAATCGCTTTGCCGTTGCCGATGAAGGGGAAACGGCCCACTTTGATGTCGTAACCCAGTTCTTTTGCCTTGGCTTCTGTATAGCCAACTGAAGCGACCTGAGGGTGGCAGTAAGTGCAGCCCGCAATCGTTTCCGGTTTTACGGGATGTGCGTGTTTGCCAGCGATCAAATCGGCAACCATCAC
Source organism: Ascidiaceihabitans sp. (assembly GCA_028825475.1). Taxonomy (GTDB): domain Bacteria; phylum Pseudomonadota; class Alphaproteobacteria; order Rhodobacterales; family Rhodobacteraceae; genus Ascidiaceihabitans. Next base: position 28,925 of record JAPKAB010000024.1, on the reverse strand, counting down.
GCCCTCGTGGCTGGCTTTGTGTGCGAGCCACGGCGCGCCTGCGATGTCACCGATAGCATACAAGCCATCAACGCCAGTGCGGCAGTATTCATCGGTAACAACATGGGTGCGATCCAGCTTTACGCCTAGTTCTTCAAGGCCAAGCCCTTCAACATTTCCAACAATTCCGACCGCTGAAATGACAGTATCAAAGTCTTGAGTTGTGATTTTACCATCTTTTTCGATATGGGCAGTCACTTTACCTTTGGAACGGTCAAGCTTTTTGACCATCGCCTTTTGCATGATTTTCATGCCCTGTTTTTCAAACGATTTCTTCGCAAATGCGCTGATCTCTTCGTCTTCAACTGGCAAAACGCGGTCCATGACTTCGACCACAGTCGTGTCAGCACCCAGCGTGTTGTAGAAGCTTGCAAATTCAATTCCGATCGCACCAGACCCGATCACCAACAGCTTTTTCGGCATGCGTGGTGGTGTCAGTGCGGTCTTGTATGTCCAAACCAAATCGCCGTCTGCCTCAAGGCCCGGCAATTCGCGTGCACGTGCGCCTGTGGCCAGAACGATGTTCTTGGCTGTCAACTCTTGTGCGCCTTTTTCACCTTTGACGGAAACACGGCCTTTGGCAGGAATTGTCGCCTCGCCCATGAATACGGTGACTTTGTTTTTCTTCATCAAGTGGCCGATGCCGCTGGACAGTTGACCCGCGATGCCGCGTGAACGTTTTACAACTGCGTCCAGATCGTAGCCAATGTTGTCTGCCTTCAGGCCAAATTCTTTGGCGCGGTGCATCAAGTGAAACACTTCGGATGAACGCAACATTGCTTTGGTTGGGATACAGCCCCAGTTCAGGCAGATACCACCAAGGTGTTCGCGTTCGACAACGGCGACCTTCATCCCCAATTGTGCGCCACGAATAGCAGCAACGTAGCCACCGGGACCTGCCCCAATAACAATCAAATCAAAGGAAGTGTCAGCCATGTTGCGCCCTCACATTGCAGCGTTTCAAATTTAGTTCACCGTTAAACTAGTTTCGCACAGGATGCAATTCGCGTGAACCGCGTTCTATCAGGCAAATGCTAACAATAACCTTCAGCGCATAAATATAGGGGCTTAGGCTGCCTTATCGGCCTGTAGGTCCCGCAATGTTGCTGAATAGCCGCCCGCTTCAAGGTAGGCAACTTCATGCATCGAGGTTGCACGACCCAACGCATCGTTGCGATAAGGGAAACGGCCGAATTGACGGATCACATCACGGTGTGCCTGAGCGTGCAATAGGTTGCTTGGCCCATGTTCCGGCATGCGCTCGCACATTAGGCGAACACAGCGTTCCTGATCACACAAGTTTTCAGAGTGCATTAGCGGCATATAGAAAAACTGACGTGCGGGTTCATCGACACGTAGATCCCACCCCTTATCAATCGCAGACTTTGCCGCAGCCAGTGCAGCGCGGTCAGATGCAAATGCTTTGCCCGAATTGCGGAACATATTTCGTGGGAATTGATCCATCAGAATTGTGTAGGCCAATGCGCCGTTAGGATAGGTCAACCACAGCGCGTGACGGCCTGCGCAGGCCCCTTCCCATGTCTCCATGAACTTATCACGGATCTCTTGATCAAGTGCGTCATCCTGCACATACCATTGTTTTGGTTCACATTCATCTAACCAAAAGCGCAATACATCATCCGGCCCAACCATGGTGAATTCTCCTACAATTCCATAGCGTCAATAATTCGACGTTAGCCTAGCTTGCAGAAAAGAACAGTCACTATTTGCGACAATTGCGTCATATTATTCGGCAGGGATTTCGTTTTCTTCCTCTAGGTCGGTTTCAATCGCGTATTCTTGCGCAATTTCCATCGCAACAGGTGTCATTGCAGATTGTGACATCGCAACAAAGCTACCGGTTTCATCAACAGGAATAGCAGGACGCTGGGTCGCACGATAGACCGCGTAAATCGCAAGCATCGTGAACAAAACGCCAATCAACATGTAGAAACCAGAGGGTCCGAAAACCGACATCATCCACCCCGTAATAAGTGGGCCACTTACAGCACCAAGACCGTTTAGAAAGATCATTCCGCCAGAACCCGCCGCCATGTCCTCGTGATCCAAAAAGTCATTGGTGTACGCAAGAAGAAGTGAATACAGAGGGTTAGAGGTGCTTCCCATTAAAAACGCAGCTACCAAAATAAGATTAAAATCGCCATTTGACATGACGCCAATGCTGGCACCAACAGCGCCAACCGCAGCAGTCAAAGCGATCAAAGCGCGGCGATCCATTCGATCAGACAGCCATCCAAGGGGGTATTGAGTGAGCATGCCACCGATAAAGATCGTCGCGACAAAAATTGAAATCTCACCAACAGTTAATCCAGCCTCTGTTCCATAAACTGACGCCATTCCGAACTGGGCAGAGAAAACACCGCCAAGCAAAAACATGCCAACGCAGCCCAGGGGGGAAAATCCCATCAATTCGCGCAAACTCATCGCTTTGGTCGTATCAAAGGCAGGTGTCGGGCTAATTGACAGCAAAATGGGTGTGATTGCGATACTTACAAGGATCGATGGGATTACGAACAGAACATATCCAGATGGATCAGCTGTAACCATCAAACCTTGGGCCAAGACGATACCGGCCGTCTGTACGATCATATAGATCGACAGCGCTTGGCCACGGTTTTCGTTACTTGCCGCATCATTGAGCCAGCTTTCTGCCGTCACAAACACCGCAGAAAAGCAGAACCCGATCAAGATACGCCCCAAAACCCAAACCCACGGATTAACAAGTGTGGGATAGAGGATCATTACAGCCGAAATCAGGGAGGCCAATGCTGCAAAGACCCGAACGTGCCCAACCCTGCGGATCAGGTTTGGCGCCATGCGGGACCCGCCGAGAAAACCAATGAAATATGCAGAAATAACCACCGACATTTCGAATGTACCGAAATTTTCGATCTGGCCACGTACACCTAATAGCGTACTTTGCATGCCGTTGCCGACCATCAATAGGCCCATACCAAGCAACAATGCCCACGCGCTGGAAATAACTTGTAACATAACGACGCTCCACGCCTAAAATATCAATTCACACCTCCCCTGTCGCAGCTTGCAAGATCGCGGTCCGCGCCAGAGACGACATCAAATAAGTCGTATTCGTCTCGTTGGCGTTAATCCGCCTGATCAGGGATCAGCAATGAAGAGTCGCCGTATGAAAAGAAACGATAGTTTTGTGCGATTGCGTGGTCATAAATTTCACGCAATCGATCCTGCCCCATAAGCGCAGAAACCAACATCATCAATGTCGATTTTGGCAGATGGAAATTGGTCATCAATGCGTCAGCCACGTTGAAGGTAAAGCCGGGGTAGATAAAGATGTCTGTGTCCCCTTCCCATGCCTCGATTTCACCGCCACGTGCTGCTGTTTCAATAAGGCGCAGCGCTGTGGTCCCAACAGGGATTACGCGCCCACCAGCCGCTTTGGTTGCGTTGACTTCATCAGCAGTTTTTGAGCTGACGCGGCCCCATTCGGAATGCATCTTGTGGGTGAGAACGTCATCGACTTTAACGGGCAGAAATGTGCCGGCACCCACATGCAGGGTCACACGGCTGAACTGCACGCCAAGCGCGGCCAACTCGTCTAGAAGGTCCTGATCAAAGTGCAAAGAGGCTGTGGGGGCTGCAACTGCGCCTGTGTGCGTCGCGAAAACGGTTTGATAGTCGTGATGATCTTGTTCATCAGCGGGGCGTTTCGCAGCGATATAGGGTGGCAATGGCATTGCGCCTGTCTGGTTCAACGCGGCCTCGAAATCATCGCCGTCAAGGTTGAAACGCAAATGGCCCTGACCATCGGCAACACCTTCCAGTGTTGCAGACAATCCTGCCCCAAACTGGACTTCTTCCCCAAGCTTCACTTTCTTCAGTGGCTTTAGCAACGCAGCCCACGTTCCATTTGACTGTGGTTCAAGCAAGGTCACGTCAATACGTGCTTCTGTCAGTCCTTGGGCCGAAGTACGTGCACGGGTGCCCGACAATCGCGCCGGAATAACCTTGGTGTCGTTAAGGATCATTCGATCCCCTGCCCGCAGCCATTTTCCAAGGTCGTGCACTTGGGCATCCGTTGTCTGGGCTCCTTGTGCGACCAGTAAACGTGCGGACGTGCGCGGCACCGCTGGGCGGGTCGCAATAAGGTCTTCGGGAAGGTCGAAATCAAAATCTGAAAGCTGCATAAAATGGCCATACAGTCCTGTAAAAAGATCATCAAGTATTAGCGTTGTAACCATGGGATGAAAGATCCGGTGGCTATAGCGCTTCGTATTAGTTTTGTACTTTGGGCGCAGGGGCGCGGAATATCTCGCGGAACATTCCGGGCGTGAATGCGGACAATGGGTTCACACTGACTTTGGGAGATTTGGCAGGCCCACTTAAGCCATAGTTAAAGCCAATAAGCCCCTCGCCTTTTCGGGTAAAAATGCTGCCAATGCCATTCAAGAAGAACAACGGCGACACGACCCCTCGCATATTAAGAGTGCCCGTATCCACGGCGTATACCCCGTCCATCGAAATACCCATTGAGGGACCAACGGCACTGGCATTAATAAGTGTCATTGTGGACGGTGTTAAGTGAAAGTCTGCTTCAACTTCCTGAAAGTGGATACCCGATCCACCCATTTGTTCAAGTATGCCAACAACGCTTAAAGCATTCAAAAGTGCCGCAATTGCTGGCGCGTCTTTCACACGGGTATTTTTAACATAAAGCTTACCGTCAAACGCGCCATCTTTGCCCACGGGTAATAGGGCCAATGATAGGTCGCCGCCCCGCGCCTGTTTTAACAGGCCTGCGGATGCGAACACACCGCCCGCATTGTTCGATTTGATCCGCACCGCCGAGCGCCCGTTTTGCGGCAAAACTTGTCCTTGAATTTGGGTGCCCCCGTTAAGTCCTGCAGTGAACGCCCCGTCCAAACCGTTCTTTGTCGTGAACGTGCCGCGCATATCAGTAAGGGCCAAAGTGTCCGTAATTTGAAGTTTATCCAATTTCAAATTCAACGGGCCACCATCACCGCCACCCTGCCCGCCGCCTTGGCCAAACTCAGCTTTGCGCAGGTCCAAGCTACCACCAGACACATCAATCTTAAGCGGTTTACCTTTGCCTTGCCCCGTCAATAGAACGGGAGCACGCAGCCAGTTGCCAACAGTCACGCGGCTAAAGTTTGCTTTGTCCAAACCACCACTCTTTAAGGTCGTGATGGTCCCACGGGCTGTAAGACCAGGTGCATCCAATACAATGTCATCAATAATTGGCTGAGCACCCAGTCGCCCTGTCAGGGTCAGCTGCCCTGCAGCCTTTGCAGATTTGCGCCAACCAAGTGCAGCAACCTTGATCCCGACACCTCGTAAATTAGAGGTCAGCGAAAGCGCTGGCGCTTCGCCTTTGGCCAGTTTCAACGTCATCTCACCACTGCCGGCACCTGAAAAGGTTCCAGCGGGCAGACCAATGTTGAATTCATCGATCAAACGTTCGGACAATTCAATTGTCCCTTTGACCTGACTGCGTCCGCCGTTTCCTGCGCCGATGGCTTGTGACCATTCTGCATCGAACGGAACAGTACCAATGCGACCCGCGCCCCAAATGCGCACGCCGCTGTTAGAAACCGCAATCTGCAATGCATCCGAAGCTATCACCTTATCAGGCACCAAACCCGATGCCTTGACAGAAGACAACGAACCCGTCGCGCTGTATTTGATATCATTGGGTTTTACGCCTTTGCGAAGCGGCACTGTTATCTTGCCATTTAGAACCGCACGACCGTCGGCCAATGTCACAGGCAAACCCGCCTTATCCATCACCGCTAACTTAGGTTGGTTCAGCAGCGATAAGGCCGCCGTGACTGTACTGTCGGTTTTCAATTGGACTTCACCAACCACTTTGCCCTTCAAAGAAACATCAGGAATAATAAAGGCCGATCCTGCGACATCAATCTTGCCACCTTGCGGGGCCAACACCTGTCCTTCATCAATCGCGACAACAAAACGGTTCGACAACATCGTCGCATGACCACTCGCCCCCGTGACAGGCGGCATTGTCTTCATGAACTGAACATCAGCCCTGTCGTAATTGAAGCTCACAAATGTGTTTATCCGTTGATCATCCCCACCACGCAAAGCGACGTCCAAGTCTGTTAAGTTGCCTGCGATAAGGTTCTGGTTGATCCATTTGCGCGTCGGAATGGCCAGATTTTCAGGCCAAAGGGCCAATAATCGATCTGGATCAATACCGTCCATTTGTGCGTTTGCGGCAAAATTCCAGCCGTCTTTGTCGGCCAATAGATCGCCATCTAGGCGCAAAACCTTACCTTGATCGGCAACCTGCATGCGACCCACTTTGAACAGGAACGGATCAAGCTTGAGCTGGAAATCCATGTCAGCAGCATCAAACAAAATAGGTTCTTCGTACAAATCGTTGGGATTAACTGCGATGCCTGACAGTTGGAACTGGCCAACCAGCTCATCCAGCACACCGGCGTCCAAACCACTAAGAACCGCCTGCCCTTCGGTACTGACAGTCAGCCATTTGCTTACAATCGACAGTTCGTCAAAATCGATTGTTTGTAGCTTTGGGTTATAAGTCAGGTAACTGCGCGCTGATGAAAACGGGATCGGTTTAGCCGCATCGGTGGGCTGCACAACCCCTTCCCCAATTTGCAAAGTTGCACTTAGAGGTGCCAACGTCCCATCAACCAAAACACCACTGCGCAATGCGCCCGAAATTGGGGCACGCAATACGGACAACCATGCAAGGGCTGGGCTTTGAAGCGCAATATCCTGCGCTGAGACCTCTGAAATATTCAGTCCAAATTCCGCACGTTTATCGCCCAGCTCACTGGTATAATTGGCCTCAAGGGTCGCAACACTGCTGCCACCGCTGAGCAAAGCCAAATCAGCGGCAAGGTCTAGAACCCCGCGATTCCGTCCAAGGCGCACGCGCCCACCATCCACGACCCATACCCGCCCGGCTTGTGCATCTTCATAACGCAATGTCAGCGCCTGAATTTCGGCACTGACCAGCGCGCTGAGTTCTGGCAACTCAAAGGCCGCATCAAGCTGCTCAATTAAAGCAGGTAAGTTTGCAGCTTCCTTGGACGGTGCCGAAAGCGTCGATCCGCCACGCAAACTCATGTTTCCATCGATGTCGCGTAACAATGTGGCGAACACACCAGAAATCGAAACCGACTTTGGTTTTAACTCGCCGCGCATCAATGGACGCAAGGCCAGCTTGGCCCCGGCCTCAGAAAACGCAATAATTTCTTCACCCTGTTGGCTTTTCACGGCTACGTCGCGCACACGCGCTTGCGGCCCCCAATTATTATCCAATGTGAATTCAATTTGGCCAAACTTGACCTCAAGCTGCGGTGTTGCAGCTTCGATCCGCTCAGAGATCGCCGACTGAACCCAATCAGGCGCAACCACTGTCCGCCCCACCATACTAAGCAAGCCGACGGCCAGAACAATCATAAGAACCGCAACTATTCCAACAACCCACAGCATAGCTTTGCGCAGAAAATTGCGCTTTTTCGGTGCTGGAGGTGTTTGATCGCTGCTCATGTCTTTATTCTTGTCCGCTTCGCGCTAGTATGACAGGCACAATCACAACGGCCAAGCAATGAGGACCAAATGATCGAAGTTTCTGTTACTGCACCCGATTTCACACTCCCCCAAGATGGCGGGGACGATGTTACACTATCAGCATTGCAGGGATCGGCTGTCGTTCTCTTCTTTTATCCACGTGATGATACGCCAGGCTGCACAAAGGAATCCATCGGGTTTTCTGAGAGCCTGCGAGAGTTTGCCGATGCGGGTGCCCAAGTTTTTGGCATTTCCAAAGACAGCCTAACCAAACACGGTAAATTCACCACAAAGTTCAACCTGACAGTGCCTTTGTTGTCAGACGAACATGGTTCTGTGTGTGAGGATTACGGCGTTTGGAAAGAAAAAAACATGTATGGCAAGACTTACATGGGCATTGAACGCACTACCGTTTTGATCGGCGCAGATGGGAAAATTGCTCAAATCTGGGCCAAAGTAAAAGTTCCGGGACACGTTGAAGAGGTTCTAGAGGCTGTGAAGTCCCTGTGAGCGATACAATGATCCCGTTGGCCGAAATGGCTGTCAATGTTTTGAAATGTGCGGATGGCCGCGGCAAAGCAAAGCTGTCACGTGGTTACGCGGCGCAGTGGCAAGCTGCGCGTGCAGAGGGTGAAGTTCCAGAAATTGGACGCGCTGAACCGCCGATGCAGCCGGGTCGCCCAGACAAACCAGAGTTATTGAACCCACGCGACGTACCCCACCGCAAACCGGGAACGGTTGAGGGGCGAATAGCGTTGCTTCACGCTGTTGCGCATATCGAACTGAACGCGATTGACCTGCATTGGGACATCATTGCACGGTTTCCAGACGTCGAAATGCCAATCGGTTTTTACGATGATTGGGTCAAATGTGCCGACGAAGAATCTAAACATTTCAACCTAATGGCAGATTGCCTTGAGGAATTGGGCAGCTTTTATGGTGCCCTTCCAGCCCATGCTGGTATGTGGCAAGCCGCCCAAGACACCGCGACCGATTTTATGGGACGATTGGCCGTTGTACCCATGGTCCTCGAAGCCCGTGGATTGGATGTGACACCAAAGATGATTTACCTGTTCAAGCAAGCGAAACAGAAGAACGCCGTTGCGGCACTTGAAACTATTTACGCTGAAGAAGTGGCGCATGTTGCCTACGGATCGAAGTGGTTTCACTTTTTGTGTGGCCGCAATAATTTGGATCCGAAACCTGTTTTCCACAACTTGGTGAAAACATATTTTCATTCAACGCTTAAACCTCCGTTTAACGAAGAGAAGCGTGCAGAGGCCGGAATTCCACCAGACTTTTATTGGCCATTGGCCGTTTCCACCTGAAGTCTGCACCGCAACCGCCCCATAATAAGCGGTTTTTTGCCAATTTGCCACATTCCGCCCACATGATTCGCTTGATCGTCACTCCGCACTTGCCCCACAGACAACCACTGTTTACTCCAATTTCTTGTGACGCGAGGTTGGGACGACCAAGCGCCTGTAACGGGATGGCAAAAGGGACGCGCTCAGTGCGAACACGTCTAGGACAAAAAATTAATGCGAAACTGGAACGTATGTTTCCAGAGCGTCGCGTATTTCTAAAGTCGGATACGGACACCCGATTCATTCGGGTGCGCCCAATGATGCAGTTGGTTGCCTTTACCGGCAGTGCAATGCTTGTCGCATGGGCAATCGTCGCGACGGCCATCATCTTGATGGACAGCATCGGCTCAGGAAATTTCCGCGAACAAGCAAAGCGTGACCAGCGCAACTATCAGGCCCGCTTGAACGAAATCTCATCACAACGCGACAGCCGTGCTGTTGAAGCATTGGCCGCGCAAAACCGTTTTAACGCAGCTCTCGCCCAAATTTCTGTGATGCAGTCCGAGTTGTTAAACAGTGAAACACACCGTCGCGAGCTAGAAACAGGGATCGAAGTGATCCAGTTGACCCTGCGCGGCACAATGAAAGACCGCGAAATAGCACGTAGTCAGGTTGCGGAGCTGCAAAGCCAAGTTGACAGCGGCGAAGCGGGTACATCATTTGCCTCTGCTGGTGGCGGCGCGCCTATGGATTTTGTTGCCGAAGCCCTCGCCAAAACAGCCGCTGAACGTGATCAAGTTGTCCGCGATGCACAGGATGCATTGTTGCAGGCCGAAGATATGGCCCAGCAGATTGCGACCATGAAAGATCAAAACGATCAGATTTTTCGTCAACTTGAAGAAGCCATGACCGTATCGGTTGCCCCACTCGACAAAATGTTCCGCGCGGCCGGTATGCCGACTGAGCGTATCATTGAACAAGTGCGCCGCGGCTATTCAGGTCAAGGTGGCCCTCTGACGCCCCTATCTTTCTCTACACGCGGTGGGGAAGCATCAGCTGACGCACTTCGCGCCAACAAATTGTTGAACCAAATGGACCGACTCAATCTGTACCGGATTGCAGCTCAAAAAGCGCCGTTTGCGAACCCAGTTAAGGCGGCTTTCCGCTTCACGTCCAAGTTTGGCCCACGTCGTGACCCTAAAACAGGTGGTCGCCGGATGCATAAAGGGGTGGATTTTGCCGCTCCAAATGGCACGCCACTCTATGCCACGGCGGACGGTGTTGTGACACATGCGGGCTGGTCCTCAGGATATGGTCGTTTGGTCAAGATTCAGCACGAGTTTGGTATCGAGACCCGCTACGCCCATATGAGTAAGCTACGTGCAAAAGTTGGCCAAAGGGTCTCGCGTGGCGATCGTATCGGTGATATGGGTGCTTCTGGACGGGTTACCGGCGTCCACTTGCACTACGAAGTACGTGTAGGTGGTAAAGCTGTTAACCCAATGATTTATATCAAGGCTGCAAACGATGTTTTCTAAAAGCAAAATCAACGACCCTGCCCCGACAGACACTGCCGCGGCAAAACCAGCAACTCCTGCTGCCCCATCGGCGTCAGCTCTTGCTGCGAAACCCCAAAGTGAATTCAAGGCAAGTGCGCCAAAGGCAAAGCCTGCGGCCTCTGTTCTGTCCACTGATTTGCACGTGACGGGCAACATGAAGACCACTGGTGACATCCAGGTTGAAGGCACTGTGGAAGGCGACATTCGCGCCCACCTGCTCACAATTGGTGAAACCGCAACAATCAAAGGCGAAGTGATTGCCGATGACGTTGTAATCAATGGCCGCATCGTCGGCCGTGTACGTGGCCTAAAGGTTCGCCTGACTTCAACTGCACGTGTTGAGGGTGATATCATCCACAAGACAATAGCAATTGAATCGGGTGCACACTTTGAAGGTTCAGTCCAACGTCAGGACGATCCATTGAACGCAGGCAAAGCACCTACAGCTGCTGCGCCAAAGGCAAAGCCTGCAGGCTAAGCTGTTCGACACAAGAATTAAAAAAGGCGTCGCATTTGATTGCGACGCCTTTTTTGTTTCTTTCCGTGGCTGGGCTTAGCGACCCAGCATCCAATCGCCCTTGGGCCAGAAGGCGTGAAATGCAAAGGCGAACATAACGTCATGGGCCAGATCACGCCCCTGTGCATCACGCACGCGTATCGTCCCCACATCGCGCCCTTCCCCAATGTCAGAGGTATCAAGCGCGCTGGCCTGCCCTGCGGACCAGGTAAGGGTAATACCATTCTCTGTGACGGCCCCATCCTCACGCAGACGCGTCACAGGCCATGCTTGGGTTCCCACACGAACGACACGGGCCAAGGATGGGATGTTATGAGGTGGCTCTTCGCCTGAGTAGAGAAACGGGCGTTGCAGACTATCATAGCCCGTATATGGGTTACGGCCATAATCGCGATTGGTCGTTGGTTGCGCCATGACCAACCCATCGGGGTTGCGTGCCTTGAATTCGGCCCAGCTTTCCATCCACGTTGGCAATGTGTCTAAGTCTTGTCCCGTCAACTCACCGACAATTCCACGCCCTTCGGCCTGTTGCCACCAACTTTGAGTTTCACGGTCGTACATGATCATATCAGAATTGCGCAGCTTACCTGTGACCCCAAAACTTAAGGTCTTGCCGTTAACGCGGCGGTCGAATGTAATTCCTGAATTGCACAGTGGGCAAAAAGTTACAGCAATCGGCATCCCCCCAACCATGTCATTCACGATCTCATGCCAGATAAGATAACGCACAGGATAGGCACGTGGCTTTGCTCCATCGATCTCGACGCTGATGACGGGTTCGCGATCCGTAATCTTTGTTTCGCTCATAGCAGCTATAAATTTTGGATCGCTGAGCGATGGGATGCCATCTTTAGGTGGACCACCAGACAACACCTCAACCCAGTTCTCTACCGTGGTTTGACTAAAATCGGTTTCAGGCCATTCGTGTTGCCAGAATTCGGGGGATCCAACTGCAGCGACTGGGGCCCAAAGCGCCACCAAACAAGAAAACCAAAAACTGCGCATTTCATACCTCCAGACAATGTTCACCCAAAGCTGACAGATCGTATACCGCCTGAACAGATGCTGCACAGAAATGTGAAAACAAATGAAAAAAGGGGCGCGCCTACCGGCACGCCCCTTTCCCTATCTGAATGCAACTGTGCCAACGGCACCCAACATATTAGTCGATTACAGTGACCGATTTCATTACGTCAGGCAGGCCAATCACAGATCCGTTTGGACCTGCGCCCAACTTGATCGCGTCCAATACGTCCAAACCGTCAGTGACTGTACCCACAACGGTATATTGACCGTTCAGGAAGTAACCTGGTTCAAACATGATGAAAAACTGGCTGTTCGCGCTGTTTGGATTTTGCGAACGCGCCATACCAACAACACCACGATCAAACGGCAGCTCGGAGAACTCAGCCGGCAAATCTGCCTCATCTGAACCACCACGGCCTGCTTGGCTTAGGTCACTTGGGTTTTTGCCATACTGGACGTCACCGGTTTGCGCCATGAAACCTTCGATAACGCGGTGAAACACCACGCCGTCATAGGTGCCATCAACTGCCAAACCTGCAATGCGTGCAGCGTGTGCTGGCGCAACATCTTCAAACAAGTCGATAGTGATGGTGCCATTCGCACCTTCACCAGCCACTTCGATCGCAATACCAGTCGCTGCTGCTGGCGATGCCATCAAAGCTACAAGTGCTGCGGCCTTATACATCAGCTGCTACCTTAACGCTGATCATGCGATCAGGCTCGGCCGGTGGCTCGCCACGGTTGATTTCGTCGACCAACTTCATGCCTTCAATCACTTGGCCGTACACAGTGTACTGACCGTTCAGGAATGAGTTTTCAGAGAAGTTGATGAAGAATTGGCTGTTCGCGCTGTTCGGGCTGGCGGAACGTGCTGCGCCAATGGAACCACGTGCGTGTGGCACTTTGGAGAACTCAGCCTTTAGGTCTGGCAATGAAGAACCGCCGGTACCCGCTGCGCGAATGTCAAAGCCGTCTTCCATGTCGCCGTTTGCAACATCACCAGTTTGCGCCATGAAACCATCGATCACGCGGTGGAATGCAACGTTGTCATATTCGCCTGCGCGTGCAAGTTCTTTCATGCGCTCAACGTGCAAAGGTGCAACCTTTGGCAAAAGCTCGATAGTGACTGTGCCACCTTTCAGCTCTACTAGGATCGTGTTTTCTGGGTCTTTAATCTCGGCCATCTTGGCGCTCCTCAATACTTAATTCCCGAGTTATCTAATTCGAACGGCGGCAATTGCCAAGTACATGCGCCACTCATCCGTTGACCTTAGGGCGATTAACGGCGAAACAGCGCCCATAATTTACATTTATGATAAGGATGACGCACATGGGTTGGAAATCGCTGGACGATATGGAGCTCAACGGCAAACGCGTATTGCTGCGTGTGGACATCAATGTCCCTATCGAAAATGGCAAAGTCACAGACGCAACACGTATTGAGCGCATCGCACCAACGGTTGCTGACATTTTGGCAAAGGGCGGACAGCCAATTTTGATCGCCCACTTTGGTCGTCCGAAAGGCCAAGTTGTTTCGGAACTGTCCTTGAACGTTTGCTTGTCAGAACTTGAAACCACTTTTGGCCAACCCGTCACTTTGGTTGAGACCCTAGAAGCCGCAGAGGCAGGCACCCTGCCCGCTGGCATCGTTTTGTTGGAAAACATCCGCTTCCACGCTGGCGAAGAGGCAAATGATGCAATCTTTGCTGCACGCCTTGCGGCACTGGGCGATGTATTCTGCAACGATGCATTTTCTGCTGCGCACCGCGCACATGCCAGTACCACAAGCCTAGCCAAATTATTGCCAAGCTGTGCAGGCCGTCTGATGCAGGCAGAGCTAACAGCGCTGGAAGCTGCGCTTTCAACACCAAAACGCCCGGTAGGCGCAGTCGTTGGTGGGGCAAAGGTATCGACCAAGATCGATCTTTTGCTGAACTTGGTGGGCAAACTTGACGTACTTGTCATCGGTGGCGGCATGGCGAACACATTCTTGGGCGCAATGGGCGCATCCCTTGGCAGCTCGTTGCAAGAAGAAGACCTGCACGACACAGCCCGTGAAATCCTAAAGCAAGCGGAAAGCATCGGCTGCAAAGTCATCTTGCCAGTTGATGGCCGTGTTTCACGCGCCTTTGCGGCGGGTGCTGAGTACGAAATGGTGACGCTGAACGCCGATACCAAACTTGAAGATGGCCAAATGATCCTAGACGCAGGTGATGCGGCGACGGCTTTGATCGTCGAAGAGTTCAAAGCGTTGAACACGCTGATCTGGAACGGCCCACTTGGCGCGTTTGAAATCGAACCATTCGACAAGGCAACGATGGCAGCAGCCAAAGCGGCAGCAGAACTTACCAAATCAGGTGATTTGATCACTGTTGCTGGTGGTGGCGATACCGTTGCTGCGTTGAACCTTGCAGGCGCTGCAGATGACTTTACCTACATCTCAACAGCTGGCGGTGCTTTCCTTGAATGGATGGAAGGCAAAGAACTGCCTGGCGTCGCTGCATTGCAGGGCTAAAGCCAATAAATAAACGCTTTTTGTGATTTAGGGGATTCACACAGCGAATCACCTATGGCATAGTGTTCTCACCACCCGATAAGAGGTGTTTTGAGGCAGACATATGACCCGTATCGCACCCCCAGCTTTGGGGACGTTTACATTTTTCGCAGTGGCTTTTGCTCTATGCGTCTATTTTACTTTTGCAGCAGTGCAAGGGGACTTCGGGTTGTTCCGCCGTGTAGAAATCACGGCGGAAGCCGAAGCCCTTCAGCTTCAATTGATCCAAGTAAAAGCAGATGTTGAGCAGATGGAAAACCTGACGCGTCGCCTCTCGGATGACTACCTTGATCTTGACCTTCTGGACGAACAAGCCCGTTCAGTTTTGGGAATGGTTCGCGCGGACGAAATCGTTATTCGTTAATAGCGCCCCCTACCCTCTAGCTTTATTTTTCCAAAAATTTATATAAAAACAGGTCATTAACGGCCTGAACATCCTTTGGGAATATTGCCTCTCGCATCGCAAGAATAATTCATGTAAGAGATAGTTTAACGCTAAACTATCTTGACGGAGGATGCCGTA
This sequence comes from Ascidiaceihabitans sp., assembly GCA_028825475.1. GTDB lineage: Bacteria > Pseudomonadota > Alphaproteobacteria > Rhodobacterales > Rhodobacteraceae > Ascidiaceihabitans. Next base: position 13,819 of record JAPKAB010000024.1, on the reverse strand, counting down.
TGGCCGCGCGCAAAACGACAAAGCAACCCGCAGACAAGCCGAACGTCTCAGCTGACGAATTGAAAGCTCTTTATAAAGACATGCTTTTGATCCGCCGCTTTGAAGAAAAAGCCGGACAACTATACGGCATGGGCCTGATTGGTGGCTTCTGCCACCTCTACATCGGTCAAGAAGCAGTTGTTGTTGGTTTGGAAGCTGCTGCTGAAGAAGGCGACAAGCGCGTCACATCATACCGTGACCACGGCCACATGCTGGCATGCGGCATGGACGCAAACGGCGTAATGGCAGAATTGACCGGACGCGAGGGTGGCTATTCAAAAGGGAAAGGCGGCTCAATGCACATGTTCTCTAAGGAAAAGCATTTCTACGGCGGACACGGCATTGTTGCGGCACAAGTACCACTTGGTGCAGGCCTAGCCTTTGCTGACAAATACCAAGAAAATGGTCGCGTGACTTTCACCTACTTCGGTGACGGCGCTGCAAACCAAGGTCAGGTATATGAAACATTCAACATGGCAGCCCTTTGGGACCTTCCATGTATCTTTGTAATTGAGAACAACCAATACGCTATGGGCACATCCCAACAGCGTTCCACATCTTCTGCCGAAATCTATGAGCGCGGCAAATCATTCGGCATTCCGGGTGAAGCTGTTGATGGTATGGACGTTCTGGCAGTTAAGGCCGCAGGCGAAACTGCCGTGGCGCACTGCCGTTCAGGCAAAGGCCCGTATATCCTAGAGATCAAAACATATCGCTATCGCGGCCACTCTATGTCGGATCCAGCGAAATACCGGACCCGTGAAGAGGTTCAAAAGATGCGCGACGAGCGTGATCCGATCGAACAAGTCCGTGAAATGCTATTAACCGGCAAGCACGCGACCGAGGATGACCTCAAAGCCATCGATAAAGACATCAAAGCGGTCGTGAATGAATCCGCTGAATTCGCAAAAAACAGCCCGGAACCAGCTCTTGAAGAGCTGTGGACCGACATCTACGCATAATAGGAGAGATTGATATGGCTACCGAAATTCTAATGCCCGCGCTCTCTCCAACGATGGAAGAAGGCACTTTGGCCAAATGGTTGGTTAAAGAAGGCGACACAGTAAAATCCGGCGACATCTTGGCCGAAATTGAAACAGACAAAGCGACGATGGAGTTCGAAGCGGTTGATGAAGGTATCATCGGCAAGATCTTGATCGCTGAAGGCACCGAAGGCGTCAAAGTGAACGCAGCGATTGCTGTGCTTCTTGAAGACGGCGAAAGCGCTGATGACATTGTGGCTTCCGCACCAGCACAAGCTGCACCTGTCGAAGCGGCCCCTGCCCCAGTGGCAGCCGCCTCTGCACCAGCAGCGCCAATTGTGGACACATCACCCGACTGGCCTGAAGGCACGCCGATGAAACAACAAACCGTACGCGAAGCCATTCGCGAAGGTATGTCGGAAGAAATGCGTCGTGACGACACCGTGTTCCTGATGGGCGAAGAAGTTGCTGAATATGAAGGCGCTTATAAGATCAGCCAAGGCATGTTGGCTGAATTTGGTGCGAAACGCGTGATCGATACTCCAATCACGGAACACGGCTTTGCTGGTATCGCAACTGGTGCTTCCTTCGCAGGTCTGCGTCCAGTTGTTGAATTCATGACATTCAATTTCGCCATGCAAGCGATGGATCACATCATCAACTCTGCAGCAAAGACATTGTACATGTCTGGCGGCCAAATGGGTGCCCCTATGGTATTCCGTGGCCCGAACGGCGCTGCAGCCCGCGTCGGTGCACAGCACTCACAAGACTACGCCGCATGGTTCATGCAAGTGCCTGGTCTGAAGGTTGCGATGCCATACGCAGCATCTGACGCCAAAGGTCTGATGAAAACAGCAATCCGCGATGATAACCCGGTTATCTTCCTAGAAAACGAAATTATGTACGGCAAAACCTTCGATGTGCCGGACGTTGAGGACTACACTGTTCCATTCGGTAAGGCCCGCATCTGGCGTGAGGGTACTGACGTCACGATCGTCAGCTTTGGCATCGGCATGACCTACTCCCTAGAAGCCGCTGATAAGCTGGCCGAAGAAGGTATCTCTGTTGAAGTTCTTGATCTGCGTACGATCCGTCCAATGGACACCGCAGCGATCATCAAATCTGTCATGAAAACAAACCGTTGTGTGACAGTTGAAGAAGGTTGGCCACAGGGTTCTGTTGGCAGCTACATTTCTTCTGTCTTGATGCAAGAAGCATTTGACTACCTCGATGCCCCAGTGATCAACTGCACAGGCAAAGACGTACCAATGCCATATGCCGCCAACCTTGAACGCCACGCCTTGATCACAACGGACGAAGTTATCGCCGCTGTGAAACAAGTCACTTACAAATAAGGAGTAGCAGACATGCCAATCGAAATTCTCATGCCCGCGCTCTCACCAACCATGGAAGAAGGCACGCTTTCCAAATGGTTGGTCAAAGAAGGTGACACTGTATCTTCTGGCGATCTACTGGCGGAAATCGAAACAGATAAGGCGACGATGGAATTTGAAGCCGTTGATGAAGGCGTCATCGGCAAGATCATGGTCGCTGAGGGCACTGAAGGCGTTAAAGTAAACGCCGTCATCGCGGTTCTTCTTGAAGACGGCGAAAGCGCTGGTGACATCTCTGCGTCAGCTGCAACACCAGCTGCTGCACCTGCCCCATTGGCAGAAGCAGCAGCACCAGCGGTCATAGCTCCAACACCTGCGCCTGCCGCTCCGGCAGCCAAAGACGGTAATCGCGTATTCGCCTCACCTTTGGCCCGTCGCATCGCTGCGGACAAAGGCGTTGATCTGACAACTATGTCGGGTTCTGGCCCACGTGGTCGCATCGTCAAAGCCGACGTTGAAGGCGCAAGCGCCGCACCAGCAGTCGTTTCTGCCGCAGCACCAACAGCCGCTGCAATGCCAACAAGCGCATCAGCAGATGCCGTTGCCAAAATGTACGCAGATCGCGAATACACCGAAATCCCATTGAACGGCATGCGCAAAACAATCGCGGCACGCCTGACAGAAGCCAAACAAACTGTGCCACACTTCTACCTGCGCCGTGACATCAACCTTGATGCGCTGCTCTCGTTCCGTGGTGAATTGAACAAGCAGCTTGCTGCGCGTGACGTCAAACTGTCGATCAATGATTTCATCATCAAAGCCTGTGCTTTGGCGCTGCAATCTGTGCCTGACGCGAATGCGGTTTGGGCTGGTGATCGTGTGTTCAACCTCAAGCCATCAGACGTTGCTGTGGCTGTGGCAATCGAGGGTGGTTTGTTCACTCCGGTTCTTAAAGACGCTGAAGTTAAATCACTTTCTGTACTTTCCGCAGAAATGAAAGACCTCGCAACACGCGCCAAAGATCGCAAACTGGTCCCACATGAATACCAAGGTGGTAGCTTTGCTATCTCCAACTTGGGCATGTTCGGCATCGATAACTTTGATGCGGTTATCAACCCACCACATGGCGCAATCTTGGCCGTTGGTGCGGGCAAGAAGAAAGCCATTGTTGGACCGGATGGCGACCTGATGGTTGCAACCGTTATGTCCGTGACATTGTCTGTTGATCACCGTGTGATCGACGGGGCCTTGGGTGCGCTGTTGCTGAACGCAATTGTCGACAACCTTGAAAACCCTATGGGCATGTTGGCCTAAATAAAAAGGCGCGGCAGGGATTACCCGTCGCGCCTTTTCTTAAATAATATCAGTCTATTACTTTGCGTCTGGACCCAGCATGTGGTTCATTGACACCGCCGGTTGATCACAACCTGCCTCACCCACAATCTTCGCCGGAATACCCGCAACTGTCTTGCATGCTGGCACGTCCTGCAAAACCACAGACCCAGCAGCGATACGGCTACAGTCGCCCACAGTGATGTTGCCCAGCACCTTCGCACCCGCGCCGATCAATACGCCATTGCCGATCTTGGGGTGACGGTCTTCTTCTTCTTTACCGGTCCCACCAAGGGTCACGGAGTGCAGCATGGAGACGTTGTCCCCCACCACAGCCGTTTCACCGATGACGATTGAGTGCGCGTGATCAATCATGATCCCACGGCCAATTTTGGCCGCTGGGTGAATATCAACACCAAAGATTTCAGAGACACGCATCTGAAAGAAATAGGCCAAGTCTTTGTGCCCCTGGGTCCACAGATAATGGCCAATGCGGTAGGCTTGGATCGCCTGATAGCCTTTAAAATAAAGGATTGGTTGCAAAAGACGGTGGCAGGCGGGATCGCGTTCAAAGATCGCAACCAAATCCGCGCGTGACGCCGCAACTAATGCAGGTTCAGCTGCATAGGCCTCTTCCACAATCTCGCGCACCACAACCATCGACATCTCGTTGGACGCCAGTTTAGCCGCAACACGGTAAGACAGTGCTTTTTCAAGCGATTTATGGTGCAAAATACATGCGTGAACAAAACCACCGACCAAGGGTTCGTCCAAAACGGCCTGACGGGCTTCATCTTGGATTTGTTCCCAAACTGGGTCGATAGATTGAATATTGGTGCGTACATCAGCCATGGTAAAAGCCTTTTTAGGTTCTTGCTTAGAATAGCCATGTAAGACTTAAATTGCCAAACGCAAACCTGTGATCAGTACTATTACCAAATTGAATGGATCGAAAATCGCATTATTATACGCATGGTCATATGCGCTGCGCCATCAGTTGCAACAAAACCAGCTCTAAACATGCGCAATAGTCCAAATTGTCTACCGTAGGCTCGACAGCCAAAGCATATTTTTGCGCTGCGGCTGCCAATGTCCCATTTCCAAAACGAGCGTGGCTTTGCTTAAACCGACGCCGGTAACGGTCCCCAAAATCCGCGTCTTGCAATATTTTTGCAGACAATTGCATGCGCTGCTCGGACGGCGCGGCCAACAATGCGCGCGCCGCCGTCGTAAGATCAATGACCAAAACGGGCCGCATTACGCCGCAACGACGGTACGCGCTGCAAGCCCAGCACCAAACCGCGCCGACATCTGTGCAACCTCAACCGCGTACGCCCCCGCAACTCCATCGTCCGCGCGCATTGCTACTGTGTAATCCCAGACCGAGGTGCCAACCATCAATTCACGTTTCAACTGCCCTTCCGCTTTCACTTGGATGCGATAGCTTTCGGTTTCTTCGTTCAATGGCACGTCTGGCAGCGACCAATTATCTCCATCCATCCGCGTGCGCCTGATCCAACTGAATTGGTGGTTTTCCGCACCGCCCTTGCGCAAGTGGACAGGAGCATATGGCCGCAATCCGATCCCCTCAAAAGTATGCGCCTGCGCTACATAAGACGGATCATCATAAGGCCTGTTCGCTGGCCCAATCAGAAAATTCTGTTCGATATGGCGTAGGTTCGCTGGCAAGTTGACCTGTTCAGGCGTACCATTCATCAACACAAACCACGATCCGGCAGGCCATGCATCAGGGATCAAAGCATCCGATCCCAATTGCCCACGCAATCTGGTGCTCAGCGCAAAAACTCCAGCGCCTATTAGCGCAGCATCCTGAAATTGGAACAATTCCCAGTTGCCACTTGTCCCATCCCCAATTGCAGCAAGATTTGCGCCACTTAGCAATGCCTCTTGGGTCACAGACGACAGCGCACCAAAGTCCAAGTTAACTTCAAGCGCTTCGCCCCGATCCATCAGCCCAGCGCTGGCACGGGACAATTCATTCCGCGTCACGCCAATGATCGAACGTGCGGTTACCACGTCATTTAACGAAAAGTTTTCCTCCGTCGAAGACCTATACACCGCAACTTCGCCAGGCCATGTGGTTGCTGTCACAGCCAAATACGGTGCGTGTGGCACGTCCTCTTGCTGGATTAGCGGTAAGTCCATGAACAAGGGTACAACGGGCACAGGCGCGACAAATGCTTCAACCCGCGCCAGTTCATCCGCGATCTCCGATGGCTCATATACAGAAGGATCAATGCGAACGGCCTCAACCAACTGTGATGCACCATGCTCAATACGATCCACACGAAACAGGCCCCCGCCCTCCTTCCCGTCTGTTGGCAATTGAACAACATCACCTGCACCAATGCCTATCAGTGAGGTTGGTAACGACATTCGGATCATATCGCGCGCGGTCGTGGATTCCGCCAACCATCGCTCGGCCACCTGACGCCCTTCAGCAGAGGTTAGGGAGATAGGCAGTTGAGAAGCGGACACCGCATGTGTAGCATTATCAGGCCTAACCGCCTCTTCATGGGCATTCTCGTAATTGGCGTCTGCTTTCACAAATCCAAGGCGCACACGTCCGGCAAGTTCTGCCTCTGCCTCGCGGCTTTGTTCAAGGCTGCCACCATCATCTGCGCCCAGCGCAAAGTAATTGGGGTCAATAGCAACAGCATCCTCTCCGTCACGCATACGAAACTTCAATTCACCATCGCGTTCAATCGCATCAAACGCATAGCGCAACATTAAAGGCTGAAGTGAACTACGGGCATCTGCGACCTCAGTGCTGACATACCCGCGTACATAGCCATAAAGCCCAGACACATCATGATGTATCATTCCTGCGCGTCGGCATATTTCGTCAACGACAGATGCCAGGCTACGCGCCCCCGTACGTCCATTGATCCAGTGACCCCGGGCATAATTTATTCCATCGCTCCACAATTCCCCATTGTTCGGAAATACAGGAAACGGGCGCGTGTCCCATGCCCATACAAAGGCGCGTGACATATCAATCATCACCCCCCCATATTCTTCAGAAACAGGATTGTTGGCGGGGTCATTCCAATAAGAGGCCATCGCACGCAGATACTGCTTTTGCATCAAATCATCCCGCGCTCCGTTTGAATATTTGGGCAGGCTGCTTTCCGATGACTTCACATCTAAGAACTTGTTCGGTTGGTTCGTCCCCTTATCAATTGCGGCACAGCCAAATTCTGTAAACCAGATAGGTTTGGACTTTGGCTCCCAAGCTGTTGGAACCAAAGAACGCACGCCCCCGACGCGTTCATGGTGTACCAATGACCAGAAGCTGCGGATATCCTTATAGCGAAATACCCACGGCTCTGAGTGTGCACCATCCGTGATTTGCGTCCTAATCTGAGCGGCTTGCGCGTCTACGGAGTGATAGTACCAATCATACCCCTCCCCCCCCTCAATATTCTGACGCAGGTAATCCAGATCATAGATCGACCCATGGACGGCATCCAAATGATCGACACCTTCGCGCCAATCCGACAAAGGCATGTAATTATCGATACCAATGAAATCGATATTGGCATCTGCCCAGAGTGGATCAAGATGGAAATACCTGTCTCCACTGCCATCTTGAGGTTGATAACCGAAATACTCTGACCAATCCGCTGCATAGCTGATTTTGGTCTCTGTCCCTACCAAACTGCGCACCTCTGCTGCTAAAGCAATCAGGCGACTTACTGTAGGAAAACGGTGTGCTTCCCCCCGTATCTGGGTCAATCCACGCATTTCTGAACTGATACAGAATGCCTCAACACCACCGGCCAAAAAACACAGTGCTGCATAATGCAGGATAAAGCGCGAAAGGCTCCATTCATCTGGACCTGTGTAAACAACACCATCCCCTGAAATCGTAAAATCAGCGGCTTGAGCCGTACCAAAAAAGGCATCCACTTCAAGCGCGGCCAAAGCAGTGCCATCTGGACTGCCATCCTGCCCAGCAGCTTTGGACGTTGTAATCCGCCCGCGCCATGGCAAGTGCGCTTGGCCCAGCGCATCGCTGTATGGATCAGGCAAGGTGTTACCGTCACCCTGATCCATCAAGATAAACGGGTAGAACATCACAGCCTTACCCGCAGCGTTCATCGCGCGAATAGCTTCCACCACCGAAATATCAGATGGTGTCCCGCCGTAGATGGGTCGGCCATCTTTGCGCTCAATCAACTGTGCACTGGTACGCGACAGACCTGACACACCCCACGGCATGTTTTCCCCATCCAAATCGTGCTGCTCAACCTTGGGCCTTACGGTGCAGGAACCACAGCGCAAATCATCCCCAAACCATGACACGATCAGTGATCCGGCCTCAGAGTTCGGAAACTCATCGCCCAGCGCCTGCAGCGAGGCGGCAAAATCTGTCTTGCCTACGGGTGAGTGTACATTGGCACTCCAACGGTTAGTCGCACCATTGCTGTAATATACCGGCGTGGTGGCCAAAGCGTATTCACCCGTGCCAGGGATCATCGCAACCGCTTTGACCGCACGGGTGATTTCTTCCTGCGCATCTGCGCTATCTGGTTGTTCAGCCCTAATCACCTCAAATGAAAACTGTGGCACACGGTTGCCGAACCGCTCAAGAGAAAGCCCCTCAAGCACCACATAAGCGGTGCCGCGATATGCGGGCACTTGGCCTGCACCCTCGATGGCTTCCATCACTGGATCGGGTTGCTGATCAACACTACCCGTATAAACACGCATGTTCAGATCATCTGGCGCAATCTCATCCCCGTCCACCCAGACACGGCCAACACTGGTGATTTCACCCTCACACAGGGCAATCGCAAGACTGACAGAATAGCTGTAGGATTTCGTCGTTGGCTGGCTTGGTCCACCTTTGCTGCCTCCGCTGGTCGTAACCGTCTCGATAAAGTCTGAGGCCCAGAGGACTTGCCCCCCCACGCGCATACGCCCATAGACCTGCGCAATAGCATCACCCTCACCTGCGTTGGTCAGGCGAAACTTGTCCACGCGCCCCGTTTCAACAACATCAGATCCCTGCCCCATAAGGCGTTGGTCAATGACCTTGCCTAGCGTCGCCCCAACAGCGCGGCCAATCACGACAGAGGACAGACCTGCGAATGTCCCGCCAATCGACCCACCAATAGCGGCACCCGCCGCCGAAAGAAGTACCGTCGCCATCAGATGTCTCCTTCAGGAAATGAAAACCGTGCCACAATACGGCGCGCCCATGGGGCACTCAGCGGACTTTCGACCACACCATGCCCAGAATATGCGTGAATAAAGCTGGGGTCGGTCCCTGTTCGGCCCTGAAGCCCCAAATGCTTGGCCACAGCACCACTGCGCATACGAAACAACAACACATCACCTGCCGCCGCTTCTGCGACAGGTTTCGCAAGTAAATGGCGCGTGGCAGCGGACCACAGGCGTTCATCGCCTTGAGGTTCGGACCAATCCATAGAATAGGCAGGCACATGCTCAGGCTCTAGCCCCAACACTTCCCGCCACACACCACGCAACAACCCCAGACAATCTGTTCCCGCACCACGGGCTGATGCCTGATGAACATAAGGCGTTCCCACCCAATCACGGGCAACAGCAACCACAGCGTTTCCAATCAAACTCATCGTCTGCTGCCCCCGCTATTTGCATCCGCGCGTTTGGGATACCGCACCATCCAATCCTCACCCGGCAGATCGGGAAAGCCCTGGTAATTCACAACATTGGAAAACTTGGCCTTACAGGTCTCAAACCGCTTATCGCAGCCTGCTGATAGGCGAATGGACGTACCAGCTTCTAAAACGCCGCGCAGTGGCTCCCACAGCTCGACCACGCGATCTTTGCCAAGGATGCGATCATCCTTCACCGGACCCCACAATCCCGTACCCTCACCGCTCAGAACGTCCATGCGACCACGTTGGAACCATTGTGGTGCAAAATCAGCAAAACCTTCCCAGCGCAGGATCCGGCGATCCTCAACCCGCTCAACTGTAACCTCAGCGAAATAACCGGATGATTTGGGATCAAAACGACAGCTGGCATCGCCAAGCACAGCGGTACAGGGCTTTTGATAGATCCGGCCAAGCGGGCGGTTCAACGCTTCCGTCAGCCCGCGTAATTCAGCATGAAACGCACCACCAGAGCGGCGCATCTCACCAATCGTACCGCGAAATTGTAGCCAACGCACTGTAACATCGGCCCAATTCACCAACCACGCGCGCACCTCTGCCCCGTCAAAACGTCCCGCTTCGATATCTGCCTCTGTGATCGCCGCATCCGACAACGCGCCCAGCGCCTCTGAGTTGTCCACAGACAAGCCAGTGCTTTGTGTAAGCGCCGCAGCCGACAGCCCCGTTTCCGCTTTAAACGCCACCCCATCAAACGCCAAAGGCAGATCGTGATCAGTAAATCCATATTCCACACCATCGCTGCGCCTTATCGCCCAGCAACGGCATAGTGTGGTTAAACCACTGGCGGCATGCTCCAGAAACGCCTTACTTTGCCCTGCCATCAGACACGCACCTCGATGATCGGCACATTCAGTGCCTCACCGGCCTGAAAGCTGGCAACGCTGGTGTGGACATGATCGGTGTCAAAACGCACGGGCACATCAAATTCATATCCTGCTGTAATCGGCATTTCAGGATCAGGCGGATGGGAAAAAGTGACCAAACCTGTTGTCATATCAAAGGTATAATCGATCCCTTCCTGCAATTCGTCATTGGCCACACCGATGCGCACTGTGTTTTGAACAGGCTTAGAAATCGGGCGCGTATAGGTATGCCCGCCCGAACGGTAAACCTTTACCAATGGGAATACCGAGGTCACACCATCCCCGAACGCAATCTGTTGATCCTCAAAGGTGACAACCCCACTCGCGATAGAGGATTTGTAGTCCGCCCAGTCTTTCCACCGAAACGCGTGCATCTGACCCATGCGCGCCTCAAAGAACGCGATCAAAACCTCAACGTCGTCCAAAGATCGCATGCCCAGCCCAGCATCATAACGACGTTTGGAATGCAGCCAGGGCGAATTGCGCTCTTCGTGCCCATTTGCAAGGGTCACCACTTCGGTACGCCGCTCAGGCCCTCCGACAGACCCAAAACTAAGTGAGGCCGGAAATCTAACTTCGTGAAAAGACATAGGCATGCTCCCTCAATGTCGATAATTTAGATAAATGAATGGTTTAGCGATTGCGGTTGCCACGCCCCAAGGCGCGGCTCATCTGGGCAGCAATCTGGTTTTGGGATCGACGAAACCCTTGAACATCAGGCGTTGTCACGTTCATCACTATGTTGGTGGCACCACCGCCCCCCCACGCACACCCAGTTTGCCATCAGGACCACGCGCGAGCGGCATAATCGCCTCTGGCCCTGCTTCGCCCATAACCCCCATGCCACCGCGCATCCCAAACGGGGTCGCACTGCTAACAATACCGCCATTGGCAAAAGGCATTACACGTCCCTGACTAAACGGGGCGCCGTTGGCAAAGGGCAATATCCCCTCCATCAAACCGCCAACGCCTTGCGAAATCAGACCGCCCACATGGCGGGTGATCGGCTTCATCGCGGCGTTGTAGGTCGTGTTAATCATCGAACTGGCGACCGTCTTTAACGCATCCGACAGTTTCGCCCCGTCAAACACCACACCATCAAAGGCGCGGCGTAACCCCTTGGAAAGACCACGTTCTAACGTAGCAACATCTTTGCTGGCTTCAGACAGAGTGCCGCGCATCTTTCGCAACTCACCACTGAACTGCCCAACCAGCATCGAAGCGTCACCAACGCTTTGACCCATTTGATCTGTGGCATCGTTTAGATCATCAAACCGTGCATAATCACTCATGTTTCATTCCCTTTGCTTGCGTCAGGATAAGCCGCCATCAAGGCGCCCAAAGCACCGCTCAATAGTGGTGTATCTGCTCCGCTGTCCCCCAACATCAGTTGCAATTCCGCAGGGGTCAGCCGCCAAAAGGCATCGGGCTGCAAACCCAATCCTTTCACGCCTGCCCGCATCAAAGCGGCCCAATCCAACGCGCTATGCCTCAGGCAGCACAAAGGCGCGCGCCAGCAATTCTGCCGCCGCTCGTGCGCCCGCCATTGGACCACCCTCGATCACCGCTTTGCCCAAGGTCGCTGGATCAACAGGGCACTCACCGCCCTCAAGTCCCGCGCCCAACAAGGCCATCACATCATGACTGGAAAACGCACCTCCCTCAAAGCGCTGTACCAAGTCCACCAATGTCCCAACCTGCAACGCAGCCTCTAGCGAGGCCAACGCGCCCAGCGTCAGCCGCATCACGCAGCGCTGGCCATCAATGACCAGCGCCACGTCCCCCCGCCACGGATTGCTCATAGTGCTGTGAACTGCAGCGCACCGGCACTGGCCAGTGACAACTCATAGGTCGCCTCACCATTGTGAGAGCCCGAGTATTCAACAGCCGTGACCTGAAATGGGCCCTCTACAATGCCAAAGTCCGGAATAATCACCTGAAAATCAGGGGTTTCACCGTCAAAGAACAACTGACGCGCACGTTCATCTGTGCCTTCATCCTTGAACACTCCAGAGCCCGAGATCGCGGCAGAGCGCACACCAGCACCGCTCAGCAATTCGCGCCAGCCCCCTTCGCTTTCCAAACTTGTCACATCCACAGTTTCAGCATTGAAACTGACACGCGTGGCTCGCAAGCCCGCAATTGTTTCAAACTGACCATCCGATGTCATATCGACCTTAATCAACAGGTCCTTGCCATTTTGCGCAGCCATTTTGGTTCTCCAATCATCTCATATTAAAGGGAAATATCGTCCTCGACCCGCGCCTTAAAACGCAGATCAATGCGGCGCCCTGTGGCACCATCAATGCGAGCGGCCGTTGCCTGCTCAAACGCCATCAGAACCAAGCGCCCGCGCGACAGGGTCAAATCGGCACCATGCAACACGTCACTGACAGCACCCGCAGCGACCTTCACCGCGGCAAAAGCTGGCGTGTCACTGACAACGCTGACTGTGAAACGATGGACCGCACCAACCCCAGTGGAGTCTGATGCATCCAAAACTGTTTCCGGCCCCAAGCTGACGTAAAGCGGTGGGATCGTTCCAACGGGCAAAGCGTCGTAGATTGCTGTGCCCACCAATGCGTTCAGGTCCGTATCATCCAACAGGGCCTGATACACAGCCGCCTGTAGGGCTGATGAAAGCGCGTAACTCATGCCGCCACCTCTTCATCCACATAACAGACCAAAAACGCGCCGTTTCCATCACGTTCAGCAACTGCGCGAATGTGAAAATACCGGGTACCATCGCGAAAACGCTGACCTGCAAGGGGCCGCTCTGGATGCCCAATTGGCGCAGATCGAACAGTAATTTTGTAGCGGACCGCCGAAACGGATGTGCCACCCTGTAATGTCTCACCGCCTGAACGCAGCAAAACCTCACACCATAGTGCCCCCAGCTCCAACCAACTTTCGGTGAAACCACCCGCCCCATCCGGCTGGCGCACAGGACTGTCCAAATATAACAAGCGGCCCAACCGCGGCAGGCTCACGCCCCCGCTCCCGACCAAAGACGCAAAACCTTATAACGCTCAATCAAACTGCTAACGCCAAATGGCATGCAGCCATCGCTAAGCGAAGTTTCATTGCGGTATTCATAGTAATGAGCGGCCAACAGCATCACCGCTTGGCGCAGGTCCGCGGGGATTTCGCCCCATGTTTCACCAAATCCAGCCTCAAAGTTTACAATCACCGAACCCGCGCTTGGAATACTAGGCAAACAGGCCCCAACGGACCGCACCCTTGGGCGTGATTGATCGCGCTCTAGCCAAAACAGCCCATTGTCCACATTGTCACGTGATCCATCGCGCAGGACCATCTCGATCCCCGTGATGGCCCGCACTGGGGCCACCGGCAAAGTTTGGGCCGCCAGATCGCGCCACATCGTCAGGTTCCAACTGAAATCCCGCAACAACAGTATCTTACCGGTGCGCGCTTCGATTGCCGCTATCGCCGCACGCAAAAAGCCCTGCAACACCCCGTCTTGCAACGTATCGGTGCCAAAGCCCGATCCAACCCGCAAATGGGCCTTGAATTCATCAACCGGCAACGCCGCATCTGGCACCGTGGTCTCTTCGATCAAC
>JAPKAB010000063.1 GCA_028825475.1 Ascidiaceihabitans sp. | reverse complement strand
GCACAATGTGGGTACTGCCAGTCGGGTCAGATGATGACGGCGGCTGCATTTGTGCTGGAAACACCAGCACCCACTGATGAGGAAATTGACGAAGCAATGAGCAGCAACCTTTGCCGTTGTGGTACGTACCCCCGTATCCGCGCTGCTGTGAAAACAGCCGCCAAAAACCTAAGCGAGGCCTAAGTCCATGGGAAAGCTCAAAACAATCGCCCGCCGCACATTTTTAATCGGCTCCGCCGCCATAGCCGGCGGTGTTGCATTCGGCGTTTACCGCTACAAAACACCATACGCGAACCCTTTGCTAAATGACCTGTCAGAGGGCGAAGCCGCGCTAACAGCCTATGTGAAAATTGATGCGTCGGGCATCACTTTGATCACGCCACGCGCGGACAGCGGGCAGGGCGCGTATTCAGTCCAAGCCATTCTTATCGCTGAGGAATTAGATGTTGAGCTGGATCAGATTAATGTTGATCCGGGCATGCCAGACAAGGCTTATTATAACACGGCCCTAGGGGCAGATGGGGCACCCTTTGCCCCGACAGATGATAGCTTTGCGGCTAACACGACCCGTACGGTCATGGATTCATTGATGAAATTCATGGGTATGCAGATTACCGGTGGCTCAACAACCGTTCCAGATTCATACGAAAAACTGCGCGTGGCTGGCGCTGTCGCCCGTGAAACGCTCAAAATGGCGGCAGCTGAAAAGACAGGAATCGCCGTTGCTGATCTGACGACAAAAGCCGGCAAGGTGATCACACCAGATGGCACTGAAATCCGTTATGAAGACCTGGCCGCGATTGCTGCGACGCTAGACCCAGTGGAAGACGTGATTTTGCGTGATCCAAGCACATGGCGCATTTTGGGAAAACAACACCAACGCTCTGATACAGTTGCGAAATCTACGGGCACCCAAGCATACGGAATCGATTTCAAACGCGACGGTATGGTGCATGCGATGGTGCGCACAAACCCACGTCGTGGCGGGGAAATGATCAGCTTTGATGACACCGACGCAAAAGCGATGCGCGGCGTTCAAAAGGTGCTCCCGATCACGGGTGGCATTGCCGTTGTGGCCGACAACACCTGGCGTGCAATTCAAGCCGCGAATGCTGTTGAGATCGAGTGGGGAACCGCGCCGTACCCCGCCGAAATGGATGCGCATTGGCAGGCTCTGTCCGATAGCTTTAACGAGGATCAACAAGACAGCCGCCAACGCGATGACGGCGATGTCGTTGCCGCAATGGACGGCGCAGATGTGATCGAGGCCGAGTACCGCGCACCCTATCTGGCCCACGCACCGCTTGAGCCAATCAGTGCTGTGGTTGAGGTGTCTGAGGATCGTGTGGACGTATGGACAGGTACGCAAATACCGCGTTTCGTTCAGACCAATGTGTCAAAGATGACAGGCGTCGATTTTGATGATGTGCACGTGCACGTTTTGATGATGGGTGGCAGTTTTGGCCACCGTCTTGAAGACCGCGTGGTGAAAGAAGCCACTGAAATTGCGATGCAAATGCCGGGTGTTGCGGTTAAGCTGACCTATTCACGTGAAGAAGATATGGCGCACAACGACACCCGCCAAATCGCTATGGCACGCGGGCGCGGCACTGTTAAAAATGGTCAGGTTGAAACGATGGATTTAGGCATCGCGATGCCGTCCGTGGTTGCCAGTCAAATGGGCCGTCAGGGTCTGTCCCTTCCAGGGCCAGATACGCAGATTGTTGCGGGCGCATGGGAACAACCACTGAGCATTCCAAACTACCGGATCACAGGTTATCGCGCGCCAGAGCTTGCGCCGATCTCAAGCTGGCGTTCCGTTGGGGCCTCCACAAACGGATTTTTCCACGACGTGTTTTTGGATGAACTGATCCATGCAGCTGGTGCTGACCAGATGGAAGAACGCTTGCGTCTGTGCTGGCATGAACCATCCCGTAAGGTATTGGAAAAGGTCGCTGAAATGTCCAGTTGGGGCGCGCCTTTGGCACCCAACAAAGGGCGCGGTGTTGGTTTCTGTATGTCCTTTGGTGTGGCCGTGGCTGAGGTTGTTGAGGTGACCAATACCGAGGATGGTATTAAGCTAGATAACGTTTGGGTTGCGGCAGAAGTTGGCAAAGTTGTGGACCCGAACATGTTTGAAAACATGGTACAGGGCGGCGTTAACTGGGCCTTGGGGCATGCGATTATGTCTGAGATTACCTATTCCGATGGTATGACCGAGCAGGAGAACTTTGATATGTTTGAATCTTTGCGGATGTATCAATCGCCAAAGATTGAGGTAGCAGGTTTGGAAAACGGCGATCACGTGCGTGGCATGGGCGAACCCATGGTTCCACCAGCCGCCGCTGCATTGTCCAATGCGATCTTTGCGGCAACGGGCCAACGTATTCGCGAAATGCCGATGAACAAGTTTATCGATTTCGTATAAAAACAGTGGTGGCCTTATTGGGATAGGGCCACCGCGTTGTATGATCCAAGAACGACCTGTTGGGGGCGTAAAATCACTTGACGCTTGGTTTAAATCATCGTCGTTTGACGCATGGACATTTTTCAAAACACCCCCCGCACACATGTATCTGGCTTGGACGATGTTCCAATGCCCAGCATCGATCACCAATCCGTTGCAGACCTGATCCAACGTTGCCCTGAAGCAGCAGAAACACCGCTACATGACGTGGTCGGATTGGCCAATGATTTGGGCGTTGCATCCGTTTGGATCAAGGACGAGCGCAATCGCATGGGTCTGGGCAGTTTTAAGGCACTGGGGGCTGCATATGTGATTGCACATGATGCCAAAGCAGGACGCGCTAAGGGTCGTACATATGTGACCGCAAGTGCTGGCAACCACGGTATGTCGGTCGCGGCGGGCGCTTCGGCCTTTGGTGCATCTGCTGTTGTCTATATTGCGGAATCGGTGCCAGAAGTTTTCGCTGATCGTTTGCGCGGCTTGGGTGCGCAGGTTGTGCGCGAAGGTGCGATTTATGAGGACAGCATGGCGGCGGCGTTGAAGGCCGCCAATGACAATGGCTGGGATATTCTGTCGGACACGTCATGGCCAGGGTATTACGAGCGCCCACATCGTTTGATGGAGGGCTATTTGATGCTGATGCGCGAGGCGATTGCGCAGGTGCCAGAGGCTCCCACCCACATCTTTTTGCAAGCAGGTGTGGGCGGTTTGGCCGGATCATGTGCCGCGCTGGTGCGTGACGCGTGGGGTTCTGCGCCAACAATTGTGGTGGTTGAACCTGAGCTGGCACCAGCCTTGGTGGCCTCTGTTAAGGCAGGTAAATTCGTGACCGCGGAAGGTACAGTTTCAAACATGGGTCGTTTGGATTGTAAGGAACCATCGTTGATCGCCCTTAAAGGATTGGCACGTGACGCGGATGTGTTCATCACGTTGACCGAAGATGAGGGCACTGCGGGCGCGGATTTGGCGCAGGCGCATGGATACCCTTCCAGTACGTCAGGCGCCGCTGGTTTGGCTGGTTTGGTCACAACGCAGCAAGCTTTGGCCATCGGTAATAATGCGCGTGTGCTTTGTATCCTTAGCGAAGGCCCCGCATGAGCGCGGCCCTACAACGTGGATTTGACGAGGCCGAATATCGTCATCGTTTAAGCCGTGCGCAAACGATGATGGCGAAAGCAGGCTTAGCTTGTATGTTGCTAAGTACTGAACCCGAAGTGCGATATTTTACGGGTTATTTGACCCGTTTTTGGGAAAGCCCTGCGCGTCCGTGGTTTTTGATTGTCCCTGCGACAGGTGACCCAATTGCGGTGATCCCCTCCATCGGCGTGGCTTTGATGTCGCGCAGTTGGATCAAGGATATCCGCAGCTGGCGGTCCCCTGATTTGCAAGATGATGGCGTCAGCTTGCTACGCGATGCTTTGGCTGAAGTGGCTGGGACCGATGGGAAAATTGGTGTGCCCAGTGGGTTAGAAACCCATGTGCGTATGCCTATGCACAGCTGGAACGCGCTGCAACAGGGCCTTTCGATTGTGGATGATGCGGAAATCATGGTGCGTTTGCGAAAGATCAAATCACAGGCTGAAATTGCCAAAATTGCGCAAACGGGTGCCATTGCAACCCGTGCCTTTGCACGTGTGCCTGAAATCGCGCAGGCAGGTGTTCCGCTGGAAAAGGTGTTCCGCCATTTTCAAATGTTGCTGCTGGAGGAAGGGGCCGATTGGGTGCCTTATCTGGCAGGAGCAGCGGGTCAGGATGGGTATTACGACGTGATCTCTCCTGCGACGGAGACGCCATTGATGCAGGGCGAAATCCTGATGTTGGATACTGGCGCTGTGTGGGACGGATACTTCTGTGATTTCGATCGAAATTTTGCGGTTGGGGCACCGTCTGCTATTGCCCAGTCGGGCCATAGCAGTTTGATTGACGCTGTTGATGCCGGGATGGCAGCTGCAAAACCTGGTGCGATGATGTGTGATTTGTTCCACGCGATGGCAGACGTGGTCGCGGGTGACAGTGACGCCGTGGCGAATGCAGGGCGTTTGGGCCACGGGTTGGGGATGCAGCTGACGGAGTGGCCGTCGATCATCCCGACGGACCGAACAGTGTTGGAATCTGGTATGGTGCTGACGCTCGAGCCCTCGGTGGAAACCGTTGATGGGCGTATTCTGGTACATGAAGAAAACATCGCGATCACCGAAACGGGCGCGGTGTTCTTGAACGCGCGTTCAGGACGTTCGTTGGTAAGCGTATGAGTGTTTACAGCTACACTCTAGCTCCCAATGGTGCGCCGCCCATCGGGTTGATCGTGTTGCAAACCGACGAGACCATTGAGCGCGACATGCGCCGTCTGTTGGGGGATGCGCCGCTGTACGTGACGCGGGTACCCAGTGCGCCGGTGGTGACATCTGAAACCTTGCAGCAGATGGCCAATGAGATATCGGGGGCGGCATCATTGCTGCCACAAGCCGTTGAATTCAGTGCGATTGGCTATGGCTGTACCTCTGGAACCGCACAAATTGGCCCCAATCACATCGCTGAATTGGTCAAGGCAGGGGCTTCGACACAAGGTGTGACAGAACCGGTTAGCGCATTGATTGCAGCATGCAATCATTTGGGTATCAAACGATTGGCATTTTTGTCGCCTTATATCGCTGAGGTATCTGGGCGTCTGCGTGACGTATTGGCGGATGCTGATGTTCAAACGCCTGTTTTCGGCAGCTTTGCCGAAGAGGTTGAGGAAAAGGTTGTGCGTATTGATGGGCCGTCCATCATCAATGCAGCGCGCGATTTATGTGCAGATGCGCAGGTGGACGGGTTGTTTTTGTCCTGTACGAATTTGCGGACATTGGATGTGATTGCGCCGCTTGAGGCTGTGCTGGATATACCTGTGCTCAGCAGTAATTTGGTTCTTGGCTGGCACATGGCGCAACTTGCTGGGATGCCGTTTTCGGGGCTGGGGAGATTGCGCTAAGGCTTAATCGGGGCCCTGAAAGAACTCCAGATCTTCAACGCGGTTTAGGGTCAGGCGCTCAAGACAGGTGTATTCAATGAGCGGCTGGATTGACCCACCCCGTGGGATGGTGCTTTCGACCAAACACGCTTGGTCGCGGTACTTGATCCAAGTGCGCTGCGCTGTGCGCAACATATCCTCGCTGGGGATATCGCCAACTTCTAAGTAGGTATCGCGATTTTTGGCGTCGCGGATTGCGATTTTCCAAGTGTTGTTCAGCAATGCATCTGCAGAGGCATAGGCGCGCGAGGCGCAGTCATTCATCTCCATCTGCGTTTGGGGTGCTGAGCAATCTGGTGATTGTGTAAAACCTGTTATCGGGAGAAGGACGGCAACAGCTGCCAAGATGAGGGTTTTCATGAAGTGATCGCCTTTAGCTTCAGTGACAGGGTTGCGTTGCGATTGTGCGGTGATCATCTGCGAATTTTGTGACCAATAGAAGGTATAATCTGCACCTTAGCATCTTGACCCCCCTTGGGCTTTGACGTACCCCGTCACACAGCGCGGGTATGGTGAAATGGTATCATAAGAGCCTTCCAAGCTTAAGGCGCGGGTTCGATTCCCGCTACCCGCTCCAAAATTCTTCACGATAGGTGTGCGCGATCGCGCAGATGCGTTTTCTGGGTTCTTGACCTATGTACTACAGGTTGCCAAAAGCGCTGCAGTTGCAAAAAGGAAATTTCATGGCTGACTCATCATCGCATACCAATGCGGCACCTTCCCCTGTCGGTATGAGCGCCACAGATGAGCGTGAAAAATCCAAGAAAATTAGCGGTCTAAGCGCGCTTTGGCCGTTCATGTTGCCCTATCGCTTGCTTATGGCAGCCGCTATATTTGCACTGGTTCTGACGGCGATGATTTCGTTGGCTTTGCCGCTGGCCGTGCGCCGTGTGATAGATAATTTTGGGACCGCTGATGGAACCATTCTGGATCAGTATTTTCTAGCTGCTATCGCTATTGCAGCCTTGTTGGCGCTTGGTACTGGTCTGCGCTATGCCTTGGTGACCCGATTGGGCGAACGGGTTGTAGCAGATATACGTAAAGCAGTTTTTGACCGAGTGATTGGCATGTCGCCTTCATTTTACGAAAACATCATGACGGGTGAGGTTCTAAGTCGGATCACCACAGATACTACGTTGATCCTTAGTGTCATTGGATCTTCGGTGTCGATTGCGCTGCGCAATTTGCTGATTTTTGCGGGAGGGTTGGTTTTGATGATGCTAACCTCTGCAAAGTTGACAGCACTGGTCTTGTTGATTGTGCCCGCCGTTATCATTCCTATCCTTGTACTTGGCCGCCGTCTGCGGGTGATCAGTCGCGAGAACCAAGATTGGATTGCCGCATCTTCTGGCAGTGCATCTGAGGCGCTGACCGCAGTGCAGACAGTACAGGCATTCACGCATGAAAAGATCAGCCGTCGTCAATTTTCTGATGTAACTGAGCAAAGCTATGATGCGGCCAAACGCCGGATTGCGACCCGCGCGGCGATGACGATGATCGTTATCTTTCTGATTTTTACTGGCGTTTTGGGTGTTCTGTGGATTGGTGCGAACGATGTCCGTGCTGATGTCATGAGTTCAGGTGCGTTGATCCAGTTTGTCATCTACGCTGTGATGGTTGCGGGGGCAGTTGCGGCGCTTTCTGAAATTTGGGGCGAATTACAGCGTGCAGCAGGTGCGACTGAGCGATTGATCGAGTTGCTGCAAACGGTTGATAGTGTTCAGGATCAGGAGGTTCCGCTCTCGTTGGCCAAGCCTGTGCGCGGGCGCATCCAGTTTGAGAACGTGACCTTTTCATATCCTGCGCGTCCTGCAGTTAAGGCGTTGAACGAGGTTGATTTGATGATTGAGCCGGGTGAAACCGTTGCATTTGTTGGTCCGTCTGGTGCGGGCAAGACCACAATTATTCAGATGATCCTGCGTTTTTATGATCCTCAAACGGGTCGTATACTGTTGGATGGTCACGCGCTGTCTGATCTTGGGCGCGATGCTTTTCGCGAACACATCGCGTTGGTTCCTCAAGATCCAGTTATCTTCGCAACTTCTGCACGCGAAAATATCCGGTTTGGTCGCCCTGACGCTACAGACGCGCAAATCGAAACCGCTGCAAAAGCTGCTGCTGCGCATGAGTTTATCCAAAGCCTGCCAGAAGGATACGATAGCCCTCTGGGCGAGCGCGGTGTGATGTTGTCGGGTGGTCAAAAGCAGCGGATTGCGATTGCGCGGGCGATCCTGCGCGACGCGCCGGTCTTGCTGTTGGATGAAGCGACATCTGCCTTGGACGCAGAAAGCGAAGTTTTGGTGCAGGCAGCTGTGGATAGTCTGAGTGCGGACCGCACAACTTTGATTGTCGCGCACCGTTTGGCAACAGTGAAGAAGGCGGACCGTATTGTTGTGTTGGATGCAGGGCGCATTGTTGCCTCTGGCAAACACGATGAGTTGGTTGCCGAGGATGGTCTGTACGCACGCCTTGCACGATTGCAGTTTACGGATGGCCATGCTGCAGACTGATTTCGATAATTATTCCCCTTCCAATTGAGGGCGATCCACGACAGTAATAACCCATAAATTTAATTTGGGAGATTTTCGATGGGTTTATGGAGCTTTGTTAAAGGCAGTGGCAAGAAACTATTTGGTGGCGGCGATGAGCCAGCGCTAGACGGTGGTGCGTTGCAAGACGAAATTAAAGAGTTGGGTCTAGACGCGACTGGCATGGAGATCACCGTTGATGGTGACACAGTCAAAGTGTCTGGCGAAGCCGTTAGCCAAGAGATGAAAGAAAAAGTCATCTTGGCGGTTGGCAACGTCAGCGGTGTTGCGTCTGTTGAA
>JAPKAB010000081.1 GCA_028825475.1 Ascidiaceihabitans sp. | reverse complement strand
ACTGTATCGCTGTCGCGTTCCCCAAGGGTTCGGAGCGAAATAGCAAGGTCATTCAACGCGGTGCCACGTTCATCAGCTATTGTTGCGCGGTCCAAAGTGATTTGGGCCAGATGGATAGAGACCTTAAGGTCAAGCGCAATGCCCTTGTCGCGTCCTGTTAAATAATAACTTTCTTGAAGCGCCCGGATATCGCCAAACGCGACCTGACCACCAGCCTCCATATCCGCGTTACGTACCAACAGCTTTGCGGCCCCAACGCTGTCGCCATCCAGCAGCGCGATATCGATGCCTTTACCTATCAGGTGCAGTTGTCGTGCTTCACTCGCGGCCACTTCGTCCCCCAAAGCCTCAGCAATCTTTGCACTGGCACTGGTATATTCACCCTCGGCGGCGAATTCGGCAACACGCCGCATCACCTCATCCACAAAATCGCCGTGGTTGGACGTCTTATGTCCATCCTCCTGAACCCGCACCGCGATCTCCATCACGTTCTGCAATTCAGCCCATGCGCCTTCAAGGTCTTGGGTGTCGGTCGCCGTGCGTTGGGCAAGTTCGATAAGGGAGGTTTCATTCACCCCTAAGTCGTGCATCCGTTTTGCGTCATCGTTGATGGTTGTCCTGCGCAACAACTCTTGCAGCATCGCATCCTTGTCGTCTTGAGGTTCCAAAAACGGGACAAGGGTGTTTGCCAAAAGACTGCGATAATCGCCAAGAGCGGTCACTGATTTTTTCGCGCTATCTGTGGTTTCTTTTTCGATCCGCTCGCACACAACTGTCGCCACCAAATCCGCAACTTTGCCGCCCCGCGCCATATCCGTCAGAGACATAGGGAACCGCGCAATCAGTTGACGGACAATTTTTGCACGGTCCGCAGAAAGATGGCTGTTGGCGATATGGGTGTCATAGGCGTCGGCCAATTCCTTTGCCAACGCCTTTTCATTTTTGTCGGCCTTCTTGAACAGTTCGACACTAGATAGCGCGGTCGCAATCGCGGCACCCGCCCCACCCGTCACGGTGACATCCGCAGCCGTCGCGACCGATCCGATTACAACCGCGATATTGCCCGCATGTAAATATTTCACAACCATCCTACTCTCCTCAATTCTACTTTAAGGAGTGAGTGGTGGGGATCAAGCCCTTGATCGTGTGGGCCCTAGGGCCGCCGACATCGCACAGACCAAATACCGACGTAATACCGACGTGATACATACGTTGATTTTTGCACGTTTTGACGGTCCGAATGTTTAAACTGAGCCGGTCTTTTTGCTTAATCTTTCGCGCATAGCCGACCCGTTGATCGGCTATGCGCGGCGTATTTTAAATCAGGGTCGCGCCATAGATCGCGGTGACGCTTAGTGTGTAGATCGCCAAGATGGCGACGTTGATCGGGTTGCCCGACAGCTTGGGCGTTTTGATCTGGGACACATTCAAAACAGCAAGGCCAAGACCACAAACCGCCAGCACAATCGCAAAGGTCGATTGTTCAAAAAAACCAGCAAACATAACGACAAAAACCAAAATGATGCTGTTGTTGTCGATCGCCAGACCCGTGTATTTGGTACCGCCACTTAGGCCGAAAGTGCTGAAGTAACTTAGGCGGATCGCACCAAAAACCAGCATAATGAACACGACGGGTAAGAAGGCCGGGTGGAAGTTGCCATAGCTTAGAACCAGAATGGCAGGGGTGACGCCGTAGCTTACAATGTCGATCAGCAGATCAAGTTGACCACCGAATTTGCTGTCGGTGCCAGTGCGGCCCTTCATGCGGCGGGCGACCAATCCATCAGCCCAGTCAAAAGCAACCGCCCAGATCATTCCGATCATCGCCGCAGCGTAGACGCCAATGATCAAAAAGTAGATGGCCAGTAAGGTACAGCCCAAGCCCGCAAGCGAACAGATGTTAGGGAGGTCTTTGATGAACGACAGGATCGGCGGGTTTGCCTGCTCTTGCGCAGAAGCGTTTTCAGTTGTCATAGCGGGTCCTTTGAGTTAGAGGATCAGGACCCTAGTCAATGTTTGACAGGCAATCTCTGCTTCCCATTCTAAGTGCATTTGAAACGCGTAGTTTCAAAACACGACACGAACCTAGACTTCTGAAAGTCTGGGATCGTCCTAGCTTAATTGTTTGAAACTACTGAAAAATTTCACGTCGGTGTGCATTCAGATGCTGCTTGCTACCATCGTTTTGGGGTGGGTAAAAGGACAAAGCATACAATGATCGTCTACACCGTCGGTACGTTCGACCTACTTCACGTGGGGCATCTTGCCTTGCTGAACCACTGCAAGTCACTGGGGGACATTCTCGCCGTTGGCGTCGCCTCTGATGAGGTTGTGAACATGTATAAACCCAATGTCCCTGTTGTCCCGCTGGAACAACGGGTTGAGATGCTTGAGGCACTCAGCTGTGTCGACATTGTGCGCCCTTATCACGAACTTGAATACGTCTCTGGCTGTAAAGCGGTCCATGCCGATATCTTCGTTATTGGCGAAGACTGGGGGACCAACGCGCACAACTTAGATGTGGACGCGTATTTGAAAGAGATGGGCAAAGAAATCGCGCAAGTGCGCTACAATCCACGCACATCATCGACAAAAATCAAACAAATGGTTTTGGCGCAATTTCAGGCACCTACAAAAATCAATTAAGCGCCCCCAACCTTTTTCCAGAAGAAGAGACGACCTTGCTGTCAGTCCACTCCACACCTGATGCATTCACCCAAAGTGAGTGTGAACGTATTTTAACATCCCTTTCAACGGCTCCTGCCAGCGATGCACTGCTGGTTGGCAAGACCCGTGACCACAATCTGCGCAATGCGGAACTGGTTTGGGTTGATGATGTTGATGGTCTAGGATGGGTGATGGATCGTTTGATCGATCTTGTGCGCATATCAAATCGGGATAAATTTGATTTTGACCTACGGGAATTTGCTGAAAGTCCACAAGCCGCAACGTATAAATCTACCGAAGGGGGACACTTTGCCTGGCACTCAGATATTGGCCTTGGGGTGGCTGCAGGTAAACGTAAACTGACACTTGTTTTACAACTAAGCGAACCAAGTACCTATGAAGGCGGAGACCTAAAAGTAATGCCTAGTGCGCAGGTCTTATCTGCCAGCCGCGCGCAGGGTTGCGTGAGCGTGTTCCCGAGCTTTGCGTTACATCAGGTTACACCGGTTACCAAGGGCACACGGCACTCGATCACTGTCTGGGCGCATGGGCCTGCCTTTAGGTGAGTTGATGATCTGACTTGAGCATAATGTGTACCTACCAAATACCGACGTAATACCGACGTGAAACATACATTCATTTTTGTACCTTTTGCCTCTTGCCCCCCTCTCAACTCATCGCTAAACGGGGCAGCAGAGACGTGGCCGAGTGGTCGAAGGCGCTCCCCTGCTAAGGGAGTAGGCCCGTGAGGGTCTCGAGGGTTCGAATCCCTTCGTCTCTGCCACCATACCTTTT
>JAPKAB010000080.1 GCA_028825475.1 Ascidiaceihabitans sp. | reverse complement strand
GTTCTCAAACATCTGGCTTTGGCGATACAGTGGTAAGTGATAGCCGTATTTGCAGGCTAAAATATGTGCCATCAGTGCAGGGCCAACAAAGCTCTTGGGAATGGGGCGACTTGGCATTTCTGACTGCACAATCTTTTCACAGCAGGTACATGCCAAGCGTGGGCGTTCAATTTGCTTCACGATGTAATGGGCTGGCACATATTCCAGCTCTTCCATGACATCTGAGCCAAGTTCTTTGAAGCTACCCCCACAGTCCAGACAGGCATCACTTGGTGTGATCCGTTGTGGTACACGTTTAAGCTCTTTTGGAAACGGCTTGCGAATACGTGGCGTACGTGGCGGTTTGGCCTCTTTATCTGCTTCTGAATCAACATCATCATCGGTCGTTTCTGCAGCCTGAGCAATTTCAAGGTCTTCTAGAATAAGTTCCAAAGCCAGTTGGGCGCTACTTTCTGATCGTGAGCCAAAGCGGTGTTTCTTATGACCCGCCAGTTGCATGCGTAGATCAGCAATAATCACATTGCGGTTCTGGATTGTCTGCGCATGGGCTGTGCGTTCTGCAAACAACGCGGCTTGTGCTGTAGTTGCTTTAGACTTTAAGCGCTTCTGTTCTGCTGCATGTGTCAGGGTTTGCCCCAACATATCTTGCTTCAAGCCCAGAATATTCGCATCTTTACGCGCCAATTCCGCCGCTTGTGCGGTGACAAAAGCCTGCACATCAGGAGGCAAATCAGCCAGATTTGGAAGCGCGTTATTCATGTCAATTGCTACCAGATTTGAGCCATCTTGTGAATCCCTAAACGATATATTACGCAATAAAACATGACCTCTAACCAACCATACTTGGCCGCCATGTCTTTTTCACAATGCGCCAGTCTATCCCTTCCAACAGCATGGCAAGTTGCGCGCGGCTTAGGTTGATCCTACCCTCTTTTGCAGCGGGCCAAACAAAGCGACCATGTTCCAGCCTCTTGGTGAACAGGCAGGCACCTTGACCATCCCACCAGATCATCTTGATCTGATCGCCACGCCGACCACGAAACAAAAACAGGTGCCCTGAATATGGATCTCCCTCAAGAATTTGCTCGGTTTGTGCCGCCAAGCCGTTAAACCCACGCCGCATATCCGTCACACCAGCGGCCAGCCATATCTTTGCATCTGCTAAAACAGGGATCATGCGGCCAGGCCTCGCGCCAACTCCAAAACAAAGCCAGCATCAACACCATCACTGATGGACAGCTTGCGCCCATTCTCTAGCGTGATTTCTATGCGGGGCTCTGGTGGTAGCTGTTCAACGACTTGGGGTTGATCGTCCTCGTCTGTTACCTCGACAGGCGTAAACGCTGGCAGGTTAATCTCAGTCGGTTGGAATCGCGCGTCACCCCGCCATGAATATATGCGACTGGTTGGAACCACGTGCCGCTTTGAAACCATTGGCACCGTCACTCCATCGGCGCGGCTTTCCTCAACCAACTGCTTTTTGAAATCATCCGTATATTTAGAACCACGGCCCCTGGGCTTTGTGCTCATCCCAAATCTCCTACATTGCGCCAGCGAAAACCAGCTTCGCGCAATATCGCAGATTAAATCACTTCAAAATAGAGGGGGTTCCCTTGATGCTTACTGGCAAGCCACTACGGTGAAGCGCATGAAGGCGCGTTGGTAGAGAGCTGTAGCGCCTCACTGAGCAGCTGTAAGCTCTGGGTCGCATGAGTTCACTTGAGGCTGCTGAGCTGCGTCTGAGGGAGCGTGGAGCCCTGCAGATTACGAGAGGTAAATCACTCCCGCCTTGGCATCCAACACGAGCCACAACATAAGAATAAAGGTACGGTTAGCTTGAAGCTGCGATTAGGTACTTACCATGGCTTGGCTGGCTAATAATTTCCTTTGCTAGGAGCTGCTTGATACTCCTGAACAAAGTTGGTCGAGACATGTTCGAGGTAAGTATATGTTGTTCAATGGACTTCGTGCTGATGGGTTCACCAGTCTCACTAGCCTGGACAATGCAGGAGAATACGCACTTCTCAGGTTCAGACAATTCGCTGATACCTAGGTCTTGCTCCATGGCGAACATCAACTCTTTGAGCTGAACGAAGGTATTAAATTTGCTCATACTTAAATCCTTACTTGACGGCGAAACCTTAACCACTCTGTCGTAGTTTCATAGTGATATCAATTTTCATTAGTAAATAACTCTTCCCCACCCTGAGCGGTCAGCCTGCATCCCTGTAAGCTGGCCGTTTTTTTGTGGCCTGCTCATCTCGTATATTAGTCTAATTTATTAAGCTAATTAAAAATGGCAGGAGTGTCTCAAGGTCAGACGTCTGCTCTACCGAAACCTAAAGCGTCTGCGGATACCGATCAGTAACAGCAGACACGCAAATGTCCCAGCCGTGTCGCCTACCCAGAACATTGCCAAGATCAAAAGCTCATCAGTTAGTGGTGCAAGACTTTCAAAGAAGATTTGCTTGCCGATAGAGTTGAAAATCGAAGCTATGCTAGCCAAAAGAATAAGTGACTTCCAGTTGGTAAGCGCAGAGTCTTTTCCGTCTGGGTGCAATTCTATTCCAGCAAGGCGAAACAGCTCAAACGTCAAGTAAACGCACAAGCCTCCTACCATTGACGAGCCGAGCAATACATCCAAGCCAACGTCTGGTTGCCATAGAAATATGCCACCTAAGAATTCGGCAAGAATGAGCGGTAAGATTGCACGTACGCCGCAAAGCCATACAGCAAGGACACGGATACCATGTGGGATGAACAGTAAGCTACCTGCCATGGTGCTGCTGCTTAGAAACTGATGCTGGACGGGTGCCACAACAAAGTCGACAAGCGCAAAAGCTGTTACGAAAGCTGCGAAGATAACTGCAAACTCACTGACCCGTGTGAATTCTATAGCTGATCGCATAAAGACACCCCCCCCCAAAGTACATTTCGTGATTGACATCTTATGGTTGAGGTTACCCTCTCATATACCAAACGCAAGTAAGGAATACCTGACCTGAGGTAAAGGCTAGTATCACGTATCTGAATTACT
Organism: Ascidiaceihabitans sp.; assembly: GCA_028825475.1. GTDB lineage: Bacteria > Pseudomonadota > Alphaproteobacteria > Rhodobacterales > Rhodobacteraceae > Ascidiaceihabitans. The sequence goes on along the minus strand of JAPKAB010000080.1, from coordinate 449 downwards.
AGGCGACTTGTACGGGCCTCTCACGCGCTCTGGGACCCTCCAGATTATGAGGGAGAAATCGCACCCACCTTAGTATCCAGCATTAGCTACAAGATAACGTAAAAGGTTGGCTACTTAAGCCACGGATGTTCAATCTGATTGATGATCTCAAGCCGCTTATCCATTGATGGCCCCTTCCCGTACCTTCCAGCAACGTCACCTTGAGCATGGCCTGTGATGAAGTCGTTGTTCTCCTTGGAGACACCTAAATCACGGATCAAGTCCTTGAAGTTGCCTCTAATGCTATGGGCCACCTTGCGATCATTCTTTGTGACGTTTCGGATATACTTCATAACAGCATCAGATGCCTTGGCTTGCGCCTTACCATCGTCTTATCCTTCATGAAGTTAGATCGAAACAAACCCAACCAAAACTATCACTGAAGCACTCCACGATCATACTCAAGTGTG
>JAPKAB010000079.1 GCA_028825475.1 Ascidiaceihabitans sp. | reverse complement strand
CGATCCGCGAAGGTGGCCGCACAGTAGGCGCGGGCGTGGTTTCTAAAATCACTGCATAAGCCTTTGGCAGGGCTCGCCCCTGCTGATCGATAAACGAAAGGCCGCCGGGAAACCGGCGGCCTTTTGCGTTGCGGGAAAGGCGTGGTGAAACTGATTGGTGGCTTTGTCTGGCTAGATCTACAAATTGATTTGTTCGCTCGATGCAAAAAAATTAAAGCTGATACCGGGGCCAGTCACAAAAAACTGCAATTAGGGTCTTTGTTGAAACGTATACGTATGTTCCGAATTGTTGTAGATATTGATGTGAATTCATTGCATCCTGATGCAGTAAAGAAACCCGACCCTTGTAACGGATGTTTTTGACAGGATGCCAATGTTGACTGAAGAAGCAAAAAACCTTGAGGAAGACGTCGTATCCATACACACCAAGGTGATCATTAAAACATCTTGGGGTATTGTCATTTGTTGTCTTGGTTGGATGGGGCTGGCCTTTTATTTAGATGAGCCTGTGATCGCGTTACTGACCGCGCCAGCATTGTTTGGCACCATTCTAGCGGTCGTTTTAGCACTTTTTGAGATGCCTTTGCTGGCTCGAAGCGTTTGGAGCGCATTCGGTATTCTCTCGGTAACGTTAGCAAATTTCACACTTCACTCCGCAGCCAACCCTGAAATCATGTATCTTGTTCTTCTTGGTGGGCCTTTTCTGACTTTCGCAATCGGACGCGAAAACTTCCACCTCATGCTAACGTTTTGTGCGACAGCCATTTCATTGAGCGCTGTCCTAATTCTTGGCAATGACTTTTTTGGAACTCCTTGGGTCAACGAAGATATTGCGAGGAACTATCTCGCGCCCGGCATATTGGTCATGGTGTTCATTCTTATAGGTATTGAGATGGGCACCTTTGGAATCTTAGCGCATACCGACCAAGTTCGGCTCGAAGCGTCCCGTCGGCAGGCGCGACGTGCAAGTCGTGCAAAAACCGACTTCCTAGCGGCCATGAGCCATGAAATAAGAACGCCGATGAATGGTGTGGTTGGAATGGTTGAGATCCTTGAGACCAGTAAGCTCACGACTGAACAGAGTAGAATAGTCGAAACTATCAGGGACTCATCGACTGCGTTGTTATCTATCATCGAGGATATCCTTGATATGTCTCGAATCGAAGCAGGCAAGTTGGCATTGACGCTTCAGCAAACCGAAATTTTGAAAGTGTTTGAAAAGTCCGCCGACACGCTTCGACATTTTGCTGACGCGCACAACGTAACTTTATCGATGTGTTATGACCCTCAATTGCCTAAATTTGTAAGCTGCGATCCCGGTCGATTGCGTCAAATCACGCTAAACCTGTTGTCGAATGCAATTAAGTTTTCGAAAAGCCATCCAGGGGATCCAAGAGGTCAGGTTTTGTTATCAATTGGATACAGCGACCAAGGCGATTTGGAATTCTCTGTTTCTGATAATGGTATTGGAATTTCTTCAGAGTTCATTGCGAACCTATTCGATCCTTTTGAACAATCTGCTGCTGTGAGACGTCACGATTTCGGGGGGTCTGGACTTGGTCTCGCGATTGTTTCGCAACTTGTGGAAAAACTTGGGGGGTCGGTAGATGTTGAAAGTCAGATCGACTGTGGTTCAACGTTCACTGTCCAGTTTCCAATAGTGGATGCAGAAGGTGAATTAGATCTTCCAAATTTAAGCGGTAAGACTATCGCAAGCCTTAAGAGTCCTGTTGACGGTTTGCCTTGTTTTAAGAAATTTATAGAAAGTTGTAACGCTGAATTTAAGATATTCGAAACTATGGACGACTTGATCAAAGCTGCGCAAACCCAAGACGACAATGTTGTCTATATCGTCCCTTGTGATTTCGATGAAGTCGCCGACGGGAGTGCCCCGTTAGGCCATAGCGCATGGACGGTTCCGGAAAAAAGTAAAACAATTTTCCTGTCTAATTCGCAGGATCAATTGGCAAAACAAGACATGGCAGGCGAAATCACATTGTCGTCCTCGCCGATCTTGATCAGCGCTTTAATCGACACACTGGTTGGTGTTTTCGAACTCGAATTTCCCAAGCAGGATATTCGTCAATCAAGCATTCGCCAATTGCCTAAGAATATAAGAAACGGCGACGGGCCGCGGATTCTCGCGGCTGAGGACAACCAGATCAACCGGGTTGTTCTTACAAGCCAGTTAGAACAACTTGGTCATTCTCCGATTGTGGTCGAAAACGGTGCCAAAGCCTATGAAATGTGGGAGCATGGTGATTTTGACCTCATTCTGACTGATTGTCAGATGCCAACGGTGGATGGATTTGAATTGACACGCATGATCCGTGAAAAAGAGGCCAAAGAATGTATGGAACGCACGCCGATTATTGCGATCACAGCAAACGCGTTACGCGGTGAAGGGGATCGTTGCCTCTCTGTCGGTATGGATGGGTATCTGACAAAGCCTACAACATTGGATGATCTGAGGAAGACATTAGAACAGCACCTCATGAACGTGAATTTGGTTCAGCACTGAATACGCGTTCTCGACTGACCCTATAAGCTTTAGGTGTACGCTAAGGACTGATCCTTATGTTTATTAGTGACTTTCTAATTGGGCGTGTTGTTGGGGCCTATAGAAAGCCGATATAAAAAGACTGTTTTGATCTATCTATTGAGTGGCTCTGACCATTGTTTAAATCTGCAAGTGCCCAACACTGTCAGGTAACCCATAAACCTGAGGTGAAGAATCAAACAACTTCTTTTTGTTTTTTTGGATCCGCGAAACAGCTCTAACTACTATTTTGCCATCTATCGCTGGGCGACAGAGGTGTGGCGTATAAACCGGATCAAGGATCTCAGGGAACAATGCGGAAACTTCTTCGCGTCCTTCAGGTGTCAGAGCCTCTTGGGCGCGGGGGCCAAGGTGCAAGCTTTCTGCAGGTATACCGTTAGCGAGCACAACCTCGTGTCTGTCGAAAAGGATGTGGTAATAGCTCACAGCTTTCAAATCGTAGGCCACATCTACACCATCAATTTGAAGTAAACGTTTTGCAGCGACTAGAACCTCTGAGCAGTCAAACATACGTTTGGTGACCTTTGAGGACACCAAGATGCGATGCTGGGGAGAGACTACCAGGTCACGTTCCAAGTTCTTTAGGCCAACAACTTCTTTAGAAATTCGGATTGGACGTAGGTTCTCATGCGCATCTAAAAAAACTTTACTAATATGGCGAGAACCGATCCAACGTAGTTTCTGGAAGCCGTGGTCCAGTGTGAATACTAAGTCTCCGATGTTTAGATCCTCAATGGCAACCTCGCCATTTTCGGTGGTAATCTGGGTACCTTGTGCGAAACAAACAACGTTGGTGTTTTCAACCCGCAGGGTTGTAGCCTCAACGGCAGAGCCAGAATTGCGGATTTGCAATCCACCGGCTTGACCCAAAACGCCGTCATCGGCTTGATCGGCACGCAGCCAATCCAACGGGGTTGTATAGGTTTGACCAGGATTTGCAGAGTTCCATGGGTAATCCCCCCATTTATGGGGCTGTTCGAAACTAGAATTACGCGGCCAAT
>JAPKAB010000062.1 GCA_028825475.1 Ascidiaceihabitans sp. | reverse complement strand
GGACGTTCCTGACCCTACGCAAGGGTGAACGACTTGCAATATGCGCCGGTAAGGCAGGAAGCTGAGCCTATCTGGCATTTGCAGGCACGCTCAAGTCTAGGAATTGGCTGAGACGTCAGGCAACACATTTAACATCTGGTTTTGGTGTTGGTGTTTTACAGACAGGACAATCTCTTATTATCTCTGACGCCTCGGTTCGAGGTGATCGTTTAGGCGAAATACCAAGGCCGAATTTCGTAGGCGGCGGGCCACAGCCAATAGGGTGCATATTTGACGGGTAGGTCGGGGTGCCAATGCCAATCGCAGTTCATTGGGGCTGCACTTGTGTTGGGCTGATGTTTAGTCGGTTTTTCTGCGGTTGTCATATCGTGAAAGTTATAGAGTTTCTTGCAGTTTGAGCCGCTGGATCTTACCCGAAGGCCCCTTGGGTAGATCACTTAGAAAATGAACGGCGTCAGGCGATTTGAACTTTCCAAGTTTTTCGATGCAGATTGAGATCAAATCGGGTTCTGTCAGGGTCGATCCTTCACAGACGCTTACTGCTGCCTCAATGCGCTCACCATATATTTCGCAAGGGCGCGAAAAGGCTGCGGCCTCAACAACGTCACTGTGAGAATACAGTGCTTCGTCAATCTCGCGAGGAGCGATATTCTCACCGCCTTTGATGATCAGCTCTTTGAGGCGTCCTGTCACGAACAGGTAACCGTCAGCATCTTTACGTCCCAAATCACCGGTACGCAGCCACTCACCATGAAACGTCGATTTAGTAGCTTCCGGATTTCTGAGATATTCCAACATCACATTCGGCCCACGAACGGCGATTTCACCCTCAACATTGACCGCACATTCGCTCAGGTCAGATGTGAGGATTGTCACTTCGTTTCCAAAGGCAATTCCAGGTGAGCCTATCTTGCGAGTTCCAGGAGGTAGAGGATTGGACAAAATTTGGGCTGCTGTTTCAGTCAAGCCCATCGTCTCAATTATAGGCATATCAAAGCGCGCCTCGAAGGCCGTTTGAACATTGGGGGATAGGGGTGATGATGCCGAGCGTCCAAACCGAAGGCGTGCTTTGCTTTTTACATCAGGGTTTTTGTCACTGTGCAGCAAGTGTGAAATGATGGTCGGAACCACCGAGAACCATGACACCTCATGTGTGCTGATCTGGTTCCAAAACTGACTGGCAGAGAATTTTTGTGCCATTACCACAGTACCGCCAGACACCAATGCCCCCATGATCGAGACACACAAGCCGTTAATATGACAGATGGGCAGAACACAAAGCGCACGATCCTGATCAGTTAAGTGGTGTGCAATTGCAGGTGTCCAGCCCCCCGCTAAAAGGCTGGAATGTGTATGTACGACACCCTTTGGCCGACCAGTTGTCCCAGAGGTGTACATGAGTAGAGCGTGATCAGCGGCGTTGATCTGGTGGAGCGGCATTTCTTTGCTCTGAAAGGATGCGAGGCGCTGCATCTGATCTGGTCGGGCATTCTGATACATCTCGTTAACGCTGTCATGCACCAAGGCAATGCGCGCCTCGGAATGCTCTAGCGCGTAGGCAATTGCATCGCGTCCTGCCGCAAGATTAACCATCGTCGCACGAAACCCGCCATAGACCGCGCCGTAAAAAGCTAAAACGCCTTCGCGCCCATTCGGCTGAAGGATCGCTACGCTTTCGCCCTTGGCTATGCCATGCGCGGTAAGGGCCTGCGCGATTTCCATCGCACCAGTGCGCAGATCCTTCCAAGTGAGTGGCTCACTTCCATCGGTAAAGAAAAACGCAGTTCTGTAGTCTTTTGCGCGGAAATCAAGCCAATCGCGCACCGTGCCTAGAGGTGGCGTTTCATATGAGAAGTTCATTGACCAGAAGCCTTCCAATATTCGGAAAAGATATCCTCAACCTTTGGCTCGCGTGCGGGGATTTCGCGAATGATTTTGACGGTCTGCATGAAGTGTTTCCAATGCACGTTATCATCAATCGAATTACCACCCCATGATCCGCATCCCATTGAGAGGGAGAACGGCATGCCATTGGTGAATGATCCACCTGTGGCAAAGGTGTGGGCCTGATTAACGATGACACGGCAAGTGGGAATACGCTTGCCGATCTCTAAGGGGCGGTCCGCATTTGCCGTATGGATGCCAACTGAGTGACCGACCCCTTGAAACGCCATGATGCGCTGGGTAATATTCACTGCGGCGCCGAAGTCAGCTGCGCGGTAAAGTGCTGCGACACGCGACAACTTCTCACCTGACAATGGATGATCCGGCCCTATCCCCGTTGTCTCGACGGCAAGGAACTTGGTGTCCGAAGGTACCGTGCCCTCCATTTCCAGCGCTTGCAGCATTTTGTCGGCGTCTTGTGCAATAACGGAGCGGTTCAGATGCCCGTCGGGCCAAAGCTTGGCGACAATTGCGGCCTCATCTGTGATCCGCGCACCGCCCGCCTTTGACAGTGCCACCATAAATTCATCGTAGACGGCGTCAACAACAACGATCGAGTTCTCGGACGAGCAAGACGTTGCATTATCGAATGTTTTGGATGCTGTAATTTTCTGGGCAGCATCATCCAGATCACAGGTCTCGTCCACAATGACCGTCACGTTGCCCGCCCCCACGGCCAAGGCAGGTGTGCCGGAGGTATAAGCCCGTTTGACGTTATTTTGGGATCCGGTAACGACGATCAGATCGCTGATCTCAAGCAGGCGTTGGGTTTTCTCTTTGCTGCCCTTGCCACGGACCATCTGCACCAGATCCCGGTCCTCACCTATCTTATCGAATTCTGCATGGATATAGCTGATCAGGACTTCACAGGCCGGAACGCCTTTGGGGGAAGGCGACAACACGATTGCATTGCCGCATTTGAGCGCGTTGATGACGTTGTTTGCAGGCGTTGCAGCAGGGTTGGTCGAGGGCACTACAGCACCGATCACGCCGATGGGGCGCGCGATCTGCGTGATCCCGGTCTCGGCGTCTTCGCTGATAATGCCGTATGTTTTAGCGGTTGCTATATCGCGCATCAGACCTAGGGTTTTGCGGTGGTTTTTGGTGATCTTATCGGGAACATTACCGAGGCCAGTTGTCTGCACCGCTAACTCAGCAAGGTGAGTATTTCGACTAGGTTCCATAATCGCCCAAGCAGCAGCCTGAGCAGCACGATCGTACTTGATTTGGGAGCCGTGGGCCTCAAAACGCAACTGTGCGGCACGCGCACTTGCAACGGTGGCTTCTACTTCGGCGATATCATCAAGAACAGTCATGTTGGTCGGTATCCTATTGATTTAGGGATGATCTCCACCCGATATCACGGGTGGAGATCAAGTTTATTTGCGAGATATCAGAGACCTGCGAGAAGCTCTTTCAAGGTTTCTTCACGCGCTGCCCACATCGCAAGGACTTCGTCGCGATTCATCACATGCATTGGCGATCCGCCTGCTTTCATCTTGCCCGCGACGCGGCTGTTCTCGAACATGGTCGGCACAGTCGCTGCCAGCTTGTCGATGATGCCCTGTGGCGTACCCTTTGGCACCATTACACCGCGAAAGTTCACGGATGCATTGTCCACGGCCAGACCGCTTTCCATCATTGTTGGCACGTCAGGCAAGAACTCGTTCCGTTCCAGATCAGCTACAGCGAGGATTTTGACGTTACCTGCTTGTGCTGCACGGAATCCGTCGGACAGGTTGTTGATGCCCGCCATAACGTCACCTGCAATGACTGCTTTCATTGCAGCGGCACCGCCGCCTTTGGTGGGGATATAGGCCATCTTCATACCGCCTGCTTTCTCCATCTGGAGTGCTGCGATGTGGTGGCCTACAAACAGACCAGCACCCGATGTCGTAAGCTTGCCGGGGTTCGCCTTGGCAAAATCCACCACGTCCTGAAGTGTGTTGAACTCACTGTCTTTGCCAACAACCAGAACAGCAGGGTCAGCACCCCAGTTTGCAATCGGCTCAAAAGATGCGGCGCTATACTCGACGCCACCCTTGATCGACTGCGCGATGAAGTGAGGGACGTTGTACGCCCCAAGTGTATAGCCGTCAGCCTCGGCTTGACCTGCAAGCCAGTTCCAGCCGACACGCCCACCGGCACCTGGTTTGTTTAGAATTGCGATGGGCATACCCAAGGCATCCTCGTTGCCAGATGTCATAGTCACGATGCGTGCCTGAAAATCAGTGGCACCACCGGCACCATAGCTGACCATCATCATGATGGGGCGCTCTGGATAATTGGCATGACCGTCAGCTGTTGCTGTCTGGGTCAGACCCATGAGGGCAATCGCTGCCCCTGCAAGTAGATTTTTCATTTTAGTTCCTCCCTTAAGTGAATTCTGCCGCCACAGCGGTTCAGAAAAATATCTCTCGCGGTGTGTAAACTTTCAGCAGTAGTGCGAAGAGACCGTACATAACGGCCATGAAGCAGACCGTAGTGATGATGCGCTTAACCCATGATTTCAGCACCCCGTGGGGGGCTGGATCATACAGGCTGAGCAGAATAAAGAATGAGATTGATGTCGCAGTGTAGAACCCCAGCCCCTTGGCCGCCCAGAAAATATAGATCAGGGCGATGATCAGGCCGGGTGCAAGGTTTGAGAACTGCGTCAAGGATAGTCCATTCCCAACCTTGGTCCAGCCAAGACAGGCTTTTACGAATGTCCAAAGCGCCAGAACCACAAACACAGTCGCGATGAGGCGTGGAAACAAGAATGCCTCCGAAGGCTGCTGCGTATAGCTTATATAGCAGACCGTTGCGCCAACAGCGGCGACAACGCCGGACCCGATGATATGCTGGACGCGGGGCAATGACGAGTTGCTCATCCCATAATCTCCTCTTTCGAGGTGTAGCGCCGCGTGCGCAGTTCCATGTACCCCGAATAAAGCACCGACAAGACCACAACCACGATCAAGAACAGGTTCAGCGCACCGGTAAGGAAGTAGGGTGCCAAGCCGTCTGTAGCAGTGGCAATCATACTGCCTTGGATGAAGTTGGATTCTGCTATTGGCCCAAGAATCAAACCAAGCACCAAGGGGGCGGCAGAAAAACCAAACCGTTCAAGAAAATACATCATCACCCCAAGGGAGGCCATGACATAGACATCTCCCATGCTCGCCTGGACCGAGTAGCTGCCGAAAACGGCAAGGCCAAGTACGATCGCCGCCATCACCGACTGCGGCACTTGAGCAACCCGTGCCGCCATTCCAGCCACATAGAGACCAAAAATACACATCAGGATCTGACCGATCAGCATGGAGTTGATGAACGTCCACGCCACGTCAGGGTGATTATCGAACAAATCGGTACCTGGAAAAATGCCATGGATCAAAAGTCCACCAAGTAGAACTGCCGCCGTGGGCGAGCCCGGAATTGAGAGCGTGAGCAGCGGCACCAGAGATGGCCCAACCATCGCGTTGTTTGCAGATTCGGCAGCGATCAACCCCTCAGGATGGCCTGTGCCAAATTTGTCTTTGTCAGGGCTGAATTTCTTAGATTGATCGTAGGCCACAAGGCCCGCAATCTGACCGCCAACACCAGGAATAAGCCCGATGATCGAACCTGTTATCGTGCCAATGCCCATTGCGCGCTTATAGCGAAACAGTTCCGAGACCGCGCTCTTGATCGGATGCTTCTGCACTTGGATAGCCTCGTTGCCATCGTTTTTGCGGCCCTTGGCGAACATGGTGATCACTTGAGGTATCGCAAACAACCCGATCAATGCAGCGATGATGTTAATGCCGCCACCCAAAGATGGATGGAATATGAAACGCTGTGCTCCCATGATGTCATCAAAACCAATCGTCGCAAGCCACAGACCTATACAGCCTGAAAGCAACCCTTTGACGACAGAGGCAGAGTCGAGCGAACCAATCACTGTCACGCCGAGGATCGCAAGCCAGAACAAATGGCTGGGACCGAAAGCAAGCGCCCATTGCGCCAAAACAGGAGTCAGAAAGATCAGCAAGAGCACACCAAAAACACCACCAACAGCCGAGGATAAGAATGACAGCTGCAGCGCCTTTGCTCCTTCACCTTTGAGAGCCATCGCGTGGCCATCCAGTGTGGTTGCGATGTTGGCAGGTGCCCCCGGAATCTTAAGTAGGATCGCGGAAACCGCGCCGCCCGCGACAGTCGACGTATAAGCTGCACCCAACAGAATTAGACCTTGGGCCGCCTCAAGCTGGAAGGTGAAAGGGATCAGCAAAGCGACTGCCATTGTCGGCGATAGCCCGGGCGTGGCACCAAGGATCAATCCGCCGATGGTGCCCAGTAAAAGCAAACCAAAGTTGATTGGTGTGAACACATCCCCAAAGTAATAGATAAATTCCATACAGCCGCGCCCCAAGTCACTTTATGTTGACCTTTGAGGTTAAGTGATGAAAATAGTAATGCAAATGTTTTCATAAAAACTCAAATTATGGCGTCTAAATGTCTGATAATAAAGTGGATAAAGTAGATATTTTTGCTGTTGCGAAACGAGCTAACGTCTCTATTTCAACGGTTTCGCGTTCTTTCAACCATCCTGAACTGGTCAATCCCACGACTCGCAAAAAGATCGACAAGGCCGTAAGAAAGCTGGGCTATATCCGCAATCGTGCCGCTCAAACGATGCACGGTATCCGCAGCGGTACGATTGGTTTGGTCGTCCCGACCATCGACCACGCAATTTTTGCCGAAGTGATCCAAGCCTTCTCGGACAGCGTCGACGCGCACGGCTTTACCATTATGATCGCCTCGCATGGTTACGATTTGGAACGGGAATACGCCGCCTTGCGCAAATTCCTTGAACACCGCGTCGATGGATTGGCTCTGATTGGCGAAGACCATTCACAAGAGACCTACGAACTTATTGAGCGCCAGAACATTCCGGCTGTGACAATGTGGAATTATAGCGAGACCTCACGGCTTTCTTGTATTGGTGCCGACAATAAAATGGCGGGGGTATTGGCCGCACAACATCTTGTCGGTCTTGGACATAGGGATATTGGCCTGCTCTTTCCTCCAACCAAAGACAATGATCGGGCGCGCGACAGGCGCAGCGGGGTGCAGAAAACCCTCCTTAATGCGGGTATCAACCTTATTCCGGACTGGGATGTTGAGAGCACCTATAGCATCGCAGACGCGAAATCTGCAGCCCAGCGCCTTTTGCGAAGCCCACAAAGGCCAAGCGGAATATTATGTGGCAATGATGTTCTGGCGATGGGTGTTCTGTATGCTGCGCGCTCCTGTAATCTGGACATTCCTCAAGACCTGTCAGTTGTCGGGATCGGGGATTTTAAAGGCTCAAGTGAAGTAGAACCGGGTCTGACAACTGTCCGCTTGCCTGCTTGGGAAATCGGGCGTTTGGCGGGGAACCACCTTAGTCAGTCGATAACGGGGGATTTGACGAACGAGCAAAGGGTTGGGTGCGACATCGTCTTAATTGAACGCGGCACTTGTAAACCTCACTTTGGCATATCGTGATGACCTTTGGTCCCTCGATACTCTTGGACAGAAACCAATTTTATTTTGCATAAATTTGAATGCACAGTGCAGCGAATAGTCAGTTTGAGATCCTGCGCAGTTCATCGGTTTGAACGGCTGCTTTGGCGAAAATGCTGCGATACCGAATATTCCTCGCCGCAACTGTGAGTAAATGCTGCGTGAGCAATAGCTGCATCTGCATAAGGCACCTTTGTCCGCACAGCGGATCTCTATCCAAACCGCAGCGAAAGTCCGGTTTCCGCCCAACGTGTTGTTCGTCATAACTCTCTAGTGTCATGCTGATCTTCAAACTCATCCCGCGTTAACTCATACCGATTGCCCGTGAGCATATCCTTTTTGAGGCGCGGCGTAAGATGGCTGTAATGGCGCTCAATCATGCCAATTGATGTGCCCATTTGTATTGCTAGTGCATGTATATCCATCCCGTCGTTGAGCAGGGCGAAAGTCGCGTAGGTGTGGCGCAGACTGTACAGCGTTCTATTCTGCCCTGTACGAGGGCAAGTAATTAGCCCTGTGTCTGTGACGAACTTGCGGAACGTCTGATGGATGTTCTTAGACACGGTCCCGTCGGGCAATCTGAACACTGGCAAATCGACACGTTGCTTGAGCAGGTCCTCAAACGGGATGTGCTTGATGTCGTCACACCGCTCGTGGATACGCTTGAGATAGTTGATGGTTCCCGATCGACAAATGATGTCACGTCGCCCAGTTTTACCTGTGACACTCATCTCCAAGTATTGCAGGTCTTTCTCCTCGAACAGCGTCACATGCTTCCAGCGTAGGTTCAGCGCCTCTGTGCCATGCCTCATACCCGTATTGGCCATGATCAACACATAGTCCCGCATCAGATGGCGCATATCGGTGGGCTTGCCTGCTTTGCCTAAGTTGATCCAGCTTGGCATCTTGCGGATCAGTGTGGCGTATTCTTCACGGGTAAAGTCTGGCCGCCGCTCACTCTTCTCACCACGGTTCACCATCAAAGGCACACTCTTGTGGGCGATAAAGCCACGGGCCACCGCTTCATCAAACACACGATTCATGGCTGAGTTATGGGTGTTGAGCGTGCTTGCCTTGGGCTCACGGCCCATCTTCTCGCGCCGCCACTCGTAGAACTGCTGTATCTTCTCATAATCAATTGATGTGACGAACTGCGCCCCAAAGAACGGGATCAGGTAGCGCTCAATACACACTATATAATCTGCGAACACCTTACGTCCTAAGCCTGCATCCAGCTGCTTGCGCATATCTGCTATGGATAGCTTGGCAACATCAGAGAACTTCTTGGTTACAACAGGCAGGTCGTTCTTATGGCGGAATTTATACTCGAGAAACGTATCGCGGGCGTATTCTTTGGCCTCAGCCAAATCGCGCTTGCC
>JAPKAB010000023.1 GCA_028825475.1 Ascidiaceihabitans sp. | reverse complement strand
CTCAAAATACCCATCCATGATGTTTGGTCCCTTAGCCCGGACCTCACAGCGCATACCGCTGTCGGGGATCAATTTCAGCATCACTCCTGTCATCGGCACTCAAATGACGCCGGAACTTTCGGTTGGTTCTTGTTGGATCATTGTTGCCGGTGCTGTTTCGGTCAGGCCCCATGATGAGGTCATAAGGGGTACTTCCCCCATAACTTCCATCGCGAGGGTTTCGAAACCTTCCCAAACATCTTGTGGAAGAGATGCACCTGCGTAAAATACCATATCTAGGTTTTCAAAAAACCGTTGGCACAAGTCTGCATCTTTGCGCAAACTTTCCAGCAACATTGAAAAACCCATTGGCACGTTGAAAACAATATTGCCCGTCATCAGCGCGTGGTTTTCGAGGGTACGATCAAACAATCTCTTAACGGGTTTACCATCATCAATGTATAAACTGCCACCATTTGCAAGTATCATATTGAAATTGTGGGACCCGCCAAAAACGTGATTCCATGGCAGCCAATCCACAATGCGCGGCGGACGGGCGCGTAGAAACGGTAATGAATCCGCCAATTGCGCTTGATTCACGCACATCGTTTTTTGGGTGGTCAGGACACCTTTTGGTAAAGATGTGGAACCACTGGTCATCAAAATTTTAGCAACGGTATCTGGTGTGACAGATGCAAAGGCGGCATCAACATCAACGCTGTTGTCACCAGCCAGAAGGCTATCAAATGGCGTAACATTACCCGCCTGCCCTGTTCTGGTTGCAACGATTTCCACATCTTTCAAGGCGGGATGGACGATAGCGGTGGCGTATTGTTCGGCATCAATGACATATGCCATCTTGGGGCGCACTAGCTGTATGGCGTGTTGTAATCGCCCATGTGCACCTGTTATCAGTGAATACTGTTCCGCCACCGGAACCGTTGGAACGCCAACATATTGCGCGGCCAATGTGAGCAAGCCGTGATCAACCCCGTTACCTGACATAATCAAAATGGGGGTTTGTGGCCCCATTCCACGTGCAAGCAATGAAAACGCGATCACCAGCCTTGTCCGCCCAATTGTGCAACCAGTCGCCAGTGCGATCCGTCACAGGCCCCAATGTATAATCTGAGGTGAGAAGAATTGTACCATCATCACGATCGATGCGTGTTACGGCGTGTTTCAAAAATTCAGTTGTACGTTTCATGTGTGCGCAACTCCCCGATTTTTTGGATCAATTTCATAGCTTCAATAACTTTTTCACGGGTCTGTGTATCAAGTTGGCGCGTTAGGCGCTCTTCATGTGCGCGCACCGCCACGGTTGCTTTTTCATACAAGCGTCGCCCAGCCAGCGTGATGTTCAAAGCATAGGCGCGGCGGTCAGTTTCGAGGCGTTGGCGGCTGATCAGTTTACGGCTTTCCAGCGCATCAACAATCACAACCATATTCGGGCGTTCAACATCCATCGCCGCCGCCAATTGCGACATTCTAATGCGCGGGTTATCAACGACCAAAACCAGTGCCGTGTAGGATAAGAGGCGTAACTCAAACGGTTTCAACGTTGCGTTCAAATCAGACATCATCAGGTTGGTGGCCCGTTTCAGATGATAGCCCGTGAACCCATTGAGCGTCTCAAAGTTTGTCTTGTCGACACTGGGCTGTTCACCCTTTTTGGAGACCGCTTTGCCCATCAAATCACCGGAACTTTGGCGCGCGTTTTTCAAGAAAGGCCTTTAACCCCTCTTCGGCGTCCGGTGTTGTTTGGGACATCGCCGCAACCAAGGATTCTGTGAACAAACCATCGCTTTGAGACATGTCGTTGATCCGTGAGATCGATTGGATCATCATGTAATTTGACAGGGGCGCATTCCGAGAAATCTTGCCAGCCAATTGCTGCGCAAGTTCCAATTCTTCACCTTCACCAACGGAGTAATGAGTGAGGCCCAAGGCCAACCCCTCATCTGCATTATATTTGCGACCAGTCAGCATCATCTCGGTCATACGGTCGGCGCCAATCAGGCGTCCAACGCGAGCGGTGGCACCACCACCAACAAAGATACCGCGGCTTCCTTCTGGTAGCTGAAAGATAGTTGAAGGTTCTGCAATGCGAACATGGGTGGCCGCTGCTATCTCAATCCCACCACCGATGACGGCACCGAACATTGCTGAGACAACTGCCAAGCCACCAAACTGTATTTTCTCCATCACGCCATGCCATGCACGGGAGTGATATAGATTTTCTTCGGCTGAACGATGCACGTGTTCAGACAGATCCAAACCTGAACAATAGTGGCCCGCGATGCCTGTTATAATAACAACGCGCACCTCTTTTGGTGGGTTGGAAAAGAAGGTGTCCAAGTCGCCCAAAAGCGCTTCACACATTGCGTTACGTTTGTCGTGTCGATTCATCGTTAGGGTTGCGATCGTGCCGCCGACAGAAATTTTCAGCATCGGTTCTGACATAACGTTCCCTTAACGCGGTGGTAGGCGAACAGCCCCATCCAACCTGATTGTGGTGCCATTGAGGAACCTATTATTTACGATCTGTGCGGCCAACAACGCGTATTCCTCGGGCGCACCCAAACGGGCAGGAAACGGAATGTTTGCTGTAATCTTTGATGTTACTTCTGGAGGCAGCCCTTCCATCATTGGGGTCTGGAACAGCCCAGGTGCGATAGCCATGACACGGACACCCGATTGGGCCAGCTCACGCGCGGCTGGCAAACACATTGATGCAATTGCACCTTTGGATGCGGCATAGGCTGCTTGGCCCAACTGGCCATCTTCAAAGGCAACGGAAGCGGTATTGATGATCACGCCGCGTTCGCTGTCATCAAGCGGCTCAAGTTCGGCCATACGCCGTGCGGCATGGCTCATTACATTATAAGTCCCAAATAGGTTGACGCGCAGGGTCTTTTCGAAAACGTCAAAGGACAGCTTACCTTCGCGTCCAACAATGCGGGCTGCTAAACCAACGCCTGCGCAGTTTACTGCGATCCGCGCAACGTTGCCAAGTTGCTCAGACGCGCTTTCCATAGCCACATTCACAGCTGTTTCATCCCCAACATCGGCTTGAACAGCCACGCCACCAATTTCTTCAGCAACCGCTTGTGCACGGGTAATATCAAAATCAAGGATTGCCACTTTGGCGCCCAAGCTGGCGAGATGGCGTGCAGTCGCCGCTCCCAGTCCGCTGCCGCCACCACTGACCAATGCCATTTGTCCTGAAATTTCCATACCGCGCTCCCTAGATAATTAGTTATGATTGATAACCAATATCTATGGATTGTATAGCCTTCTTTTTACCCATCGCTTCGATCGTTTGATTATCAAATCCACACGAACAGTGCCTTCGTTCGATTGCGGGTGGATATTAAGCGGATAGCGACCCTACATAGAACAACACAAATTGAGGTTTTTCATGTCGCCAAAGTATTACGCACCCACAGGGGGCCATCC
The DNA here is from genome assembly GCA_028825475.1 of Ascidiaceihabitans sp. Classification (GTDB taxonomy): domain Bacteria; phylum Pseudomonadota; class Alphaproteobacteria; order Rhodobacterales; family Rhodobacteraceae; genus Ascidiaceihabitans. Next base: position 34,285 of record JAPKAB010000023.1, on the reverse strand, counting down.
AGGCCAAGATCAACTGCTGACCGATCGCGCAGTTTTCACCGATGCCTACGCTGTCATCCCCAAAGGCACGATGCGCGACATTGTAACCAGTTTCTTGCCATTCTGGGAGAAAACACGCCTTTGGGTAATTGCCCGCCCCCTAAGCGGTTTCGCCGAAACATTTTCGCAGTACATCATGGAGGTTTCACCCGGAGGTGGGTCTGACCGTCCCGAGTTAGATGAAGGGGCAGAGGGTGTATTGTTTGTTGTCGAGGGAAGTGCCAGCCTAACCGTTGACGGCAAGCTGCATACGTTGACAGAAGGTGGGTACGCATTTTTACCCCCTGCCACGGATTGGACGCTGCACAACACGACCGATGAAATGTTGCGTTTCCACTGGATTCGCAAAGCGTACGAGCCAGTTGAGGGCCTGCCCTACCCCGAGGTTATTATCACCAACGAACAGGATGTCGCCCCAAACGTCATGCCAGATACCGAAGGACGTTGGGCGACTACGCGGTTTGTGGAACCAACCGATCTGCGCCACGACATGCACGTCAACATCGTGACCTTTGAACCAGGTGGTGTGATCCCGTTCCTAGAAACCCATGTGATGGAACACGGGCTTTATGTGCTTGAAGGTAAAGCAGCCTATCGCCTGAACAGTGACTGGGTTGAGGTCGAAGCAGGCGATTACATGTGGTTGCGCGCCTTCTGCCCGCAAGCCTGTTATGCGGGTGGTCCCGGACGGTTCCGCTATCTTTTGTACAAAGACGTGAACCGCCACATGAAGCTTCGCTAAGCCTTAGCCTTCGATCAGAAACGAGGTTTCAAACCAGTGCTCTTGCAGGTTTGGCCCCTCCCCTATTCGATCTATAACCGCAAACAGGCCCGGGTCGTGTAACGGGGTTAGGACTCCGTGCCACGTGTTTTTCGCATAGTTCACGCCCTGCCCCACGGTCGTAATAAACGCCCTTGGCTGACCAGGTTTTCCGTTGTCATCAGGGGCGACCACCACGACGAAAGGGTCCATACTCATCGGTAGGAACGCTTGGCTTCCTTCAGGGTGCCGTTCCATCATATCCAGGGTAATAGGCAAACTGCGGGCCTGTGATTTAAACAGGCTGATCCCAGCGGCACCACCATCACATTCGATATTTGCGCGATCGTGATAACGGCCACACATGCCGGCGTTGATGACTTTATCAGGGTCACCCGCGACCTCTAAAACATCTCCAAAGGGAGCGAACTCTGCACATGTAAGCGGCTCTAACTTCAATGTAACACTCATGCTTCAAACTTTTCGATCAGGCGCAGCTCTGCGATGCGTTCAACCTGTTTGCATGCCTCAGAAAACTCCACATCACGGTCATTGCTAATCCGACGCTTAAAAGCGGCCATGATGGAGGCCTTGGTATTGTCGCGCACAGCGATGATGAACGGGAAACCAAATTTGGTGGTGTAGGCATTGTTCAAATCGGTAAAGCTGGCGTGCTCTTCAGCGGTCAGCGCATCCAAACCAGCGGCGGCCTGTTCAGCTGTGGATTCAGCGGTCAAACGTTTCGCTGCAGCCAGTTTACCAGCCAAATCAGGGTGCGCAGTTAGAACGCCCAAACGCTGTTCTTCTGTAGCAGACCGGAATATACGTGCCAGCGCCTGATGAACCCCTTGGGCATTATCATGCGTTGGGCCCAGTTCCAGATCAAACGCACCTTCAGCAATCCACGCGCTGTGTTCAAAGATGCCACCAAATTCAGATACGAACGTTTCGCGGGTCATTTGAGACGCGGGGGCGGTGGTCATGGCTGGATTTTCCTTTGCCCAATGTTGCGCAATTTCAAGGCGCGTGGCGAACCATACATCCTTATGTGATTTCATATATTCGATGACGCGACGCAATGCAGCTGCGCGTCCCGGACGGCCCATGATGCGACAATGCAATCCAATTGATAACATCTTTGGTGCGCCAGCTTCACCCTCTTCATACAGAAAATCAAAACTATCCTTAATATAGGATTCAAACTGATCGCCGTTGGTAAAACCTGCTTGGATGCCAAAGCGCATGTCGTTGCAATCCATAGTGTAGGGAACGATCAATTGATCGACGCCGCCCTCTTTCGACCAGTACGGCAGATCATCGCCGTAGCTGTCCGCGACATATGCGAACTCGCCTGTTTCCGCTGTCAGGCGCACAGTGTTGTTGGAACAACGCCCTGTGTACCAACCTTGTGGAGCTTCCCCAACAACTTCGGTGTGTAGGCGAATAGCTTCAGCGATTTGGGCGCGCTCTTCTTCTTCGCCCATGTCTTTATGTTCGACCCATTTAAGGCCGTGGCTGGCGATTTCCCAACCTGAGGATTTCATAGCCGAAACTTGCTGCGGGGCGCGGGCCAATGCGGTTGCCACCCCGTAGACTGTAATTGGTAAGCCGCTGAGCATTCTGTGGAGGCGCCAGAACCCTGCGCGAGAACCGTATTCGTACAGAGTTTCCATGTTCCAGTGACGCTGACCAAACCACGGCTGAGCACCTGTGATCTCTGACAAGAAAGCCTCAGAGGCGGCATCGCCGTGAAGGATGTTGTTTTCGCCGCCTTCTTCGTAATTCAGCACAATCTGTACTGCGATCTTTGCGCCGTTTGGCCAATTTGCAGCGGGTGGATTGGCACCATGGCCACTCATGTCACGGGGATAGCGGTTCACTCAATTCATCCTCTCAGGGTTTGGGTACCCATATTCCAATATAATCGTCCTGTTTTTCAATAAAAACAATAAGCAGTCTTTTGACTGGGTTGTTGCACCATAGGTTTCCATGCGGTGCGCGGTCTGTCTATATACTAGATGAAAATGAGGAATTGCACCAATGGCCGGATATTTGACGACGCATGTTTTGGACACGGCAGGTGGCTGCCCTGCACAGGGTCTAAAAATCGAACTTTTCAAAATCGATGGTGAGACGCGCAAGCACCTCAAAACCTTAGTAACAAATGATGACGGTCGCACTGACGGGCAAATTTTACCTACTGAGGAATTCGAAATAGGGACATACGAGTTGGTATTTCACGCTGGCGCGTATCTCGACGCGATCGGCACACCACCCGAAGAACCACGTTTTCTAGACGTTGTTCCAATTCGTTTTGGCATGTCTGAAGCGGCACATTATCACGTGCCTTTGTTGCTTTCGCCGTTTGGGTATTCAACCTACCGCGGTAGTTAAGAACCGCTGGTGCGATCGCGCACTGCTTTTGAAATCCGTTCAATCACAAAATCCATAAACAATCTGGTTTTAGGATCTTGCCGTTTGCGATGTGTAAACAGACAGGCCATTTGAATAGGTGTTGGCGGTGTTTGGATGGCAACTGGGATAAGACGTCCCGCTTTCAAATGTTCCGCAACTTCAAAGATTGGCTTCATCACAATGCCATTCCCGCCCAAGGCCCACTCCGTCAGAACATCCCCATCATCTGATTCATAACGGCCAGTAACACGAAACTTTTTTGCACCCTCATCGGTTTGAAGACGCCATTCAAATTCTGTTGCACCTGGAAAACGCAAATTCAAACATTCATGTTTATCAGCGACCAATTCCGTTCCCGACGCCGGATTGCTGCGTGTTGCGATGTATTCTGGGGATGCACATAAAACGCGTTCAACATCAGAAATTTTGCGAATACGAAGGTTGCTGTCCTCTGGTTGTCCAAGGAAGAAGGCAAGATCCAGCCCTTCAGTCGTCAAATCAACTTTACGATCCGTAAGACGAAGGCGAATTTTCACCTCAGGATATTCAGCGATAAATGCAGGCACTTGCGGTGCGATCAGGCGGCGCCCAACGCCAAAGGGGGCTGCGACATAAAGCGACCCTTTAGGATTATCGGTGATGTTGACCACCTGCGCCTCTGCACTGTCTACGGATTCCAAAATTTCACAGGCACCACTGTAGAACGCCTTGCCCTGCTCTGTGGGTGTTAAACTGCGTGTTGTGCGTTGGAACAAGCGAACGCTGAGATGCTCTTCGAGCTGCGATATGCGCGATGACGTGACAGCAGGCGAAATCCGTAAATCGCGGCCTGCCGCAGACATGCTTCCAAGCTCGTAAACCCTTACAAAGGTACGTATGTTATTTAAATATGACATTGACTTGTTTTTCTTGATACTGCTTTTCATTTTGGACAATATCGGAATAATGTATCCTCGGCTAGTGTGTCCAAGAATTTGATTTTGAAGGAGAGCGATCATGTATGATCTGGCAATTTTGTGGGACTGGATTGCCTTTGTTGTGCGCTGGTTGCACGTCATCACAGCGATGGCGTGGATTGGTGCATCGTTCTTCTTTATCGCGCTCGATTTAGGACTGAAAAAGGTCCCCGAAATGCCTGATGGTGTTAGCGGTGAGGAGTGGCAGGTTCACGGTGGTGGTTTCTACCACATCCAAAAATACATGGTCGCCCCCAACAATATGCCACAGCATTTGATCTGGCATAAATGGCAAAGCTATTTCACGTGGTTGTCAGGCGCTGCTTTGTTGATGATCGTCTATTGGGCTGGTGGTGAGCTATTCTTGCTGGATCCGACCAAAGCTGATTTGACACTATTTCAAGGCATTTTGATCTCAGGCGGTTCACTAACGATTGGTTGGATTTGCTATGACTTCATGTGCAAATCTAAACTAGGCGAACGTCCAACGCTTCTAATGCTTTTGCTCTTTGTGATCCTTATCGCGATGTCTTGGGGATACAACGAAATCTTCACTGGCCGTGCAGCATTGCTACACTTGGGTGCATTTACCGCCACCATCATGACGGCCAATGTCTTTTTCATCATCATGCCGAACCAGCGGATTGTGGTGAAGGATTTACAAGAAGGCCGCACGCCTGACGCCAAATACGGCAAGATCGCAAAACTACGATCTACCCATAACAACTACCTCACATTGCCTGTGATCTTCCTGATGCTTAGCAATCACTATCCGCTGTCTTTTGGAACTGAATACAGCTGGATTATCGCAAGCCTTGTGTTCCTAACCGGTGTAACAATCCGCCACTACTTCAACACCATGCACGCGACCGGCAAAGGCCCGCATTGGACATGGGGCGTCACGATCATGTTGATGCTGATCATCGCGTGGCTTTCAACCGCTGGCCCAACTGAAACTGTAGAAGAGGCAGAGTTGCGCCCACTCACAGCTGTGGAACAACAATACGCGTCCGCGGATGGGTTTGAGGCGGCATACGACACCGTCCTTGGAAACTGCTCCATGTGTCACGCCCGCGAACCGTTTTGGAACAACATGCAATGGGCACCCAAAGGCGTCTATCTTGAGACCCAGGCAGACGTGGCGCGTTATGCTGACCAAATCTATTTGCACGCGGGCCTTAGCCGCGCAATGCCACCACCAAACGCAATTCAAATGTCTGATGAAGCACGCGCCACAATCGTGGCATGGATACGCGAAGTTCGCACAGGAAGCTGACCCAAGCCGCAAGCGCGACTCAGGTCCACTTATTTAGCCCACGACGTTGAAGTCAGGCCCATACGGATAACCCGTAATGTTGTCATTTCCGTCCTCGGTAATCACCAGGATATCATGCTCACGATACCCCCCTGCCCCCGGTTTCCCATCGGCAATCGTCAACATTGGCTCCATGGAAATGACCATGCCCACCTCTAGAACCGTGTCTACATCTTCACGAAGTTCCAACCCTGCTTCACGCCCATAGTAGTGGGACAAAACACCAAACGAGTGACCGTAGCCGAAGGTGCGATACTGCAATAGATTGCGTTCTGCGAAGAACGTGTTGATTTTATCCGTCACCTCGGCACAACTCACACCCGGTTTCAGCAGGCTCATCCCATATTCATGGGCCGCGACATTTGCTTCCCAAATCTTGAGCGACGCAGGATCGACTTCTTGCACGAACAACGTCCGTTCAAGGGCTGTATAATATCCTGAAATCATCGGGAATGTGTTCAAGCTTAAGATGTCCCCACGCTCCAATGCGCGACTTGTGACCGGATTGTGAGCGCCGTCTGTGTTGATCCCTGATTGGAACCAAACCCATGTGTCGCGATATTCTGCATCGGGGAACCGCTTGGCAATTTCCAGCTCCATTGCATCACGTCCAGCCATTGCAACATCAATCTCGCGCACGCCCGCTTTGATCGCATCACGGATTGCGTAGCCGCCAACATCAGCCGTTTGTGCACCTGCACGGATCAGTGCAATCTCGGCCGTGGATTTATGCATACGATGCAGCATCGTTGTGGGGGCAATATTGATCTTTGTTTTCGGGGCAAGGAACTCGTCCATCAGGCCCATTTGATAGATCGTAAGATGATCAGCTTCATACCCAATCGTTTTGCCGGAACCGGTTACGGATAGAACCGCGCGCCAGTAGTTGTTGCGCTCCCAATCAGTGAACGTAATGTTATCACCGTGACTTCGCCGCCATGGTTGCGCGGCATCAATGCCTGCACTGAATGTTACATTGTCTGTGGCTGTCACGACCAACCCATAAGGGCGGCCAAAGGCACAGTACAAAAACCCAGAATAATAAGCGGCATTGTGCATCGAGGTTAACACACAAGCATCAATACCCTTTTCAGCCATGCTCGCGCGCAATTTGGCCAAACGGGCCTCATACTCATCAGCAGTGAATGGGAGAGCCTTTTGCCCTTGGTGGAAACGATAGTGTTGTGGACGTTCCATCAACATAACTCCTTCTTTACGGCTTGGCGCTGCAGACGAAGAAGTGGCGTGAACCATCCCTCACCGCGGCAACGGCAAAGCAAAGTCCCGGCGTTCAGGATGGTGAAACGGGAATACGCAAAACTGCGAGCGACGCCATCGCTAACCCGTTGCGTCTAATTGGCGTAAAACAACATCAGTTAGCAAGAAAAATCTCACCAACTGATGAATAGGAATTAGGCATCTTGATCGACGGTTTGTAGCTGTTGACCAAGACCATCAATAGTCAGGGACATCACATCCCCCTTCTTGAGGTAAATCGGCTCAGGCTTCATTCCCATCGCCACACCTGGAGGGGTGCCCGTTGTAATCACATCACCTGGATGCAGGGTCATCAAGGAGGACAGATGCTCGATAATTTCAGCAACGGAAAAGATCATCGTGCTGGTGTTGCCCGTCTGCATCCGCTTACCGTTCACGTCGAGAGACATATTTAGATTTTGAGGATCAGCCACCTCGTCACGCGTCACAAGCCATGGACCCGTTGGCCCAAATGTGTCGCAAGATTTTCCTTTCGTCCACTGCCCTGTCAACTGCGTTTGGAAGTGCCGCTCAGACACATCGTTAACGACGCAATACCCCGCAACATAGTCTAATGCGTCCGCTTTAGAGACGTATTTAGCCGTCTTGCCAATAATTACACCCAGCTCAACTTCCCAATCGGTATGGGTTGATCCGCGCGGCATAACCACGTCGTCATAGGCCCCCACAATGGCAGAATTTGCTTTGAAAAAAAGAATAGGGTGTTCTGGAATGGCGGCACCAGTTTCGGCCGCATGATCAGAATAATTCAGCCCAATGCAAAGAAATTTACCAATATTCCCTACGCAGGCACCAATGCGCGGCGAACCATCAACAATAGGCAACGTACTCTGATCAATCGCACGCAACGCAGCGATGCTATCATCGCCCAACATATCACCACTGATGTCAGCCACATGATCCGACAGATCGCGCAACAAGCCTGCATTATCAATCAATCCCGGTTTTTCTGCGCCGATCGCGCCGTAGCGTACAAGTCTCATCTGGGTGCCATCCTTTGATCACATCAATTTCTTGTCAGTTTACAGATCAATTTTAAACGCGCCAGTAGCGATCACTGCAATATCCCCATTCCCTGCGCTGCAGAGTTCTGCCAAGTTGAACGAAATTGAGTTAAAGGACCGCCCATGAGCTACGTTATCCCCCCTGCCCCACAAGCCAGCCTAACCGTCGCAAATTCATCTGATCGTTTCCCAGTGCGCCGCATTTTTTGTGTGGGCCGCAACTATGAAGAACACGTGGTGGAAATGGGTAATGACACTCGTGAGGCACCGTTCTTTTTCACAAAACCTGCAGATGCCGTAATGGATAGCCCCTGCACCATGCCCTATCCGACGCTCACCAATAATCTTCACCACGAAATAGAACTGGTAATAGCCATCGGCAAAGGCGGTTCAGACATTGCCCCCAAACACGTGCAGAGCCACATCTGGGGCGCTGGCGTAGGCATCGACATGACACGCCGCGACGTTCAGCAACAAGCCAAAGACAAACGCCGGCCTTGGGATATGTCAAAAGGGTTCGACCGCTCCGCACCCATCTCTGCATTGGTCCCTCTGGCGGATGTGCCCAGCTTAACAAAGGGTCGTATCTGGCTGTCTGTGAATGGTGAACCACGTCAAACAGGGGACATCGGTGATATGATATGGACCGTGGATGAGCACATCGCAGCCCTATCCCAAGCGGTCCGGCTTGAAGCTGGCGACATCATAATGACAGGCACACCCGCAGGTGTGGGCGCTGTTGTGCGTGGTGACGTGATGACCGGTGGCGTTGATGGAATTGGTGAAATTCAGGTAACGGTGGCCTAAACCATCATCGTTGCGTTCACGCAGCGCTTCCAGCGTGCGTACTGGCCAGACCGTTCATCCTCAGACAATGCAGGCATAAACTGCTTTTCGCAGGCCCATAGTTCTGCAAAGCCTTTGGCATCGGGGTAAATACCCGCACGCATTCCTGCCAACCATGCTGCACCCAGCGCTGTTGTTTCGACCCCTGCTGGTCGATCAACAGGCGCGCCTAGCATGTCAGACAGAAACTGCATCGCCCAATCGTTTGCGCTAAGGCCCCCATCCACACGAAGGGTCGATTGATCTGCATTAGGCCAGTCGGCCAACATCGCCTCGGACAAATCACGTGTTTGAAAACCAATGCTTTCCAGCGCTGCACGTGCGAAATCAGCGGGGCCACTGTCGCGCGTCAAACCATAGACTGCGCCGCGGCAATCAGCGTTCCAATAGGGCGCGCCAAGACCGGTAAACGCCGGCACGATGGTCACGTCTCCACTGCCCTGCTCGGCCAGTTCTTGGGTCTCGCGCGCATGCGAAATCATCTGTGCCCCATCGCGCAGCCATTGCACGACGGCCCCCGCGATAAAGATCGATCCCTCCAGCGCATAGGTCGGGACGCCGTCCAACTGGTAGGCGATGGTTGTCAGCATTTTATTCTTAGATGGCACCGCATCAGCACCCGTGTTCAACAAGGCAAAGCAGCCCGTGCCGTAGGTGGACTTCATCATACCCGGCTCAAAGCACGCTTGCCCAATGGTAGCCGCCTGCTGATCACCCGCAACGCCCAAGATCGGCACCGCAGCACCCAGATGTGTCGCATCCGCGACCCCAAAATCAGCAGCACAGTCTAACACCTGCGGAAGCATCGCAGGGGGCACATTAAGGATCGCACACATGTCTGCGCTCCATTGCCCTGCATGGATGTCATACATCATCGTACGGGCTGCGTTTGTGGCGTCTGTGACGTGTGAGACCCCATTGGTAAGCCGCCAGATCAGGAAACTGTCCATAGTGCCGAACAGTAACTTACCGTTCGCCGCGAGTTCCCGCGATCCCTCGTGTTGGTCCAGCAGCCATTTTACCTTGGTTCCGCTGAAGTACGGGTCGGGCAAAAGGCCGGTGATCTTGGCGATGGTGTCGCCGTGACCCTGCGCCTTTAGCTCGTCACAAAACGGGGCCGTACGACGGTCTTGCCAGACGATAGCCTTGTGCAGCGCCCTACCCGTCTCGGCGTCCCAGATCACGGTTGTTTCGCGTTGGTTGGTGATCCCGATCGCGGCCAAGTCACTTGCAGTGATCTGCGCCTTTTCCAATGCGGCGCGACAGGTCTTAAGGACGGATTCCCAAATCTCTTCAACGTCATGTTCAACCCAACCAGAGGCCGGAAAGAACTGTTCAAATTCTTGTTGGTCCGAGGCGACAGGCTGCATGTCAGCATCAAAGACAATCGCACGCGAAGATGTAGTGCCTTGATCAATTGCCAAAATATAGTTCATAATGGCTGTCCTTCTTTTGCCATCCATATGTCGATGGCTTTGATCTGTTTTGCGGTTAGGCGCAGGCCTAGCTTTGTTCGGCGCCAAACAGCATCCTCAGCCGTTTGCGCATACTCCCGCGTCATCATCCATGTTAATTCAGCCGCAGTTAAGGTAGCCCCAAAATCCTTACCCAAGTCCTTGGCCACCGCTGCATCGCCAAGCCATTCACGTGCCTCAGTGCCATAGGCCCGAACCAAACGGCTTGCCCATTTTGGATCCAAAAACGCATAATCTGTGAGTAAACCATCAATCAAATCCTGAACACCATCCACTGGAAAATCCCCACCGGGCAATGGAACTTCGGCCGTCCAATCCTCACCCAACTCAAGCTTTTCCAAGGCCTTCTGCGCCAGCTTGCGATAGGTCGTGATTTTACCACCAAAGATGCTGAGCAATGGCGCGCCATTGGTGTCCATATCTAGAACATAGTCGCGCGTTGCAGCCGTTGCAGATGCAGCGCCGTCATCATAAAGTGGACGCACACCAGAATAGGTCCAAACCACATCTTCAGGCGTCACAGGCTTCTTGAAATATTCAGAGGCAAAATTGCATAGATAATCACATTCAATATCTGAGATTGCAGGCTTCGTATCGGGGTCATGATGCTCTGCGTCTGTGGTGCCGATCAGCGTATAATCCTGCTCATAGGGAATGGCGAAAGTGATCCGTCCGTCGGTGCCTTGGAAAAAGTAGCATTTGTCATGGTCGTACAAACGTTTGGTCACAATATGACTGCCACGCACCAACCGAATGCCCGCACTGCTGTTTTGGCGCAAAACGCCTGACAGAATATCAACGACCCACGGGCCGCCAGCGTTGACCAGATTGCGGGCGGTGAAATCCCCCTGCTCTGTTTCGATATGCCAAAGGTCGCCTCTGCGCTGTGCCGATGTTACTCGGCAACGGGGCAATATCTGTGCGCCACGTGCTTCCGCATCGCGCGCGTTCAGCATGACAAGGCGTGAATCTTCGACCCAACAATCTGAATATTCATAGGCCATTTCAAAGCGGTCTTGCAGTGGTGTACCTTCAGGGCCATCTCGAAGATCTAGGGTTTCGGTTGACGGCAAAATATCACGCCCGCCCAAATGGTCGTACATGAAAAGACCCAAGCGGATCAGCCATGCGGGCCGGCGTCCCTTCATCCATGGCATAACCCAGGCCAAAAAACGCGAGGTCGGCGTTTCACTGTCGAACCGCATGTCTTCACTATAGGGCAGTACAAAACGCATCGGCCAAGAAATATGCGGCATCGCTTTTAGCAGTACTTCGCGTTCTTTAAGCGCAGATTTAACCAACCCAAATTCAAAGAATTCTAGATAACGCAAGCCACCGTGAAACAACTTGGTTGAAGCAGAAGACGTTGCACCACCCAAGTCGCCCATTTCGGCTAGTGCAACATTTAGACCACGGCCCGCTGCATCACGTGCGATCCCGCAACCATTGATGCCGCCACCAATGACAAATACGTCTAAGGGCTGATTTTCCATACGATCCACTATCTTTTTAAGGTCAGCGCAATCAACCAGTGGTCGCGCTAATTTGCAAGGGTAACATGAGTAAACCGTAGATCACCTTGTTCCAAAGTCGGCACCGAAAATGGTTTCGGCAAAATCAGCCATGTAAATACGCAACCAAGGCGTAAAGACATCTGGCGTATCCGTAATCCGCTTTTGCAAATCTGCGTACTCCACCCACTCGAAATCCATAACTTCTTCGGGATTTGGGGAAATCTGCAGATCGCTATCAGCCTGGGTAATAAATACATCCACAACTTCATATTCAGTCAAACTGTCGCCAACGTCAGCGCGGTACTCAAGAGTTTCGCGAAAATCGAGGTCTGTAATTTCAACACCCAATTCCTCACCTAACCGACGAATGGCACACTCGCCCGATGGCTCTTCCCACGCTGGATGTGTGCAGCAGGCATTCGCCCACAAGCCGGGTGTGTGATACTTTTCCAAGGCTCGACGTTGCAACAGAACTTCAGTGCCACGTAAAATGAAGACTGAAATGGCCTTGTGGCGCAGTCCACGCTGATGCACCTCCAACTTTTCAACGGGGGTCAAGATACCGTCAACCCAAGCTGGAATCATAATCCTCATCTTCAATGCCCCATTTGCCAATTGGCTTAAATCAATAGCGTTCACCGCGACAAATAGCAGCCAAAGTGGCGGCAAGCAAACTGATCCGCGACCTTTAATCGCAACTTTGTAAATGTTCGTTATAGTCAAGTTGGGCTAGTCTAGGAAAAGTCATATTGGAGTCGAAAACATGATCCGTACACTCGTAGCAATTGCCGCTCTGAGCCTAAGTGCTCCTGCCTTCGCTGATGGTCATTCAGCAGGTGATGCAGAAGCCGGCGCAAAACTATTCAAGAAATGTAAATCCTGCCATATGATTGCATCTGATGACGGTGAAGTCTTGGCAAAGGGCGGCAAATCAGGCCCAAACCTTTATGGCATGATTGGTCGTGCAGCTGGTTCTGTAGGGGGGTTCAAATACTCGAAAGACCTCGTCGCTGCAGGCGAAGCTGGGCTTGTGTGGGATGAAGTTCTTTTGGCTGAGTGGGTCAAAGACCCCAAGGCGTTCTTGCGTAATATCTTGGATGACCCAAAGGCAAAATCCAAAATGTCCTTTAAGTTGAAAAAAGGTGGCGATGATATTTCTGCCTACCTTGTATCGATGAGTCAATAACGCACGTTAAAAGTTGAAAATTTCGGAATAAGAAAAAGCGCGTCCAAATATGCTAGCTTGAACGGGCTTTTTTCTAGCTGGTCCTTGATTCACGCTGAAAGCTATTGAATTTTAGCCCACCCATCTGCTGTTGTCTTGGTGGGTAATGATGCTAAAGAGTTAGTGCTACAAACGCACTAAAAGTTCAGTTGCTAAAAAGTTGCCCAAGGGCAACTTTTTAGAATTCAAGGTCAATAAGCTTTTGAAACAGCAAGGATGCGTCATTCTGGTTGCGACATTTACTTTGTCGAGGGTGAGTGGGCCGCAGACAAAGAGGCCCCGCGCGATCCAGACGGTGCGTTCTTGGCATTCTTCCAAAGCTTTGCTGAAAAAAACCCTTTAGACAAATAGACCGCCTTAGAGACCTACTTAGCTAAGGCTGCGCGGGATGCGTTCGCTCGTTTTTGCGCAACGAACGCCTGATCTGGCAGACCTGTTTTATGATAGGCATCAGCCAGTAACATGTTTAGTGGCACCCCGCCTGGATCGAAGGTACGGCGCATTTCGAGAACTTGTTGGGCCTTGGATGCTTGTCCTGACTGCATCAATGCATCGAGGTGGATTTGTTCAAACAGATCACGTTGCGCATGACTGCCACCACATTCGGCCATACGGGGCAGGGCCTTGCCCAGAAAGCGGATCGCGTCATCCCAATCGCCTACCGCATGTGCGGCAATGCCATGTGCTGCCCAAATTGCGACGTCACGCCAAACCAGGTGGTCAAATTGGCTTTCGTCTTCTGCGCGTTGTTCAATTGCTTCCAGTAAAACCTCGGCCTCCGCGCGATCGGTTCGGCCAAGGGCATAAAGGTATTGAAGGGTCAAAAACGGGCTGACCGTGTCAGGGCCCCGTTTTGCAATATGGGACGCAACATCGGCCCAACGATCCCCAACGTTGATCCCCGCAAATTCCATACGCGCCAAGAGTGAAGCAGCCCCAACTTGATCTTGGCTATAATCCTTGGCCAATCCCCAAACGTGGGTGTCATAGGCGCTGACGACATCGGCTTCACGACCTGCGCTGATGTAAAACAGCGCTAAATGCCACCAATTGTGGCTGTGCATGAACGAGTTGAGGTTGTCCCATGTGTCAGCAACGCTTTCTAAGAAGGCGGCACCTTCAGCGGTTTGCCCACGCGTCAGAAAAATGTGTGCCAGTGCATGGTGTGCCCATGGCTCGTTGTGGCGCAATTCCATTGCACGTCGCGCCGATGTTTCGGCGTCATCCAACAGGTGACATTCCTCATAACCAAAGGCAACCATACCGTGTGCATAGGGAATGTCATCAGCTGCTGGCATAACCTTGAGCGCAAGGCGCAGCATGCTGGGAAAATCACCTGCGTTAAAGGTGTGGTACTGCCCTAATTTCAAGGCAACCATGTCACGAGGGTGTTCAATAAGGATTTCTTCGCAGATCGAGACACATGTCGGAACATCGCCATCGACCCATGCGCGTATTGCGCGGGCCATCATCTGTTCGCGCAAGGTTGAGGTCGCCATTGTGCTTTCTGCTTTGAGCAAAAATGGCAGCGCTTTTTGTGGTGCGATAGGTGCCTCGAGCAACATCCACAACATCGCGGTGTAGGTATTGATCAAGCAACAGTCGGGGGCTTGCGCTGCAGCGTCCATGACATTGGTGGCCTTGGGTTCAAAGGCGATAAAGCCATGAATAAAATCGTTAATACCTTCCATAGATGCTTCAGTGGAGTTGGTAACGGGCAAGCCATACATATCTTCAGTCATGATGTGTCTTTCGCTGTGTTCAGGTCACGCCAACATGGCAGCAGGTCGTTTGGGGCAGGAGTTGCCTCAAAAATGGCACGGGCAATGGCGCGTGATAGGCATAGGGCCGCGGCATGTCCAATCATCATCAGATCAAAATCAGGGTTTTGCATCTTAATTTCGCCTGTGGACAGGGCAAAAACTGCATCGCCATCACCGGGCATGTGTGCAGGGATAATCGCGCGGCCAATCCCGTCATGGCTGGCGATCGCGACGCGTTGAGATTGTGCTTTGTCCATAACCATGTCGGTAGCCACAATTGCGATAGTTGTATTGGCACGTTCCATAAATGCGGCCATCTTACGACTGTTAAGGTTACGGCCAAGGCCGCTTGCAGGGTCCGTTCCAACACCGCCAAATTCGGCATCAATCTCGAAGGGTGCCGCCCAAAAGTGACGATCATTTGAGGTTGTGACGTTGCCTATAGGGTTCGTCGCGACCAATGCGGCAACCGTCGCACCATTGTCCAAAACCAGTGAAGCAGACCCTAAGCCGCCCTTTAGCGAACCAGTTAAAGCGCCAGTGCCCGCGCCAATCGTGCCAAGGCTGAAATCAGTCGATGCACTTTGATACGCCTTGTGGCCCAAATCGCGGTAAGGGTTTGCGTCCCATTCTTTGTCCCCGCCGTTGAGCAGATCAAACAGAATTGCCCCGGGTACCAAGGGAATGATGACATCTAAAACCTTGTATCCTCGCGCATCGCTGCGCAATCCATCCACCACGCCCGAACAGGCATCCAGACCAAACGCAGACCCGCCAGACAGAACCAAAGCATCTACAGCAGCCACTGATTTGTCAGGGGCTAAAAGGTCTGTTTCCCGCGTCCCCGGTGCACCACCCATCACATGCACAGATGCAGTGAACGGCGTGTTTGCAGTCACAACGGTACAGCCGGATTTCAGTGTGTCATCTTGGGCGTTGCCTACACGCAGACCTTTTACGTCTGTGATCAGGTTCTTTGGGCCGGGTTGCATGGGCGTTCCTATCAGATGTGCGGCTTGCGCGCGGCGGTTTCTGGATCGCCAGTATTGGGTTCACCTTTTGGTTCGATCAACAAAACTTTGCATTCGTTTTCTGCACGGGGGCGATGGGTGATGCCTTTTGGTACGATAAATAGTTCGCCTGTTTTGACGGTATGGCTTTGACCCTCAAGGTCCATTTCCATTTCGCCCTTTAGCACTAAGAAAAAATCGTCAGTGTCAGGGTGAATATGGAACGGAAATTCGCCTTGAAACTTGACAACCATCACGTTGTTTCCGTTGTAATCTGCGACTACATGCGGATCCCAGTGGCTCAAGAATTGTCCCAGATTTTCGGCCAAATTAATGGTTTTCATCGGCTATCCCTTCAGGTGTTGCAGATCAGGCAGGACAGGTGCTGCTGCGATCAATTCCTGAGTGTAGGGGTGATTGGGTGCGGTGAAAACCTGTTCGGTCTCGCCTTGTTCAACAATTTCGCCGCGCTGCATCACAAGGACCCTATCGGTGATCGTGCGCACGACGCTAAGGTCGTGACTGATGAACAGATAGGTTAGGTTATATTTGGCGCTAAGGTTTGCAAGCAGATCCAATATTTGAGCGCGCACTGATACATCCAAAGCGCTAACCGCTTCGTCAAAAACGATCAGGTCTGGTTGGATAATCAGGGCGCGCGCAATCGCGATCCGTTGACGTTGGCCACCCGAAAACTGGTGGATGTATTTGTTGGCATCAGATGGGTCCAAACCCACGGCAGTCAGCGTTTGGTTGATCAATCTCTGACGTTCTTCTTGGGTTAGGGGTGTTTCAAGCAAGTGGAATGGTTCAGTGATCAATCGCGCAACTTTGTGACGGGGATTGAAGCTGCCAAATGGGTCTTGGAACACCACCTGCATCTTACGCCGAACCGCAAGATTGGGTTTTTGGCCCGTAAATACGGTTGCTCCCTCTAAGGTAATTTCACCGTCTTGTACGTCTTCTAGTCCTAAAATAGCCCGTGTTAGGGTCGATTTACCACATCCGCTTTCGCCGACCAACCCCAGGCGTTCCCCGCGTTTAATGTCAAAGCTAACTCCGTTAAGGGCACGGAAAACCCCCTTGGAGCCAAACACCGTTTTGCGTGGGGTTGTATAATCACGCACCACGTTTTTGACGCTTAACAAGACATCAGATGCAGGAAGATCAGGTAACTTGACTTGATGTCCAGAAGCCGCAAACAGCATCTTGGTATAGGCGTGTTGCATGTTCGTGAGCAGTGATTTGGTTTCGCCCTGTTCCACTACTTTGCCCAGTCGCATGACTACGATTTTGTCGGCCATATCAGACACCACGGCAAGGTCGTGGGTGATCATCAACAGGCCCATGTCGTAGTCACGTGCGAGGTCCTGAAGTAGGTCCAAAATCTGCGCTTGTGTGGTGACGTCCAGCGCGGTTGTCGGTTCATCTGCGATCAGTAGTTTGGGGCGCAAGGCGATTGCCATTGCGATGACAACGCGTTGGCGTTGGCCGCCCGATAATTCGTGTGGATAGCGCGACAACGGGAATTGATCTTGGGGCAAACCGACGCGGGTCAGCACATCTGCGGCGCGGGCCATGGCGTCGGATTTGCTCATGGTGCCGTGGATCAGGATGGTTTCGGCCACCTGTGCACCGATGGTTTGTACGGGGTTCAGCGCGGTCATTGGTTCTTGGAACACCATGCCGATGTTGTTGCCACGAATGTTACATAGGTCTGCCTCTGACGTGGTCAGCAGGTCTTGGCCTTCTAACGCGATCGTGCCTGTGGTCTGGGACCTCGTAGGCAGTAGTCCCATGGTCGCCAAAACTGTCAGTGATTTCCCTGACCCGCTTTCGCCCGTAACCGCGACGATCTCGCCAGTGTTCACAGACAGCGACACATCCCGCAGGATGGGTGTTCCGCTGATCGACAGCGATAGGTTGGTGATGTCCAGCAAACTCATGTTCGGGCCACCCGTGTACGGGGGTTTAGATGGTCGCGCAAACCGTCACCCATAAGGTTCAGTCCCATCACAGTTATGATTATTGCAAAGCCGGGGATTAGGGCGAGGTGTGGCGCGATACTGACCAACGTTTGTGCGTCCGCCAACATGCGCCCCCAGCTGGGAGTTGGGGGCTGCGCGCCAAGGCCAACATAGCTAAGCGCAGCTTCGGCCAAGATGCCGAGGCTGAATTGAATGGTGGCTTGGACAATCAAAAGGTTTAGTACATTTGGCAGAATGTGTTCCACCGAAATGCGGGCTGCTTTTTTGCCGGCGACACGCGCGGCGAGGATGAATTCACGCTCCCAGATTGGCAAGGCAGCACCGCGTACAACGCGGGCGAAAACGGGGATGTTAAAGATGCCGATGGCGATGATGGCGTTCACCGCACCTGCGCCAAAAATGGCGGTGATCAGGATGGCGATAACCAGCGAGGGGAAGGCGAATATAAGATCATTGGCTCGCATGATCAACTCGTCAACATACGACCCTTTGCGTGCAGCGGCCCATAGACCCAATGGAATGCCCAGCCCCATGCCTATACCAACAGCCACAAATGCCACGGCGATCGAGGTGCGCGCACCGACCATGATCATACTGAAAATATCACGGCCAAAGTGGTCAGTTCCAAACCAATGGGTTAGGTTTGGGGTTTGAAGTTTCGCGGGGATGTTCATTGCGACGTGGTCGAATGGGGTCCAGATGAAGGACACCAAAGCCGCCAAAATCGCGATGGCTGAAAGGATCAGGCCAATGATAAGATTGCGGTTCATGTGCGCGCCCTTAATCGTGGATCAACGGTGGCATAGGCCAAATCGACAGCGAAATTCACCACGATCACGGCGAAGACCAGAAGCATGACAACGGATTCGACTACGATCAAATCCCTCGCGCTGATTGCTTGGAAAACAAGGCGTCCAAGACCAGGCAAATAGAACACCTGCTCAATGATGATCCCACCAGCAAGGAGGAATGAAAACTGTAACCCGATAATCGTTAGGACAGGGATTAGCGCGTTGCGCAGCCCATGTTTCCATAGGGTTTGCGTAGTGGTTAAACCCTTGGCGCGGGCGGTGCGCATGAAGTCTTCGTTCATCACATCTAGCAAGGCGGATCGCATGACGCGGGCCAGAATTGCGGCTTGGGGTAGTGCGAGTGAAATAGCGGGCAAGGTGAGCGACCACATGACTGCGCCCAGCCCTTTGTCCCAACCGGCAAAGCCACCGCCTGCGAACCAGCGCAGTTTAATCGCAAAGATCAGGACCAACATCATGGCGAACCAAAAGTTGGGGATCGCGACGCCAAGCTGGGTGGCGCTCATCACGGCAACATCGCCAGTCTTGCCGCGACGAGCGGCTGCGTAGATGCCAGCCGGCAGGGCGATGATGGTGGATAAGGCCAGCGCGAATAGCGCGAGGGGCAGTGATACCCAAAGGCGATCTGCGACCATTTGGGAGATAGGCGTGCGGTAGGTATAAGACATGCCAAAGTCGCCTGTTAGCATTCCTTGGGTCCATGCGAGATAGCGCTCGAATTTGGGTACATCTAGACCAAGTTCAGCGCGCAGTGCGGCGACCGTATCAGGCTGTGCGTTGATCCCCAGCATAAACGATGCGGGATCACCGGGAGCGATTTCGATTACGAAAAAGATCAGCAGAGATGCCACAGCCAAACTGATGCACAGAGAAAGAAAACGCTTAAGGGTGTAACGGATCATGGACAAGGAAACTTATTGGGGCAGGGGCCGCAGATTGGCCCAGTGGTTCGGGCCTGAAAGCCCGAACTGTTTTTATGGAATTAAAAGCGACGATCAGTCGGCCCAGCTAACAGCTGTTAGGTCGGTTGCTTGGGTTGGTGCGTTGGCCCAAAGACCTTGAACGCCAGCCTTTGCCACCGACAATTGTGCCAGTTGAAACAAGTAACCGTTCACGTAATCGCCAGAAATCATGCGTTGTGCATCGCCCATAAGAGCAGTGCGCGCTTCAGGGTCTGTTGTTGCGTTAAGGTTCGTGATCAGCTCTTGGAACGCAGGGTTTTCATATTGGAAGTAGTACTCTGGGTTCGCATAGATGCTGATGTCCATTGGTTCTGTGTGTGACACGATTGTCAGGCCAAAGTCCTTGCCGCGGAACACAGTTTCCAACCACTGCGCCCATTCAACATTTGTGATTTGCGCTTTGATCCCAACTTGGGCCAATTGCGCTGCGATGATTTCACCACCACGACGGGCGTATGATGGGGGCGGTAGGTGCAATGTTGTTTCAAATCCATCGGCAAATCCTGCTTCGGCCAGCAGCTTTTTCGCTAACTCAGGATCATATGCGCTGGTGCCAGTCAGGTCGACATATGCCGGATTGTGCGGGGCAAAGTGTGTGCCGATTGGTGTGCCGTATCCAAACATTGCGCCATCAACGATGGCCCGACGATCAATGGCATGTGCCAAAGCTTCGCGAACTTTCACATTGTCGAATGGTGGCATCTTGTTGTTGGTTGATAGGATTGTTTCACCTTCAGTTGAGCCAACCAATACTTGGAAGCGCGGGTCCGCTTCGAACTGTGGAAGGTTTTCAGGGGCTGGGAAACCAACAAATGCGTCCACATCTTCAGCCATGACAGATGCAAATGCGGCTGTTGGGTCAGAGATGAATTTGAATGTTACATTTTCTAGGACAGCAGGTGTGCCCCAATAAGCATCATTGCGGATCAGTTCGATTTTATCGCCCTGAACCCAGTTTGCAAATTTGAACGCGCCGGTGCCGATTGGCGCTTGTTTGATGCCGTCAATGGATTCAGGTGCCACGATTATTGCGTCGCCCCATGCGAGGTTGAACAGGAAGTTGCCGTTTGGCGCGTCCAAGGTGACAACGACGGTTGCTGTGTCCAATACGCTGATATTTGTGATGCCGGCAAACAGTGCTTTTTGCGCATTTGTGCTGTCGTCAGCACGGGCACGGTTCAGCGAGAATTGAACGTCTTCGGCGTCCATGGTGCTACCGTCATGGAACAAAACATTGTCATGCAAGATGAATGTGTAAACCAAACCATCATTTGAAATGTCCCAGCTTTTGGCCAAGCCCGCAACAACGGATCCATCACCCATAAAGCGGGTCAGGCCCTCAAACACGTTGGAATATAGAACCGAGTCAATCGCGCCAGCGGCGGCGCTGGTTGGATCAAGGTGTGGTGGCTCAAGCTGCATGGCCACGGTGATATCGGTGTTAGCGGCATGAGCTGCGAAACCCGCAACGCTCAGCGCAGAGGCAAGTGCCAGTTGTGATACAAAATGTTTCATCGTTTTTCCCCTAGAAGTCTTTTAGTTTTTTCGCGGCAACAGCAGTGTCTCAAGGCTGGCGCCCATAACCTTTGCACTGTCGAGCATATCGTTGATCCCGATGTATTCATCAGGCTTATGCGCCATTTCCAAAATTCCGGGTCCGTAAGCGATACAGTTCTTTAGCTTACCGATCCGGTCAATATGTTTCTGGTCGTAAGTTCCGGGGCTGGCCACATATTCAGGTGCCTTTCCCATCACGTCTTCAATCGCTTGCGCCACCGTTTCAACAACGGGAGCGGTCTTGTTGGTCATTGAGGGTAGAACCGAATTCAGTTCTGTCAGTTCGTATTTAAAGTCAGGGCGGGTGACCCGCAATCCTTCGAGTAAATCAGTCACTTCACTGCGCACTTGGTCCAACGGTTCTTCGACCAAGAAACGGCGATCGATCACAATGCGGCAGCTGTCTGGTACGCAATGCGCAGGCAAGCCGGTAAAGTCATCGCTTTGCTCTTTCTGGCCGCCATGGATCGAATTGATATTCATGGTGGAGGATTTAGCGCCCTCTGGCACCACAGGCATATCGGTGCGACGGGCAGCCATTATTGGGAACAGCTTATCTTCAAATTCGTGGATTACAGCGCCCATGTGACGGACTGCGCAATCGCCTAAGAAAGGCATGGAGCCATGTGCGATTTCGCCTTTTGTTTCGATCTCAGCCCACCAACCACCACGGTGGCCCAGACAAATGCGGTCTTTTTGAAGGGGCTCTGGGATGATGACGTGCTGCACCTTTTCAGGTGAAAAATGACCGTGCTCAGCCAAATATGCCACTCCGCCATAACCGCCGGATTCTTCATCGGCCGTACCAGAGATTTCGATGGCACCGCTAAAGTCGGGGTATTGTTCGATGAACGCTTCCGCCGCAATGATCGAAGAAGCCAAGCCGCCCTTCATATCACAGGCACCACGTCCATAGATGTTGCCATCCGCGATTTCGCCACCAAAGGGATCAAAGGTCCAGCCGGACCCGACCTCAACCACATCGGTGTGGCTGTTGAAGTGAACACAATCGCCCAAAGATGTTCCGTCGCGCCGCGCAATGATGTTCCAACGGGGATAGCGTTCGCTATCGCCGGGTGTGTCGAATGCGCGGATTAATTGGGTCTCAAACCCAGAGGCTTGCAGGCGTTTGTTCAAGAAATCACAGATAGCGCCGTAGTTTTCTCCAGGAGGATTAAGCGTCGGTATTCGGATCAGATCCTGTGTAAGTTGGATCAAATCTTCGCGTTTGCCATCTATGCGCACCATAAGAGGTGTTGTCATGGGTCACCTGTTTAAATTGCCTGTTGGAAGTATTGCGGCGATCATATACGGTATCAATACCGTATAACCACGGGGTGACGCAATGGATGATTTAACAGAAAAGATGGCGCAGGCATTTGATGCGGCGCCTATTGGCATAGCGGTATCACATCACCGTGTCCTGAGCATGTGTAACACATCGTTTGCCAAAATGTTAGGGTATGACCGTCCCGACCTATTAGGCCAATCATTCCGCATCCTTTATCCAACCCACGCTGAATTTGATCGGGTCCGTGATATCGGCCTGAAAGCGATGGAAGAACACGGTAGCTATAGCGACGAACGGATGATGCGGCGCAAGGATGGCGTGCCGGTCTGGTGCCGTTTCCGTGCGCGAACTTTAACACCAGCTGACCCGCTTGCGCATCTGGTCATGAGCTTTGCACCAATCCGCGATCAGCTAGATGGTGCGCAACTGACCAAACGTGAACGTGAAGTTCTAAGTGGGTTAAGCCGTGGCTTGACCAGCAAGGAAATTGGCCGCGAACTAGGACTATCGCCCCGCACCATTGAAGATGTGCGCGCCAGATTGCTACGCAAGTTTGAGGTTAAGAACACGTCCGAATTGCTAAGCCGCATGAGCTACGCAAGACCGGCAAACTAGCAAACTGCCCGAACAGAAAACCAAAGTAATTACTTCCAATGCTCCATTACATCTTCAAAGTTGATAGCACCGGCATCTCCATGCGTTGGCTCGTCGGAGGGTGTCCCAACGAAACGGGGAACGGGTGCTGGCTGAACAATACCATCAGTTTCAACGAAGGTCTGACGAGAGATATTATGCGGATGCTGTGGGGCTTCGGTCATTGACAGGACGGGAGCAAAACAAGCATCAACTTCAGTTAATATATCTTCCCAAGCATGACGTGTTTTGCCGGCAAAAACCGTTTCTAAAACTGTATGCATTTCGTCTTGAGCGTTCGAGTCATATTGTTGTGCAAACCTTGGGTCATCACGCAGGCCAATGTGTTCAAGCAATGTTGCAAAGAATTGTGGTTCGATGGGCCCCAAGGCTACGTATCCGCCGTCCGAGGTTTCAAAGCATCGATAGTACGCCGCTCCACCATTTAGAACATTGCCCCCTCGCTTGTAGTCTTCCCATGCGCCTCCAGCATTTAGCCCATATTGTAAGGTCATCATCAGCGCAGCACCGTCGGACATGCAAGCGTCGACTGCTTGGCCTTTGCCAGTTGTACGTGCGCTCATCGTTGCGGCTAAAACGCCAGCCAGTAGCATCATGCCGCCACCCGCTAAGTCAGCAATGATGTTCTGTGGTGGAGGAGGAGGCGACCCTTCAGGTCCGATCGACCAAAGTGCCCCGGAGATAGCCATGTAGTTCAAGTCGTGGCCTGCGCGATCCTTCAGAGGGCCGTTTTGGCCCCACCCCGTCATGCGTCCATACACCAGTTTGGGATTGTCGGGCGTAACATCATCTGGACCAAGTCCAAGTCGCTCCATAACACCTGGCCGAAAACCTTCGATCAAAATCTCTGCTCTGGAAACCAGACTTTTAGCTTGGGCTAGTTCCTTAGTGTTGCGTAGATCAAGGGTAAGTGACTGGCGCGAGCGATCATATAGATTGTGTTTTTGCTCTAACCCAAAAAGAGGTTTTTGATTGGGGCGGGCGATACGCACCACCTCGGCCCCCATGTCAGCCAACATCATTGCGCAGAAAGGCGCGGGACCAAGGCCTGCCATTTCAACAACGCGCAAGCCGCGCAGGGGGCCATTGCGGTCAAGCACTCTCAGTGATCTCTTTCATTGCAGTTAAAAACGCAGCGACTTCGCCAACTGTGTTGTAGTGACACATTGAAACACGCACTGCGGCAGGCAGGCCCAATGGGGTTAGGATGTTGCCGGAATAGTGATCAGCCTTACGAATATGTGTGCGAATGCCACTTTGGTTCAATTTGTCGACGATGGCCAAGGCCGGGACGGTTTCGAGTGCAAAACAAACCAAACCTTCGCGGGAGGGGTTGTCTTGGCCACCCACAATTGTGACACCCTCAATCTCTGCCAAGCCAGGTAGATTTCCGGTGCCAAACAGCATGGCATCTGTCAGTGATTTCTCATACGCTTTGATCGTGGCACCTGCTGCTTCGATCCGTGCACGTGGTTCTGTGGCGTCAGTAACCTGTCCACCCAACCAATCAAAATAATCGATCACATCCGTAAATGTTGCGTAGGCGCCAGCGTCTCGTGTGCCCATCTCCCAATTTTCAAGCGGCCCATCAATTAAGGCTTCAAGCGGTAGTTGGGACAAGCGGTCAGAAGCCCAAGCAACGCCATATCCATGACGCGAAAAGACTTTGTAAGGAGAGACAACATAACCGTCAGCGCCATAAGCGTCGATGTCGATTTGACCGTGGCTGGCGTGCTGGATTCCGTCAATAATAATAAAACACGCTGGCGCAATTGCACGGATGGCTTTTGTGATACTGGCAACATCAATTGCCATGCCGGTGACAGGAGACGTGTGGAGGATTGTTGCGACCTTAACATCTGCTGTCATTTTCGCGGCATATGCGTCTGCCGTTACCAATCCGGTTGCATCGTCATGCGCCACGCTTATGTAGGGCATGCCAGCTTGTTGCGCCCAATGCTGTGCAGCAGAGCGCGAGGCAGGGTGCTCAACGGTAGACCCTATAACAGCGCCACCACCCGATCCCATCACAGCAGTGCGGATCAAACGGTAGGTTAGTTCGGTGCCGCTTTCGCCAACAAAGAATTGACCGTTTGACGCGTTAAAGAAGGTGGCCATATCAGACTTAGATTTCTTGATAATTCCAATTAGTGCCTCTGCCGCCGCATTCGCGCGGCCTTGGTTGTCGGGAATAGCTGCGAATTTTGCGCTGGTTTGAACGACTGAATTTAGCGTTAAAGCTCCACCTGCATTTTCGAAAAAGACGCGTGGGCCTGAGAAGGGGCAACTGTCCACATGGGCGAAACGGTTGCGGATCTCTTTGAGGAGGGGAGCAGTTATTGTGGTCATATCATTGTCCTTAGCGACGTTTGTCGCCATATCATTCTATATCAGGTCACAAAGGCAAGCATGATATGTCCCTAACCATATATGATATTAGCGGAATGCACTGTGCATCCTGCGTTGGACGGGTGGAGCGTGCACTACAGGTGTTGCCAGGTGTGACTTTAGCGCGCGTCAATTTGGCATTGGAAGAAGCGATTGTTGAAGGCCTGCCAGATGCCGCCGCTGAAGCGCGTGTGGCGCAAGCGATTACAGACTCAGGATATAAGGCCAAGATCAAAGTCGCAGGTGCTGGACGCCAAGAACAAGTGGAACGGCGCCAATCGCAGGTGCGTACTTTGGCTTTCCAAACACTGATTGCTGGGCTTTTGACCTTTCCAGTTTTCGTGGTTGAAATGGGCGGGCATATATATCCTCCGATGCACCACTGGGTTTCCAGCACCGTTGGGCAAACTAACAGCTGGTTTGTACAATTCTTCTTGATCACTTTGGTCATGATCTGGCCTGGTCGTTCTTTCTATACTCTTGGTTTGCCCAACCTGTTTCGCGGCGCGCCTGATATGAACGCATTGGTGGCGATCGGAACACTAGCGGCATGGGGCTATTCAGTGGTTTCACTCTTCGCACCCAATTTGTTGCCCATGGGCAACTTGGCGGTCTACTTTGAAGCAGCGGGTGTCATCATCACCTTGATTTTATTGGGTCGCTTTCTTGAGGCCCGCGCAAAAGGTCGCACGGGTGATGCTATTGCGCGCCTTGTTGGGTTGCGGGCAAAAACTGCGATGGTCTTGCGTAATGAGCAGTGGATTGAGATTGTAGCGGATCAAATCCAAATTGGTGATGAAATTCAATTGCGTCCTGGCGAAACCGTTCCGGCAGATGCGGTTGTTCTCACAGGTCAAAGCTTTATCGACGAAAGCATGGTCACGGGTGAACCAATGCCCGTCGACAAAGGCCCCCACGCGGAGGTCATCGGTGGTACGATCAACGGTACGGGCAGCCTAACAATTCAAGTGGCGCGTGTTGGCGAGGCTAGTACATTGGCTCAGATTATTCGGATGGTTGAGGATGCGCAAAGCACGCGTCTTCCGATCCAAGATTTGGTGAACCGAGTGACCTTATGGTTTGTGCCAGCAGTTATGGTCTTGGCAACCATCACTCTGATCGCATGGCTTACTTTTGGTCCAACTCCTGCGTTACAGTTTGCGTTGGTCACAGCGGTTTCTGTTTTGATCGTCGCCTGTCCATGCGCCATGGGTTTAGCGACGCCAACCTCTATCATGGTGGGAGCAGGGCGCTCTGCCGAATTGGGTGTTTTGTTCCGTAAGGGTGATGCCCTTCAACAGCTGCAATCGATCAAGACGATCGTATTTGACAAGACAGGCACGCTGACAAAAGGCACACCAGTGGTCACGGAGTTCGAACACGATGCCGCGTTTGATCGAGCCCACATCCTGACATTAGTAGCAGGGCTTGAACAGCTTTCTGAACACCCTGTTGCCAAAGCGATTGTTTTGAAGGCAGTTGAAGAGGGCATTCCCATTCCAAAGGCGGCGGACTTCCAAGCCCTTGTTGGACGTGGGGCATCTGCGACGGTTTTAGATCATGTAATCGAAGTGGGCACTGCGCATTTCATGCTTGAGATGGGGCATCAGGTTGGTGATTTTGGAGGCAAGGCGCAGGGCTGGGCTTTGCAAGGCAAAACACCTGTCTTTATGACAATTGATCATAAAGTTGCCGCAGTCTTTGCGGTGTCCGATGAGATTAAGCCAGAGGCCAGAGGCATCGTTGCCCAATTGCAAAACAAAGGAATTTCCGTTGCGATGGTTAGTGGAGATCGTGACGAAACCGCGCGATACGTGGCCAAGGCATTGGGTATTTCGAATGTGGTGTCAGAGGCGAAGCCAGCAGGTAAGTTGGCGGCACTCGCAACAATGACTGGTCCGGTTGCATTTGTTGGTGATGGTATCAATGATGCGCCTGCATTGGCCAAGGCGGATGTTGGTATTGCGATCGGTACAGGCACGGATGTTGCGATTGAGGCGGCAGATGTTGTGATGATGTCAGGTGATTTAAGTGCGGTGGTCAATGCGGTTACCATCAGCCAAATGACGATGCGCAATATCAAGCAAAACCTGTTCTGGGCATTCGCCTATAACGCCCTACTGATCCCCGTCGCAGCAGGAGTGTTTTACCCTGCCTTCGGATTGCTTCTATCACCAGCACTTGCTGCTGGTGCAATGGCGCTGTCGAGTGTCTTTGTCCTGAGCAACGCACTGCGCTTAAGATGGGTTGCAGCTTAGTTGGTAGAACGATCTGTTGAGCTTCTTTTTTTAAGGGGGTTATTCTGCAGTTTGACTCGAGGTGGCTTAAGTGACCACATACGTTAAAAACATTCAAATCTGGTAGTGTAGTTTCAGGGTTAATATTTTCCTTATCCTGGCTAATAAAGCTAAACTGGTGATGCTTTTAGGGGCGTTGAAATCTGAGTGACACTTGACGATTAAGTATTAATTTAATAACAATCCCATTTATTGATTAGTTAAATAATAAGTGGCCCGCCCATGCTAAATGTATCCTTTTAATACTGGCTTTGAATAGCTGGCGTCTTGGTCATGTTGGTCTTTTTCGTAATACGAGTATTTGGGAGGTTTTTGTTCTTTGATTATAAGTGCGCTGCCCGATTTCAGTGCAGACTTGGGCGTCGACTTTGGCTATTTCGTGCGTCGCCGCAATAGGCTGATTGCATCGATCATATAAGGAGTTGTATTCGTTGCTTAAATGGGGCTGAGGGTGCCCTGAGCTGGAATTTCTGGTCTGAATAAAGCGTATTGTTATGGGATTAGCTCTGTTCTGAGGGGCTTCTATCAATCATGTTTTAATCTTATGAATTGCCTTAAGGGTTTGGCAGGTTCCACTGCGCTGGCAGCAGTTGTCATCATTGCGCATCAAGGGTGGTTAACAAAGCATCAAGAAATTCTCTTCATTATCGTAGCTACCATTTGCCTCTGCGCCCATAATTGTAAATATTTTCTCTTACTAAATCTCAGCAATACAATCTATTGATTGGATTTTTACTGGTTTATTTTCATGTATTAAATAGGAGTGCAGTTAGTGTCAAAATGATGTCAGTTTTTTGAGGAAAAGTTTTATAATATTTGATACAGCTGAAAAGATAGTTGTGAGTCTTTATAATAATACCACTCTGAACCATATTGGATTGTAAAAAATACGTATATTATTGGGTGCTAATTTATTTATCTTCTATATTAAGTTAATGCGTTATAGATAAACATTCTCACTAAATAGGACCTAAATATGAACCTCGAAATGCTCTCTCTAAAAGAACTCAAAGATTTGCAAGACAAAGTTGCGATTGCAATCTTTGATTTTGAAAAACGTAAAAAAGCAGAAACATTGGCTGAATTAAAAGCGTTGGCGGAATCTAAGGGATTTTCTTTGGATGAACTGATGGATGTTTCAAAAGATAAAAAGAAAAAACCTGTTGCCGCCAAGTATGCAGACCCAGAGCATTCTGAACGCACATGGTCTGGCCGCGGTCGTAAGCCGAACTGGCTTGTTGCTGCATTGGAAAGTGGTCGGTCTATCGAAGATTTTGCCTTGTAGGGCCATCAGCTTCTTTTAAAAATTTATTGAATTGTCTGCCAAGTTAACACGTTGAGGCACTCAGGTGTGCTTGGCTGGTGATTTAATAAATTTTATTTTAAGTGGAGTTGTGCTGCTGTTGTAATGGGTTTAGTCTCAACTTGATATCAGTGACGTTTGATGGATTGAGATAAATGTTAACGCAACTACCTTTGGAGGCTATGGCCTTGTGCGCAAGCCTCTCGGCATTCTCCAGCCTATTGATTATCCTCTTGTTCAATAGAAATAGTAAATTTCTGGCGAAGCGCAGTGACTTATTAAGTGTGCAAGCGGCGCATTATAACCCAACGGCTCGCATTGGTGGCCTCGCAATCGTTTCCGCCTTACTTTTCGGTGTAATGCTTTTTTACAGTGCGGATATTTTGAGTGCCCCTGTGCTCGTGCTAGCAAGCGCTCTTCCTGTGTTTTGCGCTGGACTATCTGAAGACCTTGGGTATTTCGCGAGCCCCCGCAGAAGGCTTCTCGCGGCTGCGATGTCGGGAGCAGTCTTCATTGGCGTGACGGGGCAGTGGATATTAAGCACTGACATTCCTTGGCTTGATATTGCCCTACAGTGGTCTCCATTTGCAGTGGGGTTCTCACTGTTCTTAGCTGTTGGCATCAGCCATGCGTTCAACCTTATCGATGGCCTAAACGGTCTCGCAGGTTTCACAGCAGCTAGTGCTGCGCTTGCGCTTGCTTTAATTGCCCATCAATCAGGGCTCTCAGGGCACAGGGACATCCTACTCATCGTCTTTGCTGCCATTTTTGGTTTTCTGATTTTTAATTTTCCCTTTGGTAAAATTTTCCTTGGAGATGCAGGTGCCTATGCAATCGGTCACTTTCTTGTTTGGATATCCATATCGATTTTATGGAGCGCACCAAACATCACTGCATTTGCGATGTTTTTGATCTTTTTCTGGCCGATCGCTGACACGCTTCTGGCCATTTGGAGGCGTGTGTCGAGGGGGCGGTCAATCGCACAGCCCGATCGATTGCATTTTCATCAAATGGTGATGCGTGGCGTCGAAATTGTAGTGTTGGGGCGCCAGAAGAGACGTATCGCAAATCCACTTTCAGTAATATTTATGCTGCCTTTTATTATCTCACCCATGATAGCGGGTGTGTTGCTTGTCGATGATTGGGCAAATGCAGCATTGGCCTGTTCGGGTTTTACTGTTTTATTTTTCATGACTTATAAAACAGGCATTTGGTTGGCACCAAAGTTTCGCCTCTCAGCGCGCCCAAAGTCTGCGAAAAAACACCCAGCTGGTCACCAAATAGTTTCTTAGCTCTTAACGGTCTCAGTTCAGGTCATGGTTCATGGCGGTAGGTTTTTGAACATTCGCAGCCTGTGCCGAATAAGCGTTTAAGGTGCAATTTGAACGTTATCTGGAGCAAGGTGCATTTTTGTGCTTTGCCCCATGAATTCCATTAAAACCCATACGCGCTGCTGTGCATCAATTTTTTCAACGGTTGCAACAAAGTTTGCAAAGGGTCCGTGTAGCACTTCAACACTGTCTCCCGCATTCAAGGTCTTGGGAGGTAAAAGTTTCCCCTCCTCGTCACAACGTAACTTGAGGTTACAAATAAGCTCTTGGGGCAGTGGTTTGTAATTGTCTGCAAAACTTACGAGCCGTGTAACGCCGAATGTGCTGTTTATTTTACGCCAGGGGGCCGTGCCTAACGCTACGCCCACAAACATATAGCCAGGAAAGAGGGGTTTGAGATCTGCAGCAAAACGAGAGGCCTTGCGGCGTGTGATTTCTTGCAGGGGCAGGAACGTCTCAAAGCCTTGGCGCTTTAGGTTCAGCACTGCCATGCGATGCGAGTTAGGTTTAAATTGTATAAGGTGCCACTGCTTCATGTAACTATATCAGCCTTATATCATTCATTTTTGAACGGTATCCCGCGGAGAAGTGGTGTTCAATTAAAATTTAGACATCAGGAGTAACAAAAAGAGATAATATTTTATGCAGGATCAAAGAGCCCTTGTGTTAAAGGTATATTTTTTAAGTTACAGATGACAGAATAAGTATTTAAAAGTATTATTTTGATATAAGTGTATTGCTTTGTATTAGGTTTTACTTTACCGTTCAGAATTGAACAGTCATGAATATTATTGACCGAGATCGTAAAAAATACACACCCGAGCATCGCAGAGTGGCGAGGCTCGGTGCGGTAGCCATTCGGGGGTGCCTTTGTGGCTAGCCAGCGCGAAGAACAGCAGGCCTCGATCCGCCTCAAGGTCATGCGCTTGATTTACGCTAATCCTGAGATGTCCACTCGGCAGGTTGCCCAAGAGGTGGGTATATCGAATGGCTCGGCCTATTATGTCGTGACGGCGCTGGTTGAAAAAGGTTTTGTTAAACTCGGAAACTTCAAAAACAGTTCGCGCAAGGGCCAGTACGCCTACCTTCTAACGCCCAAGGGCATTCGCGAAAAGTCTTTGCTGACCCATAGTTTTATTGAGCGCAAACGGAAAGAATTTGAGGTTTTGAGGGCCGAAATTCAGGCTCTTGAAGAGGAAGCTGGCCTTGCAGCTGGGTCTATGGCGGCGCCGCAAGATGAGAAATAACTATGTCTGAACTTACTTGCTTTAAAGCCTACGATATTCGCGGCGAAATAGGCGTGAACATCAATGAAGATATCGCCTACCGGATTGGCCGCGCAGTGGCGCAGCACTTAAATGCGCGATCTGTTGTGATGGGATTTGATGCACGCGAAACCAGCCCCGCCTTTGCCGCTGCAGCCGCGCGCGGCGTGATGGATGCGGGCTCTAATGTACTCGACATTGGCATGGCCGGCACCGAGGAAATGTACTGGGCGGTTACGGAGTTTGGGGCTTGCGCGGGGATTGAGGTGACGGCCTCCCATAATCCAATCAATTATAACGGCATTAAAATTGTGAAGTCTGGGTCTCGGCCGCTAGACGACGCGGGTGACTTCCAGGTTATTAAGCGCCTTGCGCAAACGCAAAATTGGGCTGCCCCAAAATCACGGGGCCTTATTTTGGAGCGGGCGAGTGATGCGCGCTCAGCCTACGTAAATAAAGTATTGAGCCTAGTGGGGGACAACTCAGGTCGCCCTCTGAAAATTGTTGTGAACTCTGGTAACGGCGCTGCGGGTCCCACCTTTGATGCGGTTGCCCAGGCGCTTTGTGAGCGAGGCGCGCCATTTGAGTTCGTGCGGGTGCACCACACGCCAGACCACGGCTTTCCGAATGGCATTCCCAACCCACTTCTGCCGCAAAACCACCGCGCGACAGCGGATGTGGTGAGGGAGGTAGGCGCTGATTTTGGGGTGGCCTTTGACGGGGATTTTGACCGGTGCTTCTTCTTTGATGAGGCTGGCACGTTTGTGCCTGGCGAGTACGTGGTGGGGCTGCTGGCCTCTATCTTCTTGGACAGGGAGGCGGGCGCGAAGGTTGTGCACGACCCGCGCGTCATCTGGAACACACAAGATATCGTAGCCTCGCGCGGCGGCGTTGCGGTTCAATCGAAGACGGGTCACGCGTTTATTAAGCAGACGATGCGCCTGAGTGAGGCCGCCTACGGCGGCGAGATGTCTGCGCACCACTATTTCCGCGATTTTGCCTACTGTGACAGCGGCATGATCCCGTGGCTGTTGGTGGCGGAGTTGATCTCCAAATCTGGCAGCTCGCTGGGCGACTTGGTTCGCGACTGCTTCACCAAGTTCCCAAGTTCCGGCGAGATTAACTTTCGCGTGGATGACGCGGGCGGTGCCATTGACAGGGTGCTGGCGGCTTACTCTGGGGGTGCGGTGTCGCTTGACGAGACAGACGGCGTGAGCCTTGCGTTTGAGGATTGGCGGTTCAATCTGCGCCGTTCTAACACTGAGCCTCTCGTGCGCCTCAATGTTGAGGGCAGGGGCAATGCCGCGGGGCTTGCGTTGAGAGTTGAAGCTATTGCCCAGTTGCTCGGCGGAACAAGGGCTTAGGGCATCCGATAATCAAAGGTTCTGGGCAGTCGCTAATTAATCGAGAAATGTGGTTGTGGGTAAGCGGCAGAACACCAGCTGAGACGCCAAAAGCAAAATTATAGGTAGAAGATGAAAATTCTCATTACAGGCGGCGCGGGCTACATTGGCAGCCACACTCTGGTGGAAGTGATAAAAGCCGGCCACCAGGCAGTTGTCGTGGACAGCCTCGTCAACGGCCATACAGAGGCGGTTGAACGCGTGAGTAAGCTGACTGGTAGTGACATTCATCTTGCAGTCGGAGATATTCGAGATAAGTCGTTTCTTGAGAGCATCTTTACGGAATTTGCGCCAGAGGCCGTGATCCACTTCGCGGGCCTCAAGGCTGTCGGCGAGAGCGTCGAAAACCCCATGGCCTATTACGATGTGAACGTGAACGGCTCCAGGGTTCTTCTTGAGGTCATGCAGTCCCAAAATTGTCATAGAATAGTATTTTCATCATCGGCCACAGTTTATGGTGAGCCGCAATACCTTCCATACGACGAAAACCATCCAGTTGCCCCAATCAACCCTTACGGACGGACCAAGCTGATGGTGGAGCAGATGCTTGGAGATTGGTCTGCGGCTGATCCGGAACGGTCAGCCATTTCTTTGCGCTACTTCAATCCAGTAGGCGCGCATCCTTCAGGCCTTATAGGAGAAGATCCCCGCGGCCGGCCAAATAATTTGATGCCGTTCATTGCACAAGTAGCGGTTGGCACAAGCTCAGAGTTACAGATATTTGGAGGTGACTACGATACAAGGGACGGGACTGGGGAGCGCGATTACTTGCATGTCGTCGATCTCGCAAAAGCCCATGTCCTATCCCTTAACGCTCTAGCGGACCAAGAAGGGCATGATGTCATTAATATTGGCACTGGCCATGGGGTCACAGTAAAGGAGATGGTCAAGGCCTTCGAAATCGCATGTGCCCACTCCATAAATACACGCACCGTAGCCCGGCGCGCGGGAGACTTGCCCTGCTTTTTTGCAAATAGTGAACGCGCTCAGGCCCGCTTAGGCTGGGCGGCTAAACTGAGCCTCACAGATATGTGCAGAGATACCTGGACCTGGCAGAGCCAAAACCCCAGTGGGTATAAGGCTCGTGAATATTAGCCGAAGCAGTGGCGCATTTGTTTTTTCTGGACTGCCACCGACACCACCGATGTTGAAATTGTCGATTATCACTAAAGGAAAGTGCTATGAGCTTGCTTAGAGAACCAATGCACCCAGGCGAAGTCCTGAAGGAGCTCTACCTCGACCCCATGGACATGGGTTCGATTGCCTTTGCGCATCACCTGGACGTTCCCCGCACGCGGATTGAGCGGCTCGTAAAGGGAGTGAGCGGCGTGACGCCGGACACGGCTCTGCGCCTTGGCCGCGCATTCAACACGACCCCCGCTTACTGGATGAACATGCAGACCAACTATGACATGTCCGTAGCCTCTAAATTGG
>JAPKAB010000004.1 GCA_028825475.1 Ascidiaceihabitans sp. | reverse complement strand
AGAAGAAAAAGTTTGCGAATACGCTTAAAACAGCTAGAATATTTTCATATTTATATAATTATTTTCAGTAAAGCAGGCAGGTAATATTTATGAGTAGAACCAAGCTATATCTATGTATTTCTTGCTTTTTTTCGCCGCAGGCTGCCTTGGTTCTCAATATCAGGCTCCTGAGCTTTCTGGCCTTGAAGAAGTTGGGCGTTATCCTAATTCCAACGATGTGTGTATCGCGCTAGATGCAAATGAGGTAACCCGTCGTGTGACGAGAGAAACGAGTGGATTGATAGGGTGTCCGACACACGAAACTGGAGCAATAAAAGATAGAGTTTCAGAAGATTTCACTCAAGTTGACGTGATTGATGGATGGACCATTTTACATCATGATCCTGTCATCAAATCCAAGAAATCTCTGGAAATCCCAGATTACCTCAAGGGTCGTACTGTAATGCATTACGACAGCTTTCATAAAACTCAACTGACATATTATACCGAAAACGGTCGGGAATGGCTTTGGTATCCAGGTAATAGGGACGCGTTGATGGGGCATATAAAGGTTCGTGCAAATCAAATTTGCTTTGCGTACCCGAATTCAAGCATTAATCCAGCCACCGGCGTCGCGGGTCCTGAATGGGAGTGCGCGCCGTTAGAGAGATTCACGGCTGGTATCATTGACAGCGTAGAGGGGGATATTTTCAATCTGTCCTCTGGCCGCATACCATTTGTGATGCCCAAAAGGCGATACAGCTTTGACCAGTTGAAATCTAAGCTAGCGGGTCACTAAACGCTTCTGGTGTGGTGAGTATTGGCGATTAGGGCGGCATGGTTTGCGTCCTTATTGACGTATGCTGTGCTTTGGATGAAGGGCTGCTTTTTAGTTTCGTGACAACTGTTTGCCTCTATACCCGTTTAGGTTGATCATTCCTTGTAAGTTGATAAAGTAAACGGTGAAGCGAACAAGGGGACCCATAAATGTTGTCTGAAAAATCAAGTGAACACTGGGACTTCTACTTTTGTGAAATAGACGGCGCGCCGCATTCGATGATGGTGGATCTCTCGCTTTTGGACGTTGCTCCAATTTCTGAATTTCGCGAATTTTACTGCATCGAAATCAAATTAATGTACCCTAATCCAGAAAATGGCATGACGACGTTAGAGGAATTTCAACCTCTTGAAAATCTGGAGGAGTTCATTAACGTTAACCTGACTGCAGCTTTAAAATTGGTCGCGAGCCAAACAGGAGACTGCAAACGCAATTTCTATTTCTATGGGACTGCACAAGCTGGTTTTGAGGCACTCGTTGACGATTTTACAAAGGCATTTCCTGCCTACGAGACAACCACGTTCAAATTTGAAGATGCCGACTGGCAGACCTACTTGAACGATTTGTACCCAAATGCGATGGCAATGAATGAGATCACAAATAGAGCCGTGTATATCCGGATGGAGGAAGGGGGGGACGATTTGAACATACCGCGCAACATTGATCACTCAGTTATTTTCCAAGACCGGAAGCAAATGAAACAGTTCGAAAAAACTGTCATAGAGAAAGGGTTTTCCGTAGAGATCAAGTCGAGCGGCATATGGAAAAAAACGTTCGACCTTCTTGTTCAGAGAATTGATTCACCGTCCAGCCTTGACCCAATTACCTTTGAGTTGGAGCGGCTAGCCGAAGACTTTGGTGGATCATACGACGGTTGGGGCTGCCTTCAACAATGCCCTGCAGATTAAGCGCCATAGCTGCCATTAAAACGTCAGCCGCGTATAGCAATTTGCCCGCTTAGCCCACACCTCAACTCAACCGC
Organism: Ascidiaceihabitans sp.; assembly: GCA_028825475.1. Taxonomy (GTDB): domain Bacteria; phylum Pseudomonadota; class Alphaproteobacteria; order Rhodobacterales; family Rhodobacteraceae; genus Ascidiaceihabitans. Next base: position 178,760 of record JAPKAB010000004.1, on the reverse strand, counting down.
CGGTATGGCTCATGTGTCGTGGCATTTGCCCGTCGAGTTGTTGGCGTGAGTAATCGAAATCATGCCCCTTTGGCTTCATCGCGATTGAGGCGCGGATGGCGTCCTCTAGGGGGCCGTTGTCATCTGGATGGGCGCGTAAGGGGGCGCGCAGGTCTGCCATGTCTTCTTGGCCCAAGCACAGATAGATTTCGCCGGTACAGGTCAGGCGCACGCGGTTGCAGCTTTCGCAGAAATTGTGGCTAAGTGGTGTGATGAACCCGATCTTTTGCCCTGTTTCCTCAAGGCGGACGTAACGCGCAGGGCCGCCTGTGCGTTCGGCCAGTTCTGTCACGGTGTAATGTTCGTTGTATTTGGCCTGAACATCCTTGAGGGACCAATATTGGCTTAGGCGATCCTCGTTCCCGATGTCGCCCATTGGCATAACTTCGATCCACGTCAGGTCCATGCCCAGTTCTGCACACCACTCAGTGATTTGCGGCAGTTCGGGTTCGTTAAAGCCTTTTAGGGCCACCGCGTTGATCTTGACCTTTAGCCCAGCCTTGAGGGCTGCATCGACGCCGCGCAGCACTTGGGGCAGGCGGCCCCAGCGGGTGATGTCTGCGAATTTCTTCTCGTCAAGGGTATCGAGTGAGATGTTCACGCGGCGCACACCTGCGGCAAACAGATCGTCTGCGTATTTTTCGAGTTGGCTGCCATTGGTGGTCAGCGTCAATTCCTTGAGCGTTCCAGCTTCAAGGTGGCGGGTCATACCGTCAAAGAAGGTCATGATCCCTTTGCGTACCAAAGGTTCACCGCCGGTAATGCGCAGTTTTTCAACACCCAGACCGATGAAGGTCGAACACATGCGGTCCAATTCCTCTAAGGTCAGCAGTTCCTTTTTGGGCAGGAACGTCATGTTTTCTGACATGCAGTAGACGCAGCGAAAATCGCAGCGATCCGTCACGGAAACGCGCAGGTAATTGATGGCGCGTGCGAAGGGGTCAATAAGAGGTGCATTCATACGTATATAGGTAGGGAAGCGCCTATGGCAGGGCAAGAGGGAAAGGGCGATTGAAGCCGATGCGCGTGCAAGCTACTGTGTGATTATGAAAAAAATTATCGCGATGACCGTTATTGGGGCCAGTTTGGCCGGATGTGCAAACCTTAACCTTGGTGGTTTGGGCGCTGGGAATGCCATTCCTGACGCAGTGATTGACGCCCCGTTAGGCGTTGCAACCAGTGAGTTGCGCCCAATCGCGCGTCCAGAGGGTACACCGACGGTCGTGCAACCTGTTGCTGGGCAAAGTGGATCGCTTGGCGTCACCGTTGCGTCCCTTGGAACCCCTGCGCAAACGGGTCTGTGGTTAAAGACCCCTTTGGTCAAAGCGCAGCAAACTGGCAGCGTGGCCTATAACGGCAAAACAACGAGAGTATTGTTAATCCCGATTGTGGGCGAAGCAACGGCCGGTAGCCGCATGTCTTTGCAAGCATTTCAGGCGTTGGGTGCACCGCTGACTGGTCTGGTTTCAGTCGAGGTGACGGGGTAAACCAGCCGCCGCGAACGGGGCGACTGGTTCGATTTGTTACTTAAGCAGCTTTGCAGCTTCTTTGGCGGCGAATGGTTTCATCGCAGCGCCATGTTCCTCTAGGAACGCAGCAACGGTTTCTGGATCGTGTTTGGATAGCTCCAGCAACCAACCTGCGATCGCTTTCTGAACAAACCATGCACGGTCTGGAACAAGCGTTGCAGCCCAGCCCAAGACACGTTGGCGGATTGCCATGTCTTGTTCTTTGGGGTGGTTCTGTTTGGTCCAAGGCAAGGTGATCATTAGGGCCGCACGGCGCGTCCACATATGTTCCGACGTGACCCATGCCTCAACATGATCGATACGGGATGGGTCGGCAACAACGCGCTTTTGACCGGCCATACAGGCGTAATCTGCAATCGCAAGGCTATCAAACTCATCCACCCATGATGCGATCAGGCCCCAGACGTCATCATCTTCTTTGATGCGCGCTTGGGTCAGCAACTTGGCTGCAGCGATGCGCGCCTCAAAGATATCGGTTTCCCAAAGGGCGTCAGCCAGATCGACGCGTTGTTCCACGTCCATCTGTGTGCGCCACTCTTTGGTCAGATCATTGATGATCGGGTTGGCAACACCAAGGTAGGGGCGGGGTGCCTTATGGTAGGCTGCAGAGCTTTCAGCTTTTGCGGCGTCTTGGTGTTCGTTGAGTTGCGCAAGTGCGTCCTCGAGGTTCATGTCGGATGTATCCAGTATATGCGTTGGTAAGCCATCCAACGTGATGTATGTGGCCCGCCAATTTCATGGCAGGCCGAGTGAGCTAAACGCCCTTTACTCTACCGTTACGGATTTGGCCAGATTGCGTGGTTGATCCACGTCTGTGCCTTTGGCAACGGCGGTGTGGTAGGCAAGCAATTGTGCAGGAACCGCGTAAACAATTGGGGCGACAACGTCTGGTACCGTTGGCATCTCAACGGTTGCCCATGTGCCTTCACCCGCTTCTTTGAGCCCTTGGGCATCAGAGATCAAAACGACCTTACCTTTGCGGGCCATAACCTCTTGCATGTTCGATACACTCTTATCAAACAGAGGATCGCGCGGGGCCATCACAACGACAGGAACATGTTTGTCTACCAGTGCGATTGGTCCGTGCTTTAGTTCGCCAGATGCATAAGCTTCGGCATGTATATAGCTGATTTCTTTTAGCTTTAGCGCACCTTCGTGGGCTAAAGGATACATGACGCCACGACCCAAGAAAAGTATGTCGCGTGCCTCAGAAATCTTGCGTGCAGCGCTTTGCATTTGTGCGTCTTGGTCGATAGCTGCGTTGATCAATGCCGGTACATTGCGCATTGCAGCGACGTGATCTGCGAGCTGTTCTGGCGTGATTTCACCGCGATCAGATGCAGCCTTGAGGGCCAGAGACAGCAGCACAGTCAATTGGCAAGTGAAGGCTTTGGTCGATGCAACGCCAACTTCAACACCTGCAAAAATGGGCAGGGCTAGATCGCTTTCACGGGCGATTGAACTTTCAGGAACGTTGACCACCGACAATATCTTGTCCGCTTTACCTTCGCAGTAGCGCAGCGCGGCAAGGGTGTCTGCTGTCTCGCCAGATTGGCTAACGAATAGGGCAACGGTGCCTTTGGTGATTGGGGGCTCGCGGTAGCGGAATTCTGATGCCACATCGATTTCAACGGGGATACGTGCGATCTGTTCAAACCAGTATTTGGCCGTCATGCAGGCGTAGTAGGCAGTACCACAGGCAACCATTGTCAGACGTTCGATCTTGCTAAAGTCGATACCTGGGTTTGGAAGATTGATTTCGCCCTCTGGGCTTATGTAGTGGGACAAGGTGTTGCCAAGAACAGTTGGCTGCTCGGCAATTTCCTTGGCCATAAAGTGTTTGTAACCGGCCTTGTCGACGCGAGAGCTGTCAATTTCGATGGTTTTGACGGCGCGATTTGCCAACTCACCATTTTGGTCACGAATTTCTAGGCTGGTGCGTGTTAGGACAGCGCAGTCACCTTCTTCAAGGTAGGTGACGCGGTTGGTCATTGGCGCAAGTGCGATGGCGTCTGATCCAATGTACATTTCGCCGTCACCGTGACCGATTGCGAGGGGAGAACCCTTGCGCGCTGCGATCATAAGGTCCTGTTCGCCGTCAAATAAGAAGGCGAGGGCGAAGGCACCGTCAAGTTTTGCAAGTGTTTGGTTTACAGCTTCAATTGGTGTGGCACCCCGAGAGACAAAGTAATCCGTCAACATGGCGACGGTTTCAGTATCCGTATCAGTTGTGAACTCAAGGCCGTGTGTTGCGAGCTCTTCGCGCAATTCACGGAAGTTTTCGATGATGCCATTGTGCACAACGGCAACTTTGCCCGACTTGTGCGGATGCGCGTTGTTCTCGTTCGGTGCGCCGTGTGTTGCCCAGCGGGTGTGGCCAATGCCAGATTTACCTGCGAGCGGCTCATGGACCAAACGATCCCCAAGGTTCACCAGTTTGCCGATAGCGCGACGACGGTCCAAGGAGCCATCGTTAATCGTCGCAATACCGGCGCTGTCATAGCCGCGATATTCTAAGCGTTTGAGCGCTTCAACGAGAATTGGTGCAACTTCATTCGTCCCGAGGACCCCTACAATACCACACATTTTAGCTGCTCCCTTTCAGTTTTGCCTTCTTGGCCTGTAAGATATCGAACAATTTCTGCGCCATGCCCGGTTTTGACACTTGGCGTGCACGACCGATGGCCAATGCCTCGGACTCGACGTTTGAGGTGATCACTGAACCACTGCCTGTCATCGCACGATTGCCAACGGTAACGGGTGCAACCAGCATTGTGTTGGACCCGATAAACACATCGGCCCCAATTTCGGTGCGGTGCTTTAAGACGCCATCATAGTTGCAGGTAATTGTGCCTGCGCCGATATTGCTGCGTTCACCGATTGAGGCATCGCCGATGTAGGACAGGTGATTGACCTTGGCCCCTTCAGCGATGGTTGCGTTTTTAACTTCAACAAAGTTGCCGATGCGCACGTTTTCGGACAATTCAGCACCGGGGCGTAGGCGGGCGTAAGGGCCCACGACACTGCCGCGTGAAACATGGCAGCCCTCGAGGTGTGAAAATGCGCGGATGGTTGTGCCGGATTCGACTGTAACATCAGGGCCAAATACCACATTTGGTTCGATGATTGTGTCCCGTCCAATGATTGTGTCCAGCGATAGGTACACGGTGTCGGGTGCAACGAGCGTTACACCGTCTTCCATCAGTGTGAGGCGGGCGGCGGCCTGATACATTGCATCAGCGGATGCAAGTTCTGCGCGTGAGTTAACGCCGAGGGTTTCACCCTCTGAGCAGGTCACAACGGTTGCTGAATGGCCTGCATTGCGGGCAAGACCAATCACGTCTGTAAGGTAATATTCGCCTGAGGCGTTGTCGTTTGTGACTTTGCTAAGTAGATCAAATAGCATCGGTCCAGAGCAGCAAATAACGCCGCTATTACAAAGATTTATTTTACGTTCTTCAGGTGATGCATCTTTAAATTCAACGATGCGTTCTAGGGATGAACCATTGGTCACTAGGCGGCCATATCGGCCAGCGTCTTGTGGTTCAAAGCCAAGTACAACAACGTCCGCTTTGGCATCTAACATAGCCTGCAAGGTTTCGGGTTTCACGAACGGCGTGTCGCCGTATAGGACGATCACCTTGCCCTCAAAATCTGCCAACGCGTCGGCGGCTTGGGACACGGCGTGGCCGGTGCCAAGCTGTTGGGTTTGCAATACGACCTTTGCGTCTGGGTCATAAGCTTGGGCCGCTTTGGTCACGACCTCTGCGCCGTGGCCAGCAACAATAACGGTGTGGGCCGGATCAAGTGTTGCGCCTGCGCGCATCGCGTGGACCAACATCGGTGCACCCGCGATGGGATGAAGTACTTTTGGTAAATCAGAATTCATCCGTGTGCCTTTGCCGGCACCCAGAATAATTAAAGCAACACTCATGCGAAATCTCTTTTGTTCTATTCGCGCCCGTTTTATCCATTTGTACCAAAGGCACAAGGTATTTGGGCATCAATTGAAATTGCGGGTTGCAACACTCGCAAGCGGTTGACCGCCGAAACAATCAAAGGGGCGCAGGCTATGAAGACAGTAATTTTTGATTTGGACGGCACATTGGCCGACACCAGCGGTGATTTGATTGAGGCCGCCAATGTTTGTTTTCGTGACATGGGCGTTGACGATATGTTGGACCCTTTAACAGATGCAGGCACGGCGCTGCGCGGGGGACGGGCGATGTTGTCGCTGGGGCTGCAGCGTTTGGAACGTGCCAATGATGCGGATGTTTTGGATCACTATTACCCTGTGCTGCTCGAGGCCTATGCCAAAGACATCGACAGCCGCACTGTTATGTATGACGGCGCGATGGATGCCGTTGAGGCCCTGAAATTGCTGGGTTACGGCGTTGGTATTGCCACGAACAAGCCCGAAGGGCTGGCAGAGGAGCTGTTACGCCGCCTTGGTGTGCGCGATGCGTTTGCATCGATGGTGGGCGCGGATACGCTGTCTGTGCGCAAGCCAAACCCCGAACATTTGTTTGAGGCGGCGCGCCGCGCGGGTGGTGATCCTGCGTTGACCTGTCTGATTGGGGATACGGATACGGACCGCAATACTGCGCGCAACGCTGGCGTGCCATGTGTCTTGGTCACCTTTGGCCCTGCGGGTGGCGATATGGCAGCATTGGAGCCAGAGGCATTGTTGGACAATTATAAAGACCTGCCAGACATTGTGACCAATTTGTTGGGGTGAAGGAGTTGTTTTGGGGTTTGTAAATCTGCGTTGTGCGTCTTGACGCGCAGCACTCGTGTCAGCACAACACCTCTATGACAGAGAATTTCACTGGTAGTTTTACCCAACAAGAATCCATCCCCGAAGCTGGTATAGAGGCGGCATTGGCCGTTTTGCGCCATGGTCGTTTGCATCGTTACAACACAACGGCGGGCGAATTGTCGGAAACAGCGCTGCTGGAGCAGGAATATGCGCAGTATGTCGGGGCAAAATATTGCCTTGCTGTTGCGTCTGGTGGTTATGCGATGGCGACAGCTTTGCGCGCATTGGGCGTTGGGCACGGCGATAAGGTGTTATCGAACGCCTTTACGCTGGCTCCTGTGCCGGGTGCGATTGCAGCAGTTGGTGCGCAGCCTGTGTTTGTGGGCGTGACTGAGGGGCTGACAATTGATCTGGATGATCTTGAGGCCAAGCTGGATCAAGCCAATGTTCTGCTTCTAAGCCACATGCGTGGGCATATCTGTGACATGGATCGTTTGATGGCGATGTGTAATGCGGCGGGCGTGAAGGTCGTTGAGGATTGCGCGCATACAATGGGGGCTTCGTGGAACGGGGTGCCCTCTGGGCGTGCTGGCGCGATTGGCTGCTATTCTTGTCAGACCTATAAACACGTAAATTCAGGCGAGGGCGGTTTTTTGGTCACCGATGATCCTGAGTTGGCGGCAAAATCAATTATGCTGTCGGGGTCTTATATGCTGTTTGAAAGGCATCTGGCGGCCCCTGATGTCGAGGTTTTCGCAGATATCAAATACGAAACCCCCAATATCTCAGGACGTATGGATAACTTGCGAGCTGCAATTTTGCGTCCACAGATTGCGGACTTGGCAACGCAATGCCAGCGTTGGAATGATCGTTACTATGCGCTTGAGGCGGGGTTTCGTGACATTCCTGGGCTGAGTGTTGTTGAACGTGCGCCCCAAGAAGTTATCGTTGGTTCCTCAATTCAGTTCCTGTTGCTGGATTGGTCTGAGGATGCAGTGGTTGAGGTTTTGGCGCGTTGTCTGAAACGTGGTGTGGAGTTGAAATGGTTTGGTGCCGCTGAACCTGTGGCGTTCACCAGTCGTTACGACAGCTGGAAATATGCAAACCCTGTCCAAATGCCAGCTTCTGACCGTATTTTACGCGGTGTTGTTGATATGCGCGTGCCGCTGACCTTTTCCATTGAGGACTGTGAACTGATCGCGCGGATTATTCGGGCTGAGGTGTCAGCGGTGTATCAAGCGCAAAGCTGATCCAAAGGAGCGCCTTACGGCGCATTCCATACATTATTGTGCGCATGGGGCATCTGTTACGGCAGGTGCCCTAATGTTGTGCGCTATTGACCGCTCTCTTTGATTGCGCTTAAGTAATGAACAAGTGTTCAATAAACTTTGCTGCTGCAATTTGAGGGGATGTTTCCATGTTCAATGCCACGATGAAATTTGATTTGGGTGAGGATGTGAATGCCCTGCGCGAAATGGTTCACCGGTGGGCGCAGGAGCGGGTTAAGCCGATGGCGGCGGAAATTGACCGATCTAACGCGTTTCCCCCTGAGTTATGGACTGAAATGGGCGAATTGGGCCTGTTGGGTATCACTGTAGGCGAGGAATTTGGCGGTTCTGGCATGTCTTATCTGGCGCATACTGTTGCGGTTGAAGAGATTGCGCGGGCTTCTGCCTCTGTATCGCTGTCATACGGGGCGCATTCGAACCTGTGTGTGAACCAGATCAAGCTGAATGGCACGCCTGAGCAGAAGGCAAAGTATCTGCCGGGTTTGATTTCTGGCGAACATGTGGGCGCGCTGGCGATGTCAGAAGCGGGTGCAGGTTCTGATGTGGTTTCGATGAAGCTGCGGGCAGAAAAGCGTAATGACCATTACCGTTTGAGTGGCAACAAATATTGGATCACAAATGGTCCAGATGCTGAAACGCTGGTGGTCTATGCCAAGACGGACCCTGATGCTGGGTCCAAAGGTATGACGGCCTTTATCATCGAAAAGTCGATGGTTGGTTTCAGCACATCCCCGCATTTCGATAAACTGGGCATGCGCGGATCAAACACCGCAGAACTTATCTTTGATGAGGTTGAAGTGCCGTTTGAGAACGTCCTTGGCGAAGAGGGGCGCGGCGTTGCGGTTTTGATGTCTGGTTTGGATTATGAACGCGTGGTTTTGGCAGGCATCGGCACTGGCATTATGGCCGCCTGTTTGGACGAGATCATGCCCTATATGGCAGAGCGTAAGCAGTTTGGTCAGCCGATTGGTTCCTTTCAACTGATGCAGGGTAAGATGGCGGATATGTACACGGCGATGAATTCTGCCCGTGCCTATGTGTATGAGGTCGCTAAGGCCTGTGATCGTGGTGACGTGACGCGTCAGGATGCGGCGGCGTGCTGTTTGTATGCCTCTGAAGAAGCGATGAAGCAGGCGCATCAGGCGGTGCAAGCGATGGGTGGCGCAGGCTATCTATCCGACAATCCGGTTGGCCGTATCTTCCGCGATGCAAAGTTGATGGAAATTGGAGCAGGTACCTCAGAAATTCGTCGCATGTTGATTGGTCGCGAGATGATGGGAGCGATGGCGTAACCCATGCCAAGCACCGATCAGAATATGGCGGCGCAGTGTTTGGCCCATCCGGCTGAGCAATTGGCGATTGTTGATCTGACTGGGCAAACTAGGCGTGACATTACCTATGGCACCTTGGCTGAAATGGCCGATGGTTTGGCACGTACCTTGATGGTGCGCGTGCAGGCAGGTGACCGTGTTGGTGTGTTACTTAGCCAAAGCCCATGGTGTGCTGCCGCCCATATCGCGATCTGGAAAATTGGTGCAATTTCAGTGCCTTTGTTTAAATTGTTCAAGTATGATGCCTTGAAATCGCGTGTTGGTGATGCGGGTATTCAGATCGTTCTGACGGATGATGAGGGCGCTGGATTGCTGGGCGATTTGGCCGAACCTTGGATGGCAGATACGGCTGGGATCACGGGCGGTGTGGTTGAGATGACGGCGGTTGAAACGGATACCGCTGGCGTTCTGATCTACACCAGTGGCACCACGGGCAGCCCTAAGGGGGCGTTGCATGGGCATGGTGTCTTGGGCGGTCATTTGGCGGGTGTTTCCCTTAGCCATGACCATTTAGGCCAGCCAGGCGATTGTCTTTGGACCCCTGCAGATTGGGCGTGGATTGGCGGGTTGTTTGACGTTTTGATGCCGGGCTTGGCCTTGGGCGTTCCTGTGGTTGCGGCGCGGATGGAGAAGTTTGAGGCCGAGGGTTGTGCTGCGATCATATCTGCGGGCGCTGTGCGCAACGTGTTTTTCCCGCCTACGGCGCTGCGCATGTTGCGGGCGTCTGATGCTGCGATTGCTGGATTGCGTTCTGTTGCCTCAGGTGGGGAGCCTTTGGGCGCTGAGATGTTGGCATGGGGGCGCGAGGCTCTCGGCGTTCAGATCAACGAATTTTACGGACAGACCGAATGTAATATGACGGTGTCCTCTTGCGGCGCTGATTTCCCTGTGAGGGCGGGCTGTATTGGCAAGCCGGTTGCGGGGCATGATGTGCAGGTTGTGGACGCACAGGGGCAGGTGACGGCTGAGGAGGGCGACATCGCTGTGCGCCGTGGATCGCCGTCGATGATGTTAGAATACTGGAACCGACCTGAAGCGACGGCAGAGAAGTTCATTGGCGACTGGATGCTGACGGGGGACCGTGGCGTTTGGGAGGGTGAATATTTACGCTTTGTCGGGCGTGAGGATGATGTGATCACCTCTGCTGGATATCGCATTGGCCCTGCGGAGATTGAGGACTGTTTGTTGACCCATCCTGATGTTGTGACTGTTGGGGTTGTGGGCAAGCCAGATGCGCTGCGCACCGAAATTGTGAAGGCTTATGTTGTGTTGCGGGATGGGGCGGATGAAGATGCGGATAGGTTGCAGATTTATGTTAAGGATAGGTTGGCAAGTTATTCGTATCCAAGGGAAATTGGGTTTTTGGAGGCTTTACCGATGACAGTGACGGGTAAGGTTATTCGGAAAGAGTTGAAGGCGATGGCGATGGCAGAGGTATTGAAATGAAAACGACATGGACAATGCGTGTAGCCAATTTGACATGTCCGTCTTGTGACGTGATCCAGCCGCATACGCGTTTAACACGAACGATGCATGGGGATGATAATAAAATTGAATATCTGCGGTGTGGTCACTGTTCGATTAAACTTCGGATCAAACGTGGCCGTGGATTGGTACAAACCGGCATTCTCATAATTGGAATGTTCACGGCCGTTTGGTTGACTGGTGTTCAAAAATACAATGGGTCGATTGAGTTTGGCGATATTGAAAGAGCTGCGTTTGTCGAGGGTGTCATTCGAATAGGCATCTTTTTGATCATTATGGCTAGTGTGGTCTTTCCTATTTCGGCCCGTATTTTGAAAGTGGAAGAAGTAACATGAAACTTAAATCCCAAATACTAACCTCCTCTGAGGCGTTTAAGGCCAACCTCGCAGCTCACGAAGCCGCGTTGGCACATATCTCTGAAGCTGCTCAAGCAGCTGCACTTGGTGGTGGTGAACGCTCCAGGGAGCGCCACCTTTCACGCGGAAAAATGCTACCTCGGGAACGGGTGGCGAATTTGCTGGATGCGGGGTCTCCGTTTCTGGAGGTTGGCGCGACGGCAGCGCATGGGTTGTATGATGGCGCGGCCCCTTGTGCGGGTGTCATTGCGGGCATTGGGCAGGTGCAGGGCCATGAGGTGATGGTCATTTGCAATGATGCCACGGTAAAGGGCGGCACCTATTACCCGATGACGGTGAAAAAGCATCTGCGGGCCCAAGAGATTGCCGAACAGAACCGCCTTCCGTGCATCTATCTGGTCGACAGTGGCGGCGCGAACCTACCCAATCAGGATGAGGTATTTCCGGATCGCGATCATTTTGGCCGGATTTTTTACAATCAGGCGCAGATGAGCGCGAAGGGCATTCCGCAGATTGCTGTTGTTATGGGATCATGCACGGCTGGGGGCGCTTATGTGCCTGCTATGTCGGATGTGACTATCATTGTGAAAGAGCAGGGCACGATTTTCTTGGCCGGTCCGCCGCTTGTGAAGGCGGCGACGGGGGAGATTGTGTCTGCTGAGGATTTGGGCGGCGGCGAAGTGCATACGCGCCTTTCTGGTGTTGCGGATTATTTGGCAGAGGATGATACGCATGCGCTGGCCTTGGCGCGCCGTGCTGTTGCATCGTTGAATTGGGATGGCAGCGGGGTGAACCACGCCGTACGTGCATCAATGGCGGCGTCTTATGATGAACCGATTTATGATCCAGCAGAGTTGTTGGGCATCGTGCCTGCCGATACCCGCCAGCCTTATGACATTCGTGAGGTGATTATGCGGGTGGTGGATGGTTCGCGCTTTGACGAGTTCAAGCCGCGCTTTGGCGAGACTTTGGTAACGGGGTTTGCCCACCTCAAGGGATGTCCCATCGGGATTATCGCCAACAACGGTGTGTTGTTTTCTGAAGCGGCCCAGAAGGGTGCGCATTTTGTGGAGCTGTGTTCGCAGCGTAAGATCCCGCTGGTGTTCTTGCAGAATATTACGGGCTTTATGGTGGGTCGTAAGTACGAGAACGAGGGCATTGCGCGCCACGGGGCCAAGATGGTGACGGCTGTCGCGACGACCTCTGTTCCAAAGATTACGATGGTTGTTGGCGGTTCATTTGGCGCTGGTAACTACGGCATGTCAGGACGGGCCTATTCGCCGCGGTTTATGTGGAGTTGGCCGAATTCACGTATTGGCGTGATGGGCGGCGCCCAAGCGGCTGGCGTTTTGGCGACAGTGAAGCGTGACGGGATTGAGCGTAAGGGTGGTGAATGGTCTGCTGAGGACGAAGCCGCGTTCAAACAGCCCACGATTGATATGTTCGAGGAACAGTCACATCCTTTGTACGCGTCGGCGCGTTTGTGGGATGACGGGGTGATTGATCCGCGCAAAACCCGTGATGTATTGGCACTAAGCCTGTCGGCGTCGTTGAATGCTGAGATAGAGGAGACACGGTTTGGCGTGTTCCGGATGTGATACGGTGTTTGAGGGCTCTGCCCTCGGCGCTGTGCGCCTCACCCGGAGTTTGTTTTGTAAGATGAAAGGGGGCTGAACATGGTGACTCTGGCTGCTGCGCGAGCAAAATATGAAGGGGCGTTTGCCTATCCTGTTGGTGACAGTGCGGCGTTGAATGCTGAGATATTGGCCTTGATGCGGTCTGGTGTGAAGACCGGAACATGTGATGCTTGGGCTATCTATGTGGATGGAACAGAGGAATTGCCAGTTGTGGGTCGTGTGGACATTGCGCTGGATTGGGAAGGGCGGCTAGCCCTTGCAACGCGTACACTGACAGTTGAGCGGATCGCTTTTGATAAAATGGATGAGGTGCGTGTTGCACAGCAAGGCGAGTTTCGTGATTTGGCCCATTGGCGTTTGGGCTATGAAGCGTATTTGACCCGAGCGGGTCGTTTTGCGCCAGATGTCGATATGATGTTTGAGCGTTTTGAAATTGTAGAGGACTTTGGACAATGACAGATTTTCAAATGGGGCCTTTGACCCTGAGTGTGAAAAGCTATGCTGACGATGTGTCAGAGGACTTTTACGAGGCCAACTGGTTGGTTTTGGATGTGAAGTGTCCCACGGATGAGGGAGATGTCGCGTTTCAATCGCCTTGTCTTATGACCACAGATATTTTTGATTTCATGGACGAGATCAATGATCTGCTCGCGGGGCAGGGTCGTCAGGCCTATTTGGTGAGCCTTGAGCCGCAGGTGGATGTGCGCATTGCACGTGGGGATGGCCCCGATGTGTTTACATTGGATGTGGAATTGACCCCTAACGCTGATGATGACGAGGACATCTATGATGCCGCTGCCATCGTTTCGCGCGCGGACGTTGAGGAAATGGCAAAACAAGCGGCTGCTTTGGTTGAGGCGTTTCCTGTGCGCGGGATCGAGGGCAGCTGATGTTTGACAAGATCCTGATAGCCAACCGCGGCGAGATTGCCTGTCGCGTCATCGAGACGGCCCAATCTATGGGGGTGACTTGTGTTGCTGTGCATTCGGATGTGGATGCAGGTGCCAAGCACGTTCAGATGGCGGATATGGCGGTTCATGTTGGCGGTAATGCCCCTGCGGACAGTTATCTGCGCGGTGATGTGATCATTCAAGCGGCGTTGGATACGTGCGCACAGGCGATCCATCCGGGATACGGGTTTCTGTCAGAGAACCCTGATTTTGTGGATCAGGTAGCAGCCGCTGGATTGGTGTTCATTGGTCCCTCAGCGGATGCAATCCGCGCTATGGGGCTAAAGGATGCTGCGAAAGCTTTGATGATCAAAGCGGGTGTGCCGGTTGTGCCGGGGTATCATGGTGCCGATCAGGATGATGCGCTGTTGGCGGCTGAGGCTGGTAAGATGGGGTACCCAGTTTTGATTAAGGCCGTTGCTGGGGGTGGTGGCAAGGGAATGCGTCTTGTGGAAGAGGCGGGTTCCTTTGATGAGGCGTTGGCGTCTGCCCGCTCTGAGGCTGCAACCGCGTTTGGAAATTCTGACGTTTTGGTTGAGAAGTTTGTGACCAAGCCACGCCATATTGAGGTGCAGGTGTTTGGCGATGGCACGCAGGCTGTTCATTTATTTGAGCGTGATTGTTCGCTGCAACGCCGTCATCAGAAGGTGATCGAAGAAGCGCCAGCCCCCGACATGACCCAAGAGATGCGTGACGCTATGGGGCAAGCTGCCGTTCTTGCGGCGGAGGCGATTGGTTATAAGGGCGCAGGGACGGTAGAATTTATCGTGGATGGGTCTGACGGATTAAAAGCCGATGGGTTCTTTTTCATGGAGATGAACACCCGCCTGCAAGTGGAACACCCCGTGACGGAGGCCATTACAGGTGTAGACCTTGTGGAATGGCAACTGCGCGTGGCAGCGGGAGAGCCTTTGCCTAAATCCCAAAGCGAGCTGACAATAAGCGGCCATGCCTTTGAAGCGCGCCTATATGCAGAAGATGTCCCCAAGGGGTTTCTACCTGCCACGGGTACGTTGACCCATTTACGTTTTCCTGATGGGGTGCGCGCGGACAGTGGCGTGCGCGGGGGAGATACGATTAGCCCGTTCTATGATCCAATGATTGCTAAGGTGATTGTGCATGGGCCAACACGCGATGTTGCACTGGCTAAGTTGTCTGCTGCGCTAAAGGGTACGCAAGTGGCAGGGACGGTAACCAACCTTAGCTTTCTGGGTGCATTGGCAGAGCATAAAGGTTTTGCCGCTGGGGATGTGGATACAGGTTTAATTGCCCGTGACATTGATGCGTTGACGGCTGTCGCTGTTGTGACGCCATCCCATTGGGCGCGTGCGGGTATGGCGGCTATGGGTCTTGATACGCCCAGTGCGGGGGCAGGGTTTAACCTGTGGGCTCCGCTGCGCCAATCTGTTGCGTTGTCCCATGAGGGGGAAGTGGTAACTCTTGCTGTAGAGGTAAACAGTGCTGATACGCAGACATGGTATGTCGATGACGCTGTTGTTGTGGCCCAGTGTGTGGGGGGACGATGGCTGCTAGATGGTATGTCAGCACCCGCAGTTGCGATGACAGAGACCTGTGTCACAGTGTTTGACGCTTATGGCATTGCCTTTGATGTTGTTGATCCCTTGCAACGTGATGCCAGTGCTACGGGGGACGGTAATATCGTTGATGCCCCGATGCCCGGATTGGTGAAGGCTGTCACCGCCAAAGCAGGACAGTCTGTAACTGCTGGGGATCGCTTGGCTGTGTTAGAAGCTATGAAGATGGAACATGCGCTATTGGCTGCCCGTGATGGGGTAATTTCTGAGGTTTTGGTGAGTGAGGGGGATCAGGTAGAAGCAGGTGCCGCGCTTATCCGCTTGGAGGAGGTTGATACATGAATGGCATAACACTGCACCACTGTCCGCAATCACGCTCTATGCGGTCGCTTTGGTTGTTACATGAGTTGGGTGTCGAATTCGATGTGGTCACCCATCCTTTTGGTAAGAACCTGCGCGATCCTAACTATTTGGCCCGTTCACCTGCGGGTCGTGTCCCTGCGTTAGAAATAGACGGGCGTTCGATCTTTGAGACGGGCGCGATTACCGAAGTCTTGTGTGAAACATATAGCCCGAATGCGCTGGGCAGGCCTGCGGGGCACGTTGAACGTGCGGATTGGCTGATTTGGGTTCACTTCTCAGAAACCATCAGTCAGCATTCCGCCGCTTTGACCCAACAGCATGTCGCCCTTTATGATGACACGATGCGCAGTCCGATTGTGATGAAGTTAGAAGCCGCCAGATTGGCAAAATGCTATGATGCCATCGAAGGGCGCTTGGCGGAACTAGGTGGGAATGGACAGTATTTGTTGCCCTCTGGTTTTAGTGCCGCTGATGTCTCTGTGGGCCAAGCCGTTTATATGGCGCTACATTTTGCGAAATTAGATACCCACCCACTCACTTCTGTGTGGTATGAATACATATCCCAACGCCCTGCATTTCAAGCCAGCCTGCCAAAAGGTGACGAACGTCTATACCCACAGGAATTCTTTGCCCCTTGGCAATCATAGGAGTTACCCATGTCTGACCAATCTCTTGGAACCAACTTAGGTCATGTCGATATTTTTGAGATGGGGCCGCGTGACGGGCTCCAAAATGAGAAGATTGAGGTTTCGGTCGGTCAAAAGATCGCATTGATCGATTGTCTCAGTCGCGCAGGGTACAGGCGTATCGAATGTGCAAGCTTTGTAAGTCCCAAATGGGTGCCACAAATGGCAGGCAGTGCTGATGTATTGGGGCGGATAAGTCGCGCTGATGGCGTGCGTTATGCAGCACTTACCCCCAATATGCGCGGGTTTAACGATGCTAAGGCAGCGAATGCCGATGAGGTCGCCGTGTTTGGTTCTGCCTCAGAGGCGTTTTCCAAAGCTAACATTAACGTGAGCATTGAGGAGTCCTTGGATCAATTTGAGGCTGTGATTAAGGCGGCGCGTACTATTGATATGCCAGTGCGTGGGTATGTGTCCTGTGTTGCTGGGTGCCCATTTGAAGGCGAAGTCGACCCAAGTGCGGTTGCGCGTGTTGCTGAGCGTTTGTTCAGCATGGGGTGCTATGAGGTTTCGTTAGGCGACACGATTGGCGTTGGTACCCCCGATACAATTGCGAAGATGCTGATTGCTGTGCGTGATGTTGTCCCCGTTGCGCGTTTGGCGGGGCATTATCACGACACCAATGGGCGGGCGATGGATAACATCGATGCATCCCTTGCGCTGGGCGTTCGTGTGTTTGACGCTTCAGTGGCTGGATTGGGTGGCTGCCCTTATGCGCTCGGTGCTGCGGGTAATGTCGCAACAGAAGATGTGGCCGCGCATTTGCAGCGATTGGGTTATGAGACGGGCCTTGATCTGGCCGTTGTAGCCCAAGCAGCCGAAATGGCTCGTGCGATACGAGACATATAAATACTTAATCTGGAGTAAATACTTGTTTGAGACCCTGAAAATTGATGTGGACGCGCGTGGCGTCGCCACATTGACCTTGAACCGCGAAGCCAAGCACAACGCATTGTCGGCTGTAATGTTAGCTGAACTGACACAAGCCGCGGCTGATCTGGGGGCTGATGACAACGTGCGTGTCGTGGTTCTGACGGGGACGGGCAAATCATTCTGTGCGGGTGGTGATCTGGAATGGATGCGCGAGCAGATGCAAGCGGACCCTGAAACCCGCGCCAAGGAGGCGTCCAAGCTGGCCTTCATGCTGCAAGCGTTGAACACGATGCCCAAGCCAATGATTGGTGCGTTGCAGGGTAATGCCTTTGGGGGTGGAGTTGGTATGGCCGCGGTCTGTGATGTTGCCATTGGAATCAATAGTTTGAAAATGGGGCTTACTGAAACGCGTCTTGGCATTATTCCCGCTACGATAGGCCCTTACGTGGTCTCACGGATGGGAGAGGGCAGGGCGCGGCGTGTTTTCATGTCATCGCGCATATTTGACGCAGCTGAGGCTGTGGAGCTGGGCTTGCTCGCACGGGCCGTACCCGCAGCGCAGTTTGCTGAGGCGATTGAAGCCGAAGTTGTGCCCTACTTGTCCTGTGCCCCTGGAGCGGTTGCGGCAGCCAAAGCACTGGCGCGCAGATTGGGCCCTCGGATTGATGAGGGAACGATCGAAATCACCATAGAAGCACTGAAAACCCGTTGGGAAACTGACGAAGCGGCAGAAGGCATTGGCGCGT
Organism: Ascidiaceihabitans sp.; assembly: GCA_028825475.1. Classification (GTDB taxonomy): domain Bacteria; phylum Pseudomonadota; class Alphaproteobacteria; order Rhodobacterales; family Rhodobacteraceae; genus Ascidiaceihabitans. The sequence continues at coordinate 161,182 of JAPKAB010000004.1, read as the reverse complement.
TTTTTGACAAACGCAAAGCGTCGTGGATGTGATTTTCGAACTGGTTGGCAGATCGTCGTGTGATGACATTTAGCAAGTGAATCACCGCCGCAATAGGATGATCGTTTATTGCCCAATGCGCGTCATAAGTGCGCACACAGATTAACCGAATGGGAACTGCTGCAGTGTTAGCGCTGCAAACAGGGGCATTTGGGTGCCAAAATTGCTGTTGCGTTGGTTGACCCCACCACATGTGGGGAGTACACCCCTAACCGTTAACCTTGCGACTTGATGCGCAGGCAAAAGTGTTGCGTAAGACAAAGGAGCCACCGTGGAAGAAATGCTTAGGGAGTACCTCCCGATCCTCGTATTTCTCGCCGTCGCCATTGGGCTCGGCCTTATTCTTATCCTTGCAGCGGTTGTGATTGCTGTCAGCAATCCAGACCCTGAGAAGGTTTCTGCATACGAATGCGGGTTCAACGCATTTGATGATGCACGAATGAAATTTGATGTTCGATTCTATCTAGTCTCGATCTTGTTCATTATTTTCGATCTCGAAATTGCTTTTCTGTTCCCTTGGGCGGTCGCCTTTAAGGATATCAGCATGGCAGGTTTCTGGTCGATGATGGTGTTCTTGGCTGTGTTGACAGCTGGTTTCGCTTACGAGTGGAAAAAAGGAGCCTTGGAATGGCAGTAACTGACGCAGGTTCCTTTGGCGCAGGTCCAGCCTACGCTGGCGGCGACAGAGAGCACGGTACGCAAGCTTTGAATGCTGAGTTGCAAGACAAAGGGTTCTTGCTGACTTCGACAGAAGATTTGATCAACTGGGCCCGTACGGGTTCTTTGCACTGGATGACCTTTGGGTTGGCATGTTGCGCGGTTGAGATGATGCACACTGCGATGCCGCGCTACGACCTTGAGCGTTTCGGTACTGCGCCACGTGCTTCCCCACGTCAGTCTGATCTGATGATCGTTGCGGGCACATTGACCAACAAAATGGCACCAGCTTTGCGTAAGGTTTATGACCAAATGCCAGAGCCACGTTACGTGATCTCAATGGGTTCATGTGCAAATGGTGGCGGCTACTATCACTACAGCTACTCAGTTGTTCGTGGGTGTGACCGCATCGTTCCGGTTGATGTATACGTGCCTGGCTGCCCTCCAACGGCGGAAGCCCTTGTTTATGGTATCCTTCAGCTACAACGCAAAATCCGCCGTACTGGCACAATTGTTCGGTAAGGACCCAATATGTCTGATAGCTTGAAAGAACTTGGCGGTTACATCGAGGCAAAGCGCCCTGATTGTGTTTTGGCTTGGGATGTTACCCGAGGTGAATTGAACGTCGACGTGGCCCCTGCGAACATTGAAGGGCTTGTTGAGTTCCTGAAATCTGACCAGACCTGTAAATTCTCAACTCTCGTGGATATCACGGCTGTTGACTACACAGGTCGCGCCAAACGTTTTGATGTCGTTTATCACTTCCTCAGCATGTATCAAAACCACCGTATCCGCTTGCGGGTTTCGGTACGTGAAGAACAGATGGTATCATCCATCTGCGAAATTCACCCGTCAGCCAACTGGTTCGAACGCGAAGTGTTCGACATGTTTGGCATCTTGTTCACGGGTCACCCTGATTTGCGCCGTATCCTGACCGACTATGGTTTTCGTGGATACCCACTGCGCAAAGATTTCCCGACAACGGGCTATACTGAGGTTCGTTACGACGAAGTTGAAAAACGCGTTGTTTATGAACCTGTCAGCTTGGTCCAAGAATATCGTCAGTTCGATTTCATGAGCCCATGGGAGGGTGCAGAATACATCCTACCGGGTGACGAAAAAGACGGCACTGAGAAGGGAACTAAGTAATGGGTAGTATTTGGTGGCTGATCATTGGCCTTGTTACCATTATTCCTATGCTCAAGCTTTTGCCTTTCTTTGGCATCAATAAGTACTGGGCGCTGGCGTCTATCTTGCCAATTGGCACGATCGCGTTGTTGTGGTGGATGAGCATTAAGTTGCAAGAGTTGGAGAAGCGTTAAAATGATGGATGGCTCAAAAGGCTTCGATGATGCGCTGACTGGCGAACAGAAGATCCGTAACTTTAATATCAACTTTGGCCCGCAGCACCCTGCGGCTCACGGCGTTTTGCGTCTTGTGCTAGAGTTGGACGGCGAAATCGTAGAACGCTGCGATCCACACATTGGCTTGCTACACCGTGGCACAGAAAAGCTGATGGAAAGCCGCACTTACCTGCAAAACCTTCCATACTTTGACCGCCTCGACTATGTAGCTCCAATGAACCAAGAACATGCTTGGTGCTTGGCGATCGAAAAGTTGACGGGCGTTGAAGTTCCGCGTCGCGCGTCCTTAATCCGTGTGTTGTATTGCGAAATCGGCCGGGTGCTGAATCACATCCTTAATATTACAACTCAAGCGATGGACGTCGGTGCGATGACCCCATTGGCTTGGGGTTTTGAAGAGCGCGAAAAGTTAATGTGCTTTTACGAGCGCGCATCTGGCGCACGTTTGCATGCTGCGTACTTCCGTCCGGGCGGTGTGCACCAAGATCTACCAGACGCATTGATCGATGATATCGAGCAGTGGGCACATGAGTTCCCCGCTATTATTGATGATATCGGTGGTCTGTTGACTGAAAACCGTATCTTCAAACAGCGCAACGTCGATATCGGTATCGTCACGGAACAAGACATCCTTGATTATGGTTTCTCTGGTGTCATGGTTCGTGGCTCTGGCATGGCGTGGGATTTGCGTCGCGCGCAGCCCTATGAGTGCTACGACGAATTTGAATTTGAAATTCCTATTGGTAAAAACGGCGATTGCTATGATCGTTACCTGTGCCGCATGGAAGAAATGCGCCAGTCTGTTTCGATCATCAAACAAGCCGTTGGCAAGTTGCGTGAAGCGACAGGTGACGTTTTGGCCCGTGGTAAGCTAACACCGCCATCACGTTCAGACATGAAGACCTCAATGGAAAGCTTGATCCACCACTTCAAGTTATACACCGAGGGTTTCCACGTTCCTGCGGGCGAAGTGTATTGCCCAGTTGAAGCGCCTAAAGGCGAATTTGGTGTGTATTTGGTTGCTGACGGTTCTAATAAACCTTACCGCAGCAAAATCCGTGCGCCGGGTTTCTTGCACCTTCAAGCGATGGATCACATGAGCAAAGGCCACCAGTTGGCTGACGTTGCTGCGATCATCGGAACCATGGATGTTGTGTTTGGGGAGATCGATCGCTGATGATGCGTATCGCCTCCCTTCCATATTTCTTAAATACTCCCGTTTGTGGCACTTTTAGCCACAACGCGAAACGAAAGTCGTTCTAATGCTCCGCCGCTTGCACAAAGACCAACCAGACAGCTTTGCTTTTACCCCAGCCAACCTTGCGTGGGCCGAAGCACAGATTACCAAGTATCCAGAGGGCCGTCAGGCTTCTGCGATCATTCCTTTGCTTTGGCGCGCACAGGAACAGTACGGTTGGTTGACTCGTCCAGCGATCGAATATGTTGCTGACATGTTGGGCATGGCCTACATTCGTGGACTTGAAGTGGCATCTTTCTACTTCATGTTCCAACTCCAGCCAGTGGGTACTGTTGCGCACATCCAGATTTGTGGCACGACGTCGTGCATGATCTGTGGTGCCGAAGACCTTATGGAAGTCTGCAAAGAGAAAATCGCGGCAAAACCGCATGAGCTGTCTGCGGATGGTAAGTTTTCATGGGAAGAAGTTGAGTGCTTGGGCTCATGCTCAAATGCTCCAATGGCCCAAATCGGCAAAGATTATTACGAAGATCTGACCCAAGTACGTATGGGCGAGATCATTGACCAATTGGCTGCTGGCGACGTGCCGTTGCCTGGTCCACAAAATGGCCGCTATGCTGCTGAGCCTTTGAATGGTTTGACCAGTTTGACCGAGTACGACAGTGGCAAGACAAAATATAACGCGTCTGTTCAATTGGCGTCTGACATTGGTGACACTGTTAAACGCATCAATGGGACAGAGGTTCCATTGCTTGCGCCGTGGCAAGGTAAGAACGGTTCTGCTGCTAAAACAGCTGCGAAACCAGCAACTGCCAAGAAGGCTGCGCCAAAAGCTGCAAAAGTTGAAATCGCACCAAAAGCAGCTACCAAAACAGCTGCTGCGCCTGCTGTTGCAGAGGGTCTGGGCAAAAAACCAAAAGTCATGAAGACACCACGCAAGTCTGGTGCTGATGATCTGAAAATGATCAAGGGCGTTGGTCCAAAACTTGAAGGCCTTCTGAACGACATGGGATTCTTCCACTTTGACCAAGTGTCAGCATGGGGAACTGATGAAGTTTCATGGGTTGACCAAAATTTAGAGGGCTTCAAAGGCCGCGTAGGTCGCGACAACTGGGTGTCGCAAGCAACGGCCTTGGCGGCTGGCGAAGAAACAGAATTTTCGAAACGTGCGAAAAAAGACGGTACGTATAAAGACTAATTAAAAACAATAAAAATACTAAAAATAACTTCTGAATGGGAGAGGGACACGACATGGAAAATTTTACTAAGAATAAGACCTGCACAACGTGGTGCTGGATCATTGCTGCGGTTGTTGGAGCCGTTGTTGCTTTGGTACTTTGGAATGGTGCTTGGAACTTTATCCCCAGCGCATTTATCGGTCTTCTTATCTTCATCATTGGTGGCGCGTTGTTGTCTTGGTTGCTGTGCAAGCCACAAACTCAATCAACTTCATCTGCAGTGGCTGCGTCCAACACAACGGCTTCTAGCATGATGGCGGGCGGCGCAGTTGCTGCTGCAGCAACGGGCGCAGCGGTTGCATCGTCTGCTTCAAGCGCATCGGCATCTGCCAAATCAACAGCTTCAACTGCTAAGCCAGGGGCTGCGAAAAAAGCACCAGCTAAGAAAGTGGCGACTGCTAAAGCGGCTTCTTCAGCGGCTGGTACTGACGCAAAAGCTAAAGCGGCTGCAAAAGCACCTGCTAAAAAGGCAGCTGCGAAGACAACCAAAACTGCAGCTAAGTCAAAAGCAGCCGGTGGTGACGCCAAAACGTCAATAGCTCCTAGTGCAAAAGCTGCGCCAGCCAAAAAGGCGGCTGCCAAAGCGACAACCGCTAAAGCGGCTACGGCTAAGGCAACACCAACTAAAGCGAAGTCAGCAAAAGCTTCTACAACAGCCGCTAAAACAACACCTGCTAAAGCGACTGCAGCTAAAGCAACGAGCGCAAAAGCGAAAGCTGCTGCGCCGGCAAAAGCATCTGCTGCTAAGACTAAGGCCGCAGCAGCACCGAAAGCTGAAGCTAAACCAGCGACATTGACAGCGGCACGCGCTGGCGGTGCAGATGATCTAAAGCAACTAAAAGGTGTTGGTCCAGCATTGGAAAAAACACTGAACGAGTTGGGTTTCTACCACTTCGATCAAGTTGCGACATGGAAAAAGAAGGACGTCGCATGGGTCGACAGCAACCTTCGTTTCAAAGGTCGCATCGAGCGTGACGGCTGGATCGCACAAGCTAAAATTCTTGCTAAAGGTGGAACAACTGAGTTCTCCAGCAAGGTTAAGAAAGGTGGCGTTTACTAAACGCCAATTGAACTGATGCAGAACCAAGATAAATCATCCAAGATTGGACAACGCGTATCGTTGTTTATCGCAGGACTTGGGATATTCTGGCTCTGCATAAATTTGGTAGGCATATACTTTGGGTGGTCCAACCGGACCCGCGCATTGTTTGACCTTGTCGTGTTGGCCGGATTTGGCGCAGCACTTTGGAATGTGATAAAACTCTGGCGTGCGCGCCAGTCAGATAGAGGCTAAGGGCGTATGCTTAAGGACCAAGACCGGATCTTTACCAACCTTTACGGGATGCACGACCGTACACTGGCAGGCGCTCAAAAGCGCGGCCATTGGGATGGAACTGCCAAGATCATCAAAAAGGGTCGTGACTGGATTGTCGATGAGATGAAAAAGTCCGGCTTACGTGGTCGTGGCGGTGCGGGTTTCCCGACCGGCCTAAAATGGTCCTTTATGCCCAAGGAAAGCGATGGTCGCCCATCCTACTTGGTCGTCAACGCAGATGAGTCTGAGCCGGGCACATGTAAAGACCGTGAGATCATGCGCCATGATCCGCACACATTGATTGAAGGTTGCTTGATCGCCTCTTTCGCGATGAATGCGAATGCTTGCTACATCTACATTCGCGGCGAATATATTCGCGAAAAAGAAGCGCTTCAGGCGGCCATCGATGAGGCATACGACGCTGGTCTGGTTGGCAAGAACGCATGTAAGTCCGGTTGGGACTTTGATATTTACCTTCACCACGGGGCAGGTGCCTATATTTGCGGTGAAGAGACTGCTTTGCTGGAAAGCCTTGAGGGCAAAAAAGGCATGCCACGTATGAAGCCGCCGTTCCCAGCTGGAGCTGGTTTGTATGGTTGCCCGACAACGGTCAACAACGTTGAATCCATTGCCGTGGTTCCAACGATTTTGCGTCGTGGCCCTGAATGGTTCTCAAGCTTTGGTCGTCCGAACAATGCAGGTACTAAATTGTTTGCGATTTCTGGTCACGTCAACAACCCCTGTGTGGTTGAAGAAGCGATGTCTATTCCGTTTGAAGAATTGATTGAAAAGCATTGCGGTGGCATTCGTGGCGGCTGGGACAACCTAAAAGCGGTCATTCCAGGCGGATCTTCGGTTCCGATGATCCCTGGAAAAGATATGCGTGATGCAATCATGGACTTTGATTATTTGCGCGAGCAGCGGTCTGGTTTGGGTACGGCTGCGGTTATCGTCATGGACAACTCCACCGATGTGATCAAAGCAATCTGGCGTTTGTCCAAGTTCTATAAGCACGAAAGCTGTGGCCAATGCACGCCTTGCCGTGAAGGTACAGGTTGGATGATGCGCGTTATGGATCGTTTGGTGACGGGTGAGGCTGAGCCAGAAGAAATCGATATGTTGCTAGACGTGACCAAACAAGTTGAGGGTCACACGATTTGTGCTCTTGGGGATGCAGCTGCTTGGCCGATCCAAGGTTTGATCCGTCACTTCCGTGATGAAATCGAAGATCGTATCAAACACAAGCGCACTGGTCGCGTAAGTGCGGTTGCTGCTGAATAACTGACCAACGGCTTAGGCCAAAGGATCGTTCGCTATGGAAAATTTTGACGCATACAGCCACGCGCTCGCTTCATTGGGCGGCATTGCCTTATTGATTTCGATCTTGGGTATGGTCAGTGGTCGTGGTCGGACCGCGGACAACCGTTGTGAATGTGGTCAGCCAAAACGGAATTACGACAACGCGGTTTATCGCAGCAATCGTGCGTTCATGAATGCAATCGAAAGCGCGGGTCCGTTTATAGCTGCGTTGATGGCTGCAATGCTGACTGGTGGTTCGCCGCTTTGGGTCAATATCTTTGCAACAGTATTCCTAGTTGCGCGGATTGCGACAGCAATCGTTCATATTCGGACAACCAATCAAGGGTTGCGCAGCGCGACGTGGGCTATTGGCCTACTTTGTATTCTATCATTGGCTGCCATTGGTATTGTGGGGGCGTTCTAATGCGTTTGTTTGCTTTGATCTGTGTTGTTTCATTGGTGGCGTGTACGCCTAGCGAACAGGTTCCTGCGTTTGAAGGTATAAAGTTCCGTACAAAGCTGTCGAAAGTAGATAAGCAGCGTGATCAGTTCATGGTAACTGTTTATAAGGTTTCACAATATTTGGCAGGCGCACGTGAAGCTGGGCGCTATGAAGCGACAAAGTATTGTATTAACCAATATGGAACATCTGATATTGCCTGGATGTCTGGTCCAGATGTTGAAGATGGCGGTTTAACTATCACTAACGACGAACTTCAGTTGCGTGGGGCATGTAAATTTTGATCTCACTGGCGACATATTGCGCGTTGGCGGTCACTTTGATGGCTTGTTATTGCATAACAAGACTATGGGTACCCATTTCTCTAACAGTTCCCGTGCATGTTGTACGGGGCGGTTCTGAGAAAGGAACAACTCATGTTTAAGTTTGTGATTCCCGCAGTTGTCGTTGCTATGGTTGCGACCACTTCTGTAGCAAAACCAGCGTTGCGTGACGTCCCGGCCATTGATGATGCGCTGTTGGCGGTCGGTTTGGCTGATGAAATCAGAAAACAATGCCCAAAAGTCTCTGCACGGTTCATCAAGGCGTTGCGCTTTGTTAGTGGGTTGCGCGATAAGGCACGCGACATGGGTTACACCGACGCCGAAATCGACGCCTACCGTAAATCTCCTAAGGAGAAGGCACGCGTTCGCGCTAAAGGTGAAGCCTATCTGGCTGCTAACAACGTAACGGTTGGAAATATCGAAAGCTATTGTGCGCTTGGGCGTGCAGAAATTAAAAAATCGAGCCAAATTGGCGCGTTACTCAGGGTGAATTGATTCATGAGCGACCTTCGCAAGATCAACATCGACGGCAAAGACATCGAAGTGGATGGGGCAATGACCCTGATCCAAGCCTGTGAAGAAGCGGGCGTGGAAGTTCCACGTTTTTGTTACCACGAGCGTCTGACAATTGCCGGCAATTGCCGCATGTGTCTGGTTGAGGTCGTTGGTGGCCCACCAAAGCCAGCAGCGTCTTGCGCCATGCAGGTCCGCGACCTGCGCCCTGGTCCAGAAGGCCAGCCACCTGTTGTGAAAACGAACTCACCTATGGTCAAAAAGGCCCGTGAAGGTGTGATGGAATTCTTGTTGATCAATCACCCACTCGATTGCCCAATTTGCGACCAAGGCGGTGAATGCGACCTTCAAGACCAAGCCATGGCATATGGTGTTGATTTTTCACGTTACCGCGAAGCTAAACGCGCAACTGACGATTTGGACCTAGGTCCATTGGTCGAAACACATATGACGCGCTGCATCTCTTGCACGCGTTGTGTGCGTTTCACCTCAGAAGTTGCTGGCATCACACAGATGGGCCAAACGGGTCGCGGCGAAGATGCAGAGATTACATCTTACCTTGGTGAGACGTTGGATTCGAACCTACAGGGCAACATCATCGATTTGTGCCCAGTTGGTGCTTTGGTTTCCAAACCATACGCCTTTACAGCGCGCCCTTGGGAATTGACCAAAACAGAATCAATCGACGTGATGGACGCACTTGGATCCAACATTCGTGTAGATACTAAAGGCCGTGAAGTTATGCGCTTTATGCCGTTGAACCACGACGGCGTGAACGAAGAGTGGATTTCTGACAAAACCCGTTTCGTTTGGGACGGATTGCGTCGCCAGCGTTTGGACACACCATACATTCGTGAAAACGGTAAGCTGCGTAAAGCAAGCTGGCCTGAAGCGCTAAGTGCAGTTGCATCTGCGATGAAGGGCAAGAAACTTGCCGGTCTTATTGGTGATCTGGTTTCTGTCGAAGCGGCCTACGCTTTGAAAACTTTGATCGAGGGGCAGGGCGGTGTTGTTGAATGTCGTACAGACGGCGCGAAGCTGCCTGCTAGCAATCGCTCTGGCTATGTCGGTACTGCATCGATTGAAGATATCGATACGGTGCAAAACATTGTTTTGATCGGCACAAACCCAGTACTTGAGTCCCCGGTGTTGAATGCACGCATTCGCAAAGCTTGGACACAAGGCGCGAATGTTTCCGTCATTGGCGAAAACATTGATCTTACATATGAAAGCATTCACTTGGGTACGGGCCGCGATGCCTTGGCCAAATTGGTTGCAGCGGATCACTCTGCTACGAACGGTCAAGAAAACATCGTTATCGTAGGTCAGGGCGCTTTGACTGAAGCTGATGGCGCTGCCGTTCTTGGGACAGCGATGAAGTTGGCCGAAACGATGCAGGCTAAATTCATGGTTCTTCACACTGCTGCTGGTCGTGTTGGCGCGATGGATATTGGCGCAACCAATGATGATGCGATGGACGGTGTCTCTGCGGCAGAGGTTATTTATAACCTTGGTTCGGATGAAGTCGAAATCGAAGCGGGTCCTTTTGTTATCTATCAAGGTAGCCACGGCGATCGCGGTGCACATCGCGCTGACATCATTCTACCTGGTGCGGCCTATACGGAAGAAGCAGGTTTGTTCGTTAATACTGAGGGCCGTCCACAATTGGCACAGCGCGCGGGCTTTGCCCCCGGTGAAGCCAAAGAAAACTGGGCTATCTTGCGCGCATTGAGCGCTGAACTAGATGCAACGCTTCCATTCGACAGCATTGCGCAGTTGCGCACGGCATTGGTTGAAGCCGTTCCCCATCTTGGCGACATTGATGTTGTTGCTGAAAACGAGTGGAACGCTGAGAAAACTGGCAAGTTAGGCAAAGCGGACTTCCGCAATGCTGTGACAGACTTCTACCTTACCAACCCAATTGCCCGTGCAAGTGAGTTGATGGCAGAGCTAAGCGCGGGTGCAAAAGCACGTCGCGACGGAGCAATGGCAGCAGAATGAAGGCTTGGGTGCTCATAACAATGATGCCTCTGGCCGCATGTGAGCCTGCCGTTCCGACGGCTGAGCAATTCATCCCCGAATATTTGGGGGTGGAAACCGCGCTATTGGACCAAGAGTTGGTGCAATTTAAAGTGCAGATGACCAACGCAATAACGTCTGAAGACGTATCAAACTATGCGGAATGTGCTGCGGCACAGTATACGTTGATACGCGGATGGGGTTTTGCACGTCATGTACGTACAAATGTGAACGAAGAGGGTGGCGTGTGGTCGGCAGATGCTGTTTACACCATCTCGCCTGCCTTGCCGCGCGGATCGCGCACGATCGACGCTGAAGTCGTGACTGCCGCATGCGTGGAGAAGGGTATACCGACGGTGTGAGGACCTATGGCTGATTTCTTTTTTAATACAAACCTTGGAATGTTGCTGCTGATTATCGGGCAGATTCTACTGGTTGTCGTGCCATTGCTGATCGCATTGGCGTTTCTAATGTATGCTGACCGTAAGGTTTGGGCTGCTGTGCAAATGCGCCGTGGACCCAACGTGGTTGGTGCCTTTGGTCTGCTGCAAAGCTTTGCGGACTTTGGCAAATACATCGTCAAAGAAATTATCGTCCCTGCGGGTGCCGACAAGGCCGTGTTCTTTATGGCCCCGATGGTAACCTTGGTGATGTCCTTGATTGCTTGGGCCGTTATCCCGTTCAACGATGGTTGGGTTCTGTCCAACATCAACGTGGCGATCTTGTATGTATTCGCGGTTTCATCGTTAGAAGTTTACGGTGTGATTATGGGTGGTTGGGCATCTAACTCCAAATACCCGTTCCTAGGATCGCTTCGCTCTGCTGCGCAAATGATTTCATATGAGGTGTCTATCGGCCTCATCATCGTTGGCATTATCATTTCTTCTGGTTCCATGAACTTCAGCGCTATCGTTGAAGCACAGTCCGGTAGCTATGGTTTGTTCAACTGGTTCTGGTTGCCGCACTTCCCAATGCTGATCCTGTTCTTTATCAGTGCTTTGGCTGAAACAAACCGTCCACCATTTGATCTTCCCGAAGCGGAATCAGAATTGGTTGCAGGTTTCCAAGTCGAATATTCATCAACACCATTCTTGTTGTTCATGATCGGCGAATTGGTTGCTGTTGTACTTATGTGTGCTTTGATCACGTTGATGTTCTTCGGTGGTTGGTTGTCACCAATTCCAGGTTTGCCAGACGGTATTTTCTGGATGATTGCCAAAATCGGTTTCGTGTTCTTCTTCTTTGCAATGGTGAAGGCAATCACGCCTCGCTATCGCTATGACCAATTGATGCGCCTTGGTTGGAAAGTATTCCTACCATTCTCATTGATTTGGGTCGTATTTGTAGCATTCGCTGCTAAATTTGGCTGGTTCTGGGGCATCTATGCCCGTTGGACTGTAGGAGGTTAATTATGACACAGATCGACTACACACGCGCGGTCAAGTATTTCCTGCTGCAAGACGTTTGGCAGGGCTTTAAACTGGGCATGAAATACTTCTTTGCTCCTAAAGCGACTTTGAACTATCCGCACGAGAAGGGCCCATTGTCCCCACGTTTTCGTGGTGAACACGCATTGCGCCGTTATCCAAATGGCGAAGAACGCTGCATCGCGTGTAAATTGTGCGAAGCGGTTTGTCCGGCTCAAGCGATCACTATCGATGCGGAACCACGTGAAGACGGCTCACGGCGTACAACGCGTTACGATATCGATATGACCAAGTGCATCTATTGCGGTTTCTGTCAGGAAGCCTGCCCCGTGGATGCGATTGTTGAAGGCCCGAACTTTGAATTCTCAACCGAGACCCGTGAAGAGTTGTTTTACGACAAAGACAGGCTTCTTTCGAATGGTGACCGTTGGGAAGGTGAGATTGCCCGTAACCTCGAGCTGGATGCACCGTACCGATGAACTATTGCTACATCTCTTTTGACGACAAGAAGGACTGTGAAACATGATGGCATTTGCCTTTTACCTTTTTGCAATCAGCGTGATTGCAGGCGGTTTCTTTACAGTAGTAAGCCGCAACCCAGTGCACTCTGTGCTTTGGTTGATCCTGTCATTCCTTAGCGCGGCTGGCTTGTTTGTACTGCTTGGCGCCGAGTTCGTCGCGATGTTGTTGATCATCGTCTACGTTGGCGCGGTGGCGGTATTGTTCTTGTTTGTTGTTATGATGCTCGACATCGACTTTGCCGAGCTCAAAGCAGAAATGGCGAAATACATGCCATTGGCGTTGTTGATCGCTTTGATAATTCTGATGCAGTTCGTCATGGCCTTTGGCGCATGGGAAAGCAACGCAGCGGCCGAGAGCATGTTGGCGCAAGTGACCCCAACAGATCGTCATAACACTGAAGCTTTAGGCATGATCCTTTATGATCAGTATTTCCTTCTGTTCCAACTTTCAGGATTGATCCTGTTGGTTGCGATGATTGGTGCGATTGTTTTGACGCTACGCCATCGTAAAGATGTGAAACGTCAGGATGTTATCACGCAGATGATGCGTGATCCTGCCAAGACGATGGAACTGAAGAACGTGAAATCAGGGCAGGGGCTATAAGCCTGCGCTGATTGACCAAATGAATAGACGACCGGCAGTAACGTGACGCTGCCATGAATGAAAAGTTGAGACCAACGATGACCGAGGGACTGAAATGATCGGACTAGAACATTATCTAACAGTGGCGGCGACGCTATTTGTTATCGGCATCTTTGGCCTGTTTCTGAACCGCAAGAATGTGATCATTCTGCTGATGAGTATCGAATTGATGCTTTTGGCGGTGAACATCAACTTGGTGGCCTTCTCATCATTCCTTGGTGATCTTGTCGGGCAGGTCTTTACCTTGTTCGTTCTGACGGTTGCCGCCGCTGAGGCCGCGATTGGCCTTGCGATCCTTGTATGCTTCTTCCGCAATCGTGGCACGATCGCTGTTGAAGATGTAAACGTGATGAAGGGTTAAGAGCATGGAACTAACAGTACTCTTTGCCCCGCTTATCGGTTCACTTCTTTGTGGTTTTGGCTGGCGCTTTGTCGGTGAAACAGCTGCGCAGTGGATTGCGACAGGATCTCTTTTCCTAGCAGCGTTCCTATCTTGGATTATCTTCCTTTCTTTTGATGGTGTTACAGAGCAAATTCACATCCTTCGCTGGATCGAAAGTGGATCACTTAGCACCGATTGGGCCATTCGTTTGGACCGCCTGACAGCGATCATGCTGGTCGTGATCACATCGGTCTCCAGCTTGGTACACTTGTATTCATTTGGCTACATGGCGGATGATCCACAGTGGAAAGATGGCGAGAGCTACAAGCCGCGTTTCTTCGCGTACCTGTCGTTCTTTACCTTCGCGATGTTGATGTTGGTGACTTCTGACAACCTGATCCAAATGTTCTTTGGTTGGGAAGGCGTTGGCGTAGCATCCTACCTTTTGATTGGCTTTTATTACCGTAAGCCTTCCGCGAATGCGGCTGCGATCAAAGCGTTTGTTGTAAACCGTATTGGTGACTTTGGTTTCGCACTTGGTATCTTCGGCATCTATATGCTGACGGATTCGGTTAAGTTCGATGACATCTTTGCGGCTATGCCAGCCTTGGCGGAAATGAGCATAACGTTCCTGTGGGCTGATTGGAACGCGGCAAACTTGCTAGCGATCCTTTTGTTCATCGGTGCGATGGGAAAGTCCGCGCAATTGATCCTACACACGTGGTTGCCAGACGCGATGGAAGGCCCGACACCTGTGTCTGCCTTGATCCACGCAGCGACAATGGTTACTGCCGGCGTCTTCTTAATGTGCCGCATGTCTCCATTGTTGGAATTTGCACCACAAGCGACAATGTTCATCACTGTATTGGGTGCAACAACAGCATTCTTCGCGGCGACCGTTGGTTTGGTTCAAACGGACATCAAACGCGTTATTGCGTATTCAACCTGTTCACAGCTGGGCTATATGTTCGTGGCCGTTGGTGTTGGGATGTATTCTGCCGCCATGTTCCATCTTTTCACACACGCTTTCTTTAAAGCGATGTTGTTCTTGGGTGCGGGCTCGGTCATTCACGCGATGCACCACGAGCAAGACATGAACAACTATGGCGCATTGCGTAAGAAGATCCCGTGGACTTTCCGCGCAATGATGTTGGGCACCTTGGCGATTACCGGCGTTGGTATCCCATTCAGCTACGACATGTTCGGCTTTCCAATTGGTTTCGCGGGCTTTGTGTCTAAAGACGCGATCATCGAAAGTGCCTTTGCTGGCGGCTCGTCCTACGGATTTTGGATGCTTGTGATTGCCGCTGCAATGACGTCGTTCTACTCATGGCGTCTTATGTTCATGACGTTCTACGGGGAAGCACGCGGCGACAAGCACACCCATGATCACGCGCACGAAAGCCCGATGGTTATGCTGATCCCACTAGGCGTTCTAAGCCTTGGTGCGATCTTTGCTGGTATGCTTTGGTTCAAACCGTTCTTTGGTCACGCTGATCAAGTCGCAACGTTCTACGGCATTCCATATGCTGAAGAGGGTGCGCACGGTGACGATCACGGCGAGGCTAAAGCTGACGATCACGGCACTGATGATGATCACGGTGAGGCAAAAGCCGATGACCACGCGAAAGATGATGGCAAGAAAGCCAAACATCACTACGTGTTTACAGGCAAACCGGGTGAAGGCGCGCTTTATATCGCACCTGACAACCACGTCTTGGAAGATGCACACGCAGTTCCAAAGTGGGTTAAGGCATCACCGTTTATTGCAATGTTTGGTGGCTTCTTAATGGCAATGTGGTTCTACATTTGGAACCCAACACTGCCTGCACGTTTGGCTGAAAACCAGCGTCCTCTCTATCTGTTCCTCAAGAACAAATGGTACATCGACGAACTGTATGATTTCTTGTTCGTGAACCCTGCAAAAGCATTGGGTCGTTTCTTGTGGAAACGCGGCGATGGTCAGGTGATCGATGGAACGTTGAACGGTGTTGCGATGGGTATTATTCCATTCTTCACTAAACTCGCAGGGCGCGCGCAGTCCGGCTATATCTTTACTTACGCCTTTGCCATGGTGATTGGGATCGCGGTCCTTGTCACATGGATGACGATGAGCGGAGGAGCACACTAATGGATAACCTTCTTTCCATCGTCACATTCATCCCAGCAGTCGCAGCCCTTATTATGGCTGTATTCCTGCGCGGCGATGATGAAGCCGCCCGTAAAAACGCAAAGTGGATTGCCCTATTTGCAACCAGCGCGACTTTTGTCGTCTCGTTGTTCATTTTAGCGGGCTTTGACAGAAACAACACTGACTTTCAAATGGTTGAAGAAACCACATGGTTGATGGGCCTACAGTACAAAATGGGCGTTGATGGTATCAGCATCCTGTTTGTAATGTTGGCGACTTTCATGATGCCTTTGGTTATTGCCGCATCTTGGAACGTTGAAACACGCGTCAAAGAATACATGATTGCATTCTTGATGCTGGAAACATTGATGCTGGGTGTCTTTATGGCCTTGGATTTGGTGCTGTTTTACGTCTTCTTTGAGGCAGGCTTGATCCCAATGTTCTTGATCATTGGTATCTGGGGTGGTGCAAATCGCATCTACGCAAGCTTCAAGTTCTTCCTTTATACCTTCCTTGGTTCAGTTTTGATGTTGATCGCAATGGTCGCCATGTTTGCAGACGCTGGAACAACTGACATTGCTAAGCTTTTGGTACATGAATTCTCTTACGGATCATTTGATCTGCTGGGTATTCACGTCGTTGGTGGGATGCAGACCCTGATGTTCTTGGCCTTCTTTGCCTCTTTCGCGGTGAAGATGCCAATGTGGCCTGTACACACTTGGTTGCCTGACGCACACGTTCAGGCCCCAACGGCAGGTTCTGTTGTGTTGGCAGCGATCCTTTTGAAAATGGGTGGTTACGGTTTCTTGCGCTTTTCGCTGCCTATGTTCCCAGTCGGATCCGATGTTTTGGCACCAACGGTGTTGTGGATGTCTGCGATTGCGATTGTGTACACCTCTTTGGTCGCTTTGGTTCAGCAAGACATGAAAAAGCTGATCGCCTATTCATCCGTTGCACACATGGGTTTTGTAACCATGGGTATCTTTGCTGCGAACCAGCAGGGTATTGATGGCGCGATCTTCCAAATGATCAGTCACGGTTTCATCTCTGGTGCATTGTTCTTGTGTGTTGGTGTCATTTACGACCGTATGCACACACGTGAGATCGATGCATATGGTGGTCTTGTGAACCGCATGCCTGCTTATGCGATGATCTTTATGTTCTTCACTATGGCCAATGTCGGCTTGCCTGGCACGTCTGGTTTTGTAGGCGAATTCCTCACATTGATTGCTGTGTTCAAAGTGAACACATGGGTGGCTGCGGTTGCAACATCAGGTGTTATCTTCTCAGCTGCCTATGCGCTGTGGTTGTACCGCCGTGTTGTGATGGGTGATTTGATTAAGGAAAGCCTGAAATCAATCACAGACATGGGCACACGCGAGCGTGTCATCTTTGCGCCGTTGGTGGTTATGACGATCCTATTGGGCGTCTATCCTGCATTGGTCCTTGATATCATTGGTCCTTCGGTGACTGCACTTGTAACAAACTATGAGACGGCCTTGGCCGCGGCAGATGCCGTGTCCCAAGCAGCCTCTCAATAAGAAGGACGGGGCCTATGTCCGCTGATCTGAACATCATTCTGCCGGAAATTTTGCTTGCACTGTTTGCAATCGTTGCGTTGCTCGGCGGCGTTTACACGGGCAAAGACGGGGTTGCATCCACTTTGGTCTGGCTGACCAGTGCAGCGATGGTTGCGCTTGCGGCATGGATTGGCCTAACGGGCGAGGGGACGAATGTCGCCTTCAACGGCATGTTCAGCGACGATGGTTTTTCTCGTTTTGCTAAAGTCGTTATTCTTCTTTCAACAGCGGCAGTTTTGATCATGGGCGAAGGCTATATGAGCAAACGCGGCTTGTTGCGTTTTGAATACCCAATCTTGGTCGCACTTAGCGTTGTTGGCATGATGATGATGGTCAGCGCCGGCGATCTTATGGCGCTTTATATGGGCCTCGAGCTGCAGTCATTGGCATTGTATGTTGTTGCATCCTTGCGCCGCGATAGCGCACGTTCCACCGAAGCAGGCCTAAAGTACTTTGTTCTTGGAGCATTGTCGTCCGGTATCCTGCTTTATGGTGCATCGTTGATTTACGGCTATGCGGGTACGACACTGTTTTCCGGTATTATCCAAACTGCGGTTCACGGTGATGTTTCAGTTGGCTTGTTGTTTGGCCTGATCTTTGTGATTTCAGGCATGGCCTTCAAAGTTTCTGCTGTGCCATTCCACATGTGGACCCCTGATGTTTACGAAGGTGCCCCAACGCCAATTACAGCATTCTTTGCAACGGCACCTAAAGTAGCTGCGATGGGACTGTTTGCACGTGTAATGCATGATGCCTTCGGCAACGCAATTCCCGACTGGCAACAAGTCATCGCGTTAATTTCGTTGCTGTCCATGTTCTTGGGCGCAGTGGCTGCAATTGGACAAACGAACATCAAACGCCTGATGGCGTATTCATCCATTGCACACATGGGTTATGCTTTGATGGGCCTTGCTGCAGGTACTGCACTGGGCGTCGAGGCGATGCTTGTTTATATGACGATTTATGTCGCTATGAACATTGGCACATTTGCCTTTATTCTTTCGATGGAAAAAGATGGCCAACCGGTTACCGATATATCGTCACTGAACATGTATGCAAAGGCCCAGCCTGGCCGCGCTTTTGCTATGTTGATCTTGCTGTTCTCACTGGCTGGTGTTCCGCCAATGTTAGGTTTCTTCGGCAAACTGTACGTTTTGCGTGCTGCCTATGATGCTGGTTTGGCGTGGTTGGCGATTGCCGGTGTGATCGCGTCTGTGATCGGTGCGTTCTATTACCTTCGTATTGTCTTTTTCATGTACTTTGGGGAAGAGCAGGCTGAAGGTTTGGATGCAAACAAGTCTACGATCCTTTGGGGCTTTTTGATGGCCTCTGCAGGGATCATGGTCTTTGGTATCATCAATATGTTTGGTGTTGAGGCGGCAGCAACTGCAGCGGCAGCGGCGCTTGTTAACTAAACACACCTTAAAAGGTAATCCAAAATGAGCGGCTGGCCAGATAACTATGGCCGCCGCATTTTGGATTCTGTTGACTCCACATTAAGCGAAGCAGCACGGATAGCGCCTCAGTTGTCTGGACCAGAATGGATATTGGCACACGAACAAACGGCGGCTCGTGGTCGCCGTGGTCGCGCGTGGATGATGCCGAAAGGTAATTTTGCTGCTACCTTGGTGCTTCCAATTTCTGGTCCGCCTGCTGACGCAGCATTGCGTTCGTTTATTGCTTCGCTTGCTTTGCGTGACGCGTTTATCGCTGCGACGGGGCAGGAGGATGCATTTGCTCTGAAATGGCCCAATGACGTTTTGCTGCGGGGCGGTAAGGTTGCAGGCATCCTTCTTGAGAGCGCGGGCCAAAGTGGTGGCATGACCCACTTGGCTATCGGAATTGGTGTAAACCTGGCCGCTGCACCTGCTGTTTGCGATGTCGAGGAGGGCGCAGTTCATCCCGTGTCTTTGCGTGGAGAGCTGGGGTTATCTGTGACGCCCGAAGATTTTCTGAACCTGCTAGCTAGTGCCTTTGCCCACTATGAAGACCAATTTCGAACTTATGGCTTTGCCCCAATTCGGCGGGCATGGATGAGCCATGCAGCGCGTTTAGGCGAGGTTATCATTGCGCGCACTGCACGCGAGGAATGGCAGGGTACGTTTCGCGAGGTAGACGAGACAGGGCAACTTGTTCTAGAGACATCCCAAGGCCGCATCGCCATTCCGGCGGCGGACGTATATTTCTAAATAGCGGAGCCAACCTATGCTTCTGGCAATTGACTGCGGCAATACCAATACCGTTTTTTCAATCTGGGACGGTGAGCAATTCATCGGAACGTGGCGAACTGCGACAGATTGGCGGCGCACAGCTGATCAGTATTACGTTTGGCTGAGCTCGCTCATGGAATTTCAGAAGATCGACGTTAACATCACAGATGTAATCGTTTCGTCTACTGTGCCGCGGGTGGTGTTTAATCTACGTGTGCTGTCTGACCGTTATTTTAAAACGCGTCCGATTGTTGTCGGTAAATCTGATTGCAAGCTGCCAGTCGAAGTACGTGTCGACGCGGGTACAGCTGTAGGGCCGGACCGTTTGGTCAACACCGTCGCTGGGTTTGACCTGTATGGCGGTGATTTGATCATGGTCGATTTCGGCACGGCCACCACCTTTGACGTGGTTGATACTGATGGGGCTTATGTAGGGGGTGTCATCGCACCGGGTGTCAATCTTAGCCTTGAGGCACTGCACCAAGCGGCGGCTGCATTACCGCACGTTGATATTTCTAAACCCCAAGCTGTGGTTGGGACCAATACTGTTGCCTGTATGCAATCGGGCGTATTTTGGGGTTACGTCGGTCTAGTCCGTGAGATATGTGCCCGCATTAAGGCGGAGCGTCACCGCGACATGCGCGTAATTTCTACAGGGGGGCTGGCCCCCTTGTTTCAGCAAGCAGAGAACCTGTTTGACGACTTTCAAGATGATTTAACGATGCACGGATTGACCGTGATTCATCGGTACAACAAGGAAAATAACTGATCTCATGAGCAGTGAACGTTTAATCTATCTGCCCCTCGGTGGCGCAGGCGAAATCGGCATGAATGCCTATGTATATGGCTACGGCAAACCAAATGAAGAACGCTTGATCGTAATCGATCTTGGTGTGACTTTCCCTGACATGGATGGCTCACCCGGTGTTGACCTGATCTTACCAGACGTAAGCTGGCTGGAAGAGCGCAAAGACCGCATCGAAGCCGTTTTTGTAACTCACGCACACGAAGACCACGTAGGGGCGATTTCGCATACCTATTCACGTCTTGAAGCGCCAATCTATGCCCGCCCATTTACTGCAAACATCGCACGTCGCAAGATGTCAGAGTACGGCCATCCGGATGAAGCAGTGACAGTCATGGGCTCTTGGCCTGAACAGCGCGATTTTGGACCGTTCAAGGTTGGCTTTTTGC
Source organism: Ascidiaceihabitans sp. (assembly GCA_028825475.1). Taxonomy (GTDB): domain Bacteria; phylum Pseudomonadota; class Alphaproteobacteria; order Rhodobacterales; family Rhodobacteraceae; genus Ascidiaceihabitans. Next base: position 140,669 of record JAPKAB010000004.1, on the reverse strand, counting down.
CAATCTCGCACTCCATCCCAGAAAGTGGTGCATTGGTCATCGACACGCCAGCAGGGCGCATCGTGCACACAGGCGATTTCAAACTGGACGAAACACCAATTGTTGGCGAAGCGTTCGATCCAGAGTTATGGGCTGAGGTTTGTAAAGACGGTGTTAAGGTTCTTGTCTGTGACAGTACCAACGTCTTCTCACCGAATGCTGGTCAATCTGAAATTACTGTTGGTCCTGAAATCGAAAAAATGGTTTCAGCTGCCACTGGTATGGTTGTAGCGACAACATTCGCATCAAACGTTGCACGTGTGAAAACACTGGCCGAAGCAGGCGAACGTGCAGGTCGTTCTATTGTCCTTTTGGGTCGTGCAATGCGCCGTATGGTCGAAGCATCGATCGAGACCGGCGTGTTGAAAGATTTCCCAAAAGTTATCAGCCCAGATGATGCAAAAGCATTGCCACGCGAAAAGGTAATGTTGCTGGTGACTGGGTCACAAGGTGAACGCCGTGCAGCTTCTGCACAGTTGGCACGTGGCAAATATATGGGTCTTACAATGAAAGAGGGTGATACGTTCCTCTTCTCGTCCAAGACTATTCCAGGCAACGAAAAAGGCGTCATTCACATTATGAACGCGTTCTCTGAAAAGGGCGTTGATGTGGTTGATGACAGTTCTGGTCACTACCACGTGTCTGGCCACGCAAACCGTCCTGACATCCAGCGGATGCACGACATTGTTAAGCCTGAGATCTTGATCCCTATGCACGGTGAGCATCGTCACTTGCGTGAACACGTAAAATTGGGCGCCGAAAAAGGCATTACAGGTGTATTGGCCGTGAACGGTATGATGATCGATTTGACAGGCGATAAGCCGCAGGTTGCTGAATATATCGAAACTGGCCGCACTTATTTGGACGGTTCTGTCCAGATTGGCGCGCTTGATGGTGTTGTGCGTGATCGCATTCGTATGGCCCTAAACGGCCACGTGATTGTCACGCTGATCATGGACGAAGATGATGAGCCATTGGGTGATCCGTGGTGCGAAGTCATGGGCTTGGCTGAAACTGGTACATCTAACACTGCTTTGACCGAAGTTTTGGAAGCTGACCTTTCACAGTTCTTGGGCCGTGCAAACGCAAAGACCTTGCGTGACGATGCAAAGTTGAATGAAGCCTTGCGCAAGATCGTTCGCCAGACAGGTCAAAACGAAGTTGGCAAAAAACCTGAAGTGACGATCGTGGTTAGCCGTCTAAGCTAATCCATTTGGTTGGGTGAAGGGCTGCGTTGCGTCCCTTCACCCAAATGATCAAATACAAACAAAAAGCCCGGCACCTTAACTAAGGTCCCGGGCTTTTTTTGGAGTCTGTGATCGGTGATCCTAGGCTGTATTAGCCTTCATACCGCTCAGAAAAGCTCTTGCCGATGAACGTTGGGGTGTGATCGCCCAAACCTTGAACATGTCCACCTCGATCGTTGCTACGATCATTTGGGTTATTGTTATTGTTGTTGTTATTGCGTCCACGTCCACCGCGAGTGCGGTTAGATTTCTGCGGTTCTTGTTGCGTTTGTGCTGCTTCTGGTACTGGTTGGGCAACAGGAGTAGGCACTGCAGCTTCGATTGCAACATCCGTAACAGGCGCTTGTGCAACTTCAATCGCTGGTGCGTCCACAACGGGTGTTGTCTCAACAGGCTTGCGTGTGCGGCTGCGCGTGCGTTTAGGTTTTGCTTCGCGCGGTGCATCAAGTTCTACAGCATCAGCTTTTGCCTCATTCGGGGCAGGGGCATCTTTAACCGTATTCACTTTTTTAGGAGCACGTTTCTTAGCAGGCTCAGCCGATTTCTCAGTTGGTGCCTTTTTTGCCAATGGATTTTCCAAACGTGGGATTTCTTTTTGAAGCAAACGCTCAACGTCTTCAAAATTCTTCTCGTCGCGTGGTGAGCAGATCATGACGGCTTTGCCATCGCGGCCTGCGCGACCTGTGCGGCCGATACGGTGCACATAATCTTCCGCGTGGCTCGGAACATCAAAGTTAAAGACGTGGCTTACGGATGGAACATCCAAGCCGCGTGCCGCAACATCAGACGCACACAAGAAACGCAATCCACCGCTGCGGAACTTCTCAAGGGTTTTTGTGCGTTGTGATTGATCCAGATCGCCGTGGATCGGGGCCGCATCATAACCATGTTTTGTCAAAGACTTTGCCACAGTATCAACATCAACCTTACGGTTGCAGAAGATAATCGCGTTCGTGCATTTTTCGCCCTCAAGGTCGATCAATTTTCGCAAAACATCACGTTTTTCAGTTGCTTCGCGCTCTTTGCGAGACGCTTTGAACATTACGACACTTTGTTCGATGTTCTCAGAGGCGGATGCCTGACGAGCAACTTCAACACGTGCAGGGTTAGACAGGAACGTATTTGTAATACGCTCAATCTCTGGTGCCATTGTGGCTGAGAAAAACAATGTTTGGCGTGTGAATGGTGTCAGACCAAAGATGCGCTCGATATCTGGAATAAATCCCATATCCAGCATGCGGTCAGCTTCATCAACAACCATGACTTTGACGTCGTTCAAAATCAATTTTCCACGCTCGAAATGGTCAAGCAAACGGCCTGGTGTCGCAATGAGAACGTCAACGCCTTTGTCGATCAGCGTGTCTTGTTCCTTGAACGAAACGCCGCCGATTAGCAGTGCCTTGGTCAATTTTACATGCTTGGCGTAGGTGTCGAAGTTTTCGGCAACCTGTGCGGCCAATTCGCGTGTTGGGCAAAGAACCAAGCTGCGAGGCATACGGGCTCGTGCACGGCCACGGGCCAGCATTGTGATGAGGGGCAGCGTAAAACTGGCCGTTTTACCGGTACCAGTTTGGGCAATACCCAAAACGTCACGCCCTTCAAGGGCTGGGGGAATCGCGCCTGCTTGGATCGGTGTTGGGCTTTCGTATCCAGCTTCAACAACGGCCTTGAGTACCTTAGGAGCGAGGTTCAGATCAGAAAATTTTGTCATGTATGTCCGAATGTTGCGGACAATATCGTCGCCCGCTGCAGCAATTTGTGTCGGCCCTCATGGCCCTAGGGGCGACCCAATCGTCGCGACACTCGCGGGGACATACCAAGAAGCAGCTGTCGGGTCAAATGCTCAGGTGAAGTTGGGAAAATGACGCGCCAATTTTGCATCTAAGTCTAGATCAATTTTGCGGAGTAAATCGTTATTTTTCAAGCGGGCTTGAAGCTCAGGGCTGCCGATAGCGACTTCGTCAAAGAAGCGTCTCAAACCATCTGTGCCTTCAGTTTCTTCAAGCATAACAAACATATCATGCAAAGATGGACCTCCCTTGGTCGCTGATCCGAGTGAAGCGCGGTAGGATCCTTGGTTTAGGCGGTATCTGAAAGAGGTAAGCCATTCATCGAACGGTTTCGCATGGCAATGAGCAAGAGTTAGGCTGTGCAGCTCGATCTGACTTGGGTTGCTTTCAACCCCTTGAAAGACGTTGTGAATGCGCAGCGCCAAGCCGTTGATTCCTGTCCGCACAAAATACTTTCCTGCAACATGGCTAAGAAACCCGCCTTTAACAAAGCTGCCAAACTCTGGATACAGATTTTCAACCAATCGGGTTCGATCTGGTCCGTTGGGAATAAAGGCTTTGAAGATATCAGCTGTGCCCACCAGCAGCTCTGTTGGGCGCATGCGCGCGCAAAGCTTTGTGTCGGGCACCTTTGCAAGTATTTCGTCGATCCTTTGATCTGGGACAATAAATTCGTCCACATCAATGTGGGTCAACCAGTCAACTTCGACTTTGCGATTGTAAGCATGTGTTGCGTTTGCAGTTTGACGCACTTGATGTTTCGCAGGGCGTTTGGCTCCCAATTTCTTCCAATATGCGTCATTACATTTTTGGACGCGAATTTTGGAATGAGCCTTTAGGATGTCGTGAACTTCAGCGTCTGGATCATCGAGGTAGATGTAAAGACGGTGTGCGCCAGCGTCCAAGTGGAATGCTACAAATCTCAGGACATCCACTGAAGGTGATAAGATAGTTGCAACCAGTCCCCAACGCATCATGTTCAATTCCCTTATCAATATGACCGGGAGAGATTATTGATCCATGCCCATGCTTTGCCACTACAGCATGCCATGGGCGCAAAAAAGATCAACCCGCTGTCTTAAACCATCATTTCCTTGGTCGCGGTTAGGCGTACATTAGGATAGTCGCGTTCTACGCGGTCAATGTCCCATTGCAGGCGGGTCAGGTACACAACGTCACCATCGTTATCGAGCGAAATGTGCTGTTTGTTTGCGTCGATGAATTTGTCAACGGCGGCCTTTTCACCATTCACCCAACGGGCAGAGGTGAATTGGGATTGCTCAAATCGAACGGGCAAACCGTACTCAAGTTCAATTCGGCTGGCGAGCACCTCAAACTGCAGTTGCCCAACAACACCAACGATAAATCCGGAACCGATAGACGGCTTAAATACCTTGGCAGCACCTTCTTCGGCAAATTGCATTAGCGCCTTTTCAAGATGTTTGGATTTCAATGGATCGCCGGCGCGGACGCCCTGCAGTAATTCTGGTGCAAAAGAGGGGATGCCTGTGACGCGGATAGCTTCGCCTTCGGTCAAGGTATCACCGATGCGCAATTGGCCGTGGTTGGGAATGCCAATGATGTCACCAGCCCAAGCTTCTTCAGCCAATTCACGGTCTGATGCGAGAAAGAGGACCGGATTAGAAATCGTCATCAGCTTTTTACTGCGAACGTGAGTTAGCTTTTGGCCACGATGGAAATGGCCAGAGGCAAGGCGGACAAATGCAACACGGTCACGGTGTTTAGGGTCCATGTTCGCCTGTACCTTGAATACAAAGCCAGTAACTTTCTTTTCTTCTGGTGCGATGTTGCGCGGTTGCGCCGTTTGGATTTGAGGCTCTGGGCCATAGTTGGCAATGCCTTCCATCAGTTCTTTAACACCGAATGAATTGATCGCCGAACCAAACCAGATAGGGGTCAACGACCCTTCCGCCATCGCAACCTTATCCATAGGTGGTAATAGTTCACGCGCCATTTCCAATTCCTCGCGCAATTGGGCAAGTTGAGCAGCTGGAACATGTTCTTCTAAACGTGGATCGTCTAAACCATTAATTTCAATAGACTCAGCAACTTTGTTTCGGTCGGCACGGTCCATCAATTCAAGGCGATCACGCAAAATATCGTAACACCCAATGAAATCGCGACCAACGCCGATTGGCCAGCTGGCTGGTGTTACGTCAATGGCTAGATTTTCTTGTATTTCATCTATGATTTCAAATACATCGCGACTTTCGCGGTCCATCTTGTTACAGAAGGTTAGGATGGGCAGGTCGCGCATCCGGCAGACTTCAAAGAGCTTTTGTGTCTGGGATTCAACGCCCTTGGCACCATCGATAACCATAACAGCAGCATCAACAGCTGTAAGTGTGCGGTAGGTGTCTTCTGAAAAGTCCGAGTGACCGGGTGTATCAACAAGATTGAACCGAAACTCTTTGTAGTCAAATGACATGGCAGATGCAGAAACAGAAATTCCGCGGTCTTTTTCCATAGCCATAAAGTCAGAACGCGTCCGCCGCGATTCACCTTTCGCCCGTACTTGGCCCGCCATTTGGATCGCGCCACCAAACAAAAGAAACTTTTCTGTCAGAGTCGTTTTGCCAGCATCCGGATGCGAGATAATCGCAAAGGTACGGCGGCGCGCGATTTCTGGCGGCAAGGCGGGGCGGTTTGAGGCGTTATCCAACATATCAGCCCCTATAGATTGAGGGGTCTGGTCGCGCAAGCGGTGCGAGGTAGGTTAGTTACTCAGTGCGATGAGGCTCGGCGTAAAATGGCGGCCGCATCAGGGCGGTCAAGCAGCCTTTCTTGAACATCTAAACCAGCATGTGGTCTGTTCGAGTGACCAGGAATTACCTCGCCCATGTCTTTGGAAATATGTGCTGGCAAAACGGGTTTGGTGCGCGTGTCTATCAACATCGACTCCGCAGCGATGCCTTCAGCATAGATGATTTGGTGGCTGTCAAAAAGCAGCTGGAAGTAATCCACGTATCCACCAGCTTGAATGAATACAGTGTCGTCATTCAGTAGGTAGCGCACTTTGACCAATAATTCTGAGCGACCAACGCCCAATTTGTCTGAACGTTGATATATGAACAGGCGGTGTTCTGGGCTGACGACAAGGTCATTGTCGTTATTGAGCGTGCCAGCTTTGATGCAAATTGGGGCAAAGTCACCAATAGCGCGGACTGTGTTCTGTCCTATCCATTTTACCACTTGAGGCCCGTCATCGCGGGTCAAAATACGATCGCCGACCTTAAGCCCTTCAATGCGACGCTGCTCACCGGAAGCAAGCGTAATATGCGTACCGCGCGAGAAGCTAACGCAAGCCACTTGCGCAAAAGTTTGCGCGGGCGTTTTTGTATTAATGCCCACAAGGCGGTAGCTGACGTTTGACGCAAGTGGAGAGAGCGGTAATAAAAATATCTCATTTATATCGCCCTGGTCGTCCACTTCTACCAATACCATCGCATCGGTCGTGTGGCCGTCTGGAGACATGAAGGTTAGCGCACTGTCCAAATGTAGTGCAGCGCCAACTGTCCCAATTTCAGACCCGACAGCAACTTGAAACTTAACCTCTGAAACTGCATGAAGCGTTAGCCGCACTGCTTCAACTGTTTTGCTTAATTCGTAGGTGTCATCAAACAATAGTTCGGCTGCAAAAGACAAAGGGTCATCCAAATTTGCGCCATCAACAACAATGAAGTCAGTGCAGCGATAAACGGGCAAACTTTGGGCTGGAGCGAGTGTTGATGAGTGAGGTCGAGGCATTTCGTTACCGTTCAAGTGATGGCGTCCATAAGCAGGTTAAACTGTTATTGTGGTGGCAGCAGGCCAATCCCAGTTCTTTTACTAGCGCTTAGATGATTGACGGTGATAGTGCTATATCAAATTGAAAAGGAGCTGATCATGGATTTAGGAATTTCGGGTAAACGCGCACTGGTCTGTGCATCATCAAAAGGCTTGGGTTTGGGCTGTGCGCAGCAGCTTGCTGCGGCTGGTGTGAATCTTGTGATGAACGCACGCGGCTCAGAAGCATTGGAAGCCTCGGCGGCCTCTATTCGTGCTGAATACGGCGTGGAAGTTGTAACTGTTGCGACCGACGTGACCACGCTTGAAGGTCAAGACACCGTTCTTGCCGCTGCGCAAGGTGTTGATATTCTTGTCACAAACGCAGGTGGCCCACCTCCTGGTATGTGGTCTGATTGGACCCGTGATGATTTCATCAAAGCCATTGACGCTAATATGCTGACACCAATCACATTGATGAAAGCGCTATTGCCAGGCATGATGGACCGTGGCTGGGGACGGGTGGTCAACATCACGTCACAGTCGGTTAAAGCACCGATTGCTGTCTTGGGATTATCCAATTCTGCACGCGCAGGTTTGACCGGTTATGTCGCAGGCACTTCGCGCCAAGTTGCTGGCCACGGCGTCAATATCAACAATCTTTTACCGGGTATTCACGACACTGATCGCGCAGTTGCACTTGATACGGGTGTTATCAATGCAAAAGGGATCACGATGGAAGAAGCACGTGCAGAACGCGCCGCTACGATTCCCGCAGGTCGTTATGGTTCGGCCGCTGAATTTGGCGCCGCTTGTGCATTTTTGTGCAGCCAGCATGCTGGATTTATTGTTGGGCAAAACTTGCTGATGGACGGCGGCGCGACGAACGCAACTCTCTAATCATGGCAACGGCAAAAGAACGGTTCTCGTTAAAGGACCATCTGTTTAACCCAGAGACAATTGGGCGGATAGCTCAGGAATTTGCCTCTGTCATCCCATCCTTTGATGGAACGCGTTTCGAGAGCGAAGCCTTAGCGGGCTTCGCGGATCGCGAGCTGCTGCAGCGTCTTGAATGGATGGCAGATTGCATGGAAAGGCAGCTTGCGTCTGATTTTCCAACAATGGCGGATCAACTTGAGGCGGCGATGCCTAAGATGTTGAACCCAACTTTGAGTGATGACGACTTTGGCCATTTTATTCACGCGGTTCCCGGTATTTTGGCTGTGCGGCATGGACTTGAATACCACCGTGAACGTGCCCTCGATCTATTGTATGAAGCGACAAAACGCTTTTCGATGGAATTTTACATCAGACCCTTCTTGAATCGTTGGCCCGATGAAACGTTGGCACGCCTTGCCTTGTGGGCGCAGGATGAAAACTATCATGTACGTCGTTTGGTGAGCGAGGGGACACGGCCACGTTTGCCTTGGGCAAAGTCGGTTACCTTGACGCAAGAGCAAACCATTCCATTTTTGGATGCGTTGCATGCGGACATCGCGCGGTTTGTAACCCGTTCAGTCGCAAACCACATGAATGACATTTCTAAGATTAATGCCGACACAGTTGTTTTGCTATTGGCTGATTGGAAAAAACAGGGTCGCCAATCGGTTAAAGAGCTGGATTGGATCACCCGCCATAGCCTTCGGACCCTTGTAAAATAGGGGCATATGGGCGCGCTTGAGTTGCTGGGGTACAGTAAGGACGTGCCTATTTCCGTCGATGCACGAATACTCACTCCTGTTGTGATGATGGGTGATGCCGTTTCATTTGAGATTACGATTTCTGCACAAACGCAATGCCCTGTGCTCGTCGATTACCGGATCGAATTTGCGCGTGCCGGTGGCAAACGTGCAGAAAAGGTATTCAAACTGAAGCAGGGTAAGGTTGGGCCAGATGCCCTGCTGAACCTGAAAAAGGCACATCAATTGAAGGCGGATGCGACCACCTTTACTTTGTTTGAAGGCGCGCATCGCATCACAATTCAGGTCAACGGTGTCGATCATACGGTTTTGGATTTCCAGCTAACCTCCAATTAACACATCACAATGCAGTGTATTGCACTTCGGTAGTGGCGCGAGTGTTACGAGGCTGCTAGAGCGATCACGATTTATTTGCCCGAGGAAATCATGCAAGCCACAGCCCTAATCGTTATTTTTGCACTTGTTGTTATCGCTAGTCTTTTTGCTGCACCGCGTCGTGCAACGGTCGATGGTTTCTTTAGTGGTATGGCTGAGAATGGCAGCGCGCCTGGTCTTTGGGTTTTAGTCTTGAGCCAAGTGACAACTTGGATTTTTGCGCGAAGCCTCATGAACGCGGCCATCTTGGGGTACTTTTACGGAATCGCGGGCACTTTGGCTTACGCGGGGTATTACGCTTCATTCCTAACTGGTGGCTTCATTGTCTTGCGTTTGCGCGAGGGTGGGGCAACGTCGGTTCAGGATTGGCTTGGGGCGCGCTTTGGCAAAGCAGGAACAACAACCTATAACGTGGTCATCGGTTTGCGCCTTCTCTCTGAAGTTTTTGCCAACCTGTTGGTCGTCGGGTTGATTGCAGCCGCTGTTTTTGGTGGATCCGGTACATTAGCGATACTTATCGTTGCTGTTCTGGGTTTTGCCTATTCCGCATGGGGTGGCATGAGTGCTGCACTGCGCACGGACGTCGTTCAGATGGTTTTGTTTCTTGTCGCCTTTGGTGCGGCGTTCATCGCGTTGGTCGCGGGTCCTGATTTCAATCTGGGTGCAGTTTTGACAGCTCCGGGCACTTCTGGACCATATAATGGTTGGGTTTTGCTGGTTGTTGCCGCGCTTCAGGTGTTTTCTTATCCGGCACATGATCCTGTGATGATGGACCGTGGATTTATTGCGGACAAAGAGACAACACGCCGCTCTTTCCTGCATGCCTTTTGGATTTCAACACTGTGCATCATTGGATTTGGATTTTTTGGCATCCAAGCTAGCCTGAAAGGTGCCGAATATGAAGGTGAATTGATCGGCACGTGGAGCTCTATGTTCCCTGCGTGGGTATTTGTATTATTGATGGTGTCGCTGTTGGTGTCAGCACTCAGCACTTTGGACAGCGCACTTGCGTCTGCGGCACGTTTGGTTGTTGACGAGCTACGCCTAGCGCCGCGCAGCCTCAATGGCGGACGCGCCGTGATGGTTGTCTTTATGTTGGCAGGTGGTGCTTTAACACTGTGGGGCAATAAGACGCTGTTTGATGCTGTCGCCGTGTCAGGAACTGCATCTATGTTTCTGTCACCTGTCTTGATCGTTGGATTGGTGATGGGGCGTCAAATCGCACTTTGGTCTTATCTTGTGGCGTTCACATCAGCCATTCTAGGCGCATTTGCCTATTTTGGTCGCGCTTGGCCCAGCATTGCCAGCATCCTTCCTGAAGGCCACAAATACGAACAGTTGTTAGTGATTTGCATTGTTGTTTTGGTTGTTGGCTTTACCGCAGTGCTTGCGGGGGCGCGGAAGGGCTGATAGCTGCTAATCCGACGCTTTTCATCGGATAACAAAGGCTGCATCGTTGAGCACTTCGAATGACCACACGCCACGGCTTGAAATCCGTAACTTGCGCCGCAGTTTTGATGGCCGCGCAGTTGTTGATGATGTTTCCCTAAAGATTATGCCTGGACAGGTGACCTGTCTTCTTGGCCCATCTGGTTGTGGTAAGTCTACCACCTTGCGGATGATTGCTGGCGTTGAGATGCAAGACAGCGGCAAAATTTACGTAGATGGCAAACTGATTTGCGACACAGTCATGCGCGTTCCGCCTGAACGGCGTGAAATTGGCCTGATGTTTCAAGATTTTGCATTGTTTCCCCATCTTAGCGTGGCCGACAATGTGGCTTATGGGCTGACCGGGTCGAAGGCCGACAAGCGCGCGCGTGTTGAGGAATTGCTTTCCCGTGTGGGACTTTCACAGTTCATTGACGGGTACCCGCATCAGTTATCTGGTGGTGAACAACAACGTGTTGCTTTGGCTCGTGCCTTGGCTCCAAGACCACGCATTATGCTAATGGATGAGCCATTCTCTGGCCTAGATAACCGCCTGCGAGATGGCATTCGTGATGAAACGCTGAGTATTCTGAAAGAGGAAGATACTGCGGTGCTTCTTGTGACGCATGAGCCTTATGAGGCGATGCGTATGGCCGATGAAATCGCATTGATGCGCAACGGCAAAATCGTGCAGCAAGGGGCACCTTACAACGTTTACACACGACCGCTGGATCGTGCATCTGTTGCGTTCTTTAGCGATGCTAACATGCTTAAGGCCACTGTCGAAGGCGCATTGGCAATGACCCCCTTTGGTCGGTTCTTAGCGCCCGGGATGCCTGACGGAACAAAGGTTGATATCACCTTTCGTCCACAACACCTACGGATTGATTTTGATCGTGCGGGCGAGGGCCCAAAGCCAACGCCTGCCGATGGAACCGCAGCGCGTGCCGTTGTTGAACGTGCACGTTTCATGGGCAACGAAAGCCTTGTGGAATTTCGCTTAGACCACGATGATACATTGATGAAGGCCACCGTGCCCAATGTTTTCTTACCCAAGGTTGGGACTGTGATGTGGTTGACCGTGCCACGCGACAGATGTTTTGTTTTTCAAGCAGATGAGGTTGAGTGATGCGACTTTTGACAGAATTTGGAATGGGCACATCGCTGCGCCGTGGGGACTATACCCAAGCTGCAAAGCGAGCGGTCCAAGATGCGCTTTGGCACAATTCGATCAATTTGGCGGAGCTGTTTGATTTCCCAAAAGATGCAATGCAAATCACTGTCGAGATTGCGGTTCAGAAACCCGAAGAGGTCGACGTGAAAGCTGTGGCCGAGGTGTTCCCATACGGCAAGACGACGTTCAAGGTTCACAAAGGCGGTTTAGATGTAGCGCGCCCTGAAGGCACCGGAAACCCGACGATTATGGCCAACGTTGCCTTGTCTGTCGCCTTTGATATGGAGCGTTCGGATGACTGATAGTGTTCAAGAACAACGTATTATTATCGAAATGGGCATGGGCAACGATTTGCACGGTATGGATTACACCAAGGCCTGTGCGCGTGCGATCGAAGATGCATTTCGCCACTCATCATTACCGTTGTTTGGGGCGCTTGAAATGTCGCACGACGCGATGCGTGTTCAGGTGACGGTTGGGGTTCAAGAGCCTGACAAAGTTGATGTCGATACGTTGGTTGCCAAACTGCCACGCGGGCGCGCCGCAGTAACCGCCGTGTTTGGCGGTATGAACGTTGTTGCTGAAAATGGTAGCGATACAATTGTCATTGCACAGGCAGCTGTGGAAGCATTTTTGCCACCACAAAAAGGTTGGAAGCTGAAAAGCTAAGGTTCGTAATCACTTAAGCGTTTTCCAACTTCATCAACGAACATTTCAGGCCGCGCTTCTGCTGTTTGAATGAGATCAATTCGGAAGACGCGGAATGCTGATTTACGTTCGCACCATGCGGTCAGTGTCCAGACACGGCCCCAATATTCGATCTGTAGCGGGCGCACAGTGCGTGTGGTTACCCTATCACCCTTAGAATTGTAGGTTATCTGTAGCTTCTGCTTGGCCTTAATTGCCGCACGGATCAACGGCATGTATGAGAACCCGCGTGCTGCGTCTGCAAAGGGGGAACGTGCAAACTTCCATGCATCTGCTGAGTCTATGCTGCGTTCCGGGAGTGCATTGTCTAGCTTTTTAGCAAGACTTTGGGCCGCTGCGCGAAAGTTTGGGTCTGCGGCTTCAACAACAATTGCCAATCCGAGGTTCAAAACCTCAAGTTCGGCTTGCGTCAGCGTCATTGGGGGTAGGGTGGTGACGTCCAATGTGAGATACCCAATGCCACGGGACCCCTCGATGGGTACGCCAGACGCGATCAGCTGATCCATATCACGGTAGATTGTGCGCACTGAAACATCCATAGCATTGGCAATATCAGAAGCGCGATGCAGCGCACCACCTCGCAACATTTGCATTATTTTAAAAAGGCGGTCGGATTTTTGCATGCTGTACCCTGTTTACGTGCAGCCATCCTAGCAGAGAATACAACTGACATAAACTTGTCAGTTGTATCTTGTTTGACTATTTGATGGCATAATTGCCAACCGGATCTTAGGTAAAATGCCCATTCTCGCTTTTCCCTGCCCAATTTGCTGACTAGAAAGGAAATTAATAAATGAGGTGCGCCCTTGAGCGTACGAGACATAAAAATAGGAGACACGTTATGTCACTAGGACCTTGGCAAGTATTGCTAATCGCTGTTGTTGTATTGGTGCTTTTTGGGCGCGGTAAGATCAGTTCATTGATGGGTGAAGTCGGTAAAGGCATCACATCATTCAAAAAAGGCATTTCTGAAGGCACCAAAGAGATGGAAGACGAAGCAGCTGATGTTGCTGAGACCATCAAAGACGTGACGCCTGAATCTGACAAAGAAGACAAGGTTTAAGCCATGTTTGGAATGGGCGGGGTAGAGATGCTGGTGATCGGCATCGTCGCCCTTATTGTGGTCGGTCCCAAGGACCTGCCGATGTTGTTTCGCAATGTGGGGCAGTTCGTCGGCAAGGCCCGTGGCATGGCACGCGAATTTCAATTCGCTATGAACAAAGCCGTGGACGAGTCGGGGATGAAAGATATCTCAAAAAGTCTCAAGACGGCGACCAACCCGATTGGATCAGCCCTAGACAGCGTTAAAGATGCCGCCGCTGATGCGACAAAGGATCTGAACATTGATCCTGACAGCGAGACAGGCAAGTTGGCGGCTAAACGTGCCGAGCAGACCAAGAAGATCCAAGCATCTACGGCACGTGCTGCTGCAACACGCAAAGCAGACGAAGCTGCAGCCGCATTGGCCAAGGCTGATGAAGCTGAGGCCGCGTTGAAACCCGCACCAAAGAGTGAAACATGAGCCAAGCTGAAGACCATATGGATGAAAGCAGCGCACCGCTGATTGAACATCTAACCGAACTACGTTCGCGTTTGATCCGCTCTGTTGCGGCTTTCGTTATTGCGATGCTTTTCTGCTTTATCTTTGCAGGCTACTTGCTGGATTTTCTTTTACTTCCAATCGAAAAAACAATGCGTGAATTGGGTAACCCTAATCCGGTCATGCAATATACAGCTCCTCAAGAGTATTTCTTTACGCTGTTACGGATTGCAATGGTCGGTGGGCTTGCCTTGAGTTTTCCGGTGATTGCGACTCAGCTTTGGCGCTTTGTTGCGCCGGGTCTCTATCGCAACGAAAAATCTGCATTCTTACCGTTCATCGTTGCTTCGCCCGCGTTGTTCATGATCGGGGCGATGTTTGCCCACTTAATCGTAACACCGCTTGCGATGCGCTTTTTTCTAGGCTTTGCGGATCTTCCGTCAATGTTGTCGCCTTTGCTAACAGGGGCGGAGAACATTTCTGAAAGCAAGACGGGCATTGATATCGTGTTTAACGGTAAGGTGAACGAGACGCTTGATATCACATTGAAATTGATCGTCGCTTTTGGCCTGTGCTTCCAATTGCCTGTGCTTTTGACGCTTATGGGCAAAGCTGGTTTAATCGATGCCGATGGCCTACGTCGCGTGCGCAAATATGCGGTTGTTGGCATTCTGACACTGGCCGCGGTTGTGACGCCTCCAGATGTTATCACCCAAGTTATTCTGTTTGTCGCTGTTTATGGCCTCTACGAAATATCCATCCTTTTGGTGGCTCGTGTTGATTGTGATCGTGAAGCCAAGCTACGTGAAGATGGTTTCTATGAAGACGATGATGAAGAGCCTTTGGATGATGAAGATGACGAGGGTGACCTCAAGTGATTGACGATCCGATGGATCGTATTGCGCAAGCATTAGAACGTCTGGCGCCGGCCCCGCTGCCTGCGCCAGACTTTTCCTCAGCCACTGCGTTCGTATGGCATACGCAACCTGATCGGTTAGAGGCTGTCCCGAAAGTTGCACGTGTTGCCCTGAACCTATTGGTTGGTGTTGATCGCTCACGCGACACTTTACTGGCCAATACACGCCAGTTTGCAAAAGGCTTACCAGCGAATAATGCGCTTTTGTGGGGCGCACGTGGCATGGGGAAATCTAGTCTTGTCAAAGCCATTCATGCTGATGTTCAGGCAGATCACTGTCACTTAAAGATCGTTGAACTGCAGCGGGAAGATTTGCCATCGGTCGCTCGTCTACTGAACCTTCTCCGCGGATCAAGCGATCGCTTCATCCTATTTTGTGACGACCTTAGCTTTGGCCAAGATGATGCGCACTATAAGTCATTGAAGGCTATTCTTGACGGTGGAATTGAAGGGCGTCCAGAAAATGTTGTTCTTTACGCAACCTCAAACCGTCGTCATTTGATGCCACGTGACATGATTGAGAACGAGCAGGGCTCTGCGATCAATCCTGCCGAGGCCGTTGAAGAGAAAGTGTCTTTGTCTGATCGATTTGGTCTGTGGCTCGGTTTTCATGCCTGTGATCAGGATCAATATCTGGCAATGATTGATGGGTACTGTGACGCACACGGGCTGAAAATTTCGCCAGAAACACTGCGTGCAGAAGCCATTGAATGGCAGGCGACCCGTGGTTCACGCTCTGGACGGGTTGCGTGGCAGTTCTTCACCGACCTTGCAGGGCGTCATGGCGTTAAGCTGTAAATAGACTGGTACGAAGTGGGCCATAAAAGGCCCGCTCTGGCTAGTTTTACTGCAGAAATGGCAGCGGATCGACACTGTCAAAGCCGTTTCGAACCTCAAAGTGTACATATGCATCGTCACCCGTGCGAAGGCTTGCGATGGCTTGGCCTCGGCGAACGCTATCGCCTTTTTGGACCTTAACATCAGTAACGTTGGCATAGACGGTCAGTAGGTTGTCTGGGTGACGTAGGACGATGATTGGAATGCCATCTCCGCTTTTGGTGATTGCAGCGACTTTGCCACCATCAGCTGCTTTAACAGCTGTGCCTGCACCACCTTTGATGTTGATGCCCTCATTCTTGCCCTTTGAATAGGCACGAATGATTGAACCGCTGACAGGGTATGTCATTTTAGCAGCCTTTGCTGGTGCGCTTTGTTTGCCAACGTCTGCAACAGGTTTCACAGGTTTTGCCACAACGGATGCAGTTTGCGCTGCAGGGACTTCGACGTCATTCTTTGGCAAAGGCTTTGCCGCGCTTGGTGGCGTTGGAGTTGGTGTGCCTTCGCCAGGTGCTTCAACCTTGGTTTGTTTTACTTGGCGTTTTGGAGGATTTTGCTTGGCAACTGGAATCAACAAAAACTGACCTTCGCGTACAGTAAAATCGCTACCCAATCCGTTCCATTCAGCAAGTGATTTAGCGGAAACTTGGTAAAGCCGGGCAACAGTGAATGCGGTTTCACCACGTTCGACTTTGTGACGAATTGGTTCAACACCTGATGGCGCTGAAGCGACAGAGGCTGGTAATTCAGCAGTTGTGACAGGTGTGGTATCCGGAGAGTTATTGATAGCGTTTCCGGCCAATGCGGTCACATCAACAGGTTCACTGGTTAGGCCAGTCAGTGCAGATGGTTCTGTTACTCGGTTGGGTAGTGCGATTATTTCACCTTTACGCAACGGGATATCTGCCCCGACACCGTTGAATTTACTGAGCTCTGCAGCATCAAGGCTAAGGCGATTAGCAACATCGGTTAATGTGTCGCCACGATTGGCAACAACGACCTGATAGTTTGGATAAGAGATTACGCCGCGATTGTCTGCTTTTGGACGCTCTGCTGTTGCGTTTACAGCGGCTTTGGCCGTGGTAAAACCACCTGCCATTCCACGTAGATCCACATCGAAAGGTTGATCACCACAGGCTGTCAATGCGCCCAAGGCAACACTTGCCATCAAAATGCGTGCGCGCGTGCCTGCAAGGTGGGGTAAGATGCTCATCTGCTTGTCCTCTCGTGGCTTCGTGTTATCCGAAGCTTTCGTGGTTCCTTATTCTATTTTTACTTGTTTTACCAGTTGTGTTTAAGGGGAGGATTTTGTGCAAATCAGCATAAATCTGCCTGTTTTCACGCTAATGTAAGATTAAGCGGATTGATCAGAGCTTGGACCGAACAAACTGTGCAGTCTATTCCTTAGCCGTCTTTGCCCAATCCTTCGAGAAGCGGGACGAAGCGGACGGGACGTAACTCAGAGTATTCCAAACCGTCTTCAGTTTTGTGGACCTTAATTAAGCTTTGTACGGTGTCAGATTGTCCAACAGGCACAACCATAATTCCACCCATCTTTAGCTGAGCGAGAAGGGGCCCCGGTGGGTCTTCTGCCGCTGCTGTAACAATGATGCGATCAAAAGGTGCCTGTTCAGGCAACCCAAAACTACCGTCACCTGTCAAAGCTGTAATGTTGTTCAGGTCGAGGGTGTCGAAAATTTCGCGGGCTTCGCGCACAAGGCGACGATGCCTGTCCACCGTATATACGCGACGGGCCAATTTGCTAAGAATTGCTGCCTGATATCCGGAACCGGTCCCAACCTCTAATACCTTATCGCGGGGTGATACTTGCAGCGCTTGCGTCATCAGTGCGACGACTGAGGGTTGGCTGATGGTTTGACCACATGCGATTGGTAATGGCATGTCTTCGTACGCACGCTCTGCGAACAATCCACGCACAAACGGGCCGCGATCAATGCTTTCCATTGCAGCCAGTACACGTTTGTCTGTCACACCTTTGGAGCGCAAAGCATACAAGAACTGCATCTTGCGTTCTGCATCTGTTGATTGCTCTGGTGACAGATTGTCATTCATGAATTGATGCCTTTTAGGCTATCCAAGATTGCGTGATCCGTTAAGTCGGCGCGCATTGGCGTGACTGAGATGTAGCCATCCAAGTTTGCAGCGGCATCGGTTCCATCCGCGCAAATCGCACGCTGGTCGCCGCCTTTGATCCACAAGAAACGTCGACCTGAAGGTGCATCATGTGGTTGAGTTGAAAAGCCTGTGTTTTGGCGACGGCCCTGCGTTGCAACGCGAATGCCTTTAACGGAATCTGCTGGAACAGGTGGGAAGTTTACATTGTAAAATAAAGAGTACTGGGATGTTTCATCTGGCGTTTCTGCCATGATGCGGCGCACAACATCAGCGCCGTGCTGTACCGCTGCCTCAAATGGATCTTCGAGATTAAGGTTGTCGGGGCCATAATATTGAGAGAGTGCAATTGCAGGCAACCCTTGGAGCGCGGCTTCCATGGCAGCACCGATCGTACCTGAATAAAGTGTGTTTTCAGCAGAGTTGTTACCACGATTAACGCCCGACAGAACAAGGTCAGGTAAGTTTTCTTTCATCACTTCATGCAAACCAGCTAGGACGCAGTCCGCAGGCGAACCTTCAACAGCATAGCAGCGTGCATTGACTTGATTTATCATCATAGGGCGTGTGTAGCTAATGCAGTGCCCCACACCAGATTGTTCAAAAGCGGGAGCTACAATCCATACTTCACCCTCAGGCCCAGCAATGTCAGTTGCGATTGCTTCAAGGACCTTAAGTCCTGGAGCCGTGATGCCGTCGTCGTTGGTAATCAAAATGCGCATGATAAGCCCCTTTGCGCTTTTGATAGGCAAGGGGAGGCCGTGCGGCAAGGGGGGGAGCCTCCGGCGGGAGTTTTTTAGTAAGATGAAGCGAGGCCGTTGCGTTTAAGACTCAAGAAAGAGCTGCGAGGACTTTTGCAGCTTGGGCATGTGGGGCATTCAATTTGTCGCGGTTTTCGCCGGGGTAGAAGCGTGCGCGTGTTGCCGTTGGCATTGGATCGGGGGTCAGGATGTGTACCTTGGGCCCGTTTGTTGCTGTTTCAGCCTGCCAACTGCGTGCAAGGGCGATTTGCGCGGCTTTGGTTGCACCGTAGCTGCCAAAAAACTGTTGACCAGCACGTGGATCGTCGAAAAATACCGCTTGTCCTGTTTGGCCAAGAAGAGGAGCAACAAAAGAAATCAACGTTGCGGTTGCTGTGATGTTGCCTGCAATAGATTTGGCCAAATCTTTGCTGTCGATATGGGATGTTGGTGTGAGCGGCGCAGCGTGGATTGCGGTATGAAGCCACAAATCTAGCGTGCCCCAGCGATCATAGATGCCGCGGCAAAGTGTGGCCATCGCATCTGCATTGGTCACATCCATCGGCGCAAGCGTCGCGCTGCCACCTTTGGCTTGGATGCTGTCATCCAGTTCCTCAAGTGCGCCGGTGGTTTTCCCCACTGCGATGATGTGATGAGTGTCGCAAAGCGCAATCGCCAGTGCGGCACCTAGGCCGCGAGACGCGCCGGTGATGAGAGCTGTTTTTGTCATGCCCGCGTGATGCGTTGAATTCGCCCGAAGGTCAAGTTTTTGTACGGTGATATGTAAGCGTCAGATGGGCGCAGTGATGGAGCGCATCGGTTGGGAGGGGGCAATCAAGGGGCAAAAAAATAGATCGTTTGCCATCGAACTCAAAAGTTTTTGGGTAAAGGGTGCGCATTGTTTCAGGAAGCGTTGAATTGCAGTTAAGAAATAAACCCAGAGCTTTGGGGCGCTTTAGCGACCAACTTGCGCGAAGAGTTGATCCAATACCGGATGTCGCTGGCAGCCAAGCAGGTTCCCCCTACTTTAATGTTTCGGTAAGGCCACCAATTTTCGCAACCTTTGCCGCATCGTGGACTATGTCGCGTAACGTGCAGAAATGGGTTTGGGCTGCATGTGGCCAATTGCTTAAAATATCTTGAAAAGGGTTTGCTGTGTTTTCCATACTGCCAGCATCATATGAGATGCTGACAGTATCTGGCAGTAGACGTGGTTTTTGTGAAAGAGCTTATTCAGCAGCGTTCATTTCAAACCCTTCTTCTATTTTATCCGTCGGTTTTACCGGATATTCGCCTGAAAAGCATGCGTCGCAATATTGTGGGCATTTCTTGTTGCGGCCATTTTCTTCACCAACGGCACGGTACAAGCCGTCCAGTGAGATGAATTTAAGGCTATCAACAGAAAGGTGATCACGCATTTCGTCTTCGGTCATCGTTGCGGCCAGAAGTTTGTCGCGCTGGGGGGTGTCGACACCGTAAAAACAAGGCCATGCTGTTGGAGGGGATGCAATACGGAAGTGCACTTCAGCTGCACCAGCGTCCAAGATCATCTCTTTGATCTTGCGCGATGTCGTTCCGCGCACAACAGAGTCATCGACCAAGATGATGCGTTTGCCTTTGACCAAAGCACGGTTCACGTTCAACTTAAGGCGTACACCCATGTTGCGGATTTGCTCTGTTGGTTCAATAAATGTGCGGCCCATGTATTGGTTGCGGATGATGCCCATCGCATATGGAATGCCTGACTCAAGCGAAAAGCCAATGGCTGCTGGCGTACCGCTGTCAGGGACAGGGCAAACAAGATCAGCATCAACTGGTGCTTCTTTTGCCAACTCGCGACCAATCGCTTCGCGGGTTTCATAAACAGAGCGACCCCCAAGGATGCTATCCGGGCGAGAGAAGTAAACGTGCTCAAAGATACAGAAACGTGGTGCGACGCGGCGGAAGGGGAAGTGGCTCTGAACGCCATGCTCTTCGCTGATGACAACCATTTCACCTGGTTCGATTTCGCGGACAAACTCAGCACCAATGATATCTAGGGCGCATGTTTCTGAGCTAAGGGCCCAACCATCACCAACTTTTCCTAAGACAAGTGGACGAACACCCAGTGGGTCGCGAACTCCCATCAATTTTGTGCGAGTCATAGCAACGATAGAAAAGGCACCTTCAACGCGGCGCAATGCATCTTCCATACGCTCTGGAATGCTGCGCTGCATAGAACGGGCCATCAAGTGAATGATACATTCACTGTCTGATGAACTTTGGAAAATCGAACCACGTTCGATCAATTCACGGCGCAGTGCGTTGGCGTTGGTAATATTGCCGTTGTGAGCAATCGCAGCGCCGCCTTGTGCGAACTCTCCAAAAAACGGCTGAACGTCGCGGATAGCTGTTTGGCCTTTGTTGCCTGAAGTGGAGTAACGCACGTGACCGATTGAAAGTGGCCCCGGCAAAGTTTCCATTATTTTTTGGGATGTGAAGTTGTCACGTACATAGCCAAAGCGGCGTGCAGAGTTAAAGCCGTGTTCTTCGTCATAACTAACGATCCCACCAGCTTCTTGTCCGCGATGCTGTAGTGCATGTAGGCCAAGTGCGACAAAGTTTGCCGCATCTTTCGTTCCTATGACACCAAAGACGCCACATTCTTCCTTTAATTTATCATCATCAAAGGGATGGGCGGGGGGCATATGTTGGGACAAAGGGTAGCTCCTGTTCCGTCAACTGTCATTGTGTCCCTGTTACGCAAATCTGGGGCAAGTGTCACGAAACTATCATCGATTGTTGGATAGTTTCGTAAGTTAATTTTATGTCATTCCCAGATCAGCACGGTAAACGGGTGTTTTCGCTTATTCTATTACACCACAGCTGCCAACAAGGTTTTCGTATTGTTGTGTAATCCAACCAAGCGCTTGCTCTGGTTCTTGCTCTTGGATATCTCCAGTGAAGCGACCAAATACTGCTGCAGAGCGGCTTTCGTCCACAATTGTGAATTCTTGGCCTGTTATGACGGTGTCATAAACAAAGAAGGCGATTGCGACGAGAAGGAGGCCACGCACGACGCCAAAGAAAAAGCCCAAACCTTGATCCAAACCACCAAGCGCTGAGCGACGGATAAGTGAGGAGAAGAGAGGGGTGAAAAGTGACATGACGATTAAAGCAATCGAGAAAACAATTGCAAATGCGCCGATAACGCTTAGTTCGCAGCTGTCAGCAATGATGTCGCCAACAACTGGAATCTCGCGCACAAGCGGCTCAACGCGCGGGGCGAACATAAAGCCCAGAACGGCCGCAGCTATCCACCCGACAATGGCCATAACTTCGCGGACCAATCCGCGACCATAGGCCAGCAAAGCTGACAGAATGATGACTATGGCGACAACGCCATCAATAATTGTAAAATCCATAGTCTTCTGCCTTTCAACTCCGATGCTTAACCAGCACCAAACACTTCACCAACAAACGCTGTCAAATCACCCATTTGATTGAGGGATATGCCATTCACGTCTATCGTTTTTCCACCGGTAGGTGCGATTGCCGACGTAAAACCAAGTTTTTGCGCTTCTTTCAACCTGTTTTCGGTCTGTGGGGCCGGTCTTAGGGCTCCGGATAGACTTATTTCGCCAAAAACAACGGCACCTTCGGGCAAAGCAGAGTCTTCACGCGCACTTACCAGGGCTGCAGCAACAGCCAAGTCAGCGGCGGGTTCGCTAATTTTCATGCCACCAGCGACGTTCAGATACACATCAAGTCCCGTAAAAGGGATGCCGCAACGCGATTCCAGCACTGCCAAGATCATTGCCAAACGTCCACCGTCCCAGCCAACGACTGTTCGACGAGGTTGGGAGTGGGGACTTGGGGCAACGAGGGCTTGAAGCTCGACCAAAACGGGACGAGTTCCTTCGACGCCTGCAAATACGACTGAGCCGGGGCTAGGTTCGCCGCGTTCACTTAGGAACAGGGCTGATGGATTGGTAACTTGAGACAAGCCACGACCTGTCATTTCAAAAACGCCGATTTCGTCGGATGGACCAAAGCGGTTCTTTACGGCGCGAAGGATACGGAATTGATGACCGCGTTCGCCTTCGAAATATAATACTGTGTCTACCATGTGCTCAACGACACGTGGGCCGGCGATTTGCCCATCCTTGGTGACATGCCCAACCAAGACAACTGAAATACCGTTGCGTTTGGCGAAAGTGGTCAATTCATGGGCTGCACTGCGTACTTGGCTGACAGAACCAGGGGCGCTGTCGACGGTGTCAGACCACATAGTTTGAATGGAATCGATGATGACCAGTTGAGGTTTTTCTACCTCAAGGGTGGTCAGAATGTTGCGTAAGTTGGTTTCTGCAGCGAGTTTGACAGGTGCGTCGGCAAGACCCAAACGTTTTGCGCGCATGCGCACCTGAGCATTGGCTTCCTCGCCAGACACGTAAATGGTTTTCAAGCCAGCATTTGCGAACTGAGCTGCAGCCTGAAGCAAAAGCGTTGATTTTCCGATTCCTGGATCACCGCCAACCAAGATTGCAGAAGACGGGACCAAGCCTCCACCTAAAACGCGGTCGAGTTCATTCATCCCAGAATGGGTGCGTGGGGGCGGGGCCTCTTCGGTAGCAAGGTCGGTCAGTTCAATGGTACTGCCGCGTCTTGCACCGATGGACTTACTTGCTTTGCCGCTCGGGCCTGACGTGGAAAGGCCTGTGTCCTCAGAGATTGTATTCCAATCGCCGCAGCCATCGCAGCGTCCTGACCATTTGGTCGAGCTTGCACCGCAGGCGGAACATGTGAAGGTGGTTGTTGTTTTTGCCATGTGGCTTATGTGCCTGAGCTATCGCTCGGCGTCAAAACTTAATTGCCACTTATTCGGCCGCTTTGGGTGTCAGCTCAACAACGGTGTTGTCCGCACGAACAACAGTTTCGAGCCCAAGTTCTGGTAGCACATCTTTAAGTTCTTCGCGAAGGCGATCCAATTGTGCGGCAGCGACAGATTCTTCTAGCTCAATTTCGTGATGCCAGTGCTTCAATTCGGTGCTGACTATTTTAGCTTGGCCCAAACGGTCGTTAAATTGCTGTAACTCGAATTGGCGTTGCTCAAGAAACCCGCGGGCGCGTGCAACGCGATCATTTGAGTAAACCTCTGCCAATTCTTTGGAAATGTGAGACATTTGCGCGGCTACTTCTAAAACAGCTGGTTCAAGAGATGATAACTCTGGATGATCACGCAGATAGATTAGGCGCTCGCGTACGCTGTCAAATTCATTGCTGAGGCGGAAAGCATCACCGCGGTCTGCGGCGTGAACCGCGCCATAAGCGCGAGAGACATCAGACATACTGATTGAAAACTGGCGGTGCGAGTTTTCAAGCTGAATAATGCGGCTGTTGGACGGAAGGAAAAAGCAAATACCAACGGCAAGGATGGTTATCCCTATTTGAAAAAACATCCCAGCATTTGGTACGGTTTGACCGTCCCAGCGCAAGTTCACTTGAATCCAGGGCAACATGCCGAAGCTTGCGGCGATTGTAGCGCACAAAATTATCAGGGACGCACAGGCGAACACAAGCAAAGCAAGTCTTTGCATTAAATACTGAACGACGATGGCCAAGGCCTTTAGTTGCAACACGTCAGACCCTCCCCCAGAAGCGTTAGATTGTTGATGAGCGAACGTACGCTTATTGGCTGTTTGCGCGAGGGGAAAATTTACATTTTTGGCTCATTTTTACTGTAAAAGCGGCCGAGTAATCACACTTGTTGCAAATTAGAGTTAACTCAAATGCTGTGGTTCGGACTGTTTACTGAACAGAGACACAAGAAGTGATGCGACGATGCATGCGGTGAATAAATAGAGTCCCCATGCAGTTTCGATACGTCCGATCCCGATTCCCTTCGATAGGGTGATATACAACGCGATTAAAAAGATATCTGCCATCGCTAGTTTTCCAAGGATGTGAAGTGCTGGCAGCAGCTTTTGGCTCAGCAGGTTCCAATGAAGTAATGCCAAACCGATTGTCTTTGCGTAGGGAGCAAATAAAGCAAAAACGGTTACCACAAGGGCAAGAAACAAATCGGTTTCCCACAAGGATTGCAGGCCACTCATTACGCTGATTTCTTTGAGACCAAACAATGGGAGCAATCCAGCATTCAAAAGTGGGGCAAACCACGCAATGGGATAAAGGATCAAAAGGGACAGATTGGTATAGCGCAACATAGGGAACCTACTTTTAATACCATATGGATATGGGCGATCTAGCGGACCGCTTCAATGGGGCCGATTGCGCGACCATGGATGAATTGGTCAAGAAAGGGGTCGCCTGACGTATCAATATCGCCAACAGGGCCAGTCCATTGAATGACGCCGTCATGTAACATTGCCACATTGTCAGCAATCGCACGAACAGATGTCATGTCATGAGTGATGGTGATGGCAGTCGCGCCCATTTCCACGACGATTTCGCGGATCAGGTCGTTGATGACGCCCGCCATAATCGGGTCAAGGCCTGTTGTTGGTTCATCGAAAAAGATAATTTCAGGATCCGCCGCAATGGCACGGGCAAGGCCAACACGCTTTTGCATGCCGCCAGACAATTCCGCGGGCAATCTGTCTGCTACATCTGGGGTCAACCCAACGCGCCGTAACTTTTCTATAGCGATCTGTCGAGCTTCGTCCTTTGGGCGTTTGAGTGAGCCGCGCAAAAGACGGAAAGCAACGTTCTGCCAAACGGGAAGGCTGTCGAACAATGCTGCACCTTGAAACAACATGCCAAAACGAGCCAAGAACGCGTCGCGATCGGTCTGGGTGACATCCTGACCATCCACAGTTATTTTCCCTGCGTCAGGTGTAATTAGACCTAAGACAGACTTTATTGTGATTGATTTACCTGTCCCCGAGCCACCAATAATCACCAAGGATGTTCCGCGATCTACAGTGAGGTCAACACCGCGCAGTACATGGTTGTTTCCAAAGGATTTTGTTACACCAATAAGTTCGATCATAGTGAGAAAAACACCCCCGTCAGAACGAAGTTCGCACCTAAAATCAAGACTGCAGCAGCTTCCACAGATCCTTTGGTCGCACTGCCAACGCCCTGAGCGCCACGGCCAGAATTCATGCCGTAATAGCATCCCATCAGTGCAGCAATAAATCCAAACATCGCACCTTTGGCGAGTGAAGACACAACGTCTTTCAGTTCTAAAAAGTCTAAGGTGTTGCGGATATAAGCCGCAGGATTAAACCCTAGTGTGCCTGTTGCCACGGCGTATCCACCGAAGATGCCGATGATGTCACCAACGGCAACCAGCAATGGCACAACAATGGTAGCGGCCAAAACACGTGGAACGGTCAGATATTTCATGGGGTGTGTAGACAACGTCACAAGCGCATCGATCTGCTCAGTAACCTTCATCGTCGCGATTTCAGCAGCGATTGAAGAAGTGACACGCGCGGCAATCATCAGCCCAACCAGAACGGGGCCAAGTTCGCGCACCATGCCGATGGCTACGATTTGGGGAACCACAGCTTCTGCACTAAATCGGGCACTGCCTGCATAGATCTGCAACGCCAGCGCGGCACCCGTGAACAGAGAGGTCAGCCCAACAACGGGCAGGGACAGCCAGCCGATGTTCAAAAAGGAAATGGCTAGTTCACGTAAATAGAATGGTCCGCGAACAATATGACCAAGCGTTTGTCCTGCAAAAATCGCAATACGTCCAATTGCAGCAATTAGCCCAAGAAACGCACGACCTATGGAAACCAGCAACCTCATTCTAGGTAGGTCCGTGCGTATCGATTGCCCATTGAGGTAAGGATTTCATAACCTATGGTTCCAGCAAAACTAGCCATAGTATCAACGGATTGATGCGCACCCAACAATTGCAGTGTAGCCGGAACCTCTGGCAGGTGGGACACATCTGCTGTTATTAGGTCCATAGAAACACGTCCAATGACAGGAACTTGGATGTTGCCAGCAAAAAGACGTGCGCCGCCTCCCATCGCGCGGATAAGACCGTCAGCATAGCCAGCTGCAATTGTTGCAATAGTGCTGTCTTGCTCCGCGACCCAGCGATTGCCGTAGCCCACTGTTTCGCCTTGGGCGACTGTTCTGGTTTGGATCACAGGAATATCCAATGTGACCACGGTCTGTGCATCCTCATAAGGCATACCACCATAAAGCCCGATCCCGGGTCTGATCATGTCAAAGTGATACTCTGGCCCAAGCAAAACACCACCTGTCGCCGCCAATGAACATGGTACATCCAACCCATCGGTCATTTCGCGAAAGGCTTTGAGTTGATGGCGGTTCATTGGATGATCAGGCTCGTCAGCACACGCCAAATGAGACATGATCAGTGTTGGGTTCTGTGAAAGAGCAATGTCTCGCACTGCGGACCATTCTTCGGGCTCCATGCCCAGTCGGTTCATACCGCTGTCCAGCTGGATACCAAATGGGGCCGCTGGCAATGCCTCGACGTGGCGCAGCATCTGGTCAACGGAGTTGATCATTGGCGTTAATTCTGAGCTACGAATGATATCTGTGTCGCCGTCCATATGGCCGGAGAAGACGTTTATCGTTGGGCCTGAACCAAGTGCAGTGCGTAAAATCACACCTTCTTCGGCGGCTGCTACGAAAAATGTACGTGCTCCTGCTTTGGCAAGAACCCGCGCCACTGAGGGTGCTCCCAAGCCATAGCCATTTGCCTTAACGACAGCCGCGGTTTCGCAGTTTGTCATTGCATCCAAAGCGCGCCAATTGTTGACGACGGCGTTTAGATCTATTGTTAGTCTTGCTGTACCCATAATTCGGTTTTGACAGGGCGGCGCGTGGGGTCAAGAGGAAATCTGTTTTATGCCGTTGGATAACGGCTGGAGTTAGAATTCTTGATCGTTGCGCCCACCATCTTGCCAAGGCTGCGCGAGGTTGCCGAAGCGCGTGAACTTACCTTCAAAGGAGAGGTCAACAGTGCCAATTGGGCCGTGACGTTGTTTGCCAATAACAACCTCGGCGCGACCATGTAAGCGCTCCATCTCTTCTTGCCAGCGTGCCATGGCTTCAAGATCGTGATCGCCGGGCTTTTCACGCTCTTTGTAGTATTCTTCGCGGTATACAAACATAACAACGTCTGCGTCTTGCTCAATTGAACCCGATTCACGAAGGTCAGAGAGTTGCGGGCGTTTATCTTCGCGATTTTCAACCTGACGCGAAAGCTGAGACAGCGCGATCACAGGGATCTGCAGTTCCTTGGCAATCGCTTTCATACCCATCGTAATTTCGGAAATTTCGTTCACACGGTTTTCTGAACGACCTGTGCCACGCACCAGCTGAAGGTAGTCGATGATCAACAAGTCTAGCCCATGTGTCCGTTTCAAGCGACGGGCACGCGCGGCCAATTGGCTGATTGGTAGGGCAGGTGTGTCGTCGATGAACAGGGGACATGCCTCAAGCGACTTTGCGGCATCAACAAAGCGACGGAATTCAGTCTCGGTCATATCACCACGACGAATTTGCTCTGATGGCACTTGAGACGCTTCAGACAGAATACGTGCCGCCAACTGATCCGCGCTCATCTCAAGGGAATAAAAGCCTACAACGCCACCCTCGATTGCCCCCTCAGATCCATCGTGCTTTTTGCCTTTTTTGTAGGCTTTGGCCACGTTGAACGCGATGTTGGTCGCAAGTGAAGTTTTCCCCATGGATGGGCGACCCGCAAGGATCAAAAGGTCAGACGGGTGCAAGCCGCCAAGCTTTTTGTCCATATCTATCAAGCCTGTGGAGATACCAGACATGCCACCATCACGCTGATATGCGGTGTTGGCTAAGTTCACGGCCTCGGTCACAGCCTTTAGGAAGCTTTGGAAACCGCTTTCTGCTTGGCCTTGTTCGGCCAGCTTATAAAGCTGTTGTTCGGCTTCAACGATTTGCTCGCGCGGCTCCGAATCCACGTTCACTTGCGCTGCTTTGGCGCTGATGTCGCGGCCCAATAGGATCAAGTCGCGGCGCACAGCCAGATCGTAAATCATCTGTGCATAGTCACGCAAAGCAAAGGCGCTGACTGCAGCACCGGCAAGGCGTGCGAGGTATGCTGCGCCACCAAGCTCGTTCAAGCCTTCATCATCTGCCATGAAGGATTTGAGGGTAACGGGGCTGGCTAGGCTGTTTTTTGCAATACGGGCAGCTGCGATGTCAAAGATGCGGCCATGAACAGGCTCATAAAAGTGTTTTTCACCAATGATCGAAGCAATACGGTCGTATACGTCATTATTGGTCAGAATCGCGCCCAGCAATTGCTGTTCTGCCTCGATAGAATGAGGCATAGTTTCAGCTGCCTGAACTTCAGGGATTCCGGATACTGGAATGCTGCTAATTTCGTTCATGGTGTCCCCGTATGCCCCCAGCGGTATTTGCGTTTGTCTTAAACGTCAAAGGTGGGGCAGCGCAATCTGGATATCTTGTGGATATGTTTCGCTTGGTGGGGAGTATACCGTATCTAGGATCAAAAGTTAACTCTGTCCCTAGATACGGTGTTTTTCTTAAGGTTTTTTATTGGCTTCTTGCCAGCCACGTGGATCGTTTAGGAAGGCTTCGACGCCTTTGATTGTTTCGGCATCAAACGCACCAGAGTCCTTAGCTTCGGCCAGAACATCCCACCATGTGCAAAGGTAATGTAGGTCAACCCCATGATCGCCCAAGGTCTTTTCCGTTTCAGGAAAAATACCGTAGTAAAAAATCACAGCAGTGTGGGCACAAGTTGCACCAGTCTCGCGAATCGCATCAACAAATGACAGTTTTGAACCGCCGTCAGTTGTCAGGTCTTCGACCAGCAAAACACGTTCGCCTTCATTCATTTGACCTTCGATGCGTGCATTGCGGCCATAACCTTTTGGCTTTTTGCGTACATAGGTCATTGGAAGTGCCATACGTTCCGCAACGAGAGCTGCGAATGGAATCCCTGCGGTTTCACCACCTGCAATGTTGTCGAAGGCTTCAAAACCCGCGTTTCGCATTGTGGTGACAGTTAAGAAATCCATCAGGGCTGAGCGAATGCGCGGATAGCTGATTAACTTGCGGCAATCGATGTAAGTTGGGCTTGGCAGCCCTGAAGCAAGCGTGAATGGTTCTGCAGTGTTAAAGTGCACGGCTTTGATTTCAAGCAGCATGCGGGCGGTCAGGCGGGCCATTTCTTTTGCGTCTGGGTAGCTTGTAGGGATCATTTCGTGTCCTTTGTGTCGGCAGTCTTAATTTGCAGCAAGCGCGTTTTACTCAACGCGCCAATTCAGATCAAAGCCCGGATCGAAAACCGTGACAGGGCCGTCAGGTGTTTCAACATGGCTTGGGTAGGTGACTGGATCACCCTTAGTCAAAGTTATCGTTTCTTCATTCACTGGTAGACCATAAAACGCTGGGCCGTTCAGGGAAGTGAATCCTTCTAATTTGTCGAGTGCGCCGTCTTCTTCAAACGCTTGAGCAAGGATCGACATCGTATTGGGTGCAGTAAAGCAACCAGCACAGCCACATGGCAACAGCTTGTTCGCATCGGTGTGTGGCGCGCTGTCTGTTCCTAAGAAGAAACGTGCCTCACCAGATGTAGCAGCATCGCGTAGTGCAAGACGGTGTTCTTCGCGTTTGGCGACAGGCAGGCAATAGTAGTGTGGCTTGATCCCGCCAGCTAGGATGTGATTGCGGTTGATGACCAAGTGGTGTGTGGTGATTGTTGCACCCAATGTTTCGTCTTGGCTGCGCGCATAATCAACGGCGTTTGAGGTTGTGATGTGTTCCATAACCACGCGCAAACCTGGTGTGGTGCGGCGAATTGGGTCTAGGACACGATCGATAAATACCGCTTCACGATCGAAAATGTCGATATCGCTGTCGGTGACCTCACCATGCACACAAAGCGGCAAGCCAATTTCAGCCATACGCTCAAGCGTTGGTCGTACGCTGTCGAAATGGCTGACACCTGATGCAGAGTTTGTCGTAGCGCCAGCAGGATACAATTTCACTGCCTTGATCAGGCCAGAGGCATGGGCCGCGGCGACATCATCAGGATCGGTTTGTTCGGTTAGGTACAGCGTCATCAAAGGCTCAAAGGTGGACCCCTCGGGCAGCGCGCTTAGTATGCGATCGCGATATCCTGCTGCATCTGCTGACGTGACAACAGGCGGAACTAGGTTCGGCATGATAATCGCACGTGCAAAATGTGTGGCAGTGGACGGCAAAACCGCGCGCAGCATATTGCCGTCGCGCAGGTGAAGGTGCCAATCGTCGGGGCGTCTAAGCGTGATCTGTGATGTCATGCCACGCGCGTTAGCACGCAGGGCGGATCTAAGCTAGTCCTCAGCAGTGAGTTTTGCATCGAGCGCTTTTAATTTACGTTCGAAACGAAGAGCTTTGCCCGATGCCATAACATGATTGCAAATCGCTCGCGTTAGATAATCACGTTCTTGCCCATCAGCCTTTTGCATTAAATCGTATAAATAACGTCTGTTGCCGCGGCGTGTGCGAAACAGCTTAGCGAACCTAAGATTGGTCAAATTATCATCGCTTGCAGCAATTAGAAGCGGTTTCAGAATCTCCATCCTCATCATTTCGGACTGCAATGCCGAACCCATGTTTGGCATGCGTAACTTTTTGACATTTGAACGTGTGAACATGGCGGCATGCGCTGCATCCATTTGTTCGTAGGGATCATAAATAACGTATGCTTGTTCAGCTGCGTCCAACATATCAGGCGCATAACCATAGCGGCTGGTAAAGTCGGCACGGCGCATCTTTTTGTGGCGATTATCCCATTCGGTTACCCGTGGGTCGAGTGTGGCCTGTGGTTGGACCGCGACCACTGTCGCACCTGGCGCAGCAACCGAGAATGCTGCTGCTGCGTAACCACAAGGGCCTGAACCGTAAAATACGACTTGATCGAATTCATCAAAAAAGCCGTCATCAACCAATCGATCGAAGTAGGCATAAACTTTTGGATCGCGAAACCAAGTGTTGCCATCGGAAACGATACACAAATGTGACCAACCGTTTTCTTTGAACAATTCCCAGCCGAAAGGTTGGGACGTTTTCGATAAATCACGAAGGTTGGGAACAGTCTCGAACGTTACCAAAAGGATTGGTTTGTCTTCTACAAAGGTAGCGAAATGCTGTTTTCCGAGCGGTTGAAAATAGCCATGTTCCTCCGAAATCTCAGAGATTCTCTTAAGCCATGGCCCGTTAGGCAGATCGGCCAAAGACGTTTCGAATACGCTTAGATCGTCATGCATTTACGTTATCCTCAATTGCTCGCGTCCACCTTTTGTTGGTGGGTTCTTGAATGGGGATATCCCTAAAATATGGCAAAATTTTGTAGAACATGGTCCCATTGTCGGCCTTTTGGGAGGAAAAAACACGTTTTCTCAAGATGGATTCCCCTAGTGGGTGTTTTTTCAGTCTGGAGTTGTAATTTGATCGCGAGCTCTTCGGTTCCGGTGGCACCATGAAATGAACGCGTGATTTAGGATCTAGGGTTGACCGATCCGTCAAGCAATGCACCATTGTAAGGTAGGGAGACCGCCAATGAATAACATTTCATCTATCGATGCAGTCCAAACCATGCTTGCAGCACAAGGATACATTTGCAGTCGCGCACTTGGGACGGTTGTTTTCCTTTCCCTCAAGCTGGGGCGACCGCTTTTCTTGGAAGGCGAGGCCGGCGTTGGCAAAACGGAAATTGCGAAAGCGTTGGCCGCGAGTATGGGCAAACGACTTATTCGGTTACAATGTTATGAAGGATTGGACGCCGCGACGGCCGTCTATGAGTGGAACTTTCCTGCCCAAATGATTGCAATTCGCACGGCTGAAGCCTCAGGAGGCACGGATCGCGCAGCACTTCAGACACAGTTATTTAGCGATGAATTCTTGATTGAGCGCCCGTTACTGCAAGCGATGCGTCCTGATGAAAACGGTGCGCCCGTGCTTTTGATTGATGAACTTGATCGTACAGACGAGCCTTTTGAAGCCTTCTTGCTAGAGGCACTTAGTGATTTTCAGGTGACGATCCCAGAACTCGGTACGATCAAGGCACCAGAACCGCCCATTGTTATTGTAACATCTAACCGCACCCGCGAAGTTCATGATGCCCTAAAGCGGCGTTGTCTTTATCACTGGGTGGATTATCCAAATTTCGAACGGGAAATGGAAATTCTAACTGCGCAGGCACCAGAAGCTGCGGAAACTTTAAGCCGAGAAATAGTTGCTTTTGTTCAGCATCTTAGGACAGAAGACCTGTTCAAAAAACCAGGCGTCGCAGAGACGATTGATTGGGCAAAATGTTTGTTGGCGCTTGATGTGATCGCGTTAAGTCCAGAAGCCATCGCAGACACATTGGGGGCCATTCTGAAGTATCAAGATGATATTTCAAAACTGCATGGATCTGAAGCGAAACGGATATTGGATCAGGCCAAAGCGTCCTTAGAGCAATCACAGTGATGGGTCCTAAAATTGCCATTTCAGGAGGCTGGGGCTAACCCCTCAAGGCGTTCTAATATGGTTGAACACATCCCACTTGAACTGCCTGAGAACCCCAAACTAGCGGGTAACATAACGCATTTTGCTCGTGCACTTCGTCGTGCTGGGCTGCCGATTGGCCCGGGACGGGTCATAGATGCAGTCCGCGCAGTTCAAATCGCGGGATTTACGAACAAACAGGACTTTTATTGGACGTTACATGCTTGTTTCGTCAACCGGCCCGAACACCGTGTCGTCTATGCGCAAGTCTTTCGATTGTATTGGCGCGATCCCCAATATCTTGAGCATATGATGGCTGCGATGTTGCCAGCCATTCGTGGGGTTCAAGAAGAACGCAACGCGCAAGCGGCCGAAAAACGTGCGGCTGAGGCGTTGCTTGACGGTGCCGAAGCCCCAGTCAATCAGCCAGAGAAAGAGCGCGAAGACAGCGAGATCGAGATTGATGCATCGTTGACTATCAGTGCTGAGGAAAGGCTGCGTTCACTTGATTTCGAACAAATGAGCACAGCTGAGATGGCCCAAGCCAAACGAATGCTGGCGCGGATAAAGCTGCCCGTTGACCCGATGTTGTCACGGCGCACGCAATCATCCCAACGTGGTAGGGTAGATGCTGCTAAAACCCTGCGTGCTGCTATGCGAAAAGGGGGCGAACTACACAAGGTGATGTACAAAACATCCCGTCATCGTTGGCCCAATTTGGTTGTTCTCTGTGATATTTCGGGGTCTATGAGCCAATATTCACGCGCTGTGCTGCATTTCCTACATGCCGTAAGCAACGCAAAGGGTGCGGGTTGGGCCAAAGTGCATGCCTTTACCTTTGGAACGCGTCTGACGAACATAACGCGGCATTTGCATCAACGCGACGTGGACGCTGCATTGTCAGCCGCTGGGGCTGAGGCGCAAGATTGGGAAGGTGGCACACGGATCGGTGAATGCCTTGAGGGCTTCAATCGCGATTGGTCGCGGCGCGTCATGGGGCAGGGTGCTGTTGTGCTTTTGATCACCGACGGGCTGGAACGTGCGGATACGGACGTGTTAGCCAAGCAGATGCAACGTCTTCACCTCAGTTCAAAACGCTTGATTTGGCTGAACCCGTTGCTGCGATGGGACGAGTTCTCCGCAAAAGCCCAAGGCATCAAAGCGATGTTGCCCCATGTGGATAGTTTCCGCGCAGGGCACTCGATTGCTTCACTTGAGGAACTGGCCGCTGTGATCTCACGACCTGACGATGTCGGGGAAAAGACACGTTTAATGAGCGGGTTAGCAGACAAAACGTGATGGAAGATGCCGACCGTCAGGCCGGCATCTAATTCTTGAAATGTTGTTTAAGCGACTGCGGCAGCAAAACTACTGCGGTAAACTTCAGACAGTTCTGACAATGGCGCGCTGCAATTGCCCATCCAAACAGTGTCGCCAGTGAACTTACCGACAGAGTGCAAAGGCACGCCAGCTTGTGCAGCTGCCAACATTAAACCTTCTGCCTGATCAAAGTTACAGGCGATCAAATAACGTGCTTGGTCTTCACCAAACAATGTTGGTGTATCGTCACTGTCTAGCCAAACACCAACGTTAGATGCTTCTGCCAATTCGAACGCTGCCAAGGCAAGACCGCCATCGCTAAGGTCGGTACAGGCTGTGATCATTGCGCGGTTGTCACGGATGAACTGGCCGTGCTTTGCTTCTGCCTCAAGGTCCACGGCAGGGGCGTCGCCTTCAATGCGGCTGAACACTTCTGCTAGCAATGCAGACTGACCAAGGTGACCTGTCGTGTCGCCCAAGACAAGCGCCACATAGCCGTCACGGACCTCGTTGCCGATAATGTCATCAATGTGCTTGATCAGACCAACTGCCCCGATTGTTGGCGTTGGCAGAATGCCAGTACCGTCGGTTTCGTTGTAAAGGGACACGTTGCCCGAAACGATTGGCATGTCCAATGCGGTAACAGCTGCTGAAATCCCTTGGATCGCACCAACGAATTGGCCCATAATTTCTGGCTTCTCTGGGTTGCCAAAATTCATGTTGTCCGTCGTTGCCAATGGGGTCGCACCAACAGCGCATAGGTTGCGATAGGCTTCGGCTACGGCTTGTTTGCCGCCTTCAACTGGATTGGCTTTGACGTAGCGCGGTGTCACGTCTGAGGTGAACGCCAATGCTTTGTCTGTGCCGTGGATACGTACGATGCCAGAACCGATGCCCGGTGTGCGCGCGCTGTCGGCCATAACCATGGTGTCATATTGCTCATAAACCCATTGCTTAGCAGCATAATTTGGGCTGGAGATCAAAGCGCGAAGGCCATCAATTGGGTCGATGCCCGGAACGTCAGCAAGTGGCTCAGCCGCAGGGGTTGGGACCCATGGGCGGTCATATTCAGGAGCCGTGCCAGCAAGGGTTTTCAGCGGCAAGTCAGCTTTGGTTTCACCGTTGTGAACGATGTGGAAACGATCTTCTGCGATGGTTTCACCAACGATTGCGAAATCTAGATCCCACTTGTCGAAGACTGCTTTGGCTTCTGCTTCAAGTTCTGGCTTGAGGACCATCAACATACGCTCTTGGGATTCACTTAGCATCATTTCGTAAGCGGTCATGTGTTCTTCGCGAACGGGAACTTTTTCGAGGTGTAGACGCACGCCCAATCCGCCTTTGTCGCCCATCTCAACCGCAGAACATGTTAGGCCAGCGGCCCCCATATCTTGGATCGAAATAACAGCTCCAGTTTGCATCAACTCAAGCGTGGCTTCCATCAGGCGTTTTTCGGTGAAGGGATCGCCAACTTGGACAGTAGGGCGTTTTTCTTCAATAGTATCATCGAATTCTGCTGATGCCATTGTTGCGCCGCCAACGCCGTCACGGCCCGTTTTTGCGCCGAGGTAAACAACAGGCATACCAATACCAGAGGCTGCTGAATAAAAGATTTTGTCAGCGTCCGCTAATCCAGCCGCAAACGCGTTTACAAGGCAGTTGCCGTTGTATGCTGGGTCAAAGCGTACTTCGCCGCCAACGCATGGCACGCCAAAACAGTTGCCGTATCCGCCAACGCCCGCGACCACGCCGTTGACCAGTTGCTTAGTCTTGTGGTGTGAGGGTTCGCCAAACGACAATGAGTTCATTGAAGCGATTGGACGTGCGCCCATTGTAAAGACATCGCGCAGGATGCCACCTACGCCAGTTGCGGCGCCTTGATATGGCTCAATGTAGGACGGGTGGTTGTGGCTTTCCATTTTGAAAACAACAGCTTGACCATCACCAATATCAACGACACCAGCATTTTCTCCGGGGCCACAGATAACCTGAGGGCCTGTCGTTGGCAGTGTTTTCAGCCAAATTTTGGAGGATTTATAAGAACAGTGCTCGTTCCACATGGCTGAGAAAATACCCAGCTCGGTGAAAGTTGGCTCGCGGCCTACAATCTCAAGAATGCGCGCGTATTCATCGGGGCTGAGCCCGTGTTTGGCGATAAGATCTGGTGTGATTGCAGGCTCTGTCATGTGCCTAATTCCCTCGAATTTACAAAGATTGGGGGTGTCATACAGGCTGATGAGGATGGGGGAAAGGGGCGTTGCACTAAACAGTGGGATCAAGTTGTGAACGGGGCGTACCGAGCCAATTTTTAGTTCAAATGTACAGTTGGGCCGTTGATCTGTACCTTTATCACCCTTTCAAAAGACGCGTAAACGAGTGGCATTGGCCATAATGTACATTTTTGGGTGTGAATTGTACGTTTTGAAAGGCTTGTAGGCATTCGCGATTTGTTAAGATCGTTGACGCGTTAAGATTTTTCAGGATGCGTTAACTGTATAGTTATGTTTGAAAACACAGCAGCTCAATCCAAAACCGTCTGCTTGAAAAATCCAAAAGCATTAAATCGACGTTGCAATTGTTCGAAAGAAATTTGAAGCAGTCAAAGGCACTAAAACTCCGCTCAAAAAAAGTCGAAAAAAAAGGCCGAGCACAAAGCTCGGCCAAGTCCAACAGGGAGGTGAAGGTGGGATACACGGATGTACTCGCCGCCTTCATGAATTGGGATAGTGTTCCCATAACGCCCAATCAATAAGCAATGTGCCGCACGAGGTGAAAACCCGATATGCGTATAACGCATACCTAGATATTTTCGTTATTTCTTAGGTGTTTACGGAATATAATAATTTCCTCTTGCACGAAGTCACGAAAGGCGGAAATGCGTTTGGAGTGCCGTAACTCCTCTGGATAGGCCAAAAACACAGGAACTTCAGCCGACTCAATCTCTGGCAGCACACGTACAAGGTCTGGAAAGTCTTCGATAACGTAGTCCGGAAGAATACCGATTCCCAAGTTGTTTAGAACGCCCTGAAGTACACCAAAGTAGTTATTCACTGTCAGAGTTGACCTAACATTATGGGTCATCAGCTCTTGGACCAAGGTGACGCTGGCACCAACCTGTGCAGAACCTGTATTCTGGCAAATCAAGCGATGGTCCTTAAGATCCTCTGGCACATGGGGGAAGGGATGGTCTTTGAGGTAATTCTTTGTCGCGTATGCGCGCATGCGAACACTCATCAGGCGCTTTCTAATCAAGTCAGCTTGTGATGGTTCTTTCATGCGGATGGCCACATCGGCTTCGCGCATCGGAAGGTCCAAAACACGTTCCTCTAGCATCAGGTCAACGCGTAGGTCTGGGTATTTTTCATACAGTTTGGGCAGACGCGGGGCCAAGAACAGCGTTCCGAATCCAGTTGTGGTTGTCACCCGCAGGTCACCGAACACTTCTTCTTCACTGTCGCGGATACGTGCGGCTGCTGCATCAAGGCGTTTGGACATTGCGACGGTTGCGTCAAACAACAACTCGCCTTGTTCTGTCAGGATAAGACCACGGGCATGACGGTGGAACAGCGTCGCGTTCAAGGATTCCTCAAGTGCGCGGACCTGTCGGCTGACGGCTGATTGTGACAAATGAAGTTTGTCGCCGGCATGTGTCAGGCTACCTGCATCTGCAACGGCGTGAAAAATTCTTAGTTTATCCCAATCCATACCGAACACCCCTGAGTAACTGATACTGCATTATATTTGTTCCCACCATTATAGGCGAATTTGCGTGAACTGATACTGCTGGAGCAGGATTTTTTTGCTCAACGGTAAAAATATCTATACAGGTCAGCTTTTGTGACCTATCGTTAAAGAAACTGCACGACTGATCAACGCTGGGGAGGCCCTGATGAGCACGCAAAAGATATCATTGAATGACCGTTATGATCTGGAAAAAAGCCCTGTTTTGCTGAATGGCACGCAGGCTTTGGTCCGTATGATGATGATGCAAAAGGCGCGTGATGTTGCCGCTGGGTTGAACACTGCGGGATTGGTGACGGGCTATCGTGGATCGCCCTTGGGTGCCGTTGATATGCAGATGGAGCGGGCACTTAAGCCGCTGACGGAACACGAGATCACCTTTCAGGCGGGCATCAACGAGGATTTAGCCGCAACCGCGCATTGGGGTGCGCAACAGGCTGAACTGCGCGGCGAGGGCAAATACGATGGTGTCTTTGGCCTGTGGTACGGCAAAGGCCCCGGCGTGGATCGTTCTGGTGATGTGATGCGTCACGCCAATATGGCAGGTACGTCGCCTGCGGGTGGCGTGCTGATGGCGATGGGGGATGACCATACGGGTGAGTCCTCAACCGTTTTGCACCAATCTGAATTTGCGATGGTCGATGCCTATATGCCGATTGTTAGCCCTGCTGGGGTGCAAGAGGTGATGGATTACGGGTTGTATGGTTGGGCACTGTCGCGGTTTGCGGGCGTCTGGGTAGGCCTGAAGACGATGAAAGACACGGTTGAGGTGACGTCTGTTGTGGACGGTGATCCGCATCGGTTGTCCTTTGTGACCCCTGAATTTGATATGCCTGAGGGTGGTTTAAATATTCGTCTGGTCGATGATCGCATCGATCAAGAGGCGCGCCTTATCGACTATAAACGTTATGCTGCCGAAGCGTTCAGTCACGCCAATAAGATGGACAAGCGCGTTTGGGGCACTGAAAAGGCCAAGATTGGTTTTGTCGCTGCTGGTAAAAACTGGTTGGATCTGATCCATGCAATGTCTTTGCTGAACATCGATGAGGCAGAGGCAGAACGTCTGGGAATCACCACATATAAGGTGGGTCAAACATGGCCGCTGGATATGTGCGGCTTTAATGCCTGGGCCGATGACCTGGATTTGATCATCGTGATCGAGGAAAAACGCAAGCTGATCGAGGTCCAGATTAAGGAAGCCTTGTTTGATGATCTTCGGGGCCGCCGTGTTTATGGCGGGATTAAAGATGGAAAAGTGCTGTTTGGGGCCGCTTGGGCGCTTGATCCGGTTGAAATCGCCGAAAAGTTGGGCCAGATTTTGGTCGAGGAAGGGCGCAATACCGAAGGTGTTATGGCTGGATTGGCCGCAATGGACGAGGCACGCCGTTCTGATAACGCAGAGGAAATAGCGGCCCGTTTACCGTATTTCTGTTCCGGCTGTCCGCATAATTCATCAACCAAAGTGCCTGAGGGATCGCGTGCTTATGCGGGTATTGGCTGTCACTTTATGGTTCAATGGATGGACCGCGAGACGCTTGGTTTCACACATATGGGCGGCGAAGGTGCCAATTGGATCGGCGAAGCCCCGTTTTCCACCCGCGACCATGTTTTCCAAAATTTGGGGGACGGCACGTATAACCACTCTGGCGTTATGGCGATACGGGCGGCGTTGGCGAACGGGACGAACATAACTTACAAAATCCTTTATAATGATGCGGTTGCCATGACAGGTGGCCAAAATCACGAAGGTGGATTGCCTGCTGAACAGATCGTTGCCGAGTTGAAGGCGATGGGTGTTGCGAATCTGGCTGTGGTTTATGACGACAAGGAAGATGTTAACTTTGACGCCTTTCCGAAAGGCATCGAAATTCATGAACGGGCCGACTTGCAAACGGTTCAGGAGAAATTCGCCAAAGTTCAAGGCGTCAGCGCGATTGTTTACATCCAAACCTGCGCTGCTGAGAAACGCCGCCGCCGCAAGCGCGGAACCTTCCCTGATCCGGATAAACGTATGTTTATCAACACGGATGTTTGCGAGGGCTGTGGTGATTGTGGTGTGCAATCCAACTGCGTGTCTTTGGTGCCCAAAGAGACTGAACTGGGCCGCAAACGTGCGATTGATCAATCCAGCTGTAACAAGGATTTCTCTTGTGTGAATGGGTTCTGCCCGTCTTTTGTATCCCTTGAAGGGGCCGTTGTGCGCAAAGAGGCGACGACTGAGCTGACCTTGCCCGACCTGCCGATGCCCGAACTGCCAGTAATTGATGGCACATGGAATGTGG
The DNA here is from genome assembly GCA_028825475.1 of Ascidiaceihabitans sp. Classification (GTDB taxonomy): domain Bacteria; phylum Pseudomonadota; class Alphaproteobacteria; order Rhodobacterales; family Rhodobacteraceae; genus Ascidiaceihabitans. The sequence goes on along the minus strand of JAPKAB010000004.1, from coordinate 100,435 downwards.
TGATCACGGGCGTTGGTGGCACGGGTGTTGTGACCATTGGGGCCGTCATGGCCCAAGCGGCGCATATCGATGGCAAAGGTGCTGGCATGATGGAAATGGCGGGGCTGGCCCAAAAGGGTGGTGCCGTGCATATCCATTGCCGCCTAGCCAATGATCCCCATGATATTTCGGCCATTCGCGTGGCGACAGGCGAGTGTGACGTGTTGATTGGTGGTGATCTGGTTGTGTCGGCGGGTGCAAAGACGCTGGGATTGACCCAAGCGGGGCGCACAGGCGCTGTTGTGAACTCTCATGAAATCATCACCGGCGATTTTACCCGCGACATAGAGTTTAGACTGCCAACAGAGCGGATGACCTTAGCGTTAGAGGCCCGTTTGCGTGACGACGTGTCGTTGTTTGACGCCTCGGATCTTGCCAAAGCATTGTTGGGGGATTCAATTTTCTCAAACATGATGATCTTTGGCGCGGCTTGGCAGCGTGGTTTTGTGCCCCTTTCACAAGACGCGATTGTCCAAGCGATTACGCTGAACGGCACTGCTGTGGACCGCAACCTGCGCGCTTTTGAAATTGGGCGTTGGGCTGTGCTGTTTCCAGAGGATGCCGCTGCAATTTTGGCCCCAAAGGTGGTTTCACTGCCAACCAGCATGGCGGAAAAGATAGATTACCGCGCAGCACAATTGGTTGGGTATCAGGGCAAACGATTGGCCAAACGGTATCGTAAATTTTTGGACGGTATTTCTGATGATTCCGTTCGTGGGGCGGCCCTCACAGGGTATCATAAGCTGTTGTCTTACAAGGATGAATACGAAGTGGCACGCCTGCTTCTTGATACCCGTAGCAAAGCGCGGGCAGAGTTTGATGGCGACTTTAAGATGACCTTTAATCTGGCCCCACCCATCCTGTCCAAGATGGGGCCGAATGGGCGACCGGTTAAGCGCGAATTTGGTGCTTGGCTTGAACGCCCGCTGCGCCTGTTGGCAAAGCTGAAGGTACTGCGTGGCACGCCATTTGATGTGTTTGGCTACACCGCTGAACGCAAGATGGAACGCGCGCTGATCACGCAATATGAGACGGATATGAAAACTGTCCTGAAGGTTTTGAACGATCAAAACCGCGATGCAATTGTCGCCTTAGCAGAACTGCCGCTGCAAATCCGTGGGTTTGGTCCTGTGAAGCTTAAGAACGAGGGTGTGGCGGCCAAACGGCGTGAGGAGTTGTTAATTGCCATTCGAATGGGTGCTGAAACGCTGAACAAAGCGGCAGAATAATCAAGATCGCTTTATATTGGTTACGTTCATGTCATAAACACTGGGCATTGCTGATTTGAGGGATTAATTGCCCTATCAAAAGCAGTGGAGGCAGAGGTCAACAATGTCATTGAAGACACGCGAAATTGCCCGCGAGATAAGTTATGCGCATTCCGTTAAAACTCGCAGTGGTCGAACAGTGGTGCGGTTGCTGGAAAACACGACGGGACGATTGCGCCTGATCAAACGGGCAAAAGGGTATGAAGACGAAGTCGCGCAGGGGCGTGATTTTTGGCAGGTGATGGTCGATCGCTATGGTCTTAGCCTTGATATCGTTGGTGGTGCGCTGTCCAATATTCCCAGCGAGGGGCCCGTTATTTTGATCGCCAATCACCCTTATGGTATCTTGGATGGGTTGATGATGGGTCATATCCTGTCCCAAGCCCGTGGCGATTTTCGCATTTTGGCCAACAGCGTGTTTCGCAAGGCAGAGGATCTGAACCGCATTGTTTTGCCGATCTCCTTTGATGAGACGCGCGAAGGGGTTCAAACCAATATTGCGACACGCAAGACGGCATTGGGTTACCTCGGGCAGGGCGGCGCGATTGGCGTGTTTCCTGGCGGCACAGTTAGTACGGCCGAACGTCCCTTTGGTCGCCCAATGGACCCGATGTGGCGCAGCTTTACCGCGCGTATGATTGCCAAATCAAATGCCACTGTGATCCCTATCTATTTTGACGGCCACACCAGCCGCCTGTTTCAGATCGCCAGCCATTTGCACTCGACATTGCGCCTTGGGCTATTGATCAAGGAGTTTAAAAAGCGCGTGGACACACCAGTGCGGGTCGTGATCGGGGAACCGATTGGGCGCGATGTGTTGGACCCGATTGCAAAGGATTCCAAACAGATGATGGATTTCCTGCGCAAAGCCACGTATGAGCTGAACCCAAATCCGATCAAATCATTTGATCTTGGATATGAATTTGAGGACAGGCATCGCGCCTGATGACGCATGGCAGTTGGTATTTTTGATAGTGGTTTAGGTGGATTAACTGTACTTGAGGCCGCGCAAAAGTGTCTTCCTGATGTTGACTTTATCTATCTAGCGGACAGCGAGCATGCGCCCTACGGCGTGCGCACAGCGGATGACATCTATGAATTGACCTGTGCGGCCGTTCAGCGGCTGTTTGATGCGGGCTGTGACCTTGTGATTTTGGGCTGCAATACGGCCTCTGCTGCTGCCCTGCGCCGTATGCAAGAGGGGTGGATCCCTGAGGGCAAGCGCGTCTTGGGTGTGTTTGTTCCGTTGATCGAGGCCCTGACAGAGCGTGATTGGGGTGACAATTCACCACCGCGCGAAGTTGATGTGAAACATGTTGCGCTGTTTGCGACCCCTGCGACTGTGGCGAGCCGTGCATTCCAACGCGAATTGGCGTTTCGTGCGATTGGTGTGGATGTTGAGGCGCAGGCCTGCGGCGGTGTTGTGGATGCGATTGAAGACGGTGATTTTATTTTGGCCGAAGCGATGGTGCGTTCGCATGTTGATGCGTTGATGCGTAAAATGCCCAAGCCACAGGCGGCCATCTTGGGCTGCACCCATTACCCTTTGATGTTGGATGCCTTCCAAGAGGCGCTTGGCGCTGATGTGAAGGTGTTTTCACAGGCCAATTTGGTGGGCGAAAGCTTGGCCGATTACCTGACACGTCACGGTGACAAAATCGGCAGTGGAGAACCAGCTTACTTGACCACGGGCGATCCCAAACAAGTCAGCAACCGTGCCACCCAATTCTTGCGACGTCAGATCACCTTTACTGCAGCGTGATCTTTACCAATATATCGAGAAAAACATGACCTATTCTATCGCAATTTTGGGTGCCAGTGGCTATACGGGTGCCGAACTTATTCGCCTAATATCTGAACATCCTTCCATGGAAATCAAGGCGTTAGGGGCGTATTCTAAAGCGGGCAAAACCCTTGCTTCCGTCTTTCCACACCTGCGCCATCTGGATCTTCCGGACATGGTGAAGTTTGATGAGATTGATTGGTCTGGCATTGATCTGTGTTTTTGTGCATTGCCACATAAAACCAGCCAAGAGGTCATTCGTGACCTGCCGAAATCCCTTAAGATTGTTGATCTGAGTGCTGACTTCCGTCTGCGTGATCCTGAGGCTTACGCGGCGTGGTATGGCAATCCACATGGAGCTGTCGAGATGCAGGGCGAAGCGGTTTATGGCCTAAGCGAATTTTACCGTGAAGAGATTAAGACCGCGCGTTTGGTGGCTGGAACTGGCTGCAATGCGGCCACGGGCCAATTCGTGCTGCGCCCTTTGATTGCTGCAGGGGTTATTGATCTGGACGAGATCATTCTGGACCTTAAGTGTGCCGTCTCTGGTGCGGGGCGTGCGTTGAAAGAGAACCTTTTGCACGCGGAATTATCTGAGGGCTATCACGCCTACGCCGTTGGCAGTACGCACCGTCATTTGGGGGAGTTTGATCAAGAATTCAGCGCCTTGGCAGGGCGTAATGTGAAAATCCAATTCACCCCTCATCTTGTCCCTGCAAACCGCGGTATTCTGGCGACGACCTATGTTAAGGGCGATGCGCAAGTGGTCTATGACACGATGGTTGCGGCCTACGCGGATGAACCGTTCATCGAAGTGTTGCCAATGGGCGAAACCCCAAGCACGCGTCACATTCGGGGCTCAAACTTTTGCCACATCGGTGTAGTTGCCGATCGGATCGAAGGACGCGCGATTGTAATCGCAGCACTCGATAATTTGACCAAGGGAAGCAGTGGGCAGGCGTTGCAAAATGCCAATCTGATGCTAGGTATTCCTGAGACAACAGGGCTGATGATGGCCCCTTTGTTCCCCTGATCCCTAAGGACTTGTAATGAAATCGCTTAAGAAACAACGCCGTATTCAAGTGGTTGCGATCATGGCCGTTGCCTTGGTCCTTTCGACTGTTTTGATTGGCTATGCCTTGCGCGATGGCATCAATTTCTTTCGTTCTCCGACACAAGTTGTCGAAGATCCGCCCAGCTCATCCGAGGTGTTTCGCATCGGTGGGTTGGTCGAGGTTGGCAGCCTTTTGCGTGGTCAGGGTGAGATAATTCAGTTCGTGGTGACGGATGGTGGCGCGTCTGTTCCTGCCATCTATTCGGGTGTTTTGCCCGACCTGTTTGAGGAAAACCAGGGCATGGTGGGTACGGGTCGTTTGATCAACGGTGTCTTTGAAGCTACTGAAATCCTTGCAAAACATGACGAGAATTATATGCCAACTGAGGTTATAGACGCCCTCAAGGCACAGGGCGTCTATGTGGAGCCTGAAGGCAGCTAACGTACGCTGCAGCTACTGGAAATTAACCTGATTTAATCATCTTCACCTGGTCAGAAATGGCCAAAGGATAAGGTGATGCAAACGGTACGACAGATTGCCCAACAGATTGTGGACCGCGAAGGCGGCTATGTGAATGATCCTGATGATCCGGGTGGGGCCACCAATTTTGGCGTGACCATTCACACCATGCGGCGTCTTGGTTTGGATCTTGATCATGACGGGGATGTGGACAAACACGATGTGCAGATGCTGAGCCGTGCACAAGCCGTCGATATTTTCATCAAACACTACTTTGAGGGGCCGCTGATCGCGCAATTGCCGCAGCCTCTGCAGGCTACAGTCTTTGATATGTATGTGAATGCAGGTGGCAACGCGGTTCGCATACTTCAACGCTTGTTAATTGATATGGGGTTTGAAGTTGTTGTTGATGGTGCCCTTGGCCCTCAATCCATCGCCTCGGTTCAGGCCGCGTTCGAGACTGCGGGTGGCTATTTGATCGACGCATATGGCATTGCGCGGCGCAATTATTACCTGCGCCTTGCTGATCGCCGTCCTGCCAGCCGCAAATACGCTCGCACGCGCGCAGGTCAAAAGGGTGGGTGGATTCGACGTGCCGAAGAATTCATTGCGCCCAAATACCATCTCTCACAATCACAGTTTAATAAGAGGGTCGCGTCATGGGCATGATCGAACGAATGTTTCAATTGATGTTTGGTGGTGGCGGCAACATGGTCCGCGACACTGTAGAAGTCTTTCGTGAGAACGCCGAGGCCGGTTCACAGCGCGGCGCGCAGGTTCAAATGCAGGCCATGCGTGAATATGGTCAGGAGTTTGCGATCCCCCGCCAAGGTTGGTTTGATCGGTTTATGGACGGGGTGAACCGCTTGCCGCGTCCTGCATTGGCCCTTGGGACACTGGGATTGTTCGTGGCGGCCATGATTGATCCCTTGTGGTTTTCGCAGCGAATGCAAGGGATTGCGCTGGTGCCCGAACCGATGTGGTGGTTATTGGGTGTTATTGTCTCGTTCTATTTTGGGGCACGGCATCAGGTCAAAAGCCAGAAGTTTCAGCGTGAAATTGTTGGCACCATGGCGCATGTTCCGCAAGTGATGCACAATATAAAAGCACTGAAAGAGTTGCGGGCAGAGAGCGTTGGTGTGGCTGACAGCGGCCCAGATGTTCGCCTGTCTGTGGCCTCAATAGCGCCAGATGCCAACGCGGCACTTGATGCATGGTGCAAACGCAACCAGTGACCCGCGACAATGTGAACCGCTGTTATGCGCGAATATCATTGGCGCGGTTTGGGGCAAGGCCTATAGTCGGCTTAGTTTTTCAAAATGGATGCCATTGATGATCACTGAACTTGGACACTTTGCCCTGATTTTAGCCTTTATGGTCGCGGTCGTTCAGACCTTTGTTCCCTTGGTGGGCGCCCACAAGGGATGGCGGTCATGGATGGCGGTTGCAGAACCTGCCGCGTCTGCCCAATTCATGTTAACGGCCTTTGCATTCGGAGCATTGATGTGGGCGTTTATATCGTCTGATTTCAGTCTGTTGCTGGTTGTTCAGAACAGCCACTCTGCCAAACCAATGCTGTATAAAATCAGTGGCACATGGGGCAACCACGAGGGATCAATGTTGCTTTGGGTTCTGATCGTATCCCTGTTTGGCGCTACGGCTGCGTGGTTTGGGACCAACCTGCCACCCAGCCTGCGGGCCCGTGTTTTGTCGGTTCAGGGCGCGATTGGCGTGGCGTTTTTTGCATTTATTCTGTTCACCTCAAACCCGTTTACGCGTCTTGCCGTTCCGCCCTTTGATGGGCAGGATTTGAACCCGTTGTTGCAGGACCCTGGTTTGGCGTTTCACCCGCCATTTTTATACTTGGGCTATGTGGGTCTAAGCATGGCATTCAGCTTTGCCGTTGCTGCATTGATCGAGGGGCGTGTGGATGCAGCGTGGGGCCGTTGGGTCCGCCCTTGGACATTGGCGGCGTGGATTTTCCTGACCATCGGCATCGCGCTTGGGTCATGGTGGGCCTATTATGAACTTGGCTGGGGTGGTTTCTGGTTCTGGGATCCCGTTGAAAACGCATCCTTTATGCCGTGGTTACTGTCTGCTGCTTTGCTGCACTCTGCCATTGTGGTTGAAAAGCGTGAGAGCCTGAAATCTTGGACGATTTTGCTGGCGATCTTGGCCTTTGGCTTTTCATTGATTGGTACGTTTATCGTGCGTTCGGGTTTGCTGACTTCTGTGCACGCCTTTGCCAACGACCCTGAGCGGGGTGTGTTTATCCTAATGATCCTTGGCTTTTTTACTGGCGGTGCATTGATCCTATTCGCGTTGCGTGCGGGGACGATGGAAGCAAAGGGCGTCTTTGGACTGGTCAGCCGTGAAAGTGCACTGCTTACTAACAACATCCTTCTTGCTGTCAGCTGTTTCGTGGTTTTCGTGGGTACAATGTGGCCTTTGGTGGCTGAGATGTTCTTTGACCGCAAATTGTCGGTGGGGCCGCCGTTCTTCAACATGGCCTTTACGCCGTTTATGTTGGTGCTTGGGCTGGTTTTGCCAGTGGGCGCGATGATGCCGTGGAAGCGCGCCGAGATTAAACGCGCGTTTTATCCGCTGCGCTATGCGTTTGTTCTGGCGCTTGCGATTGCGGGATTGGTTTGGGTTATGCAGACAGGTCGATCCATATTGGGACCGATTGGCGTATTCTTAGCTGCGTGGGTTGTCATGGGCGCTGTAATTGATCTGGCGTCGCGTACCGGGCGCGGGGGTGGCCGTTGGGGCCGTTTGTTGCGTTTGCCACGTGCAGATTGGGGCAAGATGCTGTCGCATTCCGGCCTTGGGATCACCATGCTGGGCGTCGCAGGCATTACGTCTTGGCAGTACGAGGATATTCGCGTGGCCCAAATCGGCCAGCCCTATGATGTAGGGGCCTATACGATCACGTTGAACGGGGTTGCGGATTCTGAGGGGCCGAACTATTTGGCAACGATCGCAGACATCACATTGTCCAAAGATGGGCGTGTTTTGTCAGAGATGCGCCCAGAAAAGCGGATTTACCCTGTGGCCCAGATGCCAACGACAGAGGCAGCCATCGACTACAATTTGGCCCGTGACGTCTATGTTGTGATCGGCGATGAGCAGGATGCAGGCGGTTGGGCTGTGCGGACATATGTGAAACCATTGACCAACTGGATTTGGATTGGATGTGCGTTCATGGCACTTGGTGGGTGCTTTAGTCTCTCAGATCGCCGCTTCCGCGTGGCCGCAGGGGCGCGTAAAACAAACGCCAAAGCGGTGCCTGCAGAATGAAACGTTTTGTTTTCCTTTTGATGTTGATCGCCTCGCCATTGTGGGCGGTTGAGCCAGACGAGATTTTGGCTAATCCCGCCTTGGAATCCCGTGCGCGTGATCTGTCCAAGGGGCTGCGCTGTCTGGTTTGTCAGAACGAAAGCATTGATGAAAGCAACGCGTCATTGGCGCGTGATTTGCGTATTCTGTTGCGCGAACGTTTGGTTGCTGGGGACAGTGACGAAGCGGCGGTGGATTTTATCGTTGATCGCTACGGCGAATATGTCCTGCTGCAACCGCGTGCGAATGGCTCCACGTTGCTTTTGTGGGCGTCTGGCCCGTTGATGCTACTGCTTGCCGGTGGAATGGGGATCATTTACCTGCGTGGACGTGCCAAGGGATCTTCCACGGATGATACTGGACTGAGCGATGCGGAAAAAACGCGCTTGGCTCAGATATTAGATAATGATTTCAAAGATTGACGTGCGGTTCTGCTTTCCCACTGCAACGCGTTTGATATGCTTCGGCTAAGCCAGTCAAAAGGACAAGATGCCATGGATTACCAGACGATCAAATTTGAACTGAACGACAACATTGCTGTCATTACCTTGGATCGTCCTGATGTAATGAACGCGATGTCGACCCAGATGCGCGCAGAAATTCAACATGCGGTCAAAGAGGGTGGGCGCACGGCGCGCTGTGTTGTCTTAACTGGGGCAGGGCGTGCGTTTTGTTCGGGTCAGGACCTGGGTGACAATTCAGGCAACAGCTTTGATCTAGAGCAAACGCTGCGCGACGAATACGAACCGATGCTGAAGGCGATCTATGATTGCCCTGTACCAACAATTGCAGCCGTGAACGGTGCAGCGGCGGGCGCGGGTGCGAACCTCGCATTGGCGTTTGATGTGGTGATCGCAAAGGAGAGTGCATACTTCCTGCAGGCGTTTGCACGTATCGGCTTATTGCCCGATGCTGGTGGTACTTACACGATGCCGCGTTCAATGGGGACAGCCAAAGCAATGGGTGCTGCGCTATTTGCGGACAAGATCACAGCCCGCCAAGCGGATGATTGGGGCATGATCTGGGAAGCCGTTTCAGATGATACATTTGTGGATCATTGGAAATCACGCGCTGCATATTTGGCAAATGGGCCAACTGCTGCGTTTGGATCTGTAAAACGTGCGATCCGTGGATCGTGGGACAACACGCTAGAAGACCAGCTTTCGCTTGAAGCATCAGAGCAAGGTGAATGCGGTCGTACGCGTGATTTCAAAGAAGGTGTTTTGGCGTTTGTTGAAAAACGCCCTGCACAATTTGAAGGGCGCTAATTGTTTTGAGGACCATGGCGGGCGACCAATACAACGTCGTCCGCAGTTGGAACCTTTGTTGAATGGCACGACATAACCGCAAGCGGTGCGCCGTCTGCTTTTAGCGTGACCAAGGATTGAGAGTCATTGATGTCCATTGTCACAACGGGTGGCGCGTTGCGTGCATTGTAAATCACAACTATCCGCTCTTGTTCGGTCTCTGGATCCTCAAAAAAAGCACATTCAGTCCCGGTTATAGACGCGCGCAAAAGGGCGTCCCATTGTTCGTTTGGGAGCATTCTAGATGTGTCGTTCGTTTTGGCCACTTTGGATGTTTACCTTGTTCGGCATTTGGTCTGAATATTAATGCATGGCCCTTAAAGTGCCTGCAACGTCTTCAGACATGAAGGTTACATGGGCTGCAGTCAATGTTTTAGCCGCCCCAATCACGCGTGCGAGCGCGGAATTGCCGATAAAAATCACAGCGTCTTTACCATCTTCCTCTACAGTCACTATTGTTTCTGATTGGTCTACAGCCACGAGTGCAACGAGGTCTTCAGCAGGGTCAAAAGTGTAAATCACCGTGGGGAGAGGCGGTGAATATTCGACTGATTCCATTCTATGGCGCGTTGTGGTCGTTTGCGCGTTTGGGATGGCAGGTTTTGCGGGAGACCCACCAAAGACAAGTTGAAAGAGTCCGTACAGGGTTAGCAACGCAGACAGCGAGACAGACACTGTAAAAAACACACAAAACCCTAACACAAAATTACCAAGCAGATATTATGCGTGTGTTTTGGAGGGCGTCAATGGTGTGATGGTTGCTTAATGGCGCACCAAGTTAGGCAAACGGCATTAGGAATACGTTGTCTGCATCAAGAGTGTTGAAGTCGACGTTTTCGATAACAAGCGTAGCGTGGCCATCGACCATCATCTGGGCGTTGTCGTCGGGACCATTTTCAAACGTAATGACGGGCGTTGGCACAGATGGGTCATATTGATACACAAGGACGTCTTCAGCCGGATCAAAGTCCACAACCGTGGCCGCTGCTAAGCCATCCATCCAGACGCCAGTTATAAGTGTGTCTGTACCTTCACCAGTATCGACGATGTCATTTGCACCAGCGTAGATCGTATCCTCGCCGTAGCCGCCAAATATCGTGTCCGCATCACCCTGTTCGGAGACTGTGGTGACAGACAGTTGAGGGATGTCCCCGGATGTTCTTGCTTCGATCCATTGGTCTTCATCCAATAGATCGGCACCCATCAAGATGTCGTGCCCCGCATCACCATGTATATAGTCGTTTCCGCTGCCGCCGATGACTATGTCGTCATCGTTGCCGCCGCGCAGGAAATCATCACCAGCCTGACCAATGACTAAGTCGTCGTCGTCTGAACCATAGAGTGAGTCATTGCCAAGACCACCAAAAAGACCGTCATTCCCGTCGCGACCAAACGCTTTATCATTTCCATCGCCAAGTTCGAAAATATTGGATTCATCTGTGCCTGTTTTGATCATCGAATTTGTTGGATCAGCCGTAACTTCATGGGGCGTTAAGAACACGTGATCAGGCGTCAACTGGGTATAATCGACACCTTCAACGGTAAGGACAGCAGATCCATCGATCATCAGCTGCGCATCGTCATTTGGGCCGTTGATAAACTCAACTGTGGGCACCTCGTTTTCGCCGTCGTATAGATAAACCAAGACATCTTCGTTTCGGTCAAAATCAGTGACGTGAGCGGTTTCGCCGTCTTCCATCCAATAGCCCGTTGTCACAACATCGTTGCCTAAGCCAGTGTAAACAACGTCGTTTGAGCCAGCAACGATCGTGTCACAGCCTACACCACCATGCAGCGTATCCGCTTCGCCGACCTCGTACGCTGACGTCAACAAGAACGCAGGAGGTTCACCAGACCGGGTAGATTCTGCGACTTCCATTTCATTTAGAATGTCTGCGCCAAACAAGATATCATCGCCAGCGTCGCCGTGTAGAGTATCAGAACCTGATCCAGCAACGAGTAAATCCTCATCCGCGCCACCGCGTAGAAAATCATTACCTTCTTGGCCAAACACGATATCGGCGTCATCACCTGCAAAAACAGCATCGTTACCTGCGCCGCTTGTAATCAGGTCTTCACCGGCGCGCCCAAATATCCGGTCATGACCGTTGTGCGTTTCAATATCGTTTGGCCCAGCGGTGCCCGTTTGCTGCATATCATCCAAAGTCGTTTGGATGTCTGCGTCTTCATCGGTTTCGTCGCTGTTGCCCATTAACATGTCAAAAGGGAATGGGCCTGAAAGGATACCAAGTCCAAGCAAGGATAGTATGGCTAATTCGATCATAGTTTTATCCCTCCTTTTATTCGTAACGGGCGCGCACGGTATACAGATAGCGACACCGCTATTTGGGTCAACTTAGACAGTTAGGAGGAAGGTCGTCTCTTTAGTATTTGTATTTGCAATAAAAAATGGCTTCACCCTCGCGGGTGAAGCCATAAAATAACTCTTTAGATAGTATTGGTGATCTACCGATTTTCGATGTCGACATAATCTCGAACGGTTTCGCCAAGATAAAGCTGACGCGGGCGACCAATTTTGTTTTGTGGGTCTGCAATCATCTCTTTCCACTGTGAAATCCAACCTACTGTACGAGACAGAGCAAAGATCGGAGTAAACATAGACGTTGGGAAACCCATCGCCTCGAGGATGATGCCGGAATAGAAATCGACGTTCGGGAACAATTTCTTTTCTGCAAAGTATGGATCGGCAAGTGCTGCTTTTTCCAATTCTTTGGCCACTTGAAGGATCGGGTTGTTTTCAACGCCGAGCAGTTCCAGAACTTCATCTGCAGATTCTTTCATCACAGTCGCGCGTGGGTCGTGGTTTTTGTAAACGCGGTGACCAAAGCCCATCAGACGGAACGGATCGTTCTTGTCTTTTGCACGGGCGATGAATTCTGGAATGCGGTCTGGTGTGCCGATTTCGTTCAACATTTCTAGGCATGCTTGGTTCGCGCCGCCGTGGGCAGGGCCCCAAAGACATGCGATACCAGCAGCGATACATGCAAACGGGTTTGCGCCAGAAGAAGACGCCAAACGTACAGTAGATGTAGACGCGTTTTGTTCGTGGTCTGCGTGAAGCGTAAAGATGCGGTCCATTGCGCGGGCCAAGATTGGGTTAACTTCGTAATCTTCAGCAGGCACAGCAAAGCACATGCGCAAGAAGTTAGAGGCGTAATCCAAATCGTTGCGTGGATATACGAATGGCTGACCAATCGTGTATTTGTATGCCATTGCAGCAATAGTTGGCATTTTGGCGATCATACGAACAGACGCAACTTCGCGCTGCCATGGGTCCGTGATGTCAGTGGAGTCGTGGTAGAATGCGGACATCGCACCAACAACGCCGGTCATGATGGCCATCGGGTGGGCATCGCGGCGGAAGCCACGGAACAAATACATCATTTGTTCGTGTAGCATTGTATGGTTTGTCACACGTGTTTCGAAATCTTCCAATTCTTTCGGGGACGGCAAGTTGCCGTACAACAGCAAATAGCAAACCTCGAGGTAATGTGATTTTCCAGCCAACTGATCAATTGGATAGCCACGATGTAATAGCTCACCCTCGTCACCATCAATAAACGTAATCGTGCTGTCGCAAGACGCAGTTGAGGTGAAACCTGGATCATAAGTGAAAACGCCAGCCTGAGCGTAAAGCTTGCGGATATCTAGTACATCTGGACCAGCTGTTGGTGAGTAGATCGGTAGGTCGTACTCCTTACCATCAATGCTCAGCGTTGCGGATTTTTTTGTATCAGCCATGTGATCCCCTTCATTATGTCGACGACAGGATTCTCCTATCGATGTGTCAGGTCTGCCCACTTTTGGCGGGGACCCGTCATGCGTATCGTTATCGTTACGACCCTTACAAAGCGGTTAACCTTGAAACAGTCGTTTATGTAGCCGCTGTATCAACAGCGGCTTGCGTCAAGCGGGCCAAGGATTCTTCCTGTCCCAAGACTAACATCATGTCAAAAACCGAGGGCGTTACCGCGCGTCCTGCAAGGGCTGCCCGTAAAGGCCCAGCCAGCTTACCAAACTTAGTGCCCTTCGCCTCGCAAAAGGCATTTAGGGCAGCCTCAAGGCTATCTCGGTCCCAACTAACAGCACTTAAAAGCGGCGTCAATTCACTCAGTATACCACGGGATACAGAGTCGAGATTTTTTGCAGCTTTTTCGTCTGGTACGATTGGACGCTTGGATAGGACAAAAATCGCCTTTTCGAGCAAATCAGGAAAGGTTTTTGCGCGTTCTTTAAGGCAATACATGCCATTTAGCAGTCCATTCGACTGAGCGTCCGACAAAGCGGGTTGGCCAGATGCGTCCAAAAAGGCGGTAATTTCTTTTACCAACGCTGCGTCATCTGTTTGAGCGATATGCTGACCACAGAGGCTTTCAAGCTTTTTGAAATCGAAACGGGCAGGGCTCTTGCCGATTCCCTTAAGGTCAAACCACTCCTTGGCCTGAGCATCAGTAAAGAACTCATCATCCCCGTGACTCCAACCCAGACGCGTCAGGTAGTTGCGCATGCCCGCAGCTGGATAGCCCATCACTTGATACTCTTCGGCACCGGTCGCGCCGTGGCGTTTTGATAGTTTTTTGCCGTCGCCGCCAAAAATAAGCGGAATGTGTGCCCAAACAGGAACGTCCCAACCCATCGCGTTGTATATAGTCATTTGGCGCGCCGCATTGTTAAGGTGGTCGTCACCGCGAATAACGTGGGTTACGCCCATGTCGTGATCGTCGACAACCACAGCCAACATATACACTGGCGTGCCGTCTGAGCGCAGCAACACCATGTCATCCAACTGATCGTTGCGGATGGTTACGTCGCCTTGGACTTCATCCTTAATGATTGTGGTGCCTTCTTGGGGCGCTTTGATACGTACGACGAAGGGTGCATCGGGTTGATCTTTTGCCGCTACGTCACGCCATGGGCTGTGAAACAGGGTGCTTTTGCCTTCTGCTTTGGCCGCATCGCGGAAAGCCTGAATTTCGTCTTGGGGTGAATAGCATTTGTATGCTTTGCCTGCGGCTAACAATTCATGTGCAACCGCTGCATGGCGATCTGCACCGTCAAACTGGCTGATGACATCGCCATCATGATCCAAGCCAAGCCAAGCCATGCCTTGCAAAATTGCTTGGGTCGCTTCGGGTGTGGAGCGTGCGCGATCCGTATCTTCGATGCGCAAAAGGAACTTGCCGCCACGCCCGCGTGCATACAGCCAGTTGAAAAGAGCCGTTCGCGCCCCGCCGATGTGCAAATACCCCGTTGGTGAAGGGGCAAAACGGGTGACGACAGGTTTGGATGTTTCAGCGGGCATGGGGAATTTACCTTTCAGTAACCACGGGGGTCATAGAGTTTTGCCACTACCTATCTAGTGCGCAAAGCGGGGGCAAGTATGAGCGGCATCGACCGTGTGGTAACGGCTATGCTTGGGCAACGTGGGCATATGTTTGGTTGGGTACCAGTCTGCCTAGCTGTGGGAATTGGCATCTATTTCTCCCTTAGGTTTGAACCGGTTACGCCACTCTACGTTGGAGCGGGCATTTTGGGGGGAACGGGCCTGTTGTTGGCCAAACGATTTGGCGAAGTTTTATCCCCAATCGTTATCGGGATTTGTTTGGTCGGTATCGGGTTTTCAATAGCGGCATGGCGCACCCACTCCTTAGATGCCCCAATCTTGGGCTGGCGGTATTATGGTGCAATTGAGGGACGTATTATTGGTATGGATCGCAGCGCCTCAGATGCGGTGCGCATTACCCTTGATCAAGTACGCCTTGATCGTGTGTCCCCATCACGCACACCGCAAAAGGTACGCATTTCGCTACATGAGAAAGCGGCGCAAGGGATCGAAGCGTTGCCGGGAATGCGCGTGATGACCACTGGGCATCTTTCACCTCCGAGTGGACCAGTCGAACCCGGTGGTTTTGATTTTCAGCGCCATGCGTGGTTTGGTCAGTTGGGTGCCGTTGGGTATACACGCGTTCCTCTGATTGGTTTGGCTGTTGCGGCGGAAGATTGGAAGCTATGGGTGTTTCAAATCCGCATGACAATTTCTGCGCGCGTTCGGGAGGTTATAACAGGGGACGTCGGTGGTTTCGCTGCGGCTGTTACAACGGGGGATCGTAGTGGAATGAGCCAAGAGGCATTGGGTGATTTAAGGGCCAGCAATACGGCCCACCTTTTGGCAATTTCAGGTTTGCACATGGGATTACTGAGCGGTTTTGTGTTTGCATCTCTTCGTTTGTTTTTGATCTTCCTGCCATATCTGGGCCCCAGAATAGCGGCGCGCAAAATTGCTGCTGGTGGTGCTTTGTTCATTGCGGCCGCTTATTTAGCTTTGTCTGGCGGGAACGTGGCCACCGAGCGGGCGTTCATTATGGTGGCTGTCGCTTTGATAGCTATCATGTTGAACCGACGGGCTATCAGCCTTCGCGCGGTGGCAATCGCTGCGACTATCGTGTTCGTGTTGCGTCCTGAAGCGCTGCTTGGTCCTGGATTTCAAATGTCCTTTGCTGCGACCACTGGATTGGTCGCTGTCTTTGGATGGATGCGGGACGGTGCTGTTCAGGTTGGCCCCAAATGGGCGCAACCTTTTGTCGTGCTGGTGATTTCATCGGGCGTTGCTGGCCTTACCACTGCACCAATAGGGGCCGCGCATTTCAATACAATTGCGCACTACGGGTTGGTGGCAAATTTGCTAAGCGTCCCATTGATGGGATTGGTCATTATTCCTTCGGCTGTTTTGGCTGCGATCCTAGCCCCCTTTGGTTTGGAAGAGGTGGGGTTGTGGGCAATGGGATTTGGTTTGCAATGGATACTGCTCGTGGCGGGGTGGGTTGCGGATTTTGAGGGTGCAAAGGGATATGTTGCGGGGCCTTCACCACTTGTCTTACCTGTACTCTCAATTGGCGCACTTTGGTTGATCCTGTGGCAAGGGCGGTTGCGCTATATTGGCCTAATTATGATGGCCGCTAGTTTCATGATCTGGGCGCGCCATGACCGACCGCTGGTGTTGATTGCTGATAACGGATCAATGTTGGGTGTTATGACGGATCAAGGGCGCGCACTTAGCAAGCAAAAGGGGGCAGGGTTTGTTGCGCGCAATTGGTTGGAAAATGACGGTGATCCATCTTCGCAATTGGTCGCGGCCTCATTGTGGGGAACAGGTTTGAAGCGCACGAAGGTTGCCCAAGTGGGGGCGTATGAATTTGTGCACTTGATCGGGAAAAAGGCGGTGTCTGAGTTTGACCGATGTCAATCGGATCAGATCGTCATTGCAAGTGTTGAGATCCAACGTGACTTCGGCAACTGTACGGTTCACGATCCGAAAACGTTGCGCAACAGTGGGTCAATTGGCCTGTACCTGCAGGGAAATGAAGCTGTTTTCATCACGGCCAGAGACATCAGTGGAGACCGCATTTGGTCCGCGTGGCCCAGCAACCGACCATCAAAAAAGGCGGATCAAAAGACCCGCCCAATTCTGAAGTAATCGTATCGTTCAGTAGGTGCGGATCAAACCAACCAAGCGGCCCTGAACCTTAACCTTGTCGTCTGTGAATACGCGTGGTGGATAGGCAGGATTAGCAGCTTCTAACGAGATTGAATTACCACGCTTGATATAGCGTTTCAGCGTTGCTTCGTGATCTTCAACCAAGGCAACAACGATGTCGCCGTTATCAGCCACAGATGTCTCGCGAATAACCACAACGTCACCGCTGTTGATGCCGGCATCAATCATCGAGTCACCCTTGACCTCAAGCGCGTAATGGTTGCCAGCGCCAGACAACATTTGGCCCGGAACGGCGACTGAGTGTGACAACTGGTTGATCGCCTCAATCGGAACACCAGCAGCGATTTGACCCATCACTGGCAAATTGATTGCATGGACTGCTTCAACCGGCAGCGCAGAAGTAGGGGGCGGACTATCTGGACGATCGCCATCAATAACACGTGGCCTAAATCCACCTGCCTGAGAGGCCATGCTGTCAGGGAGTTTAACAATCTCGATTGCACGAGCACGGTGTGCAAGACGGCGAATAAACCCGCGTTCCTCAAGTGCTGTAATCAGACGATGGATACCTGATTTAGACCGTAGGTCCAACGCTTCTTTCATTTCATCAAAGCTGGGCGGAACACCATCGCGTTGAACGCGGTTGTGAATAAATGACAGCAAATCCAGTTGTTTTTTGGTCAGCATGTGTAGCCCTCAGCCCAGTTGGTTTGGGTTTGTTCTACTCATGTTCCTGTTTTGTGTCAACTGTTCCTTATATGTCCATCACGTTGACGCACTCGCCAATGTTGCGGGCGGGATCATTGGGGGGACGTACAATCAAGACATTGGATTGGGACAAGACGCTTAAAAGCGAGCTGTCTTGTTGATCCGCACTGTTCACAACATTGGTGTCGGCAAACCCACGCATATAGTGTTCGCGTGGGCCATTCGCGCCGATTGGGGCGGATAGGGCTACACTTCGCTGCGGACTTGCGCTTTGGCCAAGGCCGAGCATGGCGCGGATCATGGGCGCGATAAAGACGGTGCCACAGACCATCGCAGACACTGGATTGCCAGGCAATCCAACCATGGCCATATCGCCAAGCTTTCCCGCCATCAGCGGTTTGCCCGGACGCATGGCCACTTTGTAAAAGGATTGTTCCATCCCCAACTCTGCGGCAACGGGTGCCACTAGATCGTGATCGCCCACAGATGCACCACCGATTGTGATCACCAAATCGGCACCTTCGGCCAAATCAAACGCAGTGCGCAGGGAGGATTCGTTGTCGCGGGCAATGGGCAAAATACGAGGATGCGCGCCTAAGTTTTCCAGCATCGCAGCAAGGCCAAATGTGTTGGACGCGATGATTTGATCGGGTTCAGGTGTTTGCCCCGGCATGACCAATTCATCCCCAGTCGATATCAACGCAACGATGGGACGGCGATAGACAGGAACCTGCGCGATGTTCATGGATGCGAGTAGGGCAATGTCGGCAGGCTGTAGCGTGCGAGGGGCCGTCTTTGGATCCCCCTGCAGGAAATCCACACCTGCTGGGCGGATGTTGTCCTTTGGACCGATGTCACGACCCAAAGTGATCAGATTGCCGCGCACGGTCACATCTTCTTGGATCACGACAAAATCAGCGCCCTTAGGGACTGGCGCACCTGTGAAAATACGCACAGCTTGGCCCGCACCCACGGTTCCATCCCATCCATGACCCGCTGCAGATTCACCGATAACCTTGAACATGCAGTCATCTTCAACCTCTGCGCCCTTGACGGCGTAACCATCCATGGATGACGCGGCAAAGGGGGGCTGTGTGCGCGTCGCATACTGAGTTTGCGCAAGAACGCGATTGTTTGCGTCGCGCAAGGCAACATGTTCAATGTCGAGCGGCGAGACGAGATTGAATAGTTCATCCAAGGCTTGGGAAACGGGGATCATGTTACTAGGTCTTTCCGAATTTGATCTTCTTCCCAATCGGCGAAGGTTGTGTTGGTGTCTTTCTTGAACCAAGATGTTCGACCATTTGCTGCGCGTCCAAATAGAACGGCGGCCGCAGCACTTGGAGCCGAGAAAGCAAAATCTTTCGTAAAGGTTGCAAGCTCTCCACTAATTTCAAGGGTACCGTTTGAGACCAATTCTGAATGTAAATTGTGGTAACTCGCGTGCGTACCCACCCAGCTAGCACGAGCTTTGCTGCCAGCTAGAACGACCCATTGGCCATCCTGTAATTCTGCGACGGCGTTCACGCCAGTTTTCTTTGATGATAAGATAAATGTTTGGTTCGGAGCGTCTTCTGTAAATGTAAGCTGCTTAGCTGGTCTCGAACGTTCCAAAAACATATCAACCCTGATCGCTGGAAAAACCATATTTAGCGTATCAAGAAAACTCTCCATATTTGCCAAAGCGGCTTCGCTTAAGCTACTGCGGGGCGGTGTAGAACTGTTCTCTAAGGTCATTTTACCGACTGATCGTGCAATTTCAACCAAACGGGATTCCAGATATTTCACGTGTGCTTTGTGTAGCATATCGCCCGTGGTCGAAACCAAAATGGCCTCATCCCACCAATCCTTGCCACTTACATGTTGGGCAAGACGGACGCGCATGTTCTCAGCTTCACCGATATACGCGGTCGCTTCACCATCTATTTGGCCTAGCAATACATAAACGCCGGTGTGTTTGCATTCAGGACGATCAAGCCCTTGTTTGATTTGGGTGCGCGGTATGCGAAGTACGTGCCCCGTCCAGTTGAACACCTCTGCGGTCAGCATCCCGTCAGGGCGGCCGTCGATGAAGAACAATTCTAGCGAGCGGCCTAATGACATTATGGTGCCTCGTAGCGTCCAGATTTACCGCCGTCTTTCAGGACAACGTGCAGGCCACCGATTTCCATGCCTTTGTCGACGGCTTTGGACATGTCGTAGACTGTTAGGGCGGCGGTTGAGGCGGCTGTGAGCGCCTCCATTTCGACGCCGGTTTGGCCAGTGGTTTTCACCGTTGCCATGATCCGGATGCCCGGGAGTGTCGCATCAGGTTCTAACTCAACCGCGACTTTGGTGATGGGCAATGGGTGACACAGAGGTATCAGGTCTGCTGTGCGTTTGGCGGCCATGATGCCGGCAAGCCGTGCAACACCCAAGACATCACCCTTTTTGGCGCGACCTTCAGTAATGATATCAAAGGTTTCAGGCTGCATCTTAATCCAAGCAGCAGCCTGTGCAATACGATCGGTCACGGCTTTGTCCGAGACATCGACCATATGCGCATCGCCTTTGCCATCAAAATGGGTCAGCGCCATTATAAGCCACCGCCAGAGACGGTCGGGTTTGCCAGAAGGGTGCGCGTGGCTGTCTCCACGTCGTCTTGACGCATCAAGCTTTCACCAATCAAGAACGTGCGCGCGCCGTACATTGCCATATCGGACAAGTCGGCGGGCGTGTTAAGGCCGCTTTCGCAAACGATCATGCGGTCCTCTGGAACCTGTTTGGACAGAATACGTGTGGTGTCCAGAGTGGTTTCAAAGGTGTTGAGGTTGCGGTTGTTGATGCCCATCAAAGGGCTTTTCAGCAGGGTAGCACGCTCAAGTTCTTCGGCATTGTGCACTTCGATCAAGGCATCCATGCCCCATTGAAACGCTGCGTGCTCTAGTTCATTGGCTTGCGCATCAGAAACAGAGGCCATGATGATGAGAATACAATCGGCACCAAGGGCGCGGGCTTCAGCAACCTGATAGGTGTCGTACATGAAATCCTTGCGCAATGCGGGCAGGGCGCAGGCAGCACGGGCTTCAACCAAGAAATCCTTGGACCCTTGGAAACTAGGGGTGTCAGTTAGCACTGATAAACAAGCGGCACCGCCTGCTTCATAGGCTATGGCGTGGGCCGCTGGATCGAAATCTCCACGGATCAACCCTTTGGATGGGCTGGCCTTTTTGATTTCAGCGATCAAGCCGTAACCCGTTTTTGCAGCGTCGCGCAATGCGCTTGCGAATGGGCGCACTGCACTGGCTGCTTTGGCTTCGGCTTCAACCGCTTCAATTGGTTTGGCAGCTTTGTCTGCTGCGACTTCCTCAAGTTTGTAGGCTTTGATTTTTTCGAGAATAGTAACGGTCATGATGCCTCCTGAGTGATACGAGCCACGGCAGTAATTTTATCGCGTGCTGCACCGCTGTCGATGCTGGTTCGGGCCATTTCAACGCCCTGTTTTAGATCGGTCGCAACATCTGCAACAACAAGCGCTGCAGCTGAATTTAGCAATACGGCATCGCGGTAGGCGTTTTGTACACCATCAAGCAATGCGTTGAAATCACGTGCGTTTTCTTCGGGCGTGCCACCAATGATATCCTCAAACGGATGTATCGGCAGGCCGGCATCTTCTGGGTTGATTTCGAAATCGGTGACCTGTCCGTTTTCCAGAGCAGACACCCAGCTGACACCAGTGATGGTCAATTCGTCAGTGCCGTCAGACCCGTGGACCAACCACGCCTTTTCTGATCCCAATTGGCCAAGTGTTTCGGCCATTGGGCGAATAAGATCGCGTGAAAACGCGCCAGTGAGCTGGCGTTTTACGCCAGCAGGATTGGTCAAAGGGCCAAGGATGTTAAAGATTGTCCGCGTGCCCAGTTCTGCACGCGTTGGCATCACATGTGCAATGGCAGGATGGTGCATAGGGGCCATCATAAAACCAATACCGGCTTCGTTCAGTGCTTTTTCAACAACTTTAGGCCCGACCATAACGTTCAGACCCATTTGGATCAGTGCATCTGAGGCACCTGATTTTGATGATAGATTACGATTGCCGTGCTTTGCAACTGTGACCCCAGCGCCGGCGACAACAAAAGCTGTCGCGGTTGAGATGTTCAGAGTGTTTTTCCCGTCGCCACCTGTTCCGACAATATCCATCGCACCGGCTGGCGCTGACACAGCGTGACACTTGGCGCGCATGACAGCCGCCGCAGCTGCGTATTCATCCACTGTTTCGCCGCGTGTGCGCAGTGCCATAAGGAAACCGCCAATTTGGCTTGGCGTTGCTTCACCCTCAAACAAGATGCCAAAGGCTGTTTGGGCTTGTTCGCGGGTTAGAGGGCCATTGGCCGCCGCGTCGATTAAAGGTTTGAGTGCGTCACTCATGCTGGCACCACCATCTCATTTACAAAGTTCTGTAGTAACGCATGACCGTGTTCAGAACGAATTGATTCTGGGTGGAACTGCACGCCGTGGATTGGCAGGTCGCGGTGCTGTAGCCCCATAATTGTGCCATCCTCCAACTCTGCTGTGACTTCCAAAACATCAGGCAATGTCTCGCGCTCAACAATCAAAGAATGATAGCGCGTTGCCTCATAAGGCGTTGGTAAACCTTTGAAAAGACCTTTGCCCGTGTGATGCATCATGCCCATCTTGCCGTGAACAATCTCGTGGCAGCGCACAACATTACCGCCAAACGCTTGGCCGATGGATTGATGACCCAAGCAAACGCCTAACAGCGGCGTACGCGTCTCTGCTGCGGCTTGTGTCAGGGCAAGGCAAATGCCGGCCTGATCCGGGTCACAAGGACCAGGGGATAATAAAATCCCTGCAGGTTTCATCGCCATTGCTCCTTGCACATCAATGGCATCATTGCGCCGGATTTCAATTTCCGTGCCCAAGGTGCCCAGATAGTGGACAAGGTTATATGTGAAGCTATCGTAATTATCGATCAGGAGCAGCATCTTGCAAACTTTATGTTATTGAGTGTTTCAGTGCTGGCAGGTTGCCCCGATGGCACTGTATAGTAGAAATATACATGTTCGCGCTTGGTAGCCAGCGTCAATTAAGACTGAAAGCCAAGGTAGGGACAATTTGAGACAGAAAAGACAGGCGGAGTAAGCGCAATGGCACGAGGTTTCTTAAGCGGAGCGATGATGGGCACAGTTGTGTCTGTGGGTGTAGCGGGCGTTGCGTCGATAATGTCCAACGGTCCTGTTGCGCCGAACGTATCAGATGCAGCCCCAATTGGCGTTTCTGCGAATTTGAACGAAAACCAAGTGGGTGTCGATGCCCGAACAACCGATGCTGATTTGGTGCAAGATGGTGCGAACACTACAAGCCAACCCGCGCCTGATGATGTGAGTGTTGTTGCCGAAGCTGGGTCTGATTTATCTCAAAAACCGGTTACTGGTGGCACTGATGACCTCGAAACCCCGGATGCAAATACGGCCGATGGTGCCGTTATGGTTGATGGTGACGCGCCTGTATTACCAAGCCCGCAAGCGGTCGCACCTGAAGAACCTGTAAATGAAGCGGAACTGTCGATTTCGACAGATCCTTCCCAACCTTTGGCACCGCAGGTTCCTAAAGAGGAAACTGCGTTTGAAGAAGCCCCTCTAGATGTAATTCCGGAGGAAGCCGTTGTTGAGGTCGCGCCGGAAACCACAGCTGTACCGCAACCTGTCGAGGTCGCTCCAGTGGAACCGCAGCAGCCTGATGCCCCAAGCGTTGATGGAGAATCAACATTTCCACCAGTTGACACTGTCGAAGAAGAATTGCGCCCCAAGATTGGTCGCCCTGCAGGATCACTGGTCGATCGCGACGATGCTCTGGTTGAGCAACCTGCAGATCAGGTCGAGGTTGTTAACCTGCCTCCAATCGATGCATTCGCGGTGCCATTTGAAAATGCAGACGCTAAGCCACTTATGTCGATTGTTTTGATTGATGCTGGGGCTGATTTGGAAGGGGCTGCGGTTGGTCTACCTGCTTTGCGCAGTTTTCCAGCGCCGATTACCTTTGCCGTTGATTCGAGTCTGCCAGATGCCGTTGCCCGCATGAACAAGTATCGTGGAGAGGGCTTTGAAGTTCTTGCAATGATCGATTTTCCAGATGGCGCGACAGCTGGTGATGCCGAAGTCACATTGGATGCAGTACTCAGTCAAATGACCGAAGTTGTTGGGGTCCTAGAGGGCGTAGGTAACGGAATGCAAGCATCTCGCGAAGCATCTGACCAAGCCACTCAAATTTTATTATCGACAGGCCATGGGTTCGTGACACAATCCAAGGGCCTGAATACAGTTGCCAAATTGGCAGAGCGTGAAGGGGTGCCAACCTCTACCGTGTTTCGTGACTTTGACAGCGCGGATCAATCACCAACTGTTATTCGCAGGTTCCTAGGGCAGGCAGCATTCCGTGCAGGGCAAGAGGGTGGCGTGATCATGTTGGGTCGTTTGCGCGCTGATACGATTTCCGCACTGCTGCTATGGAGTTTGCAGGATCGTGCAGCACGTGTGAGCATGGCGCCTATTTCAGCTGTCCTAAAACAGTAAATATTAAATAGCAGGTTGTGCGATTAGGCAGGTGCTTAAGTGTTGCCGCCATCAAAACGTGCAGCGTCTTTTGCAGCTCTGCGAATTGCGCTAGACTTATGAACGGTTTCCATAAACTCGGCTTCGGGATCGCTGTCATAGACAACGCCGCCGCCCGCTTGGATGTATAATTTTTCATCCTGAATGACGGCTGTGCGCAGTGCGATACACATGTCCATGTCGCCGCCAGCGCTGAAGTACCCAACACCGCCACCGTAGACGCCGCGTTTCTCTGGCTCTAGCTCATCGATAATTTCCATCGCGCGTACCTTTGGCGCACCCGAAACGGTACCCGCAGGCATACCAGCAAAGAATGCGTCGATTGCATCATTGCCCTCGTTCAACTCACCCACCACATTCGAGACGATGTGCATTACGTGGGAATAGCGTTCAACGATGAATTCTTCGGTAGGGCGCACGGTGCCAATTTTGGCAACGCGACCAACGTCATTGCGACCAAGGTCCAACAGCATCAAGTGTTCGGCCAGTTCCTTTTTATCAGCCAAAAGATCGGCTTCTAATGCGCGATCTTCTTCTGGTGTCGTCCCACGTTTGCGTGTCCCGGCGATCGGACGAATTGTGATTTCGTTGCCAAAAACACGGACTAAAATTTCAGGGCTTGCGCCAACAACTTGGAAACCACCAAAGTTAAAATAGAACATGAAAGGCGATGGGTTTGTACGGCGCAAGGAACGGTACAAAGAGAACGGCTTTTGCGCGAAATCTTGGGTCCAACGTTGGGATGGGACAACCTGAAAGATGTCCCCTGCACGAATGTAGTCTTTGGCTTTTTCAACGGCAGACTTGTAACCCTCATGGGTGAAATTACTGACAGGCTCATTCGCCTCAGTGGCTTCACCTAGGTTACGTGTTTCTGTTGGCATTGTGCGTTCAAGATCACGAACGGCGTCCATAACACGTTCAGCGGCTTGAGCGTATGCGGCGCGCGAGGTCTGCCCATCGCTGACCCAAGCAGGGGACACAACTGTAACTTCGCCTTTAACGCCGTCCAAAACTGCAATGACAGAAGGGCGCAACATGATGGCATCAGGAAGCCCCAAAGGATCTGGGTTCACATTTGGCAGTTGTTCAACCAAACGGATCATATCGTAACCAAGGTAGCCAAACAGGCCTGCCGCAGATTGCGGTAGATCGTCAGGCAGGTCGATTTTGCATTCGCCAATCAGGGTACGCAACACATCCAACGGATTGCCGTCTTGTGCAACAAAGGCATCGCTATCGAAACGCGCAGTGCGGTTGATTGAAGATGTGTCACCCTGACAGCGCCATACCAAATCAGGTTTCATTCCAATGATGGAATAACGTCCGCGCACTTCGCCACCCGTTACAGATTCCAAAACAAATGCGTCTTTTTGTGCACCCGTCAGCTTGAGCATAAGGGATACAGGAGTATCCAAGTCCGCGGCCAATCGCGTGTAAACGATCTGGTTTTCGCCCGCATCATATGCACGTGCAAAGCTCTCGAAATCAGGGGTCAGGGCCATCAGTTTAAACCTTAGGGGAAGTTAACGTGTACAGCTGCCAAAGAGCGTGGATCAATGTTTTGACCCGCACGTTGGACCGCGTCACGTGAGTAGATATTGTAAAGATCACGGGCCAATGACTGCTCGATCTGTGATTGCAGTTGTGCACTCAGTGCATCAGCGTTTTCGTTTTCTTCGGTTGGGTTAATCGCATCAAGGCGCACAACCAACACAGTTCCAAAACTATCAACAACAGAAACATCACCAATATTCATCTTGAACACATCTTCCATAAAGCTGGGAGGAGTGCCGCCCACAAAGGCCGTGCGTGTTTGATCTGTTTCCTCAGTCGCGGTGAGGCCCAAACCGGCAAAGTCGGCGCCGGATTCAAGTTGTGGAACCAATGTAGCCGCTTGTTCATTTAGGCGCGTTTCAACCTGATTATTTTCCCAGCTTGCAACGATTTGCTCGCGTGCTTGTTCAAACTCTGGCGCGCGTACTGGCAGTACTTCGTCTAAGCGCAGAGCGAATACGCCACCGTCTTCTAGGTTGCCAATTTGTGGGAAGTCTTCGTCAGTCACTGCGCGGGCTGCGTCAGCGAATGCAATATATGCACCGATGCCGTTTCCATTGCCGTCAAACCAATCGAGGGTATCGATTTCCATTTCGGTCTCATCAGCCAATTCTTCTAGCGTTGCGCCACCCGCCAACAGATCATCAAAGTCTTGCGCCTGTGTGCTAACAAAACGGCGTGCACGGTCGGTTGCAAGAATCTCCTGAAGATCTGATTTAGCGTCTTCAAATGTTGTTACCTGTGCTGGCAAGACGCCGTTCACACGAAACAGGGCAGGGCCCAAGTCTGTATCGAGTGGGCCGACCACATCACCAACTTCTGCGGCAAACACAGCTTCGCCTGCTGCGTCCAATGAAAGACGGTCAACATCGCCAAGGTCGATATCGGCCAATGCAAGGCCGCGCTCATCAACAAGTGTTTCGAATGTTGTACCGGAAACTTCCAAAGCTGCGGCGGCGCGGTTTGCTTCTTCTTCGTCCAAGTAGACAAGGCGTTCGACCAAACGACGCTCTGGTGTGTTATACTGATTTACACGCGCATCAAACTCGGCACGCAAATCTTCTTCTGGAACATCGATGCTTTCGATCAGTGCGTCAGGTGAAAGCTGCACATAGGTAAGGCGCTTTGTTTCGGGCAGCATAAAGTTTGCAGTGTTTTCTTCAAAGTATGTCTGCAATTGCTCATCTGTTGCTGTTTCAAGTGGTGCGTTTAAGTCCGCAGAAGCAAGGCGTGCCCATGTAAAGTCGCGGGTTTCACCGATGTAATCGAGTAGCGTTGAAACATACGTAGTTGGCATGACAACGCCGCTGATCATTGCGCCCTGCAATAGGGTACGTGCGGTTTCTTCGCGTAGACGGGTTTCGAATTCTGCTTCAGAGGTGCCTGTGCGTTCCAATGCAAAAGTATATGCTTCGCGGTCAAATGATCCGCTGATGCCTTGGAAGGCAGAGATTTCAACAATTTGGTCACGCAAAGCTTCGTCGCCAATGCTTAGGCCCAATACTGCTGCTTCATGGTCCAGTGCGCGTTCTGAAATCAGGCGACCAAGCACCGCTTGATCAAGACCGATTTCTTGAGCACGAGAGAATGGCAATGTTTCACCGGTTTGTGCTTCAACGGCGCGGATTTCTTGGCTCAATTGGCGGGCATATTCGCCGACGTCGATGTGCTTGTCACCGACGGTACCGATGGTGCGGATCGTACCAGACAAGTTGGAGGCACCAAAACCACCCAATCCAAGCATGGCGAGGCCAATGATAATCCAAACGAATGTCTTAGAAATGCTTTTACCCGTGGCCATGAATGTCCTGCCTTATCCAAATTGTTGGATATGTTTACGGCGCACGGCGAAGGGGGGCAAGGGGTTGAACGCCTTATATGTTTAGGGCAACCAGCCTTTGGTAAAGCTTGGTAATTCCATCGGCGTCCAAATTGGCAAACGCAATGCGCAAATGCTGTGCACCTTTCGGATCGTCCGTTGGGCAAAACATTGTTCCAGGAAGACAAAGAATGCCAGCCTCTGACACCAGTCGTGGTGCCAAATCGGCGGATGAAATGTCAAATGGATGTTTCATGTAGACGAAATATGCGCCTGCAGACTTAAGTTCCCAACCTTTTGCTGCCAATGCAGGAAAACCGGCCTTGATTGCATCGCAGCGTCTTATGATTTCGTTTCGCTCTTCAGCGAGCCAATCTGAAAGGTTTTCGAGCCCCCAAAGCGCTGCAGCTTGGCCAATTTGTCCGGGGCATATTGCAACGGTATCGAGGAACTTCTCAATTTCGCCCAACCGCGCCTTGGATGTAATCAATGCGCCAACACGGTGACCTGTCAGGCGGAATGCTTTTGAGAATGAATAGAGGTGGATGAAGGTGTCTAGTGCATCTGGCTGGCTGAACAGCGCGTGTGGCGCGCCATCTTGGCTGTGATAGTCGCGGTAAGTTTCATCGACAATCAACGCAATACCATGTGCCTTTGCCAGTTCGTAGAAGTCTAGCAATAGCTCAGCGGGGTACTCAACGCCTGCAGGGTTGTTCGGGGAGACCAGCGCGATTGCACGTGTACGCGCAGTTATTAGTTTTGCAGCTTCGCCTGCACTTGGCAGTAAATCAGGGCCAGCTGGCAAAGGAACGGATGTAACCCCAGACATGTCCAACCACATTTTATGATTAAAATACCATGGGGTTGGAAGGATGACTTCATCCCCCTCAGCGCAAAGCGATGAAATGGCGGCGGCAAACGCCTGATTACAGCCAGAGGTGATAGCGACGTTATCAGCTGTAACAGCACTATCATAATGTGAGGTTGTTTTTGTTGCCAATGCTTGGCGCAACGCAACATTGCCAAGGACAGGACCATAAAGATGTGCGCCATCGTCGTTAAGTGCGGCATCTGCCATAGCTTGGCGAAGTTCTTTCACAGGGGGGTCAACGGGAGCCGCCTGTGAAACGTTGATTAGGGGCCTATCCGCACGATGTGTGACACCTTCTAGCCAGCGCCGGGCCTCCATTACTGGGGGAAAGAAGGTGGCGTTGGTGCGTGTCTTGGTCATGTGACGGCCCTAATTGGTTCAGTCTGTTCCGCGGTATGGCTCAACGTACTGAAGCGCCATATCCCAAGGGAAGAAAATCCAAGTGTCTTGGGAAACGCCGGTAATGAACGTGTCGACCTGTGGCTCGCCTTTTGGTTTCGCATATACGGTCGCAAAGTGTGCGTTTGGATAAAGGGCACGAACAACTTCTAGAGTTTTACCACTGTCGACCAGATCGTCGATGATCAGGATACCAGTGCCGTCACCCATCATATCTGCGTCAGGGTGCTTAAGAACTTTGGCGTCCGATTGATCTTGGTGATCATAGCTTTTGATGCTGATAGTATCGACTGTACGCACATCCAACTCGCGCGCGATGATCATTGCAGGGGCCATGCCACCACGTGTGATCGCGACAATTGCACGCCATGCGCCGTCATCAGGCCCTTTGCCATCCAAGCGCCAAGCAAGCGCACGGCTGTCTCGGTGGATTTGATCCCAGCTGATATGGAACCCTTTTTCGTGAGGCAAGCGATCTGACATAGTCTACATCCTAATAGCAAATTGAAGCCGAACCATTGAATTTTATAAATGGTTCGGAAGAGATTGTGATTAGTCTTTGCTCATATCCGGAGCATCGACTGCTTTCATACCAACAACATGGTAACCTGCATCCACGTGAAGGTTTTCACCTGTCGTACCTGAGCCAAGATCTGACAGTAGATACAGCGCAGATTTACCAACGTCGTCGATTGTCACGTTGCGACGTAGTGGAGAGTTGTATTCGTTCCATTTCATGATGTAACGGAAATCGCCAATTCCGGACGCAGCCAATGTTTTGATTGGGCCTGCGGAAATCGCGTTTACACGAATGCCGTCTTTACCTAAATCTTCAGCTAAGTACTTAACGGAAGCTTCAAGTGCGGCCTTGGCCACGCCCATTACATTATAATGCGGCATCACTTGCTCCGCGCCGTAGTATGTGAGGGTGAGGGCGCTGCCGCCATCGGTCATCATTTTCTCAGCGCGCTGCATGATTGCAGTGAACGAGTAGACCGAAATGTCCATTGTCATCGCAAAGTTGTCACGGCTTGTGTCTACATAACGACCGCGCAATTCGTTTTTGTCTGAAAATCCGATAGCGTGAACAACAAAGTCTAACTGACCCCAATGCTCTTTAAGGCTGTCGAACAATGCATCCATTGAGGCCGCGTCGCTAACGTCACACGGCAGAACGATTTCGCTGCCCAACTGAGCGGCCAATGGATCAACACGTTTTTTCAACGCATCACCTTGATAGGAAAAGGCAAGTTCAGCACCAGCATCAGCACATGCTTTCGCAATGCCCCACGCGATGGACTTGTCGTTGGCTAGACCCATTATAAGGCCGCGTTTTCCCGTCATTAGGTTGTTTGACATGCTCAGTCCCCCGCAAAGTTTTAAATGTTTTCTTTTCGACGTTTAGGCGATTACGCAACGTGCATCAAGATATCGTGGCAATAGAGAGTTGGCCAACTACTAAGTTTGCCCTAGCTTATGGCCTAACAAACAACAACCTCAGCCTTGTTTAGGAAAATCGATGACCGACCAAAACCCAGTATCTACTGGAAAATTCGCAGGCCAAGATCCGTTCGTTATTGCCCAGGAATGGCTAAAAGAAGCTGAGGCTGCGGAACTGAATGATCCTAACGCAATTGCACTGTCCACAGTCGATTCCAGTGGCATGCCAAACGTGCGGATGGTTCTACTAAAAGGCGTGGAGGAAGATGCATTTGTCTTCTACACTAACTACGAAAGCGCCAAAGCCCAGGAAATTGACGGTGCGGGCAAAGTGGCATTCGTCATGCATTGGAAATCTCTACGCCGTCAAATTCGCGTACGCGGTACCGTAGTTAAAGAAGATGGTGCGACTGCTGATGCTTACTTTCAATCAAGATCCTTAAAAAGTCGATTGGGTGCATGGGCATCGAAACAAAGCAGACCACTAAAGAACCGTGCAACTTTGCTGGCTGAAGTCGCAAAGATTACAGCAAAGCATGGAGCCAATCCGGAGAGACCCCCATTTTGGGGTGGGTATCGCATCTCTCCAACCGAGATAGAGTTCTGGGCAGATGGTGACTTTAGATTGCATGACCGTTTTGTTTGGCGTCGTGAAAATGACGGTTCTGAGTGGACAGTAAGTCGTTTGAATCCATGAATTTCACGTATCGTGAAATGCAATTAATTGATTTTAGTTAATTTTTTGACTTGAAAAGGGAAGGGAAAATCGCGCAAGACTGCTTCACGGCTTAGGCTGGGAATAGAAAGAGTAGTAGTGACCAACGAGATGAATGACATAGAACGCGTAACCGGATTGGTTAAGTGGTTTGATCCGGTTAAAGGATTTGGGTTTGTAGTATCTGATACAGGCGGCCCTGACATCTTGTTGCACGTCAATGTTCTTCGGAACTTTGGTCAAAACTCGGTCGCGGATTCCTCTCGTATTGTAATTGATACTCAGAAGACAGATCGTGGTGCGCAAGCTTTAGAAGTTATTAGTTTGGAGCCACCTGTTGGCCTTGACGCTGAAATCTTCGGTGATTTTTCTGAAATTGATATTCAAAACATCGAAAACGCACCATTAGAGCCGGGCCGTGTTAAATGGTTCGACAAAGGAAAGGGTTTTGGGTTCGCCAACCTTTTTGGTCGAGAAGACGACATATTTCTTCATGTAGAAGTTCTACGTCGTTCCGGCCTGTCTGATCTCCAACCAGGTGAAGCGTTAGCTATCAGAGTAATTGATGGAAAACGTGGTAAAATGGCTGTTGCTGTCCAGGCCTGGGAAACAGCACTGCAGAGCGCGAAGTAATGGTTCGCGCGGCATTGGCATTCATCCTTGTCTGGGTGACATCCAATGCTGCGATCGCTTCCTGCCGCGAAGACACCGTTTACCTTCGTGGTGAATGGGGGCAGGCCAGATTTTCGATAGAAATCGCAGATACACAATCATCTCAGCAAATCGGCTTAATGAATCGCCCCAGCATGCCATCGGCTGCCGGAATGCTGTTCGTGTACGATTCTCCAAGCCCGCTTTCTTTCTGGATGAGAAACACCCTGATTCCGTTAGATATGCTGTTTATTGATTCTAAAGGGGTCGTTAGGCACATCCACCATATGGCAATACCTCTAGATGAGACGCCAATTTATGGTGGAACAGGGATTGCGGTGCTCGAAATTAATGGTGGATTAGCCAAATCTATGGGTATTTCCGTTGGAACAGAGCTGCGACATCAATCTTTTGAAAAAGGTGACCCTTCTTGGTCGTGTTAGGGGTTTTCAATCCCGATTACCTTGTCTAAAGAGTGCCTATGGTTCGGGGCGTGGCGCAGCCTGGTAGCGCACCTGTTTTGGGTACAGGGGGTCGGAGGTTCGAATCCTCTCGCCCCGACCATCAACACCAGTTCGACTGGGCAGCAAGGCGGCACATTTTGTGCCGCCTTTTGTTGTTTCGGCACAATCATACATAATGTAGCGGTAGGGTGATTCACGGGTCAGCACCGCACAAAGACTGAATTCAGGACATTTTTAAATAATTTTGTATGTAGCAAATCTTGGGTTGTGACCTTTTTGCTGTGACACAAATTGTGGCCGGGTATTAAGATAGATATCTTTTTGATCTGTGGATAACTTAAGAAATGACTTCACCCTTTGGCTCTAAATTAGCCAATACTCTCAATAAAACTCTGTCACTCGTTCGTTAACCTTTTTGATAACGATTGGGGACAGTTTTTGTATGAATCAACTGGTCCACAAATCGTCGTTCGCGTCAAAATTGATCAAGCCCCAAATCAACAGAAAAATCATAAAAATTGCGTTGACCAACTAGGCTCAAATACGCCAAGTTGTGCATTAAGTCAGAAGCACCACTAGATTTAGTGTATAAAAGCTAAAGCGTGCATATCGTGTGAAATCGGAGATCGGCGTTAGACCGATTGAATTTTGGTCGGATTCGGCAGTGCCGAAACAACCAGTCGTTTCACTCATTCTGCTGTGAGTGCGGTAGCTCTTCTTTGGGTTGAGTTCGTTATTAGAATTGCTGGAATATGGGGCAGCGAAATGAAAATAGAACGTAAATTTACAACGGCAGGAAAAGACGCTTATGCGTCTTTGGATTTTATCACGACGGTTTCTGAGATCCGTAACCCGGATGGGACAATTGTGTTCCACCTCGACAACGTCGAAGTGCCAAACAGCTGGAGCCAAGTTGCCAGCGATGTGATCGCGCAAAAGTACTTTCGCAAAGCTGGTGTTCCGTCGAGTCTGAAGAAAGTAAAAGAGAAGGGCGTTCCTGAATTCCTTTGGCGCTCTGTCCCTGATGGTGACGACGTTGAGTTCGGTGGCGAAACTTCTTCCAAACAAGTTTTTGATCGTCTTGCTGGTGCATGGACATACTGGGGCTGGAAAGGTGGCTACTTCACCACTGAAGCAGACGCGCAGTCATATTACGATGAAATGCGCTATATGCTGGCGTCCCAACGTTCTGCGCCAAACTCTCCACAGTGGTTTAATACAGGTCTTCACTGGGCCTACGGTATCGATGGTCCGGCCCAAGGGCATCATTACGTAGATTACCAAACCGGTGTTTTGACAAAATCGACTTCATCATATGAACACCCACAGCCGCACGCCTGCTTTATCCAATCTGTTTCTGACGATTTGGTGAATGATGGTGGCATCATGGACCTTTGGGTTCGTGAGGCGCGTTTGTTCAAATACGGTTCGGGCACAGGCACGAACTTCTCATCTTTGCGCGGGGCAGGCGAGAATCTATCTGGTGGCGGTAAATCATCCGGCTTGATGGGCTTCTTGAAAATTGGTGACCGTGCAGCGGGTGCGATTAAATCTGGCGGCACAACACGTCGCGCGGCCAAAATGGTTATCGTGGATGCAGATCACCCTGATATTCAGGACTTCATCAACTGGAAAGTGATTGAAGAGCAGAAAGTGGCGTCCATCGTTGCTGGCTCTAAGATGCACGAACAGAAGTTGAACGCGATCTTTGCAGCGATCAAAGCATGGGACGGTGCAGTTGCCGATGCTTATGAGCCAAAGGTTAACCCACAGCTTAAAGAAGCGGTGCGCGACGCGAAAAAAGTAGCGATCCCAGAAACATACGTAAAACGCGTGCTGGACTATGCAAAACAGGGTCACACGTCCATTGAATTCCCAACATACGACACCGATTGGGATTCCGAGGCGTACTCATCCGTTTCCGGTCAAAACTCTAACAACTCGATCCGCGTGACAAACGCGTTCCTGACTGCTGTTGAGAAAGACGCAGATTGGGAGTTGATCAACCGTAAAGACGGTAAGGTCACAAAAACCATCAAAGCACGCGACTTGTGGGAACAAGTTGGACACGCTGCATGGGCTTGTGCCGATCCGGGCATCCAATACCACGACACCGTAAACGAATGGCACACTTGCCCAGAAGATGGCGCGATCCGCGGATCGAACCCATGTTCTGAATACATGTTCCTTGATGATACGGCCTGTAACCTGGCTTCGATGAACTTGCTTACCTTCCTTAAGGATGGCGAGTTCCAGATCGAAGATTACATGCACACTGCGCGCTTGTGGACAGTGACATTGGAAATCTCAGTAATGATGGCGCAATTCCCATCAAAAGAGATCGCACAGCGCTCTTACGACTTCCGCACTTTGGGTCTGGGCTATGCGAACATTGGCGGTTTGCTGATGAACATGGGGTATTCATACGACAGTGACGAAGGCCGCGCGCTTTGTGGTGCTTTGACAGCTGTCATGACTGGTGTTGCATACGCAACTTCCGCTGAGATGGCGGGCGAATTGGGCGCGTTCTCTGGCTACAAGAAAAACGAAGAGCACATGTTGCGTGTTATGCGTAACCACCGCAACGCGGCTTACGGCGCTGTGGATGGATATGAAGCACTTGCAGTTAAGCCAGTGCCTTTGGATCACGCCAACTGCCCAGATGCACGCTTGATCGATATGGCGATGTCCACTTGGGACGAAGCCTTGCAGCTGGGTGAAAAGCACGGTTACCGCAATGCACAGACTTCGGTTATTGCCCCGACAGGCACAATCGGTTTGGTCATGGATTGTGATACAACAGGGATCGAGCCAGACTTTGCTTTGGTAAAGTTCAAGAAATTGGCCGGTGGCGGTTACTTTAAGATCATCAACCAATCCGTTCCAGCGGCACTAGAAAAGCAGGGTTACGGTTCTGCGCAAATCGAAGAAATCGTTGCTTATGCAGTTGGACACGGTTCCATTGGCAATGCGCCGGGGATCAACCACACCACATTGGCAGGTCACGGTTTTGGACCAAATGAATTGGCGAAAGTTGATGCGGCCCTAGAAAGTGCCTTCGACATTCGCTTTGTGTTCAACCAGTGGACTTTGGGCGAAGAGTTCTGCACCCAAGTTCTGGGCATCCCAACGGCTAAACTGAACGATCCAACATTCGATTTGTTGAAATCGCTGGGTTTCTCCAAAGCTGATGTAGACGCTGCAAACAACCACGTGTGTGGGACAATGACTGTGGAGGGTGCACCGCACCTGAAAGAAGAGCACTACAGCATTTTCGATTGTGCTAATCCATGTGGTAAGACGGGCAAACGCTATCTATCTGTCAATAGCCACATCTACATGATGGCTGCAGCGCAATCGTTCATCTCTGGTGCGATCTCTAAAACGATCAACATGCCAAACGATGCAACGATCGAAGACTGCCAAAAGGCCTATGAGTTGTCATGGTCTTTGGGGGTGAAAGCAAATGCGTTGTACCGCGATGGTTCCAAACTATCCCAACCACTTGCTGCATCCTTGGTCGAAGACGACGAAGACGCACAAGAAATCTTTGAGAGCGGCTCAAATCACGAAAAAGCAACTGTCCTTGCTGAGAAGATCGTTGAGAAGATCATCGTCAAAGAGATCATCAAGTCGCACCGCGAAAAGATGCCTCAGCGTCGCAAGGGTTATACGCAAAAAGCCAACGTTGGGGGCCACAAGGTCTACCTACGTACGGGTGAGTATGAAGACGGCAATCTTGGTGAAATCTTTATTGATATGCACAAAGAGGGCGCAGGTTTCCGAGCTATGATGAACAACTTCGCAATCGCGGTCTCTGTTGGTCTTCAGTACGGCGTGCCACTTGAAGAGTTCGTTGATGCCTTCACATTCACTAAGTTCGAGCCAGCAGGCATGGTCCAAGGCAACGACAGCATCAAATCGGCTACGTCGATCCTTGATTACATCTTCCGTGAATTGGCCGTGTCATACCTAGATCGCACCGATTTGGCCCATGTCCAACCTGAAGGTGCGTCTTTCGACAGCCTAGGTGGCGGTGAGCAAACTGGTTCAAGCAATGTGTCGGAAGTTTCTGACACAACGGCGAACAAGTCCTTGGAAGTGCTAAAACAAATCAGCTCTACAGGTTATTTACGCAAGCGTCTGCCACAAGACCTTGTTGTCTTGCAGGGCGGTATGGCTGATGCAAATGCACAGTTTTCTGGCGCTGACCCGGTTGGTTCCCTTCAAACGCTGGTTCCAGAAGTGGCGACTGCTGTTTCAACGGGATCTAGCACTGCGATCAGCAGTGGCGGCGTTGCAATGGACGCGCGGGTCAAAGCAAAGATGCAAGGCTATGAGGGCGAAGCTTGTGGCGAATGTGGGAACTATACTTTGGTGCGCAACGGTACGTGCATGAAGTGTAACACATGCGGCGGCACTTCAGGCTGTAGCTAAGATATTAAGGATCCGGGGCGGGTGCGCTCGCCCCTGACGCTGACTGAGCCACAGGCATAAAACAAATAGAGCGGTATTCATAATTGAGCTCAGTAAGCGAACCTAGGGGCACCCACGCGGTGCCCCTTTTTTATTGATCTCAACGGTTAGAAATCGAATTTGAGTTGGCGTGACGACCCAAGCATATTGATTTTAGCA
Source organism: Ascidiaceihabitans sp. (assembly GCA_028825475.1). Classification (GTDB taxonomy): domain Bacteria; phylum Pseudomonadota; class Alphaproteobacteria; order Rhodobacterales; family Rhodobacteraceae; genus Ascidiaceihabitans. The sequence goes on along the minus strand of JAPKAB010000004.1, from coordinate 63,799 downwards.
CCCATGACGGTTTCAGCTTTCAGCACCACTTCGGCAGCCGCGCGGGCATCTTCGCCTGCATCATGGTGGCGAAACTTTAACCCAAGTGCAGTTTTAAGATGTCCCAAGCCATGGCCACCATTGCCTTTAAACTCAGGCCACGCTTTGCGGGCGATTTTGACGCTGTCGAACCACACTGACTTTAAGATCGGTTGCTGGGTCAGTTTGCAGGCAGCATCGAACGCCTTTTCATCAAATCGACTGTGTTGAACAAGGGGGTGCGTTTCCATCGTTTGCCGCAACTGGGGTAGCATTTGCACGAAATCGGGTGCACCAAAGACCGTGCTGGCATCGATACCGTGTAAGCGCGTATTCCCATCGCCGAAAGGGGAACGGGGATCGATGTAGGTACTGTAGGTGTCGATTGAGCCGTCGAACTGTACAAATGCCAGCCCAATCTGACAGATGCTTGCGCTTTCATAACCAGCTGTTTCCACGTCAACAGCAATGAACCTGACAGTGCCCAGTTTTGGTGCCGTGAAGGGCGGGTTTTGCGTGTTTGAAATGTTGGTTATTTGATCCATGCGCAAGTTTGTCATGCTTTTGCATAGGGCACAAAGGTGATGTTGGAGCGGAAGCCAAAGATTACATATCAAAGGCTGGTACATACCTCTGAAACGGTCAATACTTCGCTTCAAAATGATGACGCGTCAGAACCCCTGCGCCCACACTATGCTAATAAAGAGGTGCGACCTTGAATATCCTATTCATAATGTATGACCAACTGCGGTTTGACTATCTAAGTTGCGCAGGTCACCCGCACCTGGAAACACCAAATTTTGATCGTGTGGCAGCCCAAGGTGTTCGGTTTACCAACGCTTATGCCCAATCCACAATTTGTGGTGCTAGTCGGATGAGCTTTTACACAGGCCGCTACGTGTCCTCGCACGGAGCTGCATGGAACGGTTTTCCTTTGCGGGTCGGTGAACAGACATTGGGCGATCACCTGCGTAAAGCGGGAATGGAATGCTGGCTAATTGGCAAAACGCATATGAAGGCTGACGCTGAAGGGATGGCGCGGCTTGGTCTTGCGCCTGACAGTGAGATTGGCGCGCGCCAAGCTGAATGTGGTTTTGATGCTTGGATCAGGGATGATGGTCTTTGGGGATCTGGGCCTGATGGCTTTTACGACGAAAAACGATCACCCTATAATGAATACCTTAAAGACAAAGGGTATGAGTCTGAAAATCCTTGGGCTGATTTTGCCAATGCAGGCATTGATGACGACGGGAACAAGGCAACAGGTTGGATGTTCGATAATGCCGATAAGCCTGCCAATATTCGCGAAGAAGACAGCGAGACGCCTTGGTTAACACGTCAAACTATCGATTTCATGGATCAAGCGCGCGACACCGGCAAAGGCCCATGGTGTGCCCACGTCAGCTTTATCAAGCCGCACTGGCCCTACATCGTACCAGCCCCATACCACAACATGTTTGGCGAACAGCATGTGCCAGCTCCTGTGCGCGATGACGCTGAACAGATAGAGCCGCAGCCAGTCTTTGGCGCGTACATGCAAAATAAGATCGCGACCGCATTTCAAAGCGAAGAGGTTCGTCAAAAGGTAATCCCAGCCTACATGGGGCTGATCAAACAATGCGATGACCAGCTTGGTGTGTTGCTTGATTACCTTGAGAAAACGGATCAGTTGAAGGACACGATGATTGTTCTAACATCTGATCATGGTGACTATTTGGGCGACCACTGGTTAGGTGAAAAAGATCTATTTCATGACCCATCTGTGAAAATTCCGATGATCGTTTTTGACCCGCGCAAAGAGGCAGACGCAACTCGTGGCACCACAAATGATGCGCTGGTGGAAGCAATTGATCTGGTCCCAACGTTTGTCGACGCAGCTGGTGGGACGGTTGCGAAGAACATCCTTGAGGGGCGCTCGCTCGTACCATTGCTCAATGGCGAAACGCCGGAATGGCGCGAAGTTGCGATTTCAGAGTTCGATTATTCACCAACACCGCAAGGTGTGAAACTTGGATTAGAACCCAATGACTGCCGTTTGTTTATGGTGTTTGATGGTCGCTACAAACTGATGCATGCGATGGGTGGATTGCGTCCAATGCTATTTGACTTGCAGGAAGACCCTGACGAGTTGAATGACCTTGCAAAGGGTGAAGGGCATGATGAAATATTCGAAATGATGTATGCACATTTGGCCCATTGGGGGCGGCGTAATGCACAGCGTGTCACCAAGACGGATGAGGATATTATCAACATGCGGGGCAAATCTTTGCGCAAAGGTATCCTGCCATTTATGGTGGATGGCAGTGAGGTTCCCGAAGAGTTGTTGGAAAAATACAGCGGACCGGCAACGCAGCGATACGTTGAGGACTGAAGTTATCCATAGATTCAAATAATTTTGATCATGGGGATATCTGAATTGTGATATCCCCGATGATCTTCACGCGGGAAATTTAGGTGCTGGGACGATTGTACCTATGCAGGTGCCAAAGCCGATTTGATACCCTTCACCTTGGGCTGCCCCGTGAAGTGTAAGTGTATCGCCATCTTCGATGAAAGTTCGCGTTTCACCAGTATCGAGCGTGATTGGCTCTTTACCGCCCCACGACAGCTCCAAAAGACTGCCTCGTTCATGTTTTTCTGGCCCCGAAATGGTGCCCGATCCAATCAAGTCACCAGCCTGCATCGCACAGCCTGAAGAAGCATGGTGCGTCAATTGTTGTGCTGCCGAGTAATACATTTGATTGTAATTTGTGCGCGTAATTGTAGTGGCCGATTTCCCTGCGGGTGCAATTGAGGCAGACAGATCAATGTCAAAGAGCATTGGCTTTGGTTCTGCAAGATAAGGTAATAAATCGTTTTCGCGATCGGGTGTAGATGTGCGAAACGGCTCTAGTGCGGCTTGCGTCACGATCCATGGGCTGATCGTTGTTGCAAATGCTTTGGCTTGGAAGGGACCTAAGGGTTGGTATTCCCACGCTTGGATATCGCGGGCGGACCAATCGTTCAGCAAAACATAGCCAAAGATCATCTCGTCGGCTTGCGCAACCGTGATCGGTTGCCCCAATGGGTTTGAACCGCCAACGATGGCACCAATTTCTAATTCGAGATCGAGACGCTGACAGGGGCCAAAGGATGGCATGTCTGCATCGGCGGCTTTCGTTTGACCGTTTGGCCGTGTGATTTTTGTGCCGGAAACTACCACAGAAGATGCGCGTCCGTTATATCCAATCGGGATGTGCAGCCAATTCGGCGGAAGTGCATTTTCGGGACCTCTAAACATTGTGCCAACGTTTTGGGCGTGATGTTTGCTTGAATAAAAATCAGTGAACTCTGAAATGATAAGCGGCATGTGCATTTCGACAATTGCTTGGGGAACGAGGAATTGGCGAAGTGTGTCTTGGTGTTTGCAACCTTCTGATAGCAGCGTGGTCAATGTGTTGCGCAGCTCGTTCCAAACGGTGGGTCCAAGTTCCATGACGTCGTTCCAAAACGGCAGATCAAAGCTGGGTTCTTCATCAAGCTGCACCAGCTCGGCTTGTTCTAGTGCGGCCATATCAAGGATCATGTCACCAATGGCGACGCCGCACCTTGGGTCATCCCCGTCGATCGAAAACACACCGTATGGCAGGTTGTTCAAGGGGAAGGGGGTCTTGGCGCTGTTTGCGCTGTCCACCCAAGATCGCAGCAAGGTCATGCAATGTCCTTTGGTTTTGAAAATGTGATTGAGTGATCTGACAAACGGTTCTTCTTATAGCAGATAAGTGATGTCATTTTTTACCTGCTGTACCATCGAATTTCTTTTCCAAGTCGGCCCAACAGTCAATGTAGTCATCCTGTAAAGGTGCCTCGTTCGCTGCGAACTCTGTCAGGTGCTGCGGGAAACGTGTTTCAAACATGAACGACATTGTCTGATCCAATTTATGTGGGGCGAGTTCAGCATTTGAAGCCGCTTCAAACGCATTGCGATCAGGCCCATGAGGCAGCATCATATTGTGCAGGCTCATCCCGCCTGGAACAAACCCTTTTGGTTTCGCGTCATACTGACCATAAATGTTGCCCATAAGCTCTGACATGACGTTCTTATGGTACCACGGTGGGCGGAAGGTATCTTCTGCCACCATCCAACGTTCACGGAACAAAATAAAGTCGATGTTGGCTGTTCCAGCTTGGCCAGAGGGCGCGGTCAGCACAGTGAAGATGGAGGGGTCAGGGTGATCAAACAAGATTGCACCAACTGGGCAGAACGTCTTAAGGTCATATTTGCAAGGGGCATAGTTGCCGTGCCAAGCAACGACATCCAGTGGCGAGTGCCCAATTTTGGTTTCATGAAATTGCCCGCACCATTTAACGGTTACAGTGGATGGAACCTCGCGATCCTCAAAGGCTGCTACTGGTGTTTTGAAGTCACGTGGATTGGCAAGGCAATTGGCCCCAATGGGTCCGCGGTCTGGTAGATTGAATTTTTGCCCATAGTTTTCGCAAACAAACCCACGCGCAGGGCCTTCCAAAACTTCGACGCGGTAAACTAACCCGCGCGGAATGATAACGATCTCTTGTGGTTCAATATCTATTACCCCCAACTCAGTCGCGAAACGCAATTTACCTTCTTGAGGGACAATGAGCATCTCAGAGTCCGCCGAATAAAAGTAACTGTCCACCATGCTTTCGGAGACAAGATAGATGTGATTGGCCATGCCCGTTTGAATGTTCACGTCACCCGCAGTGGTCATCGTGCGCATACCAGTAAGCCAGGTTAGGCCTTCATTTTTGGCCTCAAGTGCGTCCCAACGGTACTGACCAAGGGAGGTCACATCTTCAACAATATGGGGGGCCGTCTTCCAACAGGGTAAGTTGATCTTTGCAAAGCGATGGGCGTGTTTAACGGATGGACGAATACGGTAGCACCATGTGCGTTCGGGCGATGGCTGGGTGAATGCAGTACCTGAGAGCTGTTCGCCGTACAGGCCGTAATTCACTTTCTGTGGCGAATTTATGCCTTGGGGCAGGGCGTCTGGCAACGCTTCAGTTTCGAAATCATTCCCCCAACCAGACATATATCGCAGCTGGGTTTGGTCGACTTGGGTGTCTGGTTTTGTTGTCATGGGTTGCCCTCGAATGCTACTGAAGCAATATTAGTTGAAAATGTAACTAACAAGGCGAGATTTGTAATGCTGACGTCTACTAAAATGGATTTGTCTAACTTTTTGCCGTACCTCCTAAATCAAGCGGCGGACGCCCAAGGCGCGGCCTTTAGCCCGACATATAAAGACCGATACGGTATGTTGCAGACCGAGTGGCGTATCCTGTTTCATTTGGGGCAGTACGGTGACCTAACTGCAAAGCAGATTTGCGATCGTGCTCATATACACAAGACCAAAGCCAGCCGAGGAGTGTCTGCTCTTGAAGATAAGCGGTTTGTGGTCCGTGAAGAGGTAGCTAAAGATCGACGCCACGCATTGCTTAGCCTGACCGCAGCAGGCAGGGCGGCTTATGACGATCTTAGTATGGCTGCGGCGCAATTTGATCGAAAGTTACAAGAGCGGCTGGGAGGGGATGATGTTCAAACACTCAAACGCTGCCTACGCGTTTTAATGCAAAATTCGTAAATCACGGCGTCAGCTCGCGAATGCAGTGCGATATTGCGTTGGCGTTTGGCCACGCGCGGCACGGAACCTTTTAGAAAAGTATGATGGGTCGCTGTAACCAAACTGGTAACCTACCTCTGCAACGGGCATTCGTGTGAATGCCAATAGACGGCAGGCCTCATTCATCGTCGACCGTTCAATGTATGCACCAGCGCCGCGACCGGTGGCCTCGCGGCATAACCTGCTAAGATGCCCGGTACTAACGCCAAGGAGTGCGGCGTAGTCAGTTGCGCTTAATCCCAATTTTTGATGTTGCAGAATGAGTGTATCAAAGTCTGCAAGCCGTGGATCGGAGGGCATGAATTGAGAGCTAGGGGCCAAGCTAGCAATCGTCCCGAGAACAGCATGGGCCAATCCAACTGCAATTTGTTGGCGAAACATTTGTGACGTGTTCAGGGTCTCAGACAATGTGTTGGTGAGGCTGGCGAGCTGCGGCATTACTTTGCCTGAAAAGAACCGATCCAAGGCAGAGGGTAAGGCGTTTGAAGTTGGGCCAATCGATGTGAGAATGGGTTGGGGGAATGACATGATCTTTCCATCAGTATGCGGAGCAACGTCAAAGCCATGCACGCATTGTGCCGGTACATATAGAAAATCACCATCCGAAAGATTTATCGTTGCATCATCGATTTTTGCCAAAACGGTTCCACTTGTTATCTCGAACAACTGAGCCATTTGGGCGTGTCGATGTGTTGGTATTATCCATTTATGCGTGGGTGCACGCGCAAGAAAGGTTTCACAATGCACCACGTCTGGGAAGTGCGTTGTCTCGCCCAGAAGGGTGAAGTTGGGTGTTTCAATCATGCACGAATGTTACCAGTCAATGCATGCGGCGTCCATTCAAAGGATACATCTGTTCTGTTAGGGTTTGGAAAAAGACATTGAAAAGGTTCTGAACATGAAAACTCAAGTTGCGATCATTGGCGGTGGGCCATCTGGATTACTGTTGTCACAGCTTTTGAACAAAGCAGGTGTCGCTACAGTGGTATTGGAGCGCTCAAGTCGTGCGCATGTTGAGGGACGCATTAGGGCAGGTGTGCTTGAAACGGGTACAGTACAGATGTTGCATGAAGCTGGCGTTGGCGATCGCTTAGATCGAGAGGGTATCCGACATGGTGGATGCTATCTGACAGATGACGATCTAATGGTTCGGATCAATTTCAAAGAGCTGACTGGAAAACAGGTTGTGGTTTACGGACAAACCGAGGTGACGGCCGACCTATATAATGCGCAAGATGCGATAGGGGCTACGGTACTGCACGATGTTAGCGATGTTGTGATCAATGATGCTGACAGTGATGCACCCTATGTCGAGTTCACCAAAGATGGTGTGCGGCAACGGTTTGATTGCAGCTATGTTGCAGGGTGTGACGGCTTTCATGGTGTCAGCCGGACTACTATCCCAGAAGAAAAACGGCGCGCATTTGAACGTGTCTATCCGTTTGGATGGCTCGGCGTGCTGTCGCGGACGCCGCCTGCCAACCATGAATTGATTTATGCAAATTCAGGCAACGGGTTTGCACTGGCATCTATGCGGAACGAAAACTTAAGTCGCTATTATGTACAGGTTCCATTGACGGATAAGGTTGAAGATTGGAGTGACGATCGGTTCTGGGATAAGCTGAAACAGTGTTTACCCTATGATATCAGTAGTTCGATGGTAACAGGCCCGTCGATTGAGAAATCGATTGCGCCGTTGCGTTCATTTGTGAGTGAGCCGCTGCGTTGGGGCCGTTTGTTTCTTGTTGGCGATGCTGCCCATATTGTGCCGCCAACAGGTGCCAAGGGTTTGAACCTTGCTGTGTCAGATGTGTTTTACTTGTACCAAGGTCTGATTGATGTCCTGCAAAAAGGGGACGCTTCGGGCATCGATGCTTATTCGGAACGCGCCCTTGCAAGAATTTGGAAAGCGATGCGTTTCAGTTGGCAAATGACAACGATGTTGCACCAGTTTGAAGGTGAAGACAGCTTTGCCGCGCAAATGCGCAAAGCAACGTTGGCACAGCTTTCGCAGTCGGAAACAGCCCGTCGAGAGTTGGCAGAAAATTACATTGGCTTACCATACTGACTTGGGAGCGACGGTAATACCTCTAGGGCGTTTTTAAGACTGTTTTGGAGCCCAAAAATCCACGGCTAAATCAAATTCTGTTTTATAAAATAACGTGTTGTTTGGTTCTTTTGATGTGCTTTTAAATGCCCCAAACTTCATGGCGCAATCGAAGAAACCGGATGCTGGTAATCCGTTTCGTGCTTTGCTTATGACCAGCGTGGCGATTAAAGGATGACCATTTTCAGAATCTTCTTCGATGAGCTGTTCTAACACAATAGTTGCGCGATGAATTGTGTGTGGTGGCAGCAGCTTTAGCGCCTTTGCAAAAGCTTGGTATGTGATTGGCTCGCCTTGAGCGGCTTGGTCAATGAGAAGGCCGCGTGCACGTTGTTGCAGTGTCATTTGAACATCTGGGTTCTGGTTTATGTGTTCTGCCATCTGAACACCTCCTATATCAACTCATACCCGTTTAGTGGCGCGAAAATTTGTATTGTTCAATATATAGATTTTACCACTAATCTCATAAGGGGCCTCTAATCAGAATAGCTTTAGTTGATCGGGTGCCGGCTTTTGGCCTTTCGATTTGGCTGTGCGTTTACGACTACCGTGCCTAATATACACAGCGTTCTTATTCATAAAGAAGGCGTCACTTTTGCGCACTGCCGCAAGTTTGTCTTTTGCGGCTTTTGCAGAAAGCGTCAGGTCGACGATTGGCGCAGGGTAGGTGGCGTCATTTTGGTCGCACGTAGCTCTGAAAAGCGTTTGCTCCTGCAGCCATGGTTGGTGAATTGCCTCGCCCATGATGTGCCTCAATTCGGGGACCCATTTGCGAACAAATATCCCGTTTGGATCCTGGTCCAAGCCTTGCTTTATAGGGTTATAAACGCGGATCGCATTGATGCCCGTTACACCAGATTGCATTTGAAACTGGCTGTAGTGGATACCTGGTTCATAATCAGTAAATAAACCAGCGAGGTAGGGTGCCGTTTTTCGCCAGTCGAGCCAAAGCTGGTAACTTGCAAAGCTAACCAACATCGCACGCATGCGAAAAGTAATCCAACCAGTGCTGATCAAATTACGCATACATGCGTCGACAAATGGAATGCCAGTTTTGCCCGTTTTCCAAGCTTCGAAATAATCTTCCCGATGTTCCTTTTCCCGCAACCCTTCAAACGCTGGGTGCATGCAATGTGTTTCGATGCTTGGCTGATCTTCGAGTTTTTGAATGAAGTGACATCGCCATGCGAGACGTGATCCAAAAGCACTGAAGTTGCGCGCAAACTTACTTTTATCAATTGGGCTGAGTTGTTTGCATCTGCGATCCAATGCTTGGACAACTTCGCGCGTGGACAGTGCCCCAAATGCCAAGTGCGCGGAAAGACGTGAACAGGAAAACTCGGATGCGCCTGGTGCTGAAATGTGTCGTAGATAGTTTGATGATCGCTCCTCTAAAAAACTTTGCAAGTCTTCGACCGCTCTATGGCGCCCGCCTTTTTGTGTAGTTCCAGGCAATTGTGCACCAAACATAGGCTTGTCTTTGGACGGTAGTGCCACACCCTCTATATTGGTTGCGGGTATTAATTTGTTTGGCCTTGGAAAAACGGTGGCAGAAACCCTTTGGTTTCGAATAACGCTCCAATTGTCGCGGCTTTTCAGCCTGCGGACCACACCGTTTGTCGGAAATTCTTGGACTTGAATGCCAAGGTGTGCGCAAGTTTTCCAAACCGCCTTGTCCCGCTCAAATGTCCAAAGATCAGCGGTTTCTTCGTGCGCCCAAAGTTTTGCCACTCCGCACTGATTATGTAGTTCTTGGATAACATCACTCGCCTCGCCGACCCTTACAACTAAGGGCTGGCCAAGTTGGAGAAGGCCTTGGTTTAAATCGGTCAAACAGTCATGGATAAAACGCCAATGGCGTCGAGAGGCAAAAGGTTGTTTCCAGTAATTTGGCTCAACAATATACAAAGGGATGATCGGCGCGCTTTGTTGGGATGCATGCCAAAGTGGGGCGTGATCATGTCGGCGTAGATCACGTTTGAACCAGACGATGTGTGGGGCAGCGGCTCTCCCCTCAGCCAATGTTCAAAGCCTCAAGGATGCTGGGGATTTTCTTTTTTAACTTAAAAAAACCTTTTGTCGCGTTTGGCCAAATCTGAAGGTCATAAGGTCGAGTGGACATGGTCAAATCAATCCCATGCCCTTTCAGGGTATTTGCGGCAACCGCCATGCCGTCAGAGACATGGCCGACTGGAATGTATGGAGTCATGACTTTTGAAGTCTGCGCATTCTGCGCTGCAAGGGTGATCTCTTTGCTCCAATGGTGGCCAACATAAGTGTCTCCGCCTAGTTCGGAGACGGTGTTTTGAACAGCCGTTTTGGCGAAATGCGAAGCATCTGGTGAAACCAGCCCCAAAACGCCTGAAGACCGAGGATCAACTTTGAAACCGGAAAGGCAATCTTCTTCGGTGATAACCAATAGGTGTGGTTTGTTGGGCTCGTTTTGTGCTGGTTCAAGGGGAATAAATAAATGTTCTTCGTTCTCTACAAGCGGAGCAGGGGCCTGGGCCAACTGTCCCGTTGGGCGAAACCTTCCATCGGTAAACTTCTCGATGTTATCCGCGGTCGCGACATAATTTTTTCCTTTGGTATGCAAGCCCGCAACCCAACGCCAACTGAGCGTATTTGAAGCAGGATCGCCATCATGAAGGTGTTCAAGGAAAAAGGCGGCACCCAATTCCCAAGGAAGTTTGAGAGTGAAAATCCAGATTGACGCAAACCACAAGCGGGCATGATTATGCATGTAGCCATCGTTTTTTAATGCTTGGCACCAGTGGTCGAAGCAAAGGATGCCTGTTTGGCCTGCAGTAGCTTCGGCATAGTCGTGGCTTAGGTTGTGTTGGGCTTTGGCCAATTGCGACTTGTAGCTTTGCCAAACTGTAGGGTGTTGCTCGAGCCAACCTTTGAAATATCCACGCCAAAACACCTGCTGGACGTACGGAATTGCAGCTTCCAAACTGTGTTGGTTGCGGGCTGAGTCCAGCACCTCTTGTTCAGATATGAGACGATGGCGCAACCAAGGTGACAGTTGTGAAACTGCAGAAACTTTAGAGGCATCAAGATCGAAGTTACGGCGCTCTTGATACGCTTTTCCTGCATATTGAGTAAAGGTTGCCAGCCGCGTCAAACCTTCCGCTCGTGTTGGTTTAAACTGCATCGCGGTCTTTCTTTATTTTGTTTTGGTTGCGATTTCTTCTGCAAGCGTCAGAGCAATAACGAACTTCATCCCAGACTGTTTTCCACTTTTTACGCCACGAAAAAGGACGGTCGCAAACTGCACATATTTTTTCGGGTAATTCAGATTTTCGCATTGTTGCTTTCCCAAGTGCCGCGGGCTCAATGAAACCTTGTGCGAGGCCGCGTAACGTTATGAGATAGATACGCATATACAGCTAATTCGGATCATAAAAATGGCCGTGCTACGTGAACCAGGCTTTGAATATTCTCTGATGGCTAACGTAAAATTCATGTTTCGCTAAAGGTCACTGTTATTAAGGTCATATTTACTCGGCAAACGGGCAGGCTGGCTATGAAATTGATTGCATCAACTTGGGCTGGCCTGTCTACTATGAACGCATATGATTCCTACAAAACGCTTCTAAAAATCCCCTAGTGCGCAGAATATAGTTGTCGCAGCACAGCGTCCCAACGAAAGACGAAACTTTGGCCAAAGTTGAACCGCAAACTGTGCTGGATCGCAAACGCGCATCCCCACTGATCGTTCCGTTTATTCTGATTGCCGTAATCGGTGGAGGGTTATTGCTTGGTTATCTTTCAACCATGCAAAAGCGAATGCAAGATGAAGCGATGCTGGTAAATGCCAGAATCTATGCGTCAGTTTTAAGCAGTACTCAGGCCTTTTATGCATCTGAAGTTTTGCCGCATGTCGATGCTGACAAAATAGAGATTACGCATAATTTTAAAGAAAACGATAATTCGCTGCCTTTTCCTGCGACGCTAACAATTAATTTTGCGAAGTACTTGTCTGAGAACGGGACAAATTTTAGCGCAGCTATGCTCAGCGACTAGCCATTTAAATGGCGCAGCGGCCGCCCATTGTCCAAATTTGACAGACGCGCACTTGATGACGTTGCTGCCAACAACTCTGATGAGTATTTCGAATACGAACGCGGTACAGGTGAAGAACCTGACCTCCTCAATTATGCGCGTACGATCCGGATGCAAGAGTCCTGTGTTGCGTGCCACAATGGCCATCCAGCGTCGGCAAAAAACGATTGGGAAGTTGGAGATGCACGCGGAATGCACGTTATTGCACTTCCCGTGAATACTTTGGCATCCGGTATGACACGAGAGTTCACTTATTTGATTATTTTAATAGCGATCGCAACGACGCTGACCGCAGCGGCGATCGCAGTTGTGCGGCAACGTGAATACTTAGCCCACCAAAAACTTGAAGTTCGTAATGGAGAACTGCTGGCTGCTAATCTTGAAAAAGATCGAGCGAATGCCGCTAAAAGTGAGTTTTTAGCAAATATTAGTCACGAAATTCGCACGCCAATCAATGGTATTCTAGGGCTGTCTGAGCTGATGATCCTAGACAATCCACGCGCAGACGAACGGGACCGGCTGAAACGCATTCGCAGTGCGGGCACAACGCTTTTGTATGTAATCAACGACGTTCTCGATTTCTCTAAGATTGAAGCAAACAAGATAACGCTCGAAGTCATTCCGTTTGAAGTGGAAAAAATTGCGGAAGGCGCAGTCGGTTTGTTCGTCTACGAGCAGAAAAACCTGGACCGACCAAAGTTGTTCGTCGACATTGACCCGGGTCTTCCTGCTGAGATGTTAGGTGATCCGCATAGAATTTCACAGGTTGTTACTAACTTGCTGAGCAACGCATTTAAATTCACCGAAACAGGACACGTATTGCTGTCGATACGGCGAGATGAAATTGAAGAGGACAAGGTTTTATTCAAAGTTACCGACACTGGGCCAGGTATTGAAGAATGTGCTAAAGAAGCGCTGTTCAAACCGTTTTCGCAGGCTGACGGCACTGTAACACGCCGATACGGAGGGACTGGGCTTGGTCTTGCAATCTCATTTGATCTTGCTGAACGGATGGGTGGAACGCTTGAACTCGTAAGCAAAGTTGGGGTGGGCAGTACCTTCACGCTTGCGTTGCCCTTGAGCCCTGCAACACCCGAGGGTCCAACTATTCTGACTGAACGGATTAATGGATTGAAGTTGGTTCATATATTGGACACAGAACATGTTCGCCTAGAGATCTTTGAAAAGTTCTTCCGCGATCTAGGACTTCGATGCGCAATTATATATTCGGTTGATGATATCAAGTTTGTGCTGGAACGTGTGAAAAACGACAATACGGGTTCTGGTGAAGTTGTTTTAGTTAACCTTGACGGAGATATTCCTTCAGATGTTGCTGCATTCTGTGAAGCTAATCAATCACCCCATCTAATCGTTCTTTATCCACCAGATGATACCAGTGCCGATCATGCCAGGCCAACATTGCAAAGGCCGACACTGCCAACTGCATTGATGCGCTACATTTATGAACAGCTGGGATCGGAAGTTAAGGCCTCTGACAATCCATTAGAAGCACAGGCAGTGGGCAATGAAGTCGAAATGCCTTTGAAGGACCTCGCGGTATTGGCTGTTGATGATAACCACATAAACCGTGTTGTGATAAAAGCATTCCTTGATCGCGCGGGAGCAACGACATCTCTTGCAAACTCTGGTGAAGAAGCAATTGAGGCGATGTCAAAGAGTGCATTCGATGTTATTTTAATGGACATTCAAATGCCTGATATGGACGGTTACGAAGCTGCGCATGCAATCTGGGATGCTGGGCATGACGTGCCAATTATTGCGCTCACAGCTCATGCGTTGATGCAGGATATAGAACGAAGTACCAAAGAGGGCATGACAGGCCATCTCAGCAAGCCAGTGTCTAGAGAAGCGCTATATACAATATTGGCTCCGTTTAAGCCTGTTGTCTAATTGAAGACGTCAGGGTTTCGAGGCCACTGTTGGGCGCTTAGGTAGTCTTTGCTTTGCTTGCGTAATTCGATAAGCAAACAAGTCGATACCAATTAGAATGGGGGGCAAACGATTTGCCCCCCATTCTAATTGATTTAGGCGTTTGATTCAGTTGGCCATTTCGCGAGAGCGATTGAACTGGATTACAGCAATTGGGGTCATCAATATCAGACCAATTGCCATCGTGGTTAACCCAGGTGCAATGAACAAGAATGACACCAGTGCAACCCACCAGCGTTCCCAAGTTTTCAATGATGAGAGTAGATAGCCAGAGAAGGCCACACCGAGGGACGCAATACCCAGCATTGCACCTAGCAATGTGATCGTGAACAGCCACCATGTGAAGCCATCAGCAACCAACAGCAACGCCGGTGAGTACACAAACACGAATGGCACCAGTGCCTTTGCAATCCCAAGGCGGAATGCGGTATTACCCGTTTTGAAAGGATTGGAACCAGCGATGCCTGCTGCAGCATATGCAGCGAGGGCTACGGGTGGTGTGATATCTGCCAGAACGCCGTAGTAGAAGACAAAGAAGTGAGCAACGATTGGTTGAACTTCGAGGACAGCAAGGGCAGGGGCCGCTACTGCCACGAGGATGATATAGGTCGCTGTTGTCGGAATACCAGCACCCATTATGATACAAGCGATGGCGATCAGAACGAGCGATGTGAACAGCGCCCATTGCGCGATAGTGAAGTAGCCCAATATTGGAAGCGAGCTTAGGAAGGTACCGATGTCATTTGCTGTTTGAACAACAACGTACCCCAAGCGAAACCCAACACCAGTTAAGGTCACGACACCAACAACAACGCCTACGGTTGCTGCAGCAGCACCCACGGCAAGTGTGTTCTTGGCACCTGCAGCTAAGCTGTCCCAGAGATCTTTGATGCTTAGGCGGTGTGTCGGATTTAAGAAACCAACAACAACGCATGCGATGATACCATAGACAGCCGCATAGTCTGGCGTTTTGCCCGATAGGATCAAATACACAAGAATGATCAAGGGGATCAGACTTAACCAATGATCTTTGAGAACCACGCCAAGCTTTGGCAGCTCTTCTGCACGAAGACCGCGAAGACCTAATTTTTTCGCTTCAAGATGCACCATTATGAAAATACCAAAGTAGTGCAGCAACGCAGGGAACAGTGCAGCGGCAAGCACGTCGCGCAGTGGAATTTCCAAATACTCGACCATAATGAACGCGGCGGCACCCAAAATGGGCGGTGTGATTTGACCGCCTGTAGAGGCCGTTGCCTCAACCGCGCCAGCAAAGTGTGCAGGGTAGCCGACCCGCTTCATCGCAGGTATCGTTAGCGCACCGGTGGTTACAGTGTTGGCAATGGACGAACCTGAGATAGTCCCCATAAATGCGCTTGAGAAAATTGCAACTTTGGCAGGCCCGCCGGAATAACGTCCCGCGATGACCATTGCCATGTCGATGAATAATTGCCCTAAGCCGATGCGCGTGGCCAGAACACCGAATAGTATGAAAAGGAACACGTATTGTGCCATCACGCCAATCGCGATGCCATAGATACCTTGGTTCGTCATATAAAGGTGGTTGATTATGCCAAGCCATGATGAACCGCCGTGCTTGAGTGCACCGGGCATCCAAGGGCCGAAATATGCAAAGGCAATAAAGATCAAGCCGATGATAGGAAGGGTTGGTCCAACACTTCGACGAGTGGCTTCGAGGGTTAGCAGCAAGAGCGCGGACCCCATAAACACATCCGAAGGGGACGGATTGCCAACGCGTTGCGCCAATGATGCTGCGGGCAAAAGCGGGAGGTACATGGCGGCACCAACGGCCAACAAAGCGAAAACAATATCGATCATGGGAACGCCATCAAACCGGTACCATGCTTTGGGACCCAGTGTGTCGCTCTTACGAATACCAAATAGCAAGAACACCAAGCCCAGTACGAATGACAGGTGAATACCGCGGTGGACAAGTTCGCGCATTAGGCCAAAGCCCGAAGCGTAAAAATGATAGACTGACATCGACACCAATACTGCAGCAATCACAAATCCGATGATTTTTCCGGTAGGGCGGAATGCTGTCTCTGGATCGAACTGACGCTCAATCTCGGCCAGTTGTTCTGGCGATAGCTCTGGAGTGGTGTCGGTAGACATTTCGAAATTCCCTGATCAAAAAATCAAAAGGCCTTGGGCGTCTTTACGCCCAAGGCCAAATTCATAGGCTTACTTGATTAGTCAAGCAGGCCAGCTTCACGATAGAAACGCTCTGCACCTGCGTGCAAAGGCACACCAACGCCGTTCAGCGCGGTTTCTGCTGTGATAGTCTTGCCTTTAGCGTGACCCACATCCAATAGTTTGCGGGACTCATCGTTCCACAATGCTTTTGTGATGTTGTAGATCAGCTCTTCGTCTTGAGACGCCGAAGTGAACCACTGAGCACCAACTGCAACGGTTGTTGTTTTCGCAACGCCTTCATATGTGCCTTCAGGAATATCTGATATCGCAAAGAAGCCATACTTTTCAGTCAATGCATCTGCGCCAGCACCGGAAATTGGAACCAGTTTGATGTCTGCAGCAGATGCCAACTCAACCAATGAACCAGTTGGGTAGCCTGTTACAACGAAGAATGCGTCGATCTTGCCGTTGCGCAATGCTTCAGAAGCTGCGCCGCCTTTAAGAGCTTCGGCAGTTAGATCATCTGAAGTAAGACCGTTGGCTTCAAGGATCAGGTTTGCGTCAACGTATGTACCAGAACCTGGCTCATCCAAAGAAACGCGCTTGCCTGCAAGATCAGCAACAGAATTGATGCCGCTGTCTGCCAAAGCAACAAGGTGAATGTGCTCTTCAAACAAGGCTGCGATTGTACGCAAATCTGTTGCTGGCTCGCTGCCTTCCATGGTGCCAGTGCCAGTAAAGGCCCAGTAGGCTACGTCAGACTGAGCAAAGCCAGAGCTACGCAAGCCGGAAATGATTGCGTTTACGTTGTCTACAGAACCGCGTGAGGAAACTGCAGAAGCAATCAAGCCGTCAACGCCGCATGAGCCGCCTTCGCCGCATTCGCGTGATCCTGGTGGTTTGGAAATTGCGTTCGCGATGACACCGCCAACTGGATAATAAGTATAGGCTGTGCCGCCTGTACCGATTGTGAAAAAGTTTAGTTCTTGTGCGGACGCGGTGCCGACAAGGCCAAATGCCATAGCTGCGCCAAGCGCGGCTGTCTTAAACGAATTAATCATTCGATCCTCCCTGGTGGGTTGGGCCAGCAAACGAGTGTTTGCGGCCATATACACGACATTTTGATGTTTCGTGTATAGTTTAGAAGTCTTTGATAACGGATCAGGATAAAATAGCGATAGCTTTTTGAAATAATATCGATGCTTATACGAGGGCCAATTGGCCAATCGCTTGATTATTCAAAATACCTAACCAGTGGGCTCGCTGACCGAAAGATCTCGATTATTTTATAGATTGCGTCGTCATCTAACAATTCTTCTTCAGTCACATGTGCACGACACTCCAAGCCAACCATTTTTAAATATTTTAAAGTTGGCGCTGTGATGTCAAAACCGTCTGGCACGACATTCAATGCCTTGCGTGTGGTAATGCCTTCAGGAAATGCAGTTTTGAAGTCAGCGTCGTCTTCAAGCGCAATGATCCCTTGAGGATCATCCATCAGACGTAAGCGCATCCTAGCAAGAGTTTCTTTCGATGGGCGACTAAGCCCAGCTCCAGCATAACAATTTCCAGGCTCAATATGTAGATAATACCCTACTTCTTCAAAGGGATTGCCTGCATTAGCAAACACATCGATATCAGTGCGATACAAACCCGGGCCACTACGGTCGCGAGCTTCTTGAAAGAATTTAGTATAGCTTTGCTTTGGTTTGCTCTTTGCAGCTGCCACATTGTGATTGAAACGATCAGCGTAGTCATGAAGTGTCGACGCAATTCCGGTGAAATTACGGAGGGCGTCATCACGGTCCTCACGGTTTTCGTCCATCCAGATTTTGCGATTGTTTGCGGCAAGATCTGTCAGGAAGGTAAATGTTTCTGGCTCGATCATGTCAGGTACTCCTAGGTTGCAGTCTTAATGAACCGCGGTTCCCAAAACTCTAAACTGTTGGCTGATCCTTAGCCATGAATTTGTGGAGACGAATATCGCAGAGTTGGCCAATTTTAGCCTGCAATCACGAGCTTCAAGCCCCCGCGATCTAGCAGAATGCATTTGGTGACCAGAGTTTATTAATCAAAGGATATCGACGCGGTAGCCTTCTCTGGGGAAGTGAACGCCTATGTTCCCTATGTCTGCATCCCTTCTGAGTAAGGTTATCGTGTCGGCACTGGTCGCCACTACTTCACCCTCAACCGGTTGCTCACCCCCATCCAAGTCAGGTGAAACTGTTACACTCATACCTGGCTTCAATCCTTGTGGGTCAAAGGCATCAGTATTTTGTTTGGTGATTGGCTCGTTGCCCTTAGCAATCATGATTGCGTCCTTTGGAGACATTTCACTCATTGTTCCATGCCCAATGGCTTCAACACTTTTTTCCCAACGGGCTAAATTCTCAAACTCTGATAAAAAAGTTGGACCTTGGTCCCAACGCCCACGAAGAAACCAAACGAGATGGTACAATTGGGCGTCGACCGCAGCAGGAGCCGTGCCCAACAGAAATTCCCGATTGTCTGATAATTGCTCATTTACCCACTTCAATGGTGCGCGAAATTGTGAAGCAAGGTGGGGAAGGGTTGCGTTGGCAGCCTTTAAACCTTCTGCCCAGTCTTGACCCAAATACAGCCGCCCACGGTCTTCAGCAAAATCTGCTGGTAGAGCATCCCCCGCCGAGCCTAGAATGATCTTCACAGCCAAATCAAAAAGCGCACCATCAGTCCATCTGCTCAAACACCACATTAGTCCAGGATCTGAGCTTGGGAAAAACGTAGGTATCGGATGCCGGCGCTCTAATTCTCTAAGTATGCATTGGGTGTCGCAGTAGATGTCAGCTCCAATTTGTATCACCGGCGTTCGACGATAACCACCTGTTAATTTTGTCAACATGGGCTTTGGTGTGAGGCGTGGTATTTCAACAGATTTCCATGACAGCCCTTTGATGCCAAGCGTGATCCTTGCCTTCTCAGCGACAGGTGATTGTGGATAATTGTGTAAGATGATTTCTGTGGAGAGGTCTGACATGTGTTGATCTTTCGCCATGAATAGGTCTTTGAATTCGTACGGGTAAACTTCTATTTACTCCAGTTAATGTCATCGCATGCCATCTCTGCAAAACATTGAACTGAAGGCAGTTCCAAAACATCTATCTTGCAATAGCATGTGGGAACATCAGTAATGGCACTCAATGCTTATTCACATGTTCCACTGAATGTACCCGAAGCGAATACGCCGAACTTGACGGTCCCGGCCATTGAACGGCCATCAATAATGCCTTTGAATTTCAATTTCATCGGCATCGGACGTTCAACTTTGGTCGCCCAAGAAATCGCATTTTCGTTCAATTTTAGATCTAACATTGGACCTTTGCCATTCTTTCCAGACATCTCACCGCTTGGTTCATCTGCTGCAGCTCTCAATTCCAGTGTTGCATCGAATGAACCAGTGGGGGCATCAATCGTAATGTTCCATTTTTCCAATTTAGGTCTCCAAGGGTTGGATTATTATTGTCTCTATCTTCATCACATATGGGATAATCATGCTATCGCAACCGCTAACTTGAGTTGTTAAGCTGGACAACAACGTATTCCCAAAGGAACATTTTTATGATCCAGCCAACCGCTTCGTTCAGTGAAAATCTGCAACTTTTGCCCTCAATCGAAGGGATTTCACGGATCGATTTGATTAATCCGGCTGGTGAGGCCGTTGCAGAGATAGAAAACGTTCCGGGAAAGCAGGGGTCACTTGTTGTCTACCATTACCTCGAACAGTGCTTTGGTAAGGTCGATGCCGTTGCTGCGGCACACGGTCTTGAAGTCTTTGCTGAATACACTCTAGATGCAAAAAATCGTCATGGTGCCCATCCAAATATTGATCGTTTGTTTGAAATTGTCGGTGGAACAGTTCCGCTGAGTATCCGAATTATTGAAGCGTGACGGGAAGCACTTAACCATCGCCGGGGTAAGGCGCATTCTGTGCTATTCGCAGATGTTTTCTTTGATGAAGCAGTTTGTGCCGATACACCCATTCCATCCTTCGTTTTTAACTGATTGGGATTTCTCATCGAACGAACCGTCAGTTACTTTCACTGACTGGATTTTATCAAACCTAAAAATGCGTTTGGATGCAAAATCTCTCCCCTTAGTACAGCCACGCGTTTGCCAGCCATGCATGTAGAGTTTTCCATTGTTGCCGATAGCGACCTGATGGACATCGATCAGACGTGGGAGGCACCCTTTGCTGACATCTTTATCATTTATGATTTCAACAACTTGATTAGTTTTCGCAGCCTTACAAAGCGGCGCTTCGTGTAATGATTGCGCTTGAACTGACGTTGATAGAATTAACATTATTGCTGCACCAAAATAGCTCAATTTCATCGTGTAACTCCTCAGGTTTTTCCTGTTTAGGACCTTTTATATGCATTGAATAACACAAATTTTTAAAAACACAGTTTCGTAATCTGATTGTACCTTCACATGACGCGCTGAGGTTTACTTTGCATCCTCAAGCAGCGGAGAGAAACAGCCGAATATAGTTTCTGACGCAGGCCCAGAAGAGGGGCAGGCGAACTTCTTGTTTTAGTTAGATCGATAACATCTGCCTTATTAACCAGCTCTCGACGCAAAATTAATCATTTTTTCTTAGATGATTAACCAGAGATTCTGCGGAAGGATCAAAACTGGATTAAGATTTATGCGGGAAACCAGCACTATTGACGATGGATTGGTTGAACTTCGGTTGGTGCGCAATCAAAGTGCTAGGTCTTATTGTATCGTTGCACTGTTCAGCATGTTCACCAATCTATTGATGCTGACAGGCCCAATTTACATGCTACAAGTCTATGACCGTGTGTTAGGAAGTGGATCTGAAGAGACATTGGTTGCGCTATCGTTGTTGGTTGTTTTCCTCTATAGCGTTATGGGTGTGCTTGATTTGACGCGCTCCTGTATTTTAACACGCATTGGTGCAAGGTTTCAAAACACGCTCGACCATCGTGTTTTTGACGCGGTTGTCCGCAAGTCAGCAGTTGCACCTGATTTGATAACCCAATCTGGAATGGGCGATTTAGAAGCCATTCAAAGGTTCATAACGTCGCCAGTCTTGCTGGCGTTTTTTGATTTGCCATGGACACCCGTTTTTCTTGTTGGGATTTTCATTGTTCATCCCCTGTTAGGCTGGTTGGCTGTTTCCGGAGCACTTATTCTTATTGGTATTACTTTGATCAACCAATTGCTTTCGGCGGGTCCGCAGACTGCGGCTGGTGGGGCGAAACAACTTGAATACGATATTGCGGGTCAAATCCAAAACGATGCGGAGGTCGTGCAGGCGCTAGGTATGCTTGATGCGGCCTTTGGGAGGTGGCAAAAAATGCGCAATCTTGCTTTGGAAAATCAAATACGGGCGACAGATGTCAGCGGAGGTTTTGCCTCCCTTATCAAAACACTGCGCTTGTTCTTGCAATCAGCGATGCTGGGTTTGGGCGCTTATCTAGTTTTGTTAAACGAAATGACGCCTGGTGCAATGATTGCTGGCTCAATCTTGATGGGGCGCGCTTTGGCACCGGTTGAAATGATGTTGAACCAGTGGGCACTGGTTCAACGAGCATCAAAGGGTTGGGATCATCTCGCACAATTACTTGGAACAGTACCCGAACCAACGGCCCGCACCCAATTACCCCGGCCAAAAGCCCGACTAACGGCAAGAGGTCTTACCGTCGTGCCACCTGATCAAAAAACGGCGTCATTGCGTGGATTGTCATTCGAGCTAAAACCAGGACAAGCGCTTGGCGTGATTGGGGCATCTGGTGCCGGAAAATCTACACTTGCGCGCGCAGTTACAGGCGTTTGGCGACCTGCTGGTGGATCGCTCCGGCTAGATGCCGCTGCTTTGGAGAACTATAATCCCGCAGTTCTTGGTCAATATATTGGATATTTACCGCAACGCATTCAATTGTTTGATGGAACCGTTGCAGAAAACATTGCGCGCCTCGCTACTAATCCTAATTCCAAGCTTGTTATTAAGGCCGCAAAAGTAGCCGCTGCGCATGATATGATCCTGGAACTCCCTGATGGATACGACACTTGGGTTAGCCCAAATAGATGTCACCTGTCGGGGGGACAAATTCAACGCATCGGATTTGCGCGCGCAATGTATGGCGAACCAGTAATTTTGGTTTTAGATGAACCGAATTCCAATCTAGACAACATTGGTAATGCTGCTTTGAATGAAGCGATCCGAAGTATCAAATCTCGTGATGGAGCCATACTGATTATGGCGCATCGACCAGCTGCTATTCAGGAATGCGATATGCTTTTGGTGCTTGATAAAGGTATAGCGACGGCTTTTGGACCCAAAGAAGAGGTGCTGCGCAGAACAGTAAAGAACCATGCGTTGTTTTCGGTCACGCCATTGATTTCTGGATGCACGAAATGAATGCTGATTTGAATGTTAAAACGTGGTCAATAAAGGTGTCAGCATTCGTTGGACTGATTGCCTTATTCGGATTGTTTGGTGGTTTTATTGCTTGGGCTACACTGACCCAAATTGCTGGCGCTATAATTTCTCCAGGCCCTATCGAAGTAGATCAGAACCGTCAGGTTATTCAGCATTCATCAGGTGGAATTGTATCAGAAATTTTAGTGAGAGAGGGGGATGTCGTTCGTGCCGGCGACGTGTTGCTGCGACTTGATGACCAACAGCTTAATAGCCAGTTAATGACTGTCGAGCGACAACTCTTTGAACTGATAGCTCGGCGAAGTCGTCTGATTGCGGAACGTGATGGGGCTGAGATGCCCGTTTTTGATGACATGCTTCTGACCGAAGGTTCGGCAAATTCAAACCTCATGGAGTTGCTTGTCGGTCAAAAAAACTTGTTTCATGCAAGGCGTGACTCTGTTGCTCGCGAAAAAGAACAACAGAAAAAACGCAAAACGCAAATCAAAAATCAGATCATTGGAATTACAGCGCAAGAAACCTCTTTGGTCAAACAACTTGAACTAATTGAGCAAGAGCTGAAAACCCAAGAAAACTTGCAGGAACGGGGACTTGCTCAGCTTAGAACTGTGCTGGCATTAAAACGTCAATCTGCAAATCTAAATGGCCAGGTGGGCGAAACTTCTGCAATGCGGGCTCACGCGGAAGGACGCATTACGGAAATTGACTTGGAAATCCTTAAGCTTGGGACAAATCGGCGCGAAGACGCTATCACGCGATTGAGAGACATTCGGTATCGTGAAACGGAAATGGACGAGAGGCGTAAGTCACTTCAGCTTGAAATAGAGCAATTGAATATTCGTGCTCCTGTTTCGGGTATCGTCTATGGGATGGTCGTTCAAACAATTAGATCGGTTATCCGAGCTGCAGATCCGGTTCTTTATCTGATCCCGCAAGATCGGCCACTATTGATTGTTGCCAGAGTTGACCCGATCCACATTGACAAAATTGCAATTGGTCAACAGGTGGATTTGCGTTTTCCTGCATTAGACCAAAGCACTACGCCCGAGGTAACAGGGCAAGTAACAGTGATATCTGCTGACACATTCTACGACGAAGCACTTGGGGTTTCATATTACCGCGCTGAGATCGATCTCAATCATGGTGAACTGCTAAAGACGAACTCTCGCGGTATTTTGATCCCGGGAATGCCTGTTGAAGCGTTTATTCGGACGGAGAACCGTTCGCCTCTTGCTTATCTGATCAAGCCGATAAATGACTATTTTACAAAAGCATTTCGAGAATAGTGCTCAAGTCTTTTGAAGGTTGTAAACTTGCGTCCTACTTTCCAGCCATGTCTATCATTGCTGTGTCAGCAGCGATATGGCGTACTATAAACCTCTGAGAAGAATTTAGAAAAGTCACGGGTTCATTCCTGGGTATGGCAGCTCTACTGCAATGCAATGAAATTCTATCGATCCCATACCCTTAACTAGTCCATAGGATTTATTGCAGTTATGCGAACTCGGTAACCACCTCTGAAGCCCGTTCAAGCGTGCGGTGAACAGGGCAACGATCCGCGATCTCAAGCAAGCGAAGACGCTGCTCTTCAGTCAGGTCTCCAGTCAGAGTTATTTTGCGCGTCCAACCGTCAATCTTGTCCGTGTTTTTTGTCGACGCGTCCTGTGCGTGGACCTTTGAATGGCTCACATCAACACTCACATGGTTCAAAGGCCAGCCTTTGTGGCGGGCATACATGCGGATCGTCATTGACGTGCAAGCCCCTAATCCCGCTGATAAAAATCCGTATGGAGACATACCTTTGTTTGTCCCGCCATACGCCAACGGTTCGTCCGCTAAAGCGTGGTGAACTGGGCCGGCATGTATGTCTTGAAGGAAACCTTTTGGGTCGGCTTCGCTGGTTCGTATGATGCCTTCGGGGGCGCCGATCGGTGGCGCAGGATGGCGTAGTTTTAGATAACGGGAGGCCCATGTGGATATCACTTCGGCGGCGTATTCAGCGTCTTCAGAGCGCGTTATGAGGTGGTCGGCATCATCAAGCGTCACGAAAGACTTTGGATGCTTTGCAGCCATGAAAATCTCGCTCGCGTTGTCCACTGATACAATTGAATCGAGGGGGGCGTGCATGACCAAAAGGGCTGCGTTCAGATTGGCAACGGCGGTTGTCAATTCTGCGCCTGCAACGTCTTGAATAAAGTCTTTTCCGATAACAAAAGGACGACCACCAAGGCAAACCTCTGCGGCACCTTCTTGAAGAATTTGAGGAACAGCATCGGCGAAGTTATGGGTGACATGACCGGGATCAAAGGGTGCACCTAGGGTCGCAACGGCCTTTATCCCTTTGATTTTGTTTGCTGCTTTCAAAACAGCGGCGCCACCAAGCGAATGACCTATCAAAAGCGTAGGGGCCATACCTGTTGACGTTAGATAGGTGGCAGCAGCGACGAGATCATCGACGTTTGAGGTGAAAGACGTGTTCGCAAACTCGCCCTCTGAATGGCCCAATCCGGTGAAGTCAAAACGCAAGACTGCGATACCCATTCCTGCCAATCGGGCGGCGATACGGCGGGCGGCGGGGATATCTTTTCCACAGGTAAAACAGTGGGCAAAAATGGCGGTGGCAAGGTGTGCGCCAGCGGGTAAATCCAGACGGGCAGAAAGTGTTTCGCCGCTGTGACCGGGGAAAGTGATACGTTGTGTCGGCACGGGAGTGCTCCTTCTTTGTTGGAGTTAGAATGGAGCGGAAGTGAGGGGATGTGAACCCATGTGTCAGTCACCTCACAGGGGTGTGTAAATGGATCAACTGTCATTTTTAGGGGGTAATCTGTACAGTTTAGGAGACCTGAGAATGGGGTGAATTCCAGCTTTTTAGACGAACTGTGCAATTGAGCATGCAAATTGTACAGTTTGACAAAAAGTGGTTTGCGAAAGCGCGTTTTTCAGAAATTGGGTGCAGATTTCTTGTTTCGTGATTTCGGTTTGAGTGGCACAAAGTACAAAGCCACCCGCCATTTTTAGACGGATGGCTTCACAGTGTCAGATTGATTTAGGCCGCTGCTGTTGCTTCGATTTCAAACAACAGACTTGGGATAGCCAGACGCGTTACGCCGAGCAATGTCATTGGCGGTGCGTTTTGGACTGAACCAAATTTCATACCCATCAGGTCGAAGTTCTTCAGCGCTTCATCCACGTCTGTCGCATAAACGCCAAGCTTGATAACGTTGCTCAGGTCCATACCTGCGTCTTTCAAGACGGCCTCTAGGTTGTCGAGCGCGAGGCCAATTTGGGCGCGCATATCACCGGCATGTTGGGGGGAGCCATGTTCATCTACGGCTGTTTGTCCGGCGACAATAAGTTGGCGTGTTTGGCCCTCAATAATCTCTGCTTGGTTATAGCCTAGCTTTAGGGACCAGTTCCATGGATTTACAGAAGTGCGTTTCATCGATCATTTCCTTTGTTGATTTGTCCTGAAACCTTCCTAAAATTAATTAATGCCA
Source organism: Ascidiaceihabitans sp. (assembly GCA_028825475.1). Taxonomy (GTDB): domain Bacteria; phylum Pseudomonadota; class Alphaproteobacteria; order Rhodobacterales; family Rhodobacteraceae; genus Ascidiaceihabitans. Next base: position 37,909 of record JAPKAB010000004.1, on the reverse strand, counting down.
AATATTGTCACCAATTGCACTATGATGATGAAATGAACATCAGACAACGACATGACATCATCGTTCGCACGCTGCGGCGCAACGGAATGGCAACCATTGATGAGCTTGCCCAAGAGGTGGGCGCGTCACGGCGTACTGTCTTGCGTGATATATCGGCACTACGTGATGATGGTTTTGTTATTTATTCTGAAAGTGGTCCCGGTGGTGGGCTTCAGCTTGATCCACAATCCATGCAGACATCCGCGCGCTTGTCTGTTGGGGAAGTGTTTGCCTTATTGATCAGCGTTGCCGCGATGCGGGCAGCCCATAGTCTGCCATTTTCTGATTTGGCGGATGCGGGGCTTGCCAAGATCGAAAAGTCACTGCCTTCAGACAAGGTCCGCGATTTGCGCCGTTTTCTTGAGTGTCTCCACATCGGTCGAATTTCACCGAACCAAGATTTGCCTGACCTTGGTGACATTGACCCAGCATTGTTACCGGCATTCGAAGAAGCGTTCTTAGGGCAAAGCCTGATGCAGTTTGATTACCGCGATGCAAAAGGGGCCATGACACGCCGTAAGGTGGAACCCCAAGCCATGCTTATCTTGCAACCGCTGTGGTATTTGGTGGCTTGGGACCCTGAGCGCGATGGTTTTCGCCATTTCCGTATGGACCGCATTAGCGCACCGGAACGTATAGTTGGCTCTTCATTTCGCCGCAGACATGTCCATTTTGAAGGTGATGTGTCCCGTTACAAAGATCGCCTTGGCTGAACCGGACGCTTTGGATTTCTGTGACGCGACTGAATGAACAAAAGGTCAAAAGCTAGGATTGAAGCTTTGCTGTCAGGATTTTGAAACTGGCAGCACCAAACCCAATTGCAAAAGCACCCTCGAACCACGGACGTAAGCGCAGATAGAGTTCAGTCATGGTTTTAGAAGAAAACAAAACGGCATACCCATGAAAGACGAAAAAGCTTTGAATTCCTACGGCACAGATAACCTGTGGTTATTCCGGAAGCCAAAACCAATCCTGATGTCCTGCCTGAGGCCATTGAGGTGCCAGCAATGGCAAGAGTTGCTGGACCAGGGCTTGCACCAGCCACAAAAGCTGCAATGAGGATCAAGGGTAGGTTGATGTCCAATAGCATTTCGCGTGCCCTGTTGTTCGATTGCTTCTTGCGTCCTCTACCCGGGTTCAGATGTCAATTTACGGTTTCAAGGAGTTTTGTCTCACGCCGCGACCTTGGGGAAAAGAAACGCAACTGCTTTGAGATTCCATTCATTGTATTGACCAAACAGAGTAAATACATGAATTCGTGCAAACCAATTCTCCTGAAAGGGCCATTATATGGAACTTAACGCAGACTTTAAAAAACGTGTCGTGGTTCATTCTGAGAACATTGAGTGGGCTTCGTCGCCCGTCGCTGGCATTGAACGGCGGATGCTTGATCGTATCGGAGGCGAAGTGGCGCGCGCGACAACGATTGTACGTTTTGCACAGGGCAGTCAGTTTTCCGAACATACTCATGCCGGAGGGGAAGAATTTATTGTTCTGGATGGTGTGTTTCAGGACGAATATGGTGATTTTCCAGCAGGAACTTATGTGCGCAATCCGCCAACGACTGCGCATACACCGAGGTCCTCGATGGGGTGCACAATTTTCGTGAAGTTGTGGCAGTTCGACATGGAAGATCGCAATCAATTTCACAAGACGATGGCAGATGAATGCGCGAAGCCCATAAACGGGATCGCAACTGCGCAATTGCACCGCGATGCGCAAGAAACCGTTTCCTATAGTGAGCTTGATGCAGGGGTTATGTTGGAAAACACAGATTCGGGTGGCATTGAAATGCTAGTGATTGCGGGATCCATTGTTGAAAACGGGGAAACACTTAGCAAAGGCGCGTGGCTGCGGCTGCCTTCTGGGCAAGATTTGGACGCTGTAGCGGGTGACAGTGGGGCAAAAGTTTGGATCAAAACAGGCCATCTGACGCACGCAAAGCCACCCTTGTTATGAAAACGCTGATTGTTGGTGGTGGTCTTTCAGGTCTCGCACTTGCTGAGGCGTTAGAAGCGCAAGGCCGCGACTATGTTTTGGTTGAGGCGCGCGAGCGCTTTGGTGGGCGGATCCTGACCGAGCATCTTGAGGATGGTTATTTTGATTTGGGGCCTGCGTGGTTTTGGTCGGGTCAGTCGCGTATTTTTGGATTAATAAAACGCTTTAACCTTCTGAAATTTAAACAGTATTCCGATGGATATCTCATGCAAGAAAATGAGATGGGTCAAGTGCAGAAAGGTCGTGGACATTCATTGATGGAGGGTTCTTGGCGTCTCGAAGGTGGGTTTGGGAAGCTCACCAACTTATTGGCTGACCAAATTCCAGACAAACGCAAACGACTGAATTCGGTAGTAATGAAACTTGAGAAAACGGCGCAGGGCTGTATTGCGACCCTTAAAGGTGGTGAACAGATCTATGCTGACCAAGTTGTGCTTGCCTTGCCTCCGCGTATCGCTGCAACGATCGAATTCAACCCGCCGCTGCCAACCTTAACCAATGATGCCATGACGAAGGTTTCGACTTGGATGGCGGGGCAGGCAAAAGCGGTTGCTGTCTATGACACTCCATTCTGGCGAAACCAAGGGCTGTCTGGCGATGCTATGAGCCGCATGGGCCCAATGGTGGAAATACATGATGCATCACCACATAACGGCGGGCCATACGCTTTGTTTGGATTTATTGGAGTGCCACCAGCAGGACGTGTGGACGAGCATCTTCTGAAACAACACCTGAAAGCACAATTTATTCGCTTATTTGGTCCTGAATCAGCTGAAATGAATGAACTATATGTAAAGGATTGGGCGGTTGATCCTCATACAGCGACTCAAGCAGATAAAGACCCAATTTATGCACACCCAACATATGGGTTACCGGAAGTGATGACCAACCAATTTGATGGGGCGTTACATTTTGCAGGAACCGAAGTCGCGTCTGAGTTTGGTGGGTATATTGAGGGGGCTTTGGCCGCAGCAGAAGACGTTTTAAGTGTGCTTAGATGACTGGAACCCTGCCTTCCAATGCGTCGTCAATTTGAAGCTATGACGAAAAAATGGCGTTGGTTGAGAGTACTATCTTTGCACTTGCTTGCATTAAACTGCAAAGCAGCTTGTTTTAATAAACGGAGTGAAACACTCTGATTTCATCAGGCCAAAAGGTTCCCGTGTTCGCCTTGCGTGTATGATGAATGTGAGCTGAGAGGCGTTAGATTTGAACTTTCCAAGTGACCCGATAGACCTGTATGACGATGACGTTATACTAAATCCTTGGCCTCATTATGCGCGGTTACGTGATTTAGGTCCCGTCGTTTGGATGGAGGCTTTGGGAAACTACGCTTTCACCCAATATGATGCGGTTCGCAACGGTTTGCGTGACCATGAAACGTACATTTCGAGTCTTGGAGCTGCTGCTGATGAGTATGGCTGTACCCATCAACGAGGCAACACCGTAGCCTCTGACCAGCCACGCCACACAGAATTGCGCGGCGCAATTTTGCCACCGCTATTGCGCGACAATGTGGAAACCCTAAGGCCGCATATTCAAAGTGTCGCCGATGATATTGCTGCGGCCTGTGTGCGTAAGGGGAGCTTTGAAGCGATCACCGACCTTGCACAGCCATTACCTCTCACTGTTGTTCGGGACTTGATTGGCTTGCCCGATTTTGGTCGCGAGAACATGCTGAAATGGGCCAGTGCAGCCTTCGATATGCAAGGGATCCAGAATGCACGGGGCCAAGCAGCGCGCCCCGTGATTGCGCAAATGAAAGATTTTATCGCAAAAGAAGTAAGGCCAGAAACGTTGAAGCTGGGTAGTTGGTCACACAGGATCACTGAAATGGCAGCGCGGGGAGAAATAGACCCTGAGATTGTTCCCTTTGCTATTAGGGATTATATCAATCCAAGTTTAGACACGACGATCTCAGCAATTGGACATTTCATCTTTCATGCAGGGTCAAATCCCGACACATGGCAGAAACTTAGGGATGACCCCTCTCTTGCGCTAAACGCGGCCCATGAAGCGATCCGGATAGGAACGCCGATCCGCTCGTTCAGTCGTCATACTTCTGAAAATGTCGAGCTTGAGGGGCATCAAATCCCGAAGGGGGCGCGCGTGATGATGCTTTATGCATCTGCGAACCGTGATGAATCCGTGTTTTCGCAAGCAGACCAATTTGATATCGGGAGGCGCAATGCAAGGCGGCATTTAGCCTTTGGAGCGGGAATTCACATGTGCGCTGGCATGCATCTGGCCCTGCTGGAAATCGAATGTCTTATCCTGTCGATGACACAGCAAATGGCTGAAATCAAAATCGATAAACCGACTGTCGCCATGAACAATTCTATCTGTGCGTTCTCAAAACTAAATGTCCGCATTCTTATTTAGTCAAACATAAAAGGAGTGCGACTATGCGTGTCGTTATAACAGGTGCTGCAACGGGGATCGGTGCGGAAACGGTTCGTATTCTCAAAAAGGGTGGCCATGAAGTTCATGCCTTGGACATCGTTGAGCCTGCAAACGTTGAAGAATGGCATCAGGTTGATTTGGCAAATATGGAAGCGATTAAGGCTGTATGCGAAAAGCTTGAGGGGTCATTTGATGTACTCATCAATAACGCCGGATTACCTCCACGCATGGACAACCAAATTCAGTTGCTTAGCGTCAATATATTTGGCCTGCGCGAGGTCACGCGCCAGATGCTGCCCAAACTGAATGATGGCGCACGCATTGTGAGTACGGCAAGTCGCGCAGGGCTTATGTGGCAGGAGAATATCAAAGAGGTAAAGGCGTTGTTGGATTTAGAACACCCTGATGGTTTGCCAACGTTTTTGGCGCAACGTGATATTGATCCAAAACGGGCATACAATCTCTCAAAGGAAGCTGTAATTGCTTACACCAAGTCATTGACCAAACGGCTTCTTTCTAGAGATATCCGTATAAACTCTGTCAGTCCTGCGCCTGTTGCTACGGATATTTTGGATGATTTCATGGCAGCTTTAGGCGAACGTGCAGCTGAAGCAATTGCTTTGCCAGGGCGGGCTGGCAAGCCAGAGTAGGTGGCGCGCGTTATTGCGTTTCTTGCGGGCGAAGATAGTAGCTGGATTAAAGGTGAGGACGTTTTGGTTGACGGTGGTGTTTCTGCCATGGTGAAGAGCACAGCATTGGGATTATCCTTATAAAACCTATGATGGCTTACTTCTAATGAAAAATAAGACGTTTGGAATGGATGTGCCTTTCCGTTATTCTTCAAATGATGCAAGGGGCATAATTTTGGATGAAAGGGCAGCACATGAAAACCGAATTTGATTATGTAATCGTTGGCGGTGGGGCTGCAGGTTGCGTTTTGGCCGCACGATTGGCAGCCGAAAGCGGAGGCTCTGTTGCGTTACTCGAACGCGGACAGCGCGATACCAATCGCTGGATTCACATCCCAGCAACATTCTTTAAAGCTCTTCAAGGTAGAGACAGCGATGCTGTGGTTTCCGAACCGGATGGTTCGTTAGGTGGGAAACCATTCCCTGTGCCACAAGGTAAGGTTTTGGGCGGTGGTTCATCTGTGAATGGAATGATCTACATGCGTGGACAGCACCAAGATTATGATGATTGGGCCGATGTCCATGGTTGCACTGGCTGGGCTTACAAAGACGTTTTGCCAGTGTTTCGTCGTCAAGAGGCGAACACCCGTATTGATAATGAATATCATGGGCAAAATGGTAAGCTGGTTGTCGACGATCCTTCGGCTGCGCATCCAATCGGCTATAAGGTTATTGAAGCGACAATTTCTGCGGGTGTCACACGAACTGATGACTTCAATGGCGCAAAGCAAGAGGGCGCAGGTTGGTACCAAGTTACTGCGCATGATGGCCAGCGCCAATCCGCGGCGCATTGTTTTTTGAAACCCGAAGTTGATCGCGAGAACCTCACTGTATTGACCGGATATCTTGCTTGTCGATTGCGAATAGAGGATCGCCGCGCAGTGGCAGTCGAGGCCAGAGATATAAACGGCAAAGAGGTTGTGATCCGCGCAAACCGAGAAATAATCCTTACGGCAGGAAGCTTCCATAGTCCGAAGCTATTGATGCTTTCTGGAATCGGTCCGCGCGATGAAATGGAGCGACATGGGGTCGAAATCGTTCACGAGGCGGAAGAAGTTGGCCAAAATTATCAAGATCATGTCGGTGCACCAGTAACACGTCGGTTGGCTAAAGCGACAGGCTTGCATGGTGCGGATCGGGGCCTAGCTGCTTTGAAGCATGGAATTGACTATTTTGCTTTTGGGAAGGGGTTGCTTACCTCTAACTTACTTCAGGCTGGTGCCTGTGTTGACACCAGCGGTTCAGGTCGGCCGGACGTTCAGTATAATTTTGCTCCGTTTGCCCCGGGTGGACCAGGGGAGGCACCGTTAGGGTATCATGCGATGCAGATTCACCCGATGACGATGCGACCAAAGTCGAGAGGCAGGTTGGGATTAAGGTCCAAAGACCCAAGCGAAGCACCCAAGTTTTACTCCAATATTCTAGCTGAAGAAGAGGATATGGACACACTGCGTCGAGGGGTGCGGCTGGCCCGAAAAATTTATGAACAACCCGAACTGAAAGATATTATCGGAAACGAGGTTTGGCCCGGCCCCGACATTGGTTCAAAGGTGGGATCAAACAGGTTGGACGATGCTATCCGTGAGCAGGCGCGCACGATTTTTCATCCAGCGGGCACCTGTAGAATGGGGCCCACGCCGAGTGCGGTTGTCGATCTTGAACTACGTGTGAACGGGATCGAAGGCCTGCGGGTGGCTGATTGTTCTGTCATGCCCGCTTTGGTTTCGGGCAATACAAACGCTCCAACCATGATGATTGCAGATCGGGCGGCCGATTTCATTTTAAGTGCTGATTTGTAGATCGTTAAATGTTCATACCTAGTAACGCGGAATCCAAGGTTCCCTGCAGTTGTAAATGGATCAAGCGCCTGACGTGATGACGTGCGGTAGCGATGACAGTAGGATGCATGGCACAGGTATGAACCACCTTTAGCAACGGCGCGATTGCCATTTAAGGGGCCTTGTGGATTGATTTGTGGGCGCGGCGAATGTAACGCCGTAAAACGGTCCAAGGTCCATTCCCAAACATTTCCAGTCATGGCGTAGAGGTCGAACCCGTTTGGCGCATAACATTTTGAAGGCGCTGTGCCGACGAAGCCGTCGTCTGCCGTGTTCGTATGAGGAAAAGTGCCTTGCCAGACGTTCGATTGATGCTGAGCATCAGCTTCTAATGTATCTCCCCAGGGAAAGGGTTTACCTTCAAGCCCGCCTCGGGCTGCATATTCCCATTGCGCTTCGGATGGCAATCCAACCCCAGCCCAATCACAATAGGCAATTGCATCTCGCAAAGCGATATGAACGACGGGGTGACTTAATCGATGTTTGACACCATCACCTTGCGGTCCTTCGGGCAGGTTCCAACATGCATTGGAAACTTCTATCCACCAATACGCTTGGATCGCTGATATATTTTTAACGGCACCGTCCGGTAAAAGCATATCGAAAACAAATGAAGTACCGTGTTCTTCTGCGACAGTCTTGTACATTGTTTGCCGTACAAATTCTTGGAACTGTGCGTTTGTAACGGTCAAAGATGCGATCGAAAAGGCATCCAGTGTCACGGATCGTGGTGGACCTTCGCCATCTTCGGGGTGCGGGCCATCGTTTGCCCCCATCGTAAATGTTCCGGCAGGCAAGGATATTAAACTATGATCTGGCGGATTTTCAGAGGGCAAAACCCGTTTGTTTAATTGATGTGCACGCGTGTTTGTCGGTTTTGGCGCGCAGCAGGGCTTAGTTCTGCTCATAGCTAAAAACTGGCTGCCAGCTTTCTCCCCATGCTTCTGACCAGTGTTTTTGACGGGTGCTTTGCTGCAGTGGTACGCCGCCTTTCCATAGATCAGCGTGGTCTTCTGCGTACGTGTCGAAGAATGCGGTAAGTTGGTCATCTAGAACTTGTTTGATCTGAGCGAATGCGGGATCTCCAGCGTGGTTTATTGTCTCGCCAGGGTCATGTTCTACATCGAAAAGTTCATCTTCAAACACCGTATTCAAAGTGTTGAATCGCTTAAAATACGCCCATTTTGGGGTGCGAATAACCCGGGTTTCTTCTTGCTCAGAATACACCACATCAGCACCCCAGTTGCTAAGGTCTGTGCCACTAATAATGGGCAGTAATGATCGGCTAGGTACAGTACTATCATCTTGCCGGATGCCTGCATGATCCAAAACTGTTGCGAAAACATCCATACCAGAGACCATAAGCTTTGTGCGTAAACCTTTGGCTGTAAGACCCGGTTGATGCATGATCATCGGTATCGAATGGGCCGCCCGGTGCAGGTTCGATGGAAGCGTAGCGGCACCATGTCCCCAAAAGCCGTGTTCGCCAGTAGACAAACCGTGATCGGTGGTAAAGATCAGCAAGGTATCATCAGCAATTCCCAATCTATCTAGCGTCGCGACAATCTTGCCCACGCCGTCATCCACCATGGAAATTTGGCTGTAGAAATTGCGCAATGTCCCAAGATCATTGGGGGCCCGCATCAGCATCGAAAAATCCAAATGCGCGGACGTTTCGTTGTTGCGCAGCATAAACCCGTCGACGGCAGCTTTGCTTAGCCCTGAACGAGGGATCGAATGCATTGGGCAATCCGCGTAACGCGCGGTGTGTCGGTTTTCGTCCGTTTCCTTCGTCGCAGGCCAGTGACCATACGGTGCCGGGTAGGGCAGGTATAGAAAGAAGGGCGTCTTTGCCGTTGTTTGCTCTTCGATGAATTCCACGCCTTTGTCTGTGAAAAAATCAACAGAGTGTCCTGGTTGGTCATAAACCGCTCCATTGTCGAAAATTTTATTTCGGTAAAAGCTTCGCACATGGCCATCTTCCAGCGTGACCCAATTATCAAAACCTTCAGCAGGTGAAGTTGGTTGGCCCAGATGGTATTTCCCAATCAATGCAGTTGCATAGCCTTCGGACTTAAGTGCTTTGGGCAATGTGTTTAAGCCGTCCAATGCATGCCAGCTGCTGGGCCATTCGGCGCTTTTTCGGTCATCGAGCCATGCATGTACGCCATGCTGCGATGGTAATTTACCGGTCAGGACAGATGCGCGGCAGGGAGAACAAAAACCGTTCGGGCAGAATGCGTTATCAAATGTCACGCCGTGTTCAGATAGGGCATCCAGATGGGGCGTATGAATTTCAGAGTTGCCGTAGCAACCAAGCGTTGATGCTTGTTGATTGTCCGTGAAGATCAATATGATGTTTGGTTGTTTAGCCATCAGGATTTCCTTTTGATAGGTGACAGCGCCATGTAAGCGCGCAAAGCCTCTTTGTGGCCAGACAAGACAGTTCCATCGTCTAATTTGAAGATATGATAGATATTGCCAAAGGCGTCCAGCGCCTCTTGGGGTGGAAGGGCCTGCAATCGTTCTGGTGTAAAGTCTGCGCAAATTTTGCGGTCAATCGCGTCCACGGCGTTGGACCGCAACGCGCACAAGAATACAATCTTGTCTTGAAGTCGTGTGTAAAAGTTTCCAATTGAATTGCCGCTGACCTTCGCCAGATCTGAGATTTTGATTCCGTCGATGGGTGCTGCGTTGAGGGCCTCAACGCCGGCTTTCAAGAAACCATCACGGTTCTTGATGCTTCGGCTTTGTCGTGCCTCAAACATACCCAGGATATCGGATTGCAGTATCTGTTCAGATGTCTCCATCGGAAACTAGCCTCACTTTGGAGCCAATCAATTCTCAGTTTCAACTGAGTATCAAAAGAAATGAATTGCTATTCAGTTTTCATAATTGACACAAAGTTGTTCTCATTCGTAGCGTGAGTGAAATGCTTAGACATGAAGCAGCTTGGCGTTGTCGCTTCATCGAACGTCAAAATGGTTAGGTAAAAATTAATACTCATGTTAAGTAGTTAATAATAAAAACTAGGGAGAGAAAAATGAAAAAGATGAACCTACTGGCGGTAACTGCTGCTGCCGTGATGACTACGACGAGTGCTTTTGCTCAGACCAATCTGACGGCCGAGACCGCAAGTGCAGGTGGTGCAACGCATCTTTCACTAGCGCACATGACAGAGATTGCTGGCACAAATGGTATCGCCAACATCCAGCTTGCTGAAGGTCAGACACTGACCAACTCTATTCAGAACGTAGCTGAAGGTAAGACTGACATTGCCGGTACGCCATTCATCCTCCCATTTTTGATGAGTAGAGGCGTTGGCCCTTATGGCTCACTTGGTGCGGAAGCGGGCGCAGAGCTTGCGTCGAACTTGCGTGTGATCAACCCGTTTACATTGGGTGTATTTTTTCTTTTCGCATATGATTCCAAGGGCATTGGCGGCTGGGATGACCTTGAAGGTCGCACCATTTACAATGGTCCACCTCGTGGCGGTGCGTTGACAAACGGCCGTGCTATGATTCAAATCGTAGCAGGTCTTGAGGATGGTTCTGGTTACCAGGGTATGCAAACAAACTGGGGACAGGGTGCCACGCTTATCTCAAGTGGCGAGCCTGATGCTGTTGTTCTTCCTGAATTGTTCCCAAGTTCGCGTCTGACAATACCAAGCGCTGCTGGTGCCATGACGATCTGGTCAATGCCAAGCAAAGCATATGAGAGTGATGCGATGCAAAAGTATATGAAGGCACCGGGTAGCGCGCCTTGGACCTCTGACGTTGCTAGTCTTGAAGCGATCATGGGTGACGGGTTCACATTCGTTTCCGAAGACGACACCTTCCGCGCATTTGCAACAATCGGTGGTAACGTCGTGAACAAGAGCATGGATGATGCGTTGGTCACTGAGTTGGTTTCTACCTATATTGCATCGCTTGAAGACTTGATGGCGAAAGCACCTTACGGGAAAACCGTTGGATATGATTTCCCGATGCAAGGCATGTGTGGTGCAAACCCTATCCAGTATCACCCAGCAGCAGCTGCGGCATGGCGTGAAGCTGGTTTTGAACTCGATGATTGCGCAGTCGCGCAATAAATCAATTCAATACTGAAAATAAGCGTCGCCTAATCGGGCGGCGCTTTTTCTGCCTTGTAATATTCTGGAAATCTCATGTCTGACACAACACACGAAGCCGCCGCGAAACAGCTTTTTCCCAATCGCACGGTTTATATTGTTGCACTTATTTTTGTTGCCATGGGCATTATCAACAGCATGCCGGTTATTCCAGGTTGGGAGCAGTTATGGACAGGCCTTACTGGAATTGAAAACCTCCAGACCCGAAAGTTTTCAACAGAATTTTTCTATCCATTAGTATTTTTCGTAATGATGTTGATTGTAGCGCTTAAAAATTCGATGTGGCGTGAATGGCGTGGCACATCACGTGTTTGGTTTGGTGCGTTTATGGATATTGCGTTGGTGGTTGCTGCGGCAGCAATCTCTATCACTTATCTGATTGAAATCGACAGCGTATGTCTTATCGACGCTCTTAATGGAGACCGGGCGCGGATTATGGCGCAAACATTGCAAGCTGAGATCGAATTCGCCGATCTAATGGGGTTGCCGGCACCTGACACAGTTGACGATCCTAAATGTGTCTCGACAACTGGCGTTTGGTTGGTTGCGATTATGGGTCTCTCGATCCTGACCTTCTTAGCCTACAATATTAAAGTATGGGGGTTGCCGCTGGTTGCGGTGTCGCTTGCTGTGGCCCTTTATACTATCGGCACAGTATTAGTTTGGTATTTCTACGGACCAGACGATGTTAATAAATATCTTGTGACCAAGATGGGTGGTGAACCACGCACGTTCTTAGACGGCATTCCAAACGTACATGATGCTTTGGTCAACACCGCCTCAGGCATGTTGGGCCGTTTCATGAATGTGATCATGAACATGGTCTTCCCATATATTATTCTTGGCGCGTTATTCGGGAAATCAGCGGGTGGTCAAACCTTGATCAAGCTGGCCTTTCGCTGGACACGTGGACTGCGCGGTGGCCCTGCCCATGCTGCAATTGTTAGCTCTGCTATGTTTGGTACAATTACAGGCGGACCGGTTGTTAACGTCTTGTCGACTGGTGTTTTGACAATCCCGATGATGGTCAAACGCGGGTTTTCCAAGGTTTTTGCTGGCGGAATGGAAGCTGCGGCATCATCCGGTGGTTCAATCATGCCGCCCGTTATGGGGGTCGCCGCGTTTATTCTTGCGGCGATGACAGCCGTTCCATACCGCGACATCATTATAGCGGCGACCCTTCCGGCCATTGCTTACTTTGTTTGTCTGTTTCTGAGCGCCAGTTTCCAATCGCGTAAGCAGGGAATTACGGCAGTAGGCGAGCTGACCGAAGATATGCATATGAGTAAAGAAGATTACCTACATCTATGCCAAATCTTCTTTCCTATCCTACTTATCCTTTTCTTGCTGCTTACCCCTAAGGATGCCGTGGGTTGTGGCCCAATAGGTTGGATGATGGGCGCAGAAATAGTAATGAATGGTGACCGTTGCGTAGCCACATCATTGCCTTGGATTTTGCAGCTATTTCAAGATGCAGCTGGCGATGCAGGGGCCACGGGATGGTGGGCAGCTGCACTCGTGTTGGTATTACTGTTCTTGGATAAAGCATTTCGGGCCAAACCACGGATGCTGCTTGATGCCCTCGCTGAAGCAGGAATTACCATCTCGACATTGTATTTGATGTTGCTTGCGGTGACTGTGATTGACGTTTGCTTGAATTTCACAGGCCTTTCCAAGTTTGTGGCAATCGACGTTTTGCGGCTGCTTATGTCGTTTAATCTTGGCGATGGTGGGTCTGTCATGGTGCAGTTCGTTGCTTTGGCGATCACCATGGTTCTTGCCATTCTTCTTGGAATGGGCATGCCTGCGGTCCCAGCATATCTGAACGTAGCCTTGCTAATGGGGCCTTTGTTGATCGGACTTGGCATCGCGACATTCACAGCGCACATGTTCATCTTTTACTTCGCGATTGCATCCGCAATAACGCCACCTGTCGCGATGGCCGCGTTCGCAGCATCAACTATTACCAAAGCTGATCCGATGATGACCGGGTTCAGTGCTATGAGATCAGGCATCGTCATGTTCGCGATCCCATTCGTCTTTGCGTTTTATCCAGAGATTTTGTTGATCGACCAAGCACTGATTGATCCAGCAAGCCCTACAGGTGCACCATTGGCTGGTTATGAAAACGGTGTCTCTTTGGGGGCGTTGTTGTGGTTGATCGCACGGTTGATTTTGGCGCTGTATTTGGTGGCAAGTGCGCTTGCTGGGTTCGATGCGGCGCGCTTAACTTTCCCATGGATCCTGGTACGTTTAGCGGCTGCCGTCGCGGTTCTTATGCGGCCAGAAATGGTCCAATTTGGAGCATTGGTTTTTGTTGCCATACTGTTGGGATGGCACCACATGGGCGCGCGTCGACAGGAAATGATAGCATCTTAATCAACGACAACCCCATGATGAAAAGGTGACTTAGACCCATGACAAAACGCCCAAATTTCCTGTTCATTATTACCGATCAGCAACGGGCTGATTGGTTGGGTTGTTATGGCCATCCTGTGTTGAAAACACCAAATATCGACTCCATCGCAGCGCGGGGCACATTATTTGAGAATTTCCACGTGGCCTCTCCTGTTTGCATGCCAAATCGTGCTTCACTTTTAACGGGACGGTATCCTAGCCTGCATGGGCTTCGATACAATGGTTGTGCATTGCCAGAAAACGCGAATACTTTTGTGAATATTTTGGCGGATGCTGGCTATCATACGGCAGCGATCGGTAAGAGCCATTTGCAACCTTTTACCGCTATGGCCCCTATGGGGAAATCGGCTGAAGAGATTGCGGGTATGCCTGAGGCTTGGCAAGTAGAGCGTGTTAAAGACTATGAAGAAGAACCTGCGAACTATCAGGGCGAGGGGCGCTATGATATCAAATCACCCTATTATGGCTATCAGCATGTAGATATGGTCACATCCCATGGCGATCGCTGTGGTGGTCATTACGGTCAATGGTTCAAGGCGAACGCACCCGATTGGAAAGCACTGCACGACCCTGTAAATGAACTTGAGCACGCGTATACATGCCCTCAATCGTATCGCACACCGGTGCCAGAAAACCTATATCCAACGGCCTATATCCGTGACCGTGCGATCGACTATTTGACCTCGCGCGCTGAAGAAGATGATCCGTTCTTTGCTTTCGTTAGCTTTCCTGACCCTCATCACCCCTTCAATCCGCCCGGTAAATATTGGGATATGTACGACCCAGAAGATTTCGAGGTTTCACTGCCTTACGACGCCCATAAAAATCCAACACCGCCAATGCAATGGCTCCATAAAAATTGGAAAGGGGATGGCGGGCAAACGACACCGCAAACAGCGATGATGCTGGACGATCAGCAGATCAAAGAGGCTATGGCACTGACCGCGGGCATGATGGCATTCATTGATGATGCAGTGGGTGACATTCTTTTAGCGCTCGAAGCATCGGGGCAATTGGAAAATACCGTCATCTGCTACAATGCCGATCATGGTGATTACCTTGGCGATTATAATATGTTGCTAAAGGGCGCACTGCCGTTTCGCAGTATCACCCGCGTGCCGTTTATTTGGTCCGATCCGATTGGACGGACAGAGACGCGCTCTGATGCGCTTTGCTCTACCGTTGATCTCGCTGCGACAATACTTGAGCGTGCAGGGCTTGAGCCTTTCAACGGCAATCAAGGTCATAGTTTTTTACCTGCGACCAAAGCACAGCAGGGACCACGTAATGAAGCTTTGATTGAATATAACGATGGCGGCAAACGCTTGGGATTTGGAGAACCCGCACGGGTGCGGTCGTTGGTTACAGCTGAGTGGAGACTGACAATCTATCGTGATCAGGAATGGGGTGAGCTTTATGATTTGAAGCGCGACTCATCAGAAACGAACAATCTGTGGGATAGCGCAGATCATCAAGACACGCGCGCGCACCTTACCAACCGCCTTGCACACCATCTGATTTCCCAAATGGACGAGAGTCCACAAGCAGATCGTTTAGCCTAAAGGCAAAGACAGGTTAAAGTGGCCCACCAATGAGGGCGAGTTTTGGACCAAGTTCTCAACCGTTCTGGTAACTGTGAATTAGATGTCTAGAGTAAGCGTTTTGGTTTTTGATCGGGAACAACAGACGGTAATCTGCGCATTGGAGGCCTTTTCCAGGTCCGTCTGAACTAAGTCACGGTGATCTGCCATACCGTTTACGACAGGTGTTAAACAGGTGCCGCATACGCCAGATTGGCAAGAAACCTGTACATGAATACCGTTTTCTTCCAGTTTCTGGGCAATTGTTTCACCAGGTTGAACATCAAATGATTTACCAGATTTTTGCGCAACAACAGTAAAGGGTGCACCATCAGTGTTAACCTCTGCCCCAAATCGCTCAATGTTTACACATTGGGCGTTCCAGTCATTTTGTTTTGCTGAGCTAACGACAAAATCCATAAATCCATTTGGCCCGCAGACATATAGATGACGGTCTGGGGCGGTCAGCCCAAGCACTGCATTGATATCAAGGTGTTGATCTTTTGGCCCAGCGTCGATGTGGACGTGCACTTTGTTTCCAAAGCGTTCCAGCTCTTTTGTAAAGGCCAGACGATCAACCGTGCGGCCACAATAGTGTAATTCCCAAGACGCACCGACAGCCTCGAGCGAATAGGCCATGTTTAGCATTGGCGTGATACCAATGCCGCCAGCGAACAATACTGTATGAGCGGCGTCTGGACCCAGTGGGAAATTATTGCGTGGTCGGCCAACTTTGATCCGCTGACCTTGTTTGAAATCCGCATGGACCTTTGTCGAACCACCGCGTGATTTTGGATCAAGCAGTATGCCTAAGCGGAATTTTGTACGATCTGAAGGGTCGCCAGTTAGTGAGTATTGCCTAATCAAGCCGGATTTAATGTACAGATCGACGTGTGCGCCAGCGCTGTATGCAGGCAACTGAGTGCCATCTGCTGATGTCAGCTCTAGGCTGATAACATCTGTAGCAACCTCAGTGCGTTTGGCGACGATAACTTCCAGCCAAGGATTGTCATCGGCAGTAGCGGTGGGAGTGTCGACAAGAACCTCAGCAGCTAAATGTACTTTTACAGGCATGCTGGCAAAAGCACGAATGGTGTTGTTCATTGCTATGGTAGGCGTGCCCAAAAGTTCAAAATTCACAACACGGCGACGCAATGCTTCGATCAGCAAAATGATTTCGCGACGCGCCAAATGCATGCCCATGCACATATGAACACCTTGGCCAAACCCTAGGTGATCGTGCACATCGCGAGTGACATCGAAACGGTCAGGGTCGGGAAACTTGCGGTGGTCACGATTAGCAGACGCGTACATGACAATCACACGTTTGCCTGCGGGAATTAAATGCCCCGCAATATCACTGTCCTCAATGGCATAGCGGGTAAATGCACGGATTGGCGTTGCCATACGAACGGCTTCTTCAACTGCATTCGGTATCAAGCTAATGTCATTGCGGATCAGGTCCCATTGGTCAGGGTGATCGGCAAAGAATTTTATGATCTGACCCGTTGTCGAGATGGTCGTATCAAGAGACGGATTGATATAGTCGCGCATCAATTGTGCACAGGTTTCATATGAAATACCACGATCTGCGCCAACATCAAAAATGCGTTTGGCCCAACCACCTTCTTTCAATTTTTCAGGGCGGCCATACTCTTGCAAAAAGTCTCTTAGGTTCACGAGGTCTTTGAAAGCTTGCTCGGTTCTGTCGTTTTCAGTTCCGAACAGGTTGAACGTGGCTGAGGCCCATTTGAGCATCTGGGCACTGTCGACGGGCAGGCCAACGAGTTCTGCAACTATGGTGACAGGTAAGTATTGTGCAAAATCAGTAATCGCGTCGAATTCACCGCGCGTACACAGGGTGTCAACCAGGCCATTGGCAGCCTTTTCCAACATCGGTTCGATGTCTTTCAACGCGCCCGGCAACAACGGTTCAGACGTCACAGCACGCGTGCGATCATGTTCAGGTGGATCGGAGTTAAGCGTCGAACCAACTAAAATGTCATTCACCTTTTGAATGGGCGAAACACCACGGGAGCTAACAAATCTCAATGGTTGGCGCAGTACTTCACTGACCTCGGCGTAACGCGGTAGGGCGTAAAGGTCATGTTGAGGCAAGTAGACAACTGGACCAAGGTCACGCATTTTTGCATAAATAGGGTAGGGGTCTTTTATGACCTCATCGGAATAGAAATCGATGTCTAGCGTTGGAATGTTCATTGCGCTTCATATCCTAAGCTTAGGCATGAAAGATCCATCGCGTCTGATTGGTTGAACGCGCCCATGCCACCATCGATAGCGATGTCTGCGCCCTTGATCCAGTTTGAGGCAGGTGAAAGTAAGAACGCAGCGATCTCAGCAATTTCGGTTGGCGCGCCCGGGCGACCTGCACGTGCCACGTTCTTTGCCATTTGCGCGCCAAATGCTTTTTGGAAATCACCCAGGATGCCTGTGGAAATACCACCGGGGCTTAGGGAATTTATCCGTACGCCACGCCTTACCATCGCCTCGGTTTCCGCGACGGTCCAAAGGATCATGGCTTCTTTGGTTAAGTTGTAACAACGGGTGGCGTCGATCCCTTCAGATGCAATGAATTCTGCCAGCTGGTGCTTGCCAGTGATGGCAGACAGCCGCTTTACTTGATCAGCCCCGTCGCGCCATCCGTGGCCCGCACGGCTGGCCATATTCACGATAGATGCGCCTGTCCGAAAGTGCGGTGTCATCGCATGGGTGAATGCGCGGGTACCAAGAAAATTCACCTGCAAGATGGCCTCTTCCAATCCAGCGCGAGGTGGCAGGCCTGCGTTGTTGCACAATCCATTAAGGGGTTCGTCAATGGATGCTGCGGCCAGGGCGATACTCGAGACGTCATTGAGGTCCAACATGATAAACTGGTCCACATTGTCATGGGTCTCTTGGATATCAAATCCGACGACGCGGTGATTTTGTGCTTTCAGAAGGCGGGCTAATTCCGCGCCAATTCCGCTTGCAACACCGGTCACGGCGTAGGTCGATGATGTCATTTGTCACTCTCCCCTAGATATACTTAGAATAGGTTGTGGCTAGCGATTAATAAAGGCCTTGAAAATACGCTGCCTATAAGTCTTTGTGATCACCATGAAGCCTCAACATATTCAAATTTTAGTCGCTATTGCTGACCACGGTAGCTTACGTGCTGCAGCAAAGTACCTTAACAAATCTCAACCTGCGTTGACGCAATCCTTGCGACAAGCGGAAAGTGAGTTAGGGGTATCACTGTTTCTACGCACATCCAGAGGGGTTGAACTGACGGATGTTGGTGAGCGAGTGTTGGTTAGGGCGCGCACAATAACTTCCGAGATTGCCCGCCTTGATGAAGAGGTTGCACAGTTGCGTGGTGAACAGGTCGGTGCTGTAAATGTCTGTCTTTCGCCATTGGCGGCGATGCGCATAATGCCGCGTGCGCTAACGCTGTTTCGCAAAACACACCCCAAAATTGAGGTTCGCCTGACCAGTGGGTTATTTCCTGGTGCACTCAAGCCTCTGCGGGAGGGGCGTACAGATATATTGATTGGGCCAGTGCCGCCAACAAACCTAAGCCGTGAAATTGCAGTTGAACATCTGTTGGAAACTCCAATTGATGTGGTGACTGCAGCAGGATCGCCACTGCTGCAGGCAAAGTCTTTGGCTGAATTGACACAAGCGCAGTGGATCATGATCGGAGCTCAGACAGGACCGGGTGATATTTTCAAACAACCGTTTCTTGATCATGGAATGACGCCACCAGAGGCACTCACAACCTCAGAATCCTATTTTGGTGCATTGTCCTTGGTAGAAAGCACTGGTGCGGTTTGTACGTTTCCTTCGCTTTTGATGAGAGAGGTTCAAAAAACCTGGCAGATTGCGCGTGTGCCGATCCGAGAGGAAATTGAACCTTTGAAAATTGCATTGATGACAAGGGCCGGGCATCCGCTAACCCCTGCTGCTGACGCGCTTGCAATGTGCATTAGGCGGCGTGTTACTTCTATGTAGGTGATAAGCTGGAGCGACAGCGATTTGTTACTTATCACTCTATCTTATCACGTATGTCACGTAAGGTTATCCAAATAATTGGAGATCTTACCATGTCAGATACGGTTGAAACAAAGCTCTTTATTGGTGGTGCCGCGCGGCCTGCATCGGACGGCGGGACCTACGATATCTTTAATCCTGCTCGGCCTTCTGAGTTAGTTGGACGGGCCGCGGCAGGGACACCTGACGATGTTGAGGCCGCGATGAAGGCCGCGCATCGAGCATTTCCTGCATGGGCGGCACTTAGTTATGCAGAGCGAGCAGAGATGTTACGCAAAGTCGCTGCAGCTATCACGCAAGACATGGAAGAGGTAGAGGCGCGCGCACGTCTTTTTACACGCGAACATGGGAAGATCGTTTTTGAAACACGGCTAGAGATCAGCCGGCTTGGTGAACGCTTCTTGCAATGTGCAAATTATGCAGATCGTCTTGAACAAGACGAACATATAAAAGAAGCGCCAAACGACACGATTATAACACGGCAACCGCGCGGTGTTGCCGCTTTGGTTGTGCCGTGGAATTGGCCGTTGGCAATTTTGGGTGCCAAGCTACCGCAGGCGTTAATGGCCGGGAACACCGTTGTAGTGAAGCCATCGGCCAATTCAGCACTCGCGCCTGCTATGACGCTAAGCCGGATTGCCGAAATGTTGCCACCAGGTGTTGTGAATATTGTCACCGGATCAGCGTCTCGGATTGGTGATGCCATTATTGGGCATCCCTTGGTTCGTTTTGTGAATTTTACTGGCTCCGTCGATGTGGGCCGTCATGTAATGAAAGTGGCCGCTGAAAATATCACCCCAGTCACGCTAGAGTTAGGCGGCAATGATGCCGGTATCGTTTGCCATGATGCTGACCTGACAGGCGATGTATTTCAACGCTTGTACCGTGCGTCGTTCATGTCCACAGGGCAGATATGTTACGCTCTGAAACGGCTTTACGTACATAAGTCGCGCTATGATGAGGTGGTCGCTGGATTGAGGGCCGTTGTCGATGCGCAGGTGATTGGCGATGGTTTGTTACCTGAAACGACAATGGGGCCTATGAACAATGCAAAACAACTGAAGGTTGTTGCAAACATGATCGCGGAGGCACGCGCGGCAGGCCAAGACGTTCATGAATTGGGGCAGGTCCCAGATCAAGAGTTGTATCAAAAGGGGTACTTCCAACGCCCTGTTTTGGTTTTGAACGCCGATGTGTCGTTGTCGGTTGTGCGCAAAGAGCAGTTTGGTCCAATCTTGCCAATCATCCCGTTTGAAACAGAGGCTGAAGCCATTGCTATGGCCAATGACGACCCGTTTGGCCTTGCCTCATCAATTTGGACAGCAGACACCCAGAGGGCAGTGGCTCTCGCTCGGAAAATTGAGGCAGGATATACCTTCGTCAATGCACATGGTCCGTCAGCGATGGACAACAATGGGCCATTTGGCGGTTTCAAGAAGTCGGGTATAGGACGAAACTTCGGGTACGAAGGCGTGACGCAGTTTCAAGGGCTTCACTCCATTGCCGGAGGGCCGGGGACGATTTTGTAAAGCCATCTAAATATGAATTATTTGTCCCACTTGCAGTTTAGGTCAAACTATACAGGAATGATCCGCATCCTAGATCTTCAAGTAGTCAAATGTCGCCGAATTATGAGGTAGTACTTGCTGAAACAGTGGCTGCAGTTCGTTTCGTGATCTTGGGGAATTGTTGAAAAGTCGATCTGGGTTAGGCAGTTACCAACGATCACCGGTAACCGCCCGTGCCATGCTTGTGTGATATGGGTACGTAAATGAATGGAATTTAATTCCATGGCGGGGCTTCTGTTTGGGGTACCAAAAAAATCATAGATAATGAACATGAATGTCTCTGGTGTAACATTAGTCTTCAATGGTCATGCGGCACAAAAGAGTATTATCTTGGACAAGATCATCGCTCCAGATAAGCTTGGCATCCCAGTTCCAGCTTATCGTGTCATAGCCGTCCTTGGGGCCGACCGCCCATTCGGAGTGACGTACAGCGTTAGGCCACTTTCTGTCGTCAAAATTGGGGGTGGTCCAGTTGGTCGGGGTTTCCGTCACGACAAATCCGCATGGACCGACACCCGCGATGGGGCTGCTTTCGTTTTCGCAAGCGCGATCAATAGGTGCGCGGTGTATCACGAGGCAGCGTACATCGGTATTCGTCACGGCAACCGTCTCGCCGGTGGTGGCATCCAAGAACTGCGCGATTAGACCGCCATCGCCCATCTGCTGACGACTTGTTCCGATATACTCGAGACCCGTGTCGTTTGCTTTGAAGTCCCGCACCTCAAATGCAATCGTGATCGGCAACTCAGCCGTGAAGGTCGTTGTTTCGGCATTAAAGGAACGCTCGGTTGTGATAGGTATTGAATCCTCAATTATGAGATCACCATTGGCATACATCGCAAACCAGTTGTCGGCCCAGATGTCTGCTGTAATGGATTTGGGCTCTGTCAGGCCCGCTGTTGCGGTGACGATAAGAGCTGTAGTTATAAGGGCGCGCATAGGGTTTCCATTATTTGTTCATCTCGTGTCAGTCGGGAGGGCCAGATCAGTTCAAAAACGAAATCCGCGTCGAGGTGAGCACCTTACCTGCCATTGCTGTGGTCATGGTCTTCCAATCAACCGACAGATCGTCGTGCGCAGGCAGCATCTCAAGTGGAGCATTCAAGGCGAAAAGTTCGATAAAATACTGGTGTTGTGGTTCTCTGGTGAATGAAAACCACTGTTTTGGTGAACAGGGCGAGGTATATCCTGTTGCCTTTGCGTCTTTGTTGGCCCCCTCATTTCCGATGGCGTCCGGATTGCCGCGGGGCAATGATACCGTGCCAACAGGGATATTCCATAAATGCCAATACTGGCTGGGCGCATCCACGCCTTCTCTCCCTCCGAGCGGGTAATGGTACATGATGAGGGCGAAGCTTGCTGTGTCTTCTGGTGGGTTGGACCATTCCAACGGTGGAGACAGCCCATCGCCACCATAGCGGGTACACCTTAGGTCGGCGGGCAACGTTTCCCCATCCCCCATGGCAGGACTTGTTAAGGTAAACGCCTCTTGCGCCATGGCAGCACCGGTTAAGACAGTTGACAGGGTCAAGACGCTGACCCAGCCTAAGAACGCGCAGCGAGTCATCGGCATAATTCACCAGTGTAGGTGTCGCCACCATCTGTGATCCTTCGGGTTTCAAAGTCATAACAATTGGCTGTTTCGGACGGGGTGTAGTTCATATAAAAGTCATCGCCATCAAAGCTGTAAGTCATGGAGCGCAATCCCGAAGGGGTTTGAGTGAATACAAGATTTTGAACACCACCACGTGGGGGCACGCCAGGCTCCATGGTGTTGAACCAGCCCGAGGCCTCAAGTGGCGGGACACGAGGAAGATCGCGCGGTGCAGCAGTTTCGCCCATTAGACATTGGATGATGTAGGGCGGCCCTTCGGACGTATGATAGCGATAGCCAAAGACATCGTCTGGCTGCCCGTTGCATAGATCCAGATCACCGTCAGTAATTGTTGTGCCGTCTGGGTTCACATCGCCATACAGCGGGAAGCCGTCAAAGGCCCAGCCGATAATCGCGTCAGGTCCGGCATTGGGCATTTGTGCGATCATGCAAGTTGGCGTTGTGTGATAGTGATAGTCATCGCCCCGCCCCGCCCCGCATGGCCACCAAAGATATCAAGCTGTTGGGTGAGCACCGTGTCATTTCGTGCCTGATGTTCGGACAGGTCGGTGGCGCTCATCTCTCCGCCCCCCGTATAATCATAGATTGGCACGCCATTCACGGCCACACCAAGTGCGGCGTCGCGGGTATGCGGCTCTGATCCGAGGACCGGTTGCAAGGGGATGGGCGAGATGTAATTTTCAGCAGGCACAGGGACTTGTTCATTGGTGCCGACAATGCCTGTCATCATAGGATGGGCGGGGTAAGTATTCGAAGCAATCAACGCTTGCCCATCGTTACAAATGACCGTCACGACATCGCCAAAACCGGCGTCGGAGACTGATACCTCAACAGCTTCACAGTGCGCTTCGTCCTCGTGTGCCTGTGCTGCGAAGGGGAACGCTGCGATTGCGGCTACGATAGCTAAGGCCTGCATCTTTATAGGCTGGACGGGTTTGCGGTCATAGTCGAACATGTGTTTGTCCCCTTTATTGCTGTTATTGGTTTAACGGGGGGCAGTCATGTTTCCGTCGAAAGTTTATTTCTATTTTTTTGAAGAACACGACGGCAGTGCTTAGAACATGGGCAACGGGCGCAAGCATTTGTAAAAACCAGACATTTGCTGCACCACGGCCATGCTGTGAAACGGGTTCTGGGCGGTTATTCGACCAAACCGCTCAGCAAATTGTTCATTTTTCTGAAGTTCAATGTTGAACCCACCGGACAAAGCGGGTCGTTACAACTTGCCAGTTAAATGGCCGCTGTGGTTTTCGAATTTTTTTAGGCTTAGGGTCTCACCACACTCACTGTCGAAGCAATAACATCCCCCTCTACCGTCCACGTGCTGTGATCATTGGCATTCAAAGTAACACGCACTTGATTTTCTCCGGAGTGGAAAAAGTTTGCAGGTAGATGGTACCATACGCCATAAACTCTCGCGATTTTGGTTTCGTTCACATAGATATGAGAATGGCCTTCGTTCGCTGCGGGAGTTCGATTGATCGATGCGGGCGTAAATGTGAAGTTTCGCGTCAATATCTGAACATTGTAGCCATCCATGGCATCTGGAAACATCAGATGGGTCACAGTGGGTATTGGCAGGTCGCTCGACACTGGACGGGCGGGATGTTGATGGTCGATACCCATCGTTGACATATCTACATCCATTTCCTTGGCGCTGGACAGATAGGCGAATGTGACACCTGTTGCGATAATCCCCAGAAATAGTCCCGCAAGACCAAACGACAACTTGGTCATGATCATTTACCACCGAACCACGACGTTTCAATCGCACCGTGGTAGCAATCAATCATATATGGTGCCTCATCTGCGGTTAGGTGATAGTGGTAGATCCCGGTTGGGAATTCAGGCGTTACATCGACGTGGCCGCTACAATCATCCAAATCGGTGTTGGTGATCGTAACCCCGCCTTGTCCTTGGTTGGCATATACAGGAAACCCATCCTCAAGCACGCCGATCATAACGGAATGCTCACCAACGGTCGTGGCAGCTTCAGTTATGCAAACTGGAATGCCGTGATAGTGGTAGTTCGTGCCATCCACCAAAGTATGTCCGTTACATTCATCCACAAATGGCACGTGGTTGTGAATGACATTATCATCCATGGCGACAACAGACATTGCCTTATCTTCATAATCATTAAAGAGCTGCGCACCACTTAGGGCGACACCTATGCGGCCTAACGAGGTTTGGGTGGTTTTTTCGCTGTAAAACGGAAGGGTAGAAATCGTTGTGTCGATGTCCGTTTTGGTGAAAAATGTGGCTGAATCCACGACCGTAAATTCGTCAGATGTGTTGTCTGCGAAAGGTTGAGAGCCCACATCATTAGGGATCAGGTACTTCTCGGCAAACCCATGACTGGGCATACCATTGGATCGAAAGCGAAAGGTGTTTAAATCAGTATCAACGGTTATGTCGACATGATCGGCCCAACCTGCCGCGACCACGGCAGCGGCGGTGTCAATGTTCCCTAACTGAGTTTGGTGGTTCGAGAAAAATGGCGGTAGATTAAACGCAAAAGCAGCCCCCAATAAAGAAACCACAGCAATACTGGACACGAGTAATTTTTTCATGGGGCTTCTCTTTCATTGAAGTTTTTAACACTCACAGCGAGGGATCACATGACTTCAACGTTCAGCACAAAGGTTTCCGTCGTTCAAAGCGATCTTTTTGATTTTGCTTGTGATTAAGGAGCTGGTTTCGCTCATGTCATTCGCTTGGGTCGCGACTGCTGATTGGTTCAAATTCACGCGGTCATATCTGCTTTCCTGATAATTTAGCCTTTCGACTTAAAGGTGTGATATAAAATTTAAATCAAGTAATATATTTCGGCCTTATGGCTACAAATTTTGTTAAAAATGGGAATAGGTCATGAAAAAAATAGCGCTAATTCTTGTCGTTCTCATTGCAGCGCTTCATCTCTATATTGCTTGGTTCGAAATTTTCGCTTGGACTTCGCGTGGCCCGAAAGTGTTCG
Source organism: Ascidiaceihabitans sp. (assembly GCA_028825475.1). GTDB lineage: Bacteria > Pseudomonadota > Alphaproteobacteria > Rhodobacterales > Rhodobacteraceae > Ascidiaceihabitans. Next base: position 12,605 of record JAPKAB010000004.1, on the reverse strand, counting down.
ACACTTTTCCAGCAGAGCTTTTTGAGAAAACTGTTCATATGGCTGCCAACCAAGGCATCTATAACGCTTTTCTAGCCGTTGGATTGGTTTGGTCTCTCTTGATCAAAGATGAAAAATGGCAATTCAACATTGCTGTATGTTTTTTGATTTTCGTTGCCGCTGCAGGTTTCATGGCGGCAGTGACAGTCGCCATGAAAGCAGGGCTTCCTCAACTTGTTCCTGCGAGCATAGCGTTGGCGCTATTGATGCTATCAAAACTGAAACGCCAATAATCATCTGCAGTCGCCGTGATTTTTTGTAAGGAGATATGATACCGGCCAACTTTTGATCAAATCAAGCAGGGTTATGCACGGTCTGAAACACTGACCCATACCATTGCGGAAAAATGTGACAGCGAATATCTTACAATCGCGGGGTCACAGCATCCGTTCTTTCAGCATTAAAATGGAAGGCTGTCGGATGCACTTGGAGAAATCAAAGTATCGCTACTTTAAATGGCATTTACCCCCAAAAACCAAATCAGTTTCTGGAGGTAGACTTAGTTTAACCTGGCATCTTTTCAAAGGCAGGGATGCCGTCGTCGAGAACAGTCGATTTCATCTTGCTCGACGTATAGACATTCACTTTAGGGGTGAACTCTTCATGTTCGTTGATGATACCTGCACGCAAGCCAAGCATACCTTCGCGAGCTGAATTCTGAGTAAACAGTGGTGTACCGCAAGTTCCACAGAAATGCTTGGTCATCAGGTTGCCGCCGTCTGATTTGTGTTCAAAAGTTTTTGGCGTGCCGCTAACTGTTACATCATCCTGCTTCATGAACATCAACGTTGCAAAAGCACTGCCTGTTGATTGGCGACATGCGGTACAGTGGCAATTGGCCATAACAGGCACGTCACCATCAGCTGCGAATGAGACTTCGCCACAAAGGCATTTACCAGTAAGTTTTGTCATTTCTGTCCTTTCGGAGTTTGGCATTATTGCTGCCGTACTCTTATGTAAATTACGACGATCAACAAGGGGTTGCTTTGGCAGTCCCAACAATCGCGGCCTGCCATGGCTCTATTAATATATCGAGCTTTTCTCGAATTAAGATGCACTTGGTTAGCTTATGTACAAGATGCTGCAGTTGATAATTTTGTCCTAGCGGTTTTTACACAAATGCTTGTCTAACAACGCCATGATATCAACCCGGGCCGAAAGCTTAGCTGCAAGCAAAAACACCCCGCCAAATTTCCTCTGTAACAGCAGGATGTCGATTGGTAATGGCGGCGGGACAAAGCCATCCTTGGCCAAATATATTGCTTGATCCTGAATATGCGTTGCGAGACTTGTATTTGCAAAATCTAGGTTACGGTTGCTTTGCAGCGTATCAAATACAAGTTTAACCATATTAACGACTTGTTTGCGGTGTCTGTCTTTGGTGTCATCATCTATGAATCCAATACCCTTGATAACCTCTTCAAGAGCGGCAGTATTGCCAGCAAGACCAGCCTGAATAAGTTGATGGTAAAATTTTACGATGCTGGGTGCTATGTCATGGGTTGCACCGAAGTCTAACAGCACGATGCGTTGATTATCTGGTTGATAAAGATAATTGGCAAAGTTTGGATCGGTTTGCATGACTCCGAATGAGAATAGCTCGTGCAAAGTAAGATCAATTAGGTCTTTGGCAATTCGGTCGCGAATTTCTTGAGCTTCTTCTGCAACGGTTTCAATTGGGACGCCTGCCACATATGTCATTGCTAGAACATTTGGGGTGGTCCAGTCACTATGCATTTCGGGGACAACAAATTGCTTCATGTCTTTTAGCAAATCACGGAACCGTAAAAGTTGGGTGGCCTCTCGCATGTAATTGGTTTCTTCGTGTAGCTGTTTACGGCCTTCCTCGAGATAGGAACCTAGTTTGAAACCTGCGGGTAATAAGCCAGACATACGCATCAGAACGCCAACATTTGCGACATCGCTGTCGATACTGTTTGCAACACCAGGATATTGCACTTTGATTGCGAGATCACGCCCGTCTTTTAGTTGAGCACGGTGCACTTGTCCGATGGAGGCCGCAGCAATTGAGCGAACGTTAAAGCTTTGAAAAGATTGTAACCATTGCTTTGGCCATTCAGCGTTTAAAACCTTTTTTAGCTGGGCAGGCGGCATAGGGTGTGCGCTATCACGCAATCGCACCAGAATTTGGGATAGTTCTGGTGGAAGTACCTCTCCAGTGTCCATGGACATAAGTTGCCCAATTTTCATCGCTGCGCCACGCATCTGAGCCAACTGATCTGATACACGTTTTACGTTTGATGGAGTTAACAAGAGGCCGCGTAGAGAGGGGCGCTTCCCTTGTCCCAATTGTTTGACACCATTGAGGGCCATGTTTGTGGCGACACCTGCAGTCAACGAGCCTAGTTTACCCATGCGCGCCATGCGACTGGCAGGCAATGGAATGGAGCGTACGTCATCATTATCGCGGCTGTTTTTCATGAACTAGAGTTAGCTGGGTAAACAGCGGTTACAATGCAATGCTAACGTTTTTTATTTACCCCATGGGCAGAGTGCTTCGACCTTTTGACGACCAAGTTCATCCAGTGTTTTTATGTTATCTAAATAGATTTTTTTGGGGTCCGAAATGTGAGCAAGGGCTTTGGTCACTTGATTTTGACGCAGAAGATGTATGATGGGGTAGGGTGAGCGATTGGTGAAGTGGCTAAGATCGTTAGCAGCGACACCCTCAAATTGATATTGAGGATGAAATGAAGCTAATTGAATATGTTCAGTCAGTTCTGCGTTCTCCAACAGCTCCTGAAACCAATCGAGTAAGGCGAGGTAATCGTTGAACTCGTCTAGACCTTTAGTAAACATGAGTAAGCTGGTGGCAACGTCATTTTCGTCAGCCTCAAGTAGGCGCTGTAATTCCGTCACATAGAAATGCTTTAGTTGCGCATCTTTGGTGTCATCACATATGGCATAATACACTTGGTCTTGGGCGATGACTTTACATGAAAATGGGCATAGGTTTAATCCTACCACCATTTGTTCAAGCCATCGACGAGTGTTTCTAACTACGCCTTGATGAGCTATTGATAGCGTCTGAGTGGCAAACTTATTGATACGATAGATCCTTTTAGTTGACCCGACTTTAAGCAATTTTGCCGATTTCTACATGAAAGTGGCTGATAAGGTCTCTAGCAAAGTTTTCATTACAGTTTTAAGAAATCAACGCGCGAATTCTTTCGATTGTTGCGAGTGTTTTCCCGAAAGGTTCACTGTCCATCGGAGCGTGCTGGCTGGAAAACCATGCAACTGAAAGCTTTCTAGCAGGATCCACGAATAAAAACTGACCGTGAATTCCGATCCCAAAGATCATTGGTTCAGCGCCGCGCTGAATATACCATTTTGAACGATAATGGATATCTCTCTGCCCCATGTTTTCGTAAAAATCGCCATCTTTCCAAGCTTGGGGATCGCCGTTTTTGACGATGTCTTCTATCCAACTCGCCGGTATAATTTGTTTTCCGTCACGTTGCCCACCGTTAGCCATCATCATGCCTACGCGCGCCAAATCCCTTGCGAGCAAACATTTTCCACCCGCCGCACGCGCGCCGCCTATACGATCAACGGTAATGTAACCTGAGGCTTCTGCCCCCAGCGGTTTCAACAGCCTTTCGCTCACAAGATCTGCGTAGCGCATCCCGGTTGCCCGCTCAAAAACCCAAGCCAACAGGTCTGTGTTCGGCGAGACATAGTGAAACCGACCGCCGTGTGGTCCGTCCGACTTGGTTAATACTGACATAAAAGACCGTAGGTCGCCGGCCTCATGATCTTTTGGGACTGGGTTCCAGTTCGCTGCAAACCGATAGTCGACAATGGGACCTTCAGTGGCAAGATAATCTTCGTCGAACAAGACGCCAGCACGCATGTCCAGTAGATCACGTACCGTCGCACCAGCATAAGCAGTACTTGCGAGCTCAGGTAGATGCTTTGTTATCAGATCATCTTCATTCAATTCGCCACGCTCTATCAATGTCCCAGCAACCAAGCCCAGCATGGACTTTGAAACTGACATTAAAATATGCGGATCTCGTGACGTCATTCCATTGCGATAGGATTCATGGATCAATTTGTCTTTGTGTAGAATAACAACTGCATCGCTGTCTGTCTCAACCATGGTGTCTTCTAGGTCCAAACTGGTTGTATCTATAGTGTCGTGTTCCAGTTCCCAAATGTCTTTTGGATCGTTTGGGATGTCAGTAGATGGAATAATTTCTCGCACATGATGAAACGCCCATTGGCAATAAGGAGCTTTGCGCCAATTGGCGAGCGAAGCGCGGTCTGGTTCCGCTGGCGGGAAGCCTTGCATAACTTTGGACATTTCGAACCTCGTGGACGTTATGACACAATCGTCGCACCTCTTTGAAAGAGCTTCAATGACTAAAAATTTCCGCCTTTGTAGAACTAGTGTTCTGTTGGGGATGACGCTGTTGCATCGCTAACCGCGAGCACATTTTCCAAGCCTCGATTTCTTCATTCTCGGTCCCGGCAATAATTGGGCGGAACCTACTCAAGAGTTGAAGAACTTTTTGGTTGTGCGTTGGTCAAGGAGTAGAACGTTTGGTCCAACCGAATAAAGTGCCTAAATAGTAATTGCTCCGGCTGTAGAGGTGGGGGAGCTAAAATCTATTAAGTATCTGATGTTTAGTCGTTATTTATAGGTTCTTCGGTATCATAAAAGTGAATTTATAACTATTCAATATGACTGTGGGGCATCAAAACAATTTTAAACAAATCGGCAAATCGCAAGAACCTGACGTTCGCTGCGCTTCGCACGAAGTTCAGCAATGCGTGACGATCCTGCCGTTGGCGTTTCACGGCTGAAAGGTCCGCTGTAGCGCTGTCAGGGAACGATGGTATTAAATGCGCATTGCAGGAACATCAGCGGGGTCTAGACGTAGCTCAATTAAGCTTGGGCCAGTGCGGTTTCCGAGAGCCTGCAAGGCCGTTTCAAGTTGTTCACTTGAGCGCACCTCAAATCCTTGCCCACCAAGGGACGTTGCGATTTCGGCAAAGGATGGCCAAGAAAACTCTGTCAAACTTGGGTCCATTTTACGGTCAACAAACTGGATGTGTTCAGCCCCATAGGCGGAGTCGTTCGCGATAATTACAATCAAATCAAGCCCAAGGCGTACAGCCGTGTTGAACTCGTTAATGCCGCCCATCATAAAACCACCATCACCGCTAAACAGGACAACTGGCTGATCTGGTGCTGCAACAGCTGCACCTATAGCGGTTTGCAAACCTAGCCCGATTGCACCGAAGCCGACAGTGCTAACAAAACTACGTGGATTGGGAGTCGAGATGCGACACCAGACCTCGGTCATAAAACGCCCTCCATCGGTGACCAACAGGCGGTCCGTTGGCAAGGCATTTTCGAGCCGTTCAAGTGTATCTACATAGTTGACGAAGCCCTCTGAGACCTTGCCTGTTCCTGCCACATGTGCGGTGAGCGTGACGGTATTCAGATCACGGGTGAATCCGCTTGCTGGAATTTCGGCCTCGTTTAGCCAATACAATATGGTCTCAGCAGTCAATGCCGAGTCCGCGACAAGGGCCGCGTCAGGATGCAAGCCGCCGCCAATCGCAGTCGGGTCAACGTCGATTTGAATGATCCGTTTGTCCTTCATCAGCTTGCCACGATCCGTCGTAAAGTCATGTAACGCGGTGCCAAAGCAGACAATACAATCGGATTGCGCGATCAAATCATAAGCTGCAGGCGTGGAAAGCGTGCCGAAAATGTCGATGTTAAATGGGTGGTCGTTGAACAGGCCTTTAGCGCGCAAAGTGGTGGCAAGCGGTGCCTCCAACCTTTCCGCCAAGCGCACCAATTCGTCACGCGCGTGAATGGCCCCACCGCCTGCCAAAATTAGTGGACGTCTGGCAGAGGCGATCATGCCAATAGCATTGTCGAGAGTGTCGCCTTCAGCGACCCCGCCAGGTTTTGTGAAAACATCAAGGACCTTCTTGGCGTGGTCCGTCTCCTGCCACATGAAATCAGCGGGCATGTTCAAGACAATTGGACGCCGTTCAACCTGTGCACGGTAAAACGCCTGCGCAACATCTTCTGTCACCGTTGTCGGCGAGCGAAGCTGAACGAACCCTGCGCCAGTCACTTTCACAAGTTCACGTTGATCGATGCTTTGAAGGTGGCGCGGATTAGCGACGGGAGTATCACCAGCCAGAATAACCAATGGGGTGTGCATTCTGGTGGCCTCAACGAGCGTCGTGATGCAATTGGTAAGAGCTGGCCCGTGCGTTACGGTTGCAACTCCGACATTCCCTGAGACATGGGCATAGGCCGCCGCCATCAAAATAGTACTTCCCTCGTGGGCTGCGGGAACAAAATCTCCACCACATTCGCGCACAAAACTGTCCACCATAAACAGGTTCGCATCTCCCATCAGCCCGAACATTTTCGTCGTTCCATGGTCTTTTGTGGCACGTGCTATGGATTGATAGACATAGTTTACAGGGCTCATTTGGGTGATCTTTCTTCAATGCGGAAGTTTGGAATGTTTGAGGATGGTAATCTCGAACATAAAGAAAAAGTCTTCCAAATTTATCCAATATCGACAATAATGGGTAAGTTACCGTTCAAATTACTAAAATGTAGGTAAATTTTTGCTAGACCCATTTGAGAAACTGATCCTGAAAGAACTTCAGCGCAATGGGCGCGCCAGCACGCAAACACTCTCCGATGCGGTGGGTCTGTCTGCGTCCCCGTGTTGGAGGCGCGTGAAACGTCTCGAAGAAGAGGGCTATATCACCCGTTACGCGGCAATCGTGGACGGCAAAAAGCTGGGCCTGCGCGCGCTTGCCCACATTCAGGTTTCCCTCGTCGGTTACGACGCCTCTTCGATCAGAGAATTTCAGAACTTCATCGATACGAATGAACAAGTGTTGGAATGTTCTTCGATCACTGGCGACTTCGATTACATTTTGAAAGTTGCGGCCACAGATCCCGAAAGCCTTGAGCAGTTTATAATGCACCGGCTACTTAGACTGAAGGTTGTGAAAACAACGACAACCACCTTTATTTTACGACAAATGAAAATCTCGGGCGCGTTGCCTGTCGAGGTTTAGATACGTTTTAAAGCGGACATTCGAAGATACAGCAGTTTAATACAACATGGGCTCTTTCCTGCATTCGACCACTCTCTGTAATGTAGTAGTGCGGCCCGTCAGACCGGGCTTTCGCTGCATCAACATGGTAACGTGACCAGAAAAACGTTCCGGAGGGTACTTTCTTTCACTCACTCAAACTGACAGGCTCGAACTATGTCAAAGAAAACTTTAAACACAGATAATCTTGAAGCTCTTGGTGCAAAAAAATTAGCAGACCTCTTGATCGAAGTGAGCACCGGTAGTGCGGACATCAAACGTCGTCTGAGATTAGAATTAAGCCATAATTTGGGTGCGTCAGAGCTTGTGCACGCTATCCGGAAACGCCTCGTTACATTGCGTAAATCCAATAGTTTTGTAGGCTGGCGTAAACGAAAAGCCCTGATCAAAGATATTGATACACAAGTCATAATGATCGTTGAAAAAGTCGCGCCAGAGGATCCACCCGCTGCGTTTGAGTTGCTTTGGCAATTTATCGAGATTGCCCCATCTATCTATGAGCGCGTTGACGATAGTCGGGGCGACGTTGGCGATGTTTTCCGGGCCGCTATCTTGCATTTTGAAGCTATCGCACCCTTGGCGTTGGTGAACGTTGAGACTCTGGCTGCGCGTGTCTGGAATGTCATCCAAGACAACGGGTACGGGGAATGGGATGGGATCATTGGAATTCTATCGGGATCTCTTGGGGCAACCGGTTTAAATCAGCTAAGGCAGCACGTCGAAAACTTCGCGGCTCAACCAATTGATGTTGAAGCCGAACAGCACGATGCAATTCTGTTCCTGCGGGAGTTGCGCGGGGGTCATGTTGATTCAGCTGCTGAGCGTAAAGAACGGTTCGTTCAGTCCTGCCTTCAAGAAATCGCAGCGGCGGCGGGCGATATGCACGCCTATGTTGCGCAATTCACGTCAAAGGAGTTGAAACGCAAAGATACCGCTGCCGAAGTCGCACTGTTATTTGTAAATGAAGGCCGCACTGAAGACGCATTGACGCTTTTGAATGATGTTGACCAAGAAGACTTTGGGCAAGAGGCTTGGAACCACAGTTATCTTGCTACTCTCGAAGCATTGGGGCGTAACAAAGATGCGCAAGAATACCGCTGGTCTTACTTTAAAAAGACGCTCGATCAATTTCATTTGCGTACATATATTAAAGCTCTTCCCGACTTCGAGGATGTTGAGGCGGAAGAAAAGGCGAGAGCGCATGTTCTGGCCTATCCGAGTTTTTCTACAGCATTGTCCTTTTTTCTAGAATGGCCTGACTTGCTGTCTGCTGCCCAACTGATTGAAAACCGATCGGATGAGATCGACGGTAATCGCTATGATATATTGACGCCTGCTGCCGAAGCTCTGCGAGAGCGTCACCCGCTACCGGCGGTTCTGTTGTGGCGTGCGATGATCGACTTTGCCTTAGGTGAGGGGCGCTCGTCACTGTACGGTCATGCGGCAGATCATTTGATGGACTGTTCCGTCCTTGACGATGCCATCCATGAATATGGCACATTCCAATCCCACGCCGATTATTTTGAGACACTCCGCATTTCTCATGATCGTAAAGCGTCGTTTTGGGTCAAATTGAAATAGGTTTGGCTCAAAACGACGCAAACGGCCCTTAGCCTGCGTGCGCGCAACCGCATTGCAGCTTCCTAGAAGCGGACAAATTTTCTCTAGTGTGTCCTCGATCAGATGTCCGCTTCTTGAGTTTTCTACCGTTAGATATGCTAAGAAGCGTACTTGCAGGTTCCTCGTTCAATCGATTCAATATCGCAGCTAACCCGCCTTTTGCCTGCTAAATGACCGATGATAGACCGATTAAGATGCTCACCAGCTTCGCGTCCAATTTCACGGGCTGGTACCCGCCTTCAATGAACGATCCTTAAGGAGACAGTAACTCAATCTAATAGCCGGAAGTTTCTCGAGCGTGTCGCATTTTGCCATGCAAGGTGCTGGAGGTCACGGTTAGCATAATCTTCAAAAGAGGCCCTGAATGCATGAAACCACCGCACCCGTAATCACACGCTTCGAATTCTCCACCGATCCGGACCTCAAAGCAAGGGCCCGTATTGGTCTCCTCGTGCTCGCGTCAGATCAAACGTTGGAACGAGAGTTGCAGCAATTGACGGACGCTGTGGAGGTCGATTTATATCATGCGCGCTTGACTAACGAGACTGTTGTTAACGCCAAAAGCCTTGCGAAAATGGAAGAAGAGTTGCCAATCGCTGCGGGCCTACTCCCTGAGTATTTGGGACTGAATGCGATTGGTTATGCTTGTACTTCGGGAGCTACGATCATTGGCGAAGATCGCGTTAAGGCGATTTTGAAAGAAAGTCATCCAGATATTCCATCAAGTAACCCTTTGACCGCTGCCAAGGCGGCGCTCAAGGCATTGGGCGTTGAACGCCTGGGATTGCTAACACCCTACACACCAGAGGTAACCGAAGCGATGCAGCAGCGTTTTGGGGAGGCAGGTATCGCTATCACAGTTGTTGGATCTTTCTATGAGGAAAACGACATTTTGGTGGGGCAGATTAATCCAAAGTCGATTTTGAAGGCGGCAGTTGCACTTGGGAAATCGGAGCTATGCGACGGCATCTTCATTTCCTGTACCAGCCTTCGAGCTGCCGGAATTATTGATGAGGCCGAAGCAGAACTTGGAAAACCCGTTATAGCCAGCAATCATGCTCTTGCATGGCATCTGCTGCGACTGGTTGGAATTGATGATAAGCTTGCAGGTTTCGGTAGGCTGTTTAGTATCTGAGCGTGGAGGAATTGCAGCCAATGCAAGTGAATGAGCAAAACCTGATAAACGATCTATCTGCGATGGTCCGCATTCCTAGCGTGAACACGTTCGGTAATGCTGATCCAAAGCGTCCTGCCGAAGAGGAAATGGCGCTATTTTTCGAAACGCGAATGAAGGAAATCGGGTTAGATGTGTCCTCTGCCCATGTTGCTGATGGTCGCCGCAATGTTTGGGGCCGCCTCAAAGGGACAGGTGATGGGCCAACTATCATGCTTGCAGGCCACTTGGATACGGTCGGTGTACCCGGATATGAAAACCCGTTTGAGCCCACAATTTTGGACGGGTGCATTCACGGGCGCGGCTCGTGTGACATGAAAGCAGGCTTAGCCGTCTATCTGGAAGTGGCACGTATACTTGTTGCCAGCGACGCGCCGCTCAACGGGGATGTGATAATTGCAGGCGTTGTAGATGAAGAAGACGCGATGATCGGCTCCAAAGACTTTGGCGAAAACGGTCCGCACATTGATTGCGCTATTGTTGCCGAACCTAGCAAGTTGGCAATCAGCACAGCCCATCGCGGACAAATTTGCCTTTTCATACGAACTTACGGCAAATCCACACATTCAAGCGTTCCCGTGAATGGGATCAACGCGATTTACCACATGTCAGCCGTCATCGACGCATTGCAGACCTACGCAAACACGCTGTCAACGCGCAACCCCGATCCACTATGCGGTAGACCCACATTCAGTATCGGTGCCATCAAAGGTGGCGAAGGCGCGTCGTCAGTTCCTGATTTTTGCGAGATCGAGGTCGACCGTCGTACCATTCCGGGCGAAACCTACGACAGTGTCAGTTCTGAACTTACAGAGGTATTGGAACAACTTGCGGCAAGCATACCCGATTTCACCTATGAAATTTCGGCACCAAGTCTGAATTGTCCATCCCTTAAAACAGACATGTCATCGCCAATCGTTCAGGCAATATCCACAGCCGTTAAACGGGTCACTGGCCAAGACGCTGAATACATGACCTTTCCCGGTTCAACGGATGCGCCCAATTTTGGGTGTCCCACCGTTATATGTGGTGCCGGTGATTTGGCGCAATGCCACTCAATTAACGAGTACGTTCCTATTTCAGAAATCAGGTCAGCCGCTCTCATTTATCTGGAAACGATATTGTTGATGCAAAACCAACCGACATTAAAGTGAGCTAACAATGGACTGGCGTACGAAACTTCTTGACCCAAACCCGCGTGCGCGCAGGGACTATAAGTCCCTAGCGACGCCGGTATACCGTGGCTCAACCGTCCTCTTTGATGATCAATCGTCGGTGAAAGACAGCTGGGATCAAGCCGAAAATGGTTATTCTTATGGTTTGTATGGAACACCAACAGCGCTCGAATTGGCCGCACGCATCGCTGAGATTGAAGGGGCGCATCGCACTTTAATCGTACCTGGCGGGCAGGCGGCGATCGCACTGGTGTATTTCGCATATTGTACAACTGGCAGTCACGCTTTGGTTCCTTATTCGGCCTACGGCCCCAACAAGGAAATGGCCGAAGGTATTCTGCGTGGCTTGGGTATCGAGGTCGAAGCCTACGATCCCATGATTGGGGCAGGAATATCTGATCTCATTAGGTCAAACACAGCATTGATATGGTGCGAAAGCCCAGGGTCCGTGACGATGGAAGTTCAGGACGTACCTGCGATTGTGAAAGCAGCGCATAACAAGGACGTTGCCGTTGCGTTAGACAATACCTATGCCGCTGGCGTCATGTTCGACGCCTTTGGCCACGGCGTTGATGTAAGTATTCAAGCACTGACCAAATATGTGGGCGGGCACAGCGACCTGTTGTTGGGGTCGGTATCCGTTCGTGATGCGCCCGCTTTTGAACAGATGGGGCCAATTTACCGTCAACTGGGACTTGCGGTTTCACCCGATGATTGCAGCCTTGCGCTTCGGGGTTTGCAAACACTGGCTTTGCGGTTGGAGCAGCTTGAAAAATCAACTTTGCAAGTGGCGCATTGGCTTGCTGATCATCCTAAAATACAGGCTGTGTTTCACCCAGCACTTGCCTCTTGCCCAGGGCACGACGTCTGGAAACGTGATTTTACGGGATCAACAAGCGTCTTTTCTATCTGGTTCACAGATGATGTTTCCCCCATGCAGGTTGAAGCAGTCATCGATAGCTTGGAATTGTTTCAGATCGGGCTGAGCTGGGGGGGCGTTAACAGTCTCGCCATTGTGTATCCTGATGTCGAAAGACCGGGGCAGGATTACGCAGGGCGATTGGTGCGTTTGAATGTCGGTTTAGAACATACAGACGACTTGATCCGTGATCTGAAGAGCGCGTTACAAACCCATTTTTAGCTGGTCGGACACCTCTTAGGTGAGTCACGTCAACCAACCTCGACAAAACGGTGACCCTTTGGCGTTGAACACCTGATAGCTTAACGCCTCGGCCTCCGACGAATGCGTTAAGGCTCAGGTACCCTTGTCATCGCTGCATGATGTGAATTGGAGCTGCGACTAATGCTTATCGCTCACAAGCGATCGACACCTATCAATAAAAATAGCGAACCTATTTAGAGAAAGGTTGATTGCTAAAATCGGCCCGAAATACAATCAGAAGATGCTTTGGTAATCCCCCCGAAAAATGGTTGTGTTGAAAACTAGAATTTTCTCGGCAGTA
>JAPKAB010000061.1 GCA_028825475.1 Ascidiaceihabitans sp. | reverse complement strand
TTTCGGCGACAACACTGACACCCGATAGAAAAAGATAGGACAATAGACCCTGGTAAAAGGTCGATTGTCTCGAGATACCCAACAATGGGACTTTTTTAGCCCCATTCCTGCCTAACTTCCCTGCGATCTTATCTTCAATAGGACAAATGTGTCTGACCATATTGGTCGGCATAGGTGATCGTAGATGGGAAGAGAAATATTTCGCTCATCTGCTTCGCCTTTAATGAAGGACGAATAGGCTATGAGCAGTGCAATGCCACCCCCACAAACCACGCCAATTGTGGCCTGTACAATCAGTCGTGATGTACAAAACTTTGATCTATTGATTGAAGACATGGAAACAGAGTTGGGTGAAAGTTGGGGCGACCTGGGCTTTTCGGAGGTCATCGCCTTTCTAAGACAACCAGAGTCCGATGCAATGGAGTTCTTCGCATTAGCAATGGACAAGGAAGACGAAGATAATCTTGTTTTGATTTCAGAAGTAATTGCGCAGGCCAAAGCCCGTAATATCAAAGTCATCCTGATTGCCGAAGACGTCACGCCTGCATCGTTGCACTCACTATTACGTAACGGTGCCGATGAATTTGTCCCCTACCCGCTTCCTGAAAGTGAGCTAGCACAAGCCATAGAGCGTGTGCGCGCCCCCGATGTGCCTGTCGTTACTCAACCTGCCGCCCCTAACCTGCAAGCGGGCACTCAAAAAGATGGCGCAGTCCTTGCCGTACATGGGTTAGCTGGTGGGACTGGTGCAACAACACTGGCAGTGAATTTAGCCTGGGAGTTGGCTACAATTTCGGGTGAAAAATCCCCATCAGTCTGTTTGCTAGATTTCGACCTACAATTCGGCGCGGTTTCGACGTTTCTCGACCTTCAACGCCGCGACGTCGTTTACGAAATGTTGTCTGATACCGAAAGCATGGATGAAGAGAGCTTTGCGCAATCCTTGTTGACTTACCAAGACAAAATGGAGGTTTTAACCGCTCCGGCGGATATGTTGCCATTGGACTTGGTTAGTCCTGAAGATATCAGCCGCATTATCGCGATGGCCCGCAGCCATTTTGACTATGTAGTGATCGATATGCCTTCAACGCTCGTGCAATGGTCCGAAACTGTCCTTCAAGAATCGCATGTCTATTTCGCGACACTGGAATTGGACATGCGGTCTGCACAAAACACCCTGCGTTTCAAACGCGCCCTTCAGGCTGAAGAACTACCAATTGAAAAGCTACGTTATGCAGTAAATCGCGCGCCAAAATTCACTGATTTGAGCGGCAAGACAAGAATTAAACGGATGTCCGAGAACTTGGACATCTCGATCGAGCTTCAACTGCCTGATGGCGGCAAACCCGTTCCACAAGGCAGCGATCACGGTCTTCCACTGGCGATGACTGCTCCAAAAAACCCATTGCGCAAAGAGATCGCCAAACTGGCAGCCTCGATTCACCAACTTAAAGACGATCAAGCCAAAGCGGCCTAACCAAAAGCGGGGCATTTACGATGTTTTCGAAATACAAAAAACCATCTGCACCGTCAGCTGCGGCATCTGCTGCAACTTCACCTGCAAAGGTGACGGAACTTCCAAAAGCTGCGGCACCAGACGCTGTAAAAAAGGTTGCACGAAAAGCGGCACCTCAAGCGGCCGCGCAAGTTGTGCCAATGGATAAAGAACGTAAGCGCAAAGAACGCATCAGCGACCTTAAGCTCGAATTACACCGCGTTTTGTTGGATAGCCTTAACCTTTCTGCGCTTGAAAGCGCGAGTGAGACAGAACTGCGTCAAGAAATCCAAGCTATCACGAGCGAGTTCCTTGAGGAAAAGGCGATCATCCTGAACCGGGAAGACCGACAGATCTTAAACAAAGAATTGTACGATGAAGTGACAGGTCTTGGCCCGCTTGAGACGTTGCTGCAAGACGAAACCGTGAACGATATTTTGGTCAACGGCCCTCAGCAGATCTTTGTTGAGCGCGACGGCAAACTGCAACTGACAGATATTACGTTTAAAGACGAACGTCATCTTATGCGCATTATCGATAAGATTGTTTCTGCGGTTGGACGTCGCGTCGACGAAAGCAATCCATATGTGGATGCACGCCTAAAAGACGGTTCACGTTTTAACGCAATGGTTCCGCCAGTTGCTGTTGACGGCAGTCTCGTTTCCATTCGTAAGTTCAAGAAAGACAAACTAGGTATTGATGACCTGGTAAACTTTGGTGCCTTTACTGAAGAAATGGCTGCTTATCTACAAGCCGCAGTGGCAACACGCCTCAACATCATCGTTTCTGGTGGTACTGGTTCTGGTAAAACAACCACCCTGAACGCATTGTCTTCTTTCATCGACAATGACGAGCGCATTCTAACAATTGAGGATACCGCCGAGCTCCAACTGCAACAAACGCACGTTGGCCGTATGGAAAGCCGCCCACCAAACGTCGAAGGCAAGGGCGAGGTATCACCGCGTGATTGTTTGAAAAACGCACTCCGTATGCGTCCTGACCGTATTATCGTTGGTGAGACCCGTGGCGAGGAAGTTATCGACATGTTGCAAGCCATGAACACCGGCCACGACGGATCAATGACCACAATTCACGCAAACTCTGCGCGTGATGGTGTTTCACGTCTTGAGAACATGATTGCAATGGCCGGCATCGAAATGCCACTTAAAGCTGTGCGCTCGCAAATTTCATCTGCTGTGAACTTGATCGTGCAAGCGTCACGATTACAAGATGGTTCTCGCCGCATGACATCCATAACCGAAATCACGGGAATGGAAGGCGACGTTATCTCAATGCAAGAAATCTTCCGCTATCAGCGCGTCGGATTGACCCCTGAGAACAAAATCATCGGCCATTTCACAGCGACAGGCGTTCGCAGCCACTACGCAGAACGCTTCCGTATGTGGGGTTATGATTTGCCTGCGGCAATCTACGAACCTGTAGCAGCCCAATAATGCCGTTTAGGAGATAATGATATGAGTGCAGAACCAATTATCTATGGCCTGATATTTATCGGTGTCCTCGTACTAGTCGAAGGCCTATACTTGGTCGCCTTTGGTAAATCCATCAGTATGAACAGCCGCGTAAACCGCCGTCTTGAAATGTTGAATAAGGGTGGTCGCCGTGAAGAAGTTTTAGATCAACTTCGTAAAGAAATGCGCCAACACATGAATGCAAAAAGCATTCCACTCTATTCTATTCTTGCTACTAAAGCTCAAAAGGCCGCAATCGCTTTCTCGCCCCAGCAACTACTGATGGTGATGGGTGGTTTGAGTGTCGTTGCGTTTGTTGGCCTAAGCGTTGGGACTGAAACCGAGCCGCCTGTGCGGGTTGCGCTCTCGATTGCAATTGGCGTTGGTGCAGTCTTTTTCTGGGTTTCCTCAAAAGCCAACAAACGGATGGCATTAATAGAAGAACAACTACCTGACGCTGTTGAACTCATGGTGCGTTCATTGAAGGTGGGTCACCCATTTGCGTCGGCTGTACAAATTGTCGCCAAAGAGGTGAAAGATCCACTTGGGACCGAATTTGGCGTTATCGCGGATGAGTCAGCCTATGGGCGTGACGTTGGCGAGGCTTTGAAAGAGATGGCGGAACGCTTGGATATGCAAGACATGCGTTTTCTCGCTGTTGCCGTGACGATCCAACAACAAGCTGGTGGTAACTTGGCCGAAATTTTAGCTGGTTTGGCTAAGGTTATTCGTGCTCGCTTCCGCCTCTTCCGTCGCGTGAAAGCAATTACAGCAGAGGCAAAGTGGTCTGGTAAATTCCTTTCTGCCTTCCCACTTGTTGCACTGGTTGTGATCAACTTGGGCGATCCACATTACTATGACGAAGTTCGTGAAACTGATGTCTTCATCCCTGCTTGTATCGCAGTGGGCATGTTCCTGGGCGTTAACCTCTTCGTCATGCGCATGCTGACCAACATCAAAGTCTAAGGAAGCAAATATGGAACTCCTCAGCACTATCAATGTAGCAATTCAAGATATGCTTGGTCCACTTGGGCCAATCATCATCGCAGGTGCATTGGGCCTTATCATGGTCGCCCTGACCGTTGTGATGATGCTGCGCCAACCCGAAGACCCAATGGAGAAACTAAAGCGTGCAGCGTCCGGTAAAGTTGACGACGGCAAACAACGTGAGCAATTGCGCCAAGGTGGGCACAACCAACAGCTAGACAAATTTGCGAGTTTCTTAGAGCCTCAGGACACTGATGAGCTTGGGAAACGTCAGCTTCAATTACGCCAGGCTGGATATCAGTCCAAAGACGCTGTGCGGTACTTCCATTTTTCCCAAATGGTTTTGGGAATCCTTGGTCTTGTTGGTGGCGTCCTGTACTTCAGCCTGGTTCTTTCTGCCGATGGGGCAGAGGTAACTACACAACAGATGATGATGTACACAATCGGACCAGGTGGTGCAGGCTATTATATCCCACAATATTGGATTACGCGCCGTGTTGAAGCGCGCAAAGAACAAATTACTTCGGGCTTTCCAGACAGCCTAGATATGATGCTGGTTTGCGTCGAAGCAGGCCAATCTTTGGATCAATCAATTGTTCGCGTGGCGAAAGAGCTGTACGCATCTTACCCTGCCCTTGCAGAAGAGTTTGATGTCGTTGCCTATGAAATGAAAGCTGGCAAAGATAAAGAGACAGTTCTGAACGACATGGGCGAGCGTTGTGGCGTTCAAGATGTGTCGTCTTTTGTGACTGTTTTGGTACAGTCGACGGCCTTCGGTACATCAATTTCTGACGCTTTACGGGTTTATGCGGGTGAGATGCGTGACAAACGCGTTATGCGAGCGGAAGAGGCCGCAAACAAGTTGCCAACGAAGATGACCCTTGCCACAATGATGCTAACAGTGCCGCCTCTTTTGATCATCCTTGTTGGTCCTTCGGTCCACGGCATTACACAGTTGAGTAATATGGGCGGGCAATAGTCATGAATGGAATCCGCTGGCGGGCAATGCTCGCAGCAACCCTTACTATCGGACTTGCCGCCTGTTCCTCAGGCGGCATTTCTGCGTCAAAGGATGGGATTTTTGCACCGGGTGTTGATAGCCGCAAAGATGCAGTAAATGGCGTCGAAGTTGGTCACAGATTGCTTGAAGCAGGAGAGTTCGAGCTGGCCTTACGCTCGTTTTCACGGGCGGCTCTCGCGAACGGTGGTGTGAACGCCGAAATTCTTTCTGGGTTTGGAACTGCAAACCTTGGCTTAGGACGTTTAGGAGAAGCAGAACGCCTCTTGAGGCGTGCTTCAGAGCGTGATGATGCCTATGCGGCAGTCTGGAATAACCTTGGAGTCGTATTGATGGAAAAGGGTGAAACCGTCGAAGCAATCGAGGTTTTTCGCAAAGCATTTGCCTTGAACAACGGTGAGAGCACACAAATTAGAGACAACATGCGCTTAGCACTCGCAAAAGCTGAAAATCCAGCGTATGATGATCCTCAAAATAATAAATATAAATTGGTGCGACGTGGCAGTAGCGACTACCTAATCAGCGCAGCATCATGACCGAGGCAGAGCAGTAAAAAGGACGCAAAAATGCGCCACACTATTTTCGTTTCTACAGCGTTAGCTGGGTTAGTATTCCTTTCTGCATGTGCAGAGAAAAGTGCCAATGATACCGTTGAGCGCGCGTTCCAAGACGTAAACGTGGTCGATGAGACAAATTTGAACGATGTTATGTTGACAGTTGCGGACCCAAATGAGGCCGTAAACTATTTTGCACGCTCTGCAAAAGAAGACCCCAAGCGCATTGATTTACAGCGTGGCTTAGCCGTCAGCTTGGTACGTGCAAAACGCTATACAGAAGCCGCAATTTCATTTGGTAAAGTTGTAAAGATGGACGGGGCGACTTTGGATGACAAAGTTGACTTAGCAGACACTTTAGTCCGTTCCGGTGACTGGGCTGGTGCAGAAAAGACACTAGATTCAGTCCCGCCAACCCATGAGACATTCAAGCGCTATCGTCTTGAAGCGATCATCGCTGACAGTAATAAGGAATGGAAAAAAGCAGATAGTTTCTATGAGACTGCTGCTGGCCTAACGACACGCCCTGGAAGTGTCATGAACAACTGGGGTTATTCAAAATTGACCCGCGGGGAATTCAAAGCCGCCGAGCGCTTATTTGGCGATGCCGTCCGTCAAGACCCTGGCTTGTTCACCGCAAAGAACAACCTGATCCTCGCACGCAGCGCACAGGGCAACTACACTCTACCAGTGATCCCAATGGATCAAACCGAACGTGCCCAGCTTTTGCACACTATGGCGCTTTCAGCTGTCAAGCAGGGTGACATTGAGACAGGTAAGAGCCTGTTACGTGATGCAATCGAAACGCACCCCCAACACTTTGAAGCTGCAGTTCGTTCTTTGCGTGCGTTAGACAACAGCAACAAAAACGGCTGATCTATGATGACAATTACAACATACTCGGCGCTATGGTTTTTACCATTCGTTCTGCCAATTTGCTTTTACGTAGCCTTCACAGACATGCGCGAGATGCGCATAACCAATCAGGCTGTTCTCGCACTTGGTGCCGTTTTTCTTGCGGTTGGTTTGATTGCCCTGCCATTCGAAGTTTACCTGTGGCGGTTGGCTCAATTAGCGATAGTTCTTGTGGTCGGCATCATCTTAAATGCCGCTGGAGCAATGGGCGCTGGCGATAGCAAGTTTATCGCTGTTGCAGCGCCATTTGTTGCGCAAGGGGACGTTCGCATGTTGATCCCGTTGTTCTGCATTATCATGCTGGCTTCTGTTGCAGCACATCGTTTGGTCAAACACACGCCACTTTGCCGCCTCGCACCTCACTGGACCAGCTGGACACAGGGAAAGAAATTTCCAATGGGCCTGGCTCTTGCATCCACTTTAGCCTGTTATTTAGCTCTAGGTGTGTTCCACGGCTCTGCCTAATAACCAAACAATGATCGTTATCAAGACATATTGTTGACCGATTGCGTTGATAGTTCTCAACCAACGACAACCGTTGAGGCACAACAATGAATATGCAAAACACCGCCGTCATGGCTCCCCCTGCCCCTAGGCAGCTTCATGAGATGAAGCTGCCAGTTGTCATGATGCGGGATATTCTCATCAAAACCATGTTTCGCAAGAACGTCGATATGGTCGCAGAACTTGCCAGTGCGATTTGCCTTCCCGTCCAAGTGACACAGGAACTTGTAGACATGGCGCGCGACCAACGCCTGCTTGAGGCCACAGGCACCTTGAACGCCAATAACGGTAGTGAAATGGGCTATCAGCTCACGGATGCAGGCAAAGCACGCGCACTCGATGCACTGTCACAGTCGGAATACTTTGGCGCAATGCCAGTGCCATTAGATGTTTACCGCGAACAGGTGAAACGCCAGTCGATCCGAAACCTCATGGTAAGCCGTGACATGCTTAACAATGCAATGGCGCACCTTGTGCTGCCAGATGAGCTGATCGGAAACCTAGGCCCCGCTGTATCCGCGGGACGGTCTATTTTGATGTACGGCCCTCCCGGAAATGGTAAGTCCAGTATCTCCAACGGTATCCGTGACGCACTTGGTGACAAAGTATATGTGCCACGTGCAATCGAATATGCTGGTCAAGTCATCACTGTCTATGATCCCATCGTACACAGTTCAGTTGAGGACGACATTGACGACCCCACGAAATTGCGCCGTACGTCTGGAAAATTTGACACACGCTATGTCTGCTGTGAGCGCCCAACTGTTATCACAGGCGGGGAACTAACCTTGGGCATGCTCGATCTAGTGTATAACCCATCAGCGAAGACTTATCAGGCTCCGTTGCAGTTAAAGTCCACAGGCGGTATCTTTATCGTTGATGATCTTGGCCGTCAGGCAGAGTCACCGCAGTCTCTTGTGAACCGCTGGATTGTCCCACTGGAAGAAAACAAAGACATTCTAGCTCTGCAATCGGGTGAGAAATTCGAAGTCCCATTTGATACACTGGTAATTTTCTCAACCAACTTTCATCCGAATGAAATCTTTGACCAAGCAGCATTGCGCCGTATTTTCTTTAAAATCAAAATTGATGGTCCAAATCAGGCCAACTATTTGAAAATCTTTTCTTTGGTGGCAAAGAAAAAGAAGATGCCACTGAACGAAGCAGCCTTAATTCACCTATTGAAGGTGAAATACCCAACTATCGACAACGTATATGCAAATTATCAGCCCATCTTTTTGATCGATCAGATGATCTCAATCTGTGATTTTGAGGGAATTCCCTACCAAATGACCCCAGAACTGATCGACCGAGCATGGGCGAATATGTTCGTTAAAAACGAGACAATCGTCAAATGATCGGTCTTGCTGGCTGTGGGCGCATGGGAAAGCCAATGCTTGCTTCACTACGCAGCATGGGCCTGCGTTCCAAAGGCTTCGATGTTGTAGATCACAATTCAGATTGGATCACGACGGATCCAAAACGTTTTGCACAAGACCTTAGAACATTAATCACGGTTGTGCGTGACATCGATCAAACCGAAGATGTGCTATTCAACACTCAAGGCTTTGTAACCTCCGCCCCAAAACTTGAGCGGGTAATCGTCTGCTCAACTTTATCTCCCAAATACGTTCGCGCCCTTCGCGCGCGTGTTCCTGACCATATTACGTTGATCGATGCCCCAATGTCTGGTGCGCAAGTCGCGGCACAACGCGCCGAGCTTAGTTTTATGTTGGGTGGAACAACTGCGGATTTGGATGACGCACAAATGCTATTTGCTTCCATGGGGACCACCTTTCATCGCATGGGTGAGTTTGGTTCGGGAATGCAAGCAAAAGTGCTAAACAACATGTTAGCAGCCTCACATACCGCCATGACGCGCATGGTTTTGGATTGGGCCGATGAAGCAGGGCTAGACGAAAAAGCCATGCTCGAGTTGATCGACACCTCATCTGGGCAGAATTGGCTAGCCACTGGCTTCAGTAAAATTGAATTTGCACGTGATGGGTACACCAATGAAAATACGATCGGCATTCTGGTCAAGGACGTGGAGTCGGCAATCGACGCAGCGCCAATTGGTGCAGATCTGACGCCTGCCAAAATAATTCAGAAAATGATCTTTAATCTAAAACCTCGTCAATAGCGGCCAAAATCCTATCTATAGAATTCCAAGGACCCCTAAATCAGGTTCATATTTCCGAC
>JAPKAB010000022.1 GCA_028825475.1 Ascidiaceihabitans sp. | reverse complement strand
TTTGATGTTGCAACAGCGCGGATCGGCATTAAAGACTGAAATGTCACGTTTGACCCAAGAGCTCACCAGTGGTCAGACTTCGGATGTCAAAGGTGTTTTAGCAGGAAATTATAGTTACTTGGCAGGAATAGAAACGGGCTTGTCCACACTCAAGGCCCACAAAGTTGCCACAACGGAAGCATCGCAATTTACAAATTCAATGCAGTTGGTTTTGGGCACAGTACAAGATCAGGCAATGGGTTTCGCGACTGATCTAATCACAGTGGCTAGCGGCGGCTTAGACAGCGTTGCTGTTCAAACAGGCAATGAGGCGCTCGAAGTTTTGAAAAGTACGATTGGCGCGTTCAATACCAGTATTGCTGGTCGTAGTTTGTTTGCAGGTGCAGCAACAGATAAGCTTCCGCTTGGTGACGCTGAGGATGTGATTGCTGAGTTGCGAACTGTTTTGGCCGGCGTGACGGGAGCATCTTCAAAGCTATTAGAGATTGATAATTGGTTTTCCGATCCTGCCGGGTTTGAGGCGACCATTTATCATGGTTCGAACAGCGGCGTGGCACCCTTCGACTTGTCCGCATCTGAGGCGCTTACAGTAGATATAAAGGCCACGGACGAAGGCATTAGGGACACGCTTAAAAATCTTGCGATTGCTGCGATTGCTTCAGACGACATTGTTGATGTCGATGCCGCTGAACGAGAGGTATTGTTGCGGACTGCGGGTGAGAGGTTATTGACCAATCAGGATGATTTAACTGCTATCCGTGCCAAGGTAGGGTATGCTGAAGCGCGGATTGAAAGCATCGCCACACGCAACGCCAGCGAAAGTGTATCGCTGGAGTATGCAAAAGGATCGCTATTGGAGGCTGACCCTTATGAGACCGCAATACGCTTGGAAGAGGTGCAATTTCAGCTGCAAAGTCTTTATACTGTAACCGCAAAAACGTCCAAACTGTCATTGGTAAATTTCCTATGATGATCTGGCGTGGGTTTCTCTTTTGGGTATTCTCAACATCGCTTGCATTTGGTGGCGCTGTGCGGATCAAAGATCTCGTTGAGTTCGATGGTGTGCGCGGCAATGATTTGGTTGGTTATGGTCTGGTCGTGGGGCTGAATGGCACCGGTGATGGGCTGCGTAATGCGCCTTTCACAGAAGAAATTATGTCCAATATTCTTGAACGACTTGGCGTAAATGTCAGTGGTGAACAATTCCGTCCCAAAAATGTTGCAGCAGTCTTGGTGACTGCGAGCTTGCCACCTTTTTCTCGCGCTGGTGGTAAAATTGATGTCACGGTTTCAGCTATCGGAGATTCTAAAAGTCTCTTGGGTGGAACGCTGATTATGACGCCCTTGAATGCTGCTGATGGTGAAATTTATGCGGTTGCGCAGGGTAGCATTATTGCGGGAGGTGCGGTTGCTGAGGGTGACGCAGGGGCCGTTGTTAAGGGGGTTCCAACAGCTGGCGTTATTCCTGCGGGTGCCCGCGTTGAACGTGAAATTGATTTTGAACTGAGTGATTTGACGAATGTGCGATTGGCTTTGAGAGAGGCTGATTTTACAACTGCAGCAAGAATTGAGCAGGCAATAAATAAGGATTTTGGTAGACGTGTTGCACTTATGACAGATTCAGGAACAGTTTCTCTGGATGTCCCATCGACTAAAATGCGCTCGGTGGCCCATGCACTTGGTCGTATCGAAAACATCGAGATTGAGCCGGAACGCAAAGCGCGTGTTGTGGTGGACCAACGATCAGGGACAATTGTGATGGGTGAAGATGTTAGACTGTCACGGGTTGCTGTTTCCCAAGGTAATCTAGTCCTTCGCATCCAAGAGGCACCACTTGCTGTGCAACCGAATCCGTTTGCAGAAGGAGAAACGGTTGTTGTCCCTCGAACCGATGTTGCGATCGAAGAGGAACCCGGAATTGGTCTTGCTGAAGTACCCGATGGGGCGTCGTTGTCAGAAGTGATCGCCGGCTTGAATGCTTTAGGCGTTGCGCCCCGCGATATGATCGACATTTTGAAAAGCATCAAAGCAGCAGGCGCGCTTCATGCGGAGTTTATTGTCAACTAGTTGTAGTTGGCGCTGAAAATTTGAATCAGCGCCAACTGATTTTTAGAAGTCGAGGTTTTCAACGCTCAGTGCGTTTTGTTGAATGAACTCACGACGTGGTTCAACAACGTCACCCATTAGTTTGGTGAACAGATCATCGGCTTCTGCCATGTCTGACACCTGTACTTGCAGCAAAATACGTGCGTCTGGATCAAGAGTGGTCTCCCAAAGCTGATCTGGGTTCATCTCACCAAGGCCCTTGTAGCGTTGTAGGGATAGGCCTTTTTCGCCTTCACCCAAAATGGCGTCCAGCAAATCAATTGGGCCATGGATAACTTGGCTGCGATCTTTTCGAACCAAGGTGGCCGGCAATTCGTAAACGTCTTGCAGGCTTTTGGTAAAGCTACCCGTTTTACGGGCTTCGCCAGAACGCAACATTTTCCCATCCAATGTTCGAACTTCTTCGACACCGCGCAAAATACGAGCCAAACGCATACCGTGATCTTGCGTGATACGGCCGCTCCAGCCTTTTTCGTATTCTACAGCAATTAAGTTTAAACGAGCTGCCAGTTTGTCAGCGGTTCCTTGTAAGTCACCATCAACGGCACCCGGTACAAAAGCACCAGAAATCGCGGCTTGTTCCAAAATGTGACGTGGATAATGGGTTGGGAAGGCTTGGAAAACGCGGCGTAATTGGCGCGCTTCGTCGACAATGCGAATAAGATCCTGACCTGATATTTCTTCGCCGTTGCCCTGGCGGAGAACTGCACCCTCTATACCTTGCTGGACCAAATAGTCGTCCATCTCGGCTTGATCCTTCAGGTAAACCTCTGAACGACCACGCGAAACTTTGTAGAGCGGTGGTTGTGCTATATATAGGTGACCATTTTCGATCAGCTCGGGCATTTGACGGAAGAAGAAAGTCAAAAGTAGCGTGCGGATGTGTGCACCATCGACGTCAGCATCAGTCATGATGACGATCTTGTGGTAACGTAGCTTTGCGAGGTTGAATTCCTCACGTCCAATGCCCGTACCTAAGGCCATGACCATATTGCCGATTTCTTGTGATCCCAGCATGCGATCAAAGCGCGCGCGCTCAACGTTCAGAATTTTACCTTTGAGTGGCAAGATAGCCTGTGTCTTACGGTCACGTCCAGTCTGTGCAGAACCACCAGCGCTGTCACCCTCCACAAGGAAGATTTCAGTGTTAACCGGATCTTTGTCAGAACAATCTTTTAGCTTCGAGCTGAGGAAGTTCATGTCCATCGGGTTCTTGCGGCGTGTCAGATCACGGGCCTTGCGTGCGGCCTCACGGGCCAATGCAGCTTCGATGATCTTCCCAACAATGATTTTCGCTTCAGTTGGATTTTCTTCAAACCATTCGGCCAATTTCTCGTTCACCATACCTTCAACGGCTGGACGCACTTCAGAACTGACCAGTTTGTCTTTGGTTTGGGAGCTAAATTTCGGATCTGGAACCTTAACAGAAAGAACACAGGTTAGACCTTCACGCGCGTCATCACCAGTGAAGGTAATTTTCTCCTTCTTCGCGATTCCTGTGGACTGTGCATAGTTATTGATGGTCCGTGTCAGCGCCCCACGGAAACCCGCCATGTGCGTGCCGCCGTCGCGTTGCGGAATGTTGTTTGTGAAGGGCAGAACGTTCTCGTGGTAGCTATCGTTCCACCACATTGCGACCTCAACGACGATGTCGTCGCGCTCGCCGATGATATAGATCGGCTCTGGCATCACCGTGGTTTTTGACCGGTCAAGATACTTAACAAATTCTTTGACGCCGCCGTCGTAATACAATTCGCTGCGCAGTGGCTCAACTGGACGATCATCACGCAAAATGATCCGAACACCTGAGTTCAAGAATGCCAATTCACGAAGACGTTTTTCTAGCGTCTCAAAAGAGTATTCGAGGTTCGAAAAGGTGTCTGTAGAAGCCAAGAAGCGTACTTCGGTCCCTGTGCGATCACCACATTCGCCGACCACCTTGAGGTGCTCAACCGTGTCGCCGTGGGCAAAGCGTGCTACGTGCTCTTTTCCCTCACGCCAAATGCGCAGGTCCAGTTCAACAGACAGTGCGTTGACAACTGAGACACCAACACCGTGCAGACCACCCGAAACTTTGTAAGAGTTGCTATCGAATTTACCACCAGCGTGAAGCTGCGTCATGATAACTTCGGCCGCTGAAACGCCTTCTTCTTCGTGGATGCCCACTGGAATTCCGCGTCCGTTGTCGCTGACTGAAACGGATGAGTCGGCGTTAATTGTTACAGTTACTGCGTCGGCATGCCCTGCAAGGGCTTCATCGATGCCGTTGTCCACAACTTCGTAAACCATGTGGTGCAGACCTGAACCGTCATCGGTATCACCGATGTACATCCCTGGGCGCTTCCTAACGGCTTCTAACCCTCTGAGAACCTTAATGGAATCTGCGCCATACTCTTCGGGGACTTGCTCGTTGTCAGCCATGCCATTGCACCTTTATTATTTGGTAACAGTATATGGTTTTTTAAGAGGATTGTCACGCGTCAGGCACAACATTTTGTGTCAGAGGACGGCAATGACCAGCCCAACAAGAATGAGCAATACGCCTGATCCTATATTGAACTTTTTTAGAAGTGTGGGAGAGGATAAAAGGCCACGAATTTGCCCAACACATCCTGCCAAAACAAGGTTCCCTACAAATGGAACAGCTACCGATATTGCTAGGATGATGGCTATGTCGATCGTAGTGACTGTGCGCAAATCAAAGAACCCTGGCAGCACACCCATGTAAAATATGACAGCTTTAGGATTGCCAAGAATTGCGGCGATTCCTGCAAGAAAACCGGCCCACATTCCCGGGCGTGTCAATCTGCTGTCGCTTGAAATGGCTTGTCCCGCGTGTCGGATAAGCGCCCAACCCATGGCAATGAAAACTCCACAAGCGACCCACCGAAGTACAATCATGAAGGTATCAAAGACTGATAAGATCCAAGAAATCCCAAGTATGGCGATCAATGGCCAAACAATATCTCCAACCGCAACACCTAGGGCCAAGGGCCACGCAGCGTGAAAGCCACCTGAAAGCCCACGTGCAGTTAATGCGACCAAGACAGGCCCGGGGGTCAAAAAGAGGATGAGCAGCGCGCCAGCGTAAAGCAGCAGGTCGTTTGGATCTAGTGTCATTACATGGCTCTAACTATGGATGTGCCTGCGTCTTCGATGACTTCAAGGTATTGGGCGCGATCACCTAAGCTGTCAAACAGCTCGGTGCCTGTGCCGGTCATCCATGCTTGGGCCCCTAAAGCTGAAATTTCGTCGTACAAGGCAGCGCGGCGGTCCGCGTCTAAGTGGGCTGCTACTTCATCAAGCAACAAAAGCGGTGGCGCACCGAAATCTTGTGCCAAGGCGCGGGCATTGGCGAGGATCAGTGAGACCAGCAGCGCTTTTTGTTCTCCGGTTGAACAGTCGCGTGCAGGTACGCCCTTGGCCTTGAAGGTGCCGATTAAGTCTGCGCGATGTGGTCCAATCAATGTACGACCAGCCGCCAAATCACGCGGGCGATTTTTGGCTAACGCAGTACAGAGGTCATCTACTGAAGTGGGTAAAGGGCCGTCGGCATAAGTCAGTTCAAGGGAGGGAATTGGAAAAGCAGTGACAGCATCTGTTTGGGCTGTTTCGATTTGCGTTAATGCAGACAATCGGTTGTTGTGGATCGCAACGCCCGTCTCAGCCATGGTTGCCTCAAGTGCAGTGTACCAAAGGGGGTCGCGCACCATATCTTTCAGCAGACGATTGCGTTCTCGCATCGCCTTTTCGTAGGTCAGGGATAGTTCGGCATGGCGCGGTTCAAAACTAAGGGTCATGCGGTCCAGAAAACGCCTGCGCCCCTCTGCGCCCTCGATCCATAGGCGGTCCATGGAGGGGATCAGCCATAGGACACGCGCAACGCGGCCCAACCCAGTTTGAGGGGCTGCCTTTTCGTCTATGCGTAGTTGTCGGGCTGCACCCGCTTCAGACCAAATATCAATCTCGTGTGTTTGTGTTGGCGCATGCAGCAACCCGCTGATTTTCCAGCCCAACGCTTCGGGTCGTCTTGCCATATCCTCGGCACTGGCCCGACGAAAGCCACGGCCTGGGGAAAACAGCGAAACCGCTTCTAGTATATTGGTTTTGCCAGCACCATTTGGACCGAACAACGCAACAGGGCGTTGATCGACAGAAATACGAGCAATTTTGTGAGATCGGAAATGCGAAACGATCAGTGAGGAAAGGTACAATGACATGTCCGTGACCTTTCTTGTTCCAAAAGCACTACAGCCGGTTTTTTAGGCTTAGACACGCATCGGCATGACGACATAAACTGCGGAAAGGTCATTGCCTTCACGCATCAATGTCGGGTCGCCTGATGAATTGAACATGAAGACAGCATTTTCGCGATCAACTTGGTTTGCAATCTCAAGCAGATACTTGGCGTTAAAGCCAATTTCCAAGGGTTCATCGCTATAGGCAACTGCCAGCTCTTCTTCGGCAGCGCCGCTGTCTGGTGCGTTAACGGAAAGGATCAAACGATCTTCTTCCAACTGCAATTTAACAGCGCGTGATCGCTCTGATGAAACAGTGGCAACACGATCAACTGCTTTTGCAAAATCAGCAGCATCAACTTCCAACTTACGTGTATTTCCTTGTGGGATGACGCGTGTGTAGTCAGGAAATGTGCCGTCGATGACTTTAGATGTCAGCGTGATGTTTGGCGTCGCAAAGCGGACCTTCGTTTCAGAAACAGAAACGGCAATCATCATATCGTCATCGTCAAGAAGCTTACGCATTTCGCCAACTGTTTTGCGTGGTACGATGACGCCAGGCATATCTGAAGCGCCTTCAGGCAGATCCGCATCGATACGGGCAAGACGGTGTCCATCTGTTGCAACACAGCGAAGTACTTTTCCGCCATCTGATTCAGAAATGTGCATATAAACACCATTCAAATAGTAGCGGGTTTCTTCCGTTGAGATTGCAAATTTTGATTTATCAAACAAGCGGCGCAGAACAGGTGCGGGTACGCTAAAGTTTGATGCGTATTCCGAAGAGGCCATGACTGGAAAATCCTCGCGTGGCAAAGTCGCCAGTGAGAAGTTTGAGCGGCCCGCCTCAACAGTCAAACGACCGGCTGCGCTATCGGCTGTCAGAGTGACCAATGCGCCGTCTGGCAGTTTGCGAACAATTTCGTGCAGTGTCGTTGCGGACACGGTCGTTGCGCCTGCGCGCTCAACTTGCGCCGGTGCTTTGTCGACAGCTTCGATATCAAGGTCGGTTGCACGGAAGGATACATCTGATCCTTCGGCTTCAATTAAGACGTTCGCAAGAATTGGAATAGTGTTGCGGCGTTCAACAACCGACTGCGCTTGAGCCACTGCTTTTAGCAGATCACTGCGTTCGATACTGATTTTCATGTGGCTTCTCCAATCCCGACTGTCGGGACAGTCAAAATACCCTGTCCCGTCATATTCTCAAGCGTTTAATTGGTTTTGAGGTGGAATAGCTGGGTCGTCAAGTGAAGCTGCCACATTAGTGTGATTTTTAGATCAGGCTTCGAGTGAACGACGCAGTAACTCCAGGTCCTCAGCCATCTGCCCATCTTGAACTTTTAGATCTTCAATGCGGCGAACACCGTGCATGACTGTTGTGTGATCACGACCACCAAAACGGCGCCCAATTTCTGGCAACGAGCGGCTGGTCATCTTCTTGCAAAGATACATTGCCACCTGACGTGGGCGTGCATAGCTGCGCAAGCGTTTAGGGCCAATCATATCGCTGAGGCGAATATTGAAGTGATCGGACACTTTGCGCTGAATTTCTTCAACTGTGATTCTACGCTCAGACGCGCGCAGAACATCAGCCAAGCAATCTTGGGTCAGCTCCATGTTGATTTCGCGGCCAACAAGAGAGGCAAATGCAAATAGACGGGTCAACGCGCCCTCAAGAACACGAACGTTGGTCGAAATGCGGTGCGCAAGGAATTCGAGCACGCCATCTTCAACCTTTAGGCCCGGATAGTTGGCCTGTTGCATTTCTACTTTGCTTTGCAGGATACCAAGACGCAGTTCGTAATCCGTTGGGTGTAGGTCCACGACCAAGCCACATTGCAAACGTGACTTAACACGATCTTCAAGATTCTTGATCTCGCCCGGTGCGCGGTCAGCAGAAATGATGATCTGCTTGTTTTGATCAACAAGCGCGTTGAACGTGTGGAAAAATTCTTCTTGCGTGCTGTCTTTGCCTGCGATGAATTGAACGTCATCTACCATCAAAACATCAACAGAGCGGAAGATTTCTTTGAAATCCATCATCTTGCGATCGCGTAATGCTTGTACAAAACGGTACATGAATTGTTCGGCTGATAGGTACAAAACGTTTAGATCAGGACGGCTGGTCTGCAGTTCCCAAGCGATAGCATGCATCAAGTGCGTTTTGCCTAATCCAACGCCACCATAAAGGAACAGTGGGTTAAACGTGACGGGACCACCTTCGGCAACGCGTTTTGCAGCAGCGTGTGCCAATTCGTTTGGTTTACCAACAACAAAGTTGTCGAAGGTGAAGCGTTTATCAATCGGTGCTGTGTTCAACGTGGGGCGCGGGGCTGCAACCTTTGCAACTCGTGCTGTTGCTGTGGGAGCCTGTGGGCGTGATGTTGAGGTGTGCGTTGGAACGGCAAAGCTTAAACGGCAAACTGATGGATCAACTGTACGTAACTCGTGGAGGATCGCGTCAGCGAAATTTTGGCTTACATAGTTTCCAAGAAAATTCGTTGGGACGTGGAAGGTTGCGATACCATCTTGCAAGTCACGAAACTTAAGTGGTTCGATCCATGTCTTGAAATTGTTCTGGCCGATTGTTTTGAGCAACTGTTGGTTCAGTTGTTCCCATTCTTGTTGTGTCATATGCCGTGCACCGTCCATTCATGTATTGCGACCAGATAAGCGTCTTGGCTCATTCAGCTTAACCACAATTCACTTACCACTAGACGAAAATTTAGATCTGTTCCTAACCAGAAACAGGTCATTTCGTTTGGATTTTGACAGATTTGGTATGGAATTAATCGAATCACAGCAGTGAATCTCGATCAAATATCATACCGTCCCGTACACCAATATTTCCGACAGGCTTACATCGCGTTAGCGATACAAAGCAGATGTTGAAGAAACGCATTACGCTCTTCTTACCTTCCGCCCAACTGTCCCGTCCCAGAAACCGTTGGGTTTGAACTGTCCCCCAGTGGGCGAAGTGAATCGCTTGAGACAATGGTAACAAGATCGAGAGTGGTGCGGCAACAGAACTTCATTGTTGACTCAGTGATTCCACGAAAAGAATCTGAGGGACTATTTTTTGTGTACTGGAATCAAAAAAGGCACCGCAGTAAGCGGTGCCTTTTTCACAATACTTTTGATCGGTTTAAGCGATTGCTTTAACACGTGCAGACAGGCGCGAAATTTTGCGCGACACTGTGTTCTTGTGGAAAATACCTTTGGTCACACCGCGCATCAGCTCAGGCTGTGCTGCACGAAGTGCTGCGATTGATGCTTCTTTGTCGCCAGATTCGATGGCTTCTTCGACAGCACGCAGGAATGTTTTGATGCGCGAGCGGCGCGCTTTGTTTACAGCGGCACGGCGTTCGTTTTGACGTGCGCGTTTCTTGGCTTGAGGCGTATTTGCCATATTATCTCGTCCCGTTTCATGTTCGGTGCGGTAGTTTTATACAGCTAAAAGCTGCGGTGAATTAGAGTGTCTAGGCGCGAAGGCTTTGTGAGTCAACGTATGAATGGCTTTACTTGTCGCGGAACTGTGCTTCACGCTTTTCTAGGAATGCTGACATGCCTTCTGATTGGTCTTCGGTTGCGAAAAGTGCGTGAAAAACGCGACGTTCAAACAAAAGTCCCTCATTTAAGGAAACCTCATAGGATCGGTTCACTGATTCTTTAACGGCCATAGTCGAAAGAATTGATTTTTCAGAGATCTTTTGCGCAGCGCCCAACGACTCTTCGAGCAAGCGCTTAACTGGGACAACACGGCTAACTAGGCCACTACGCTCTGCCTCGTCCGCATCCATGAAGCGCCCAGTTAGGTTCATATCCATTGCTTTGGATTTGCCAACAAAACGAGTCAAACGTTGTGTGCCGCCGATACCAGCCATGACACCTAGATTGATTTCCGGCTGACCGAATTTGGCAGTCTCAGAGCAGATGATGAAATCGCACATCATTGCCAATTCGGCACCACCGCCCAGCGCATATCCAGAGACGGCTGCGATAATTGGTTTGCGCACACGCAAAATTTGATCGGTTTCTGGAGTGAATAGGTCTGTGGTAAAGGCTTCGACAAATGTCATTTCACGCATCATTGCGATGTCGGCACCAGCGGCAAAGGCTTTTTCGGAACCGGTCAACACAATGCAACGCACTTTGTCGTTGTTTTGGCAGGCTGTCATCGCATCGGCCAGTTCACCAAGCAGCTGAGCATTCAAAGCATTGAGCGCGTCAGGCCGGTTTAACGTTATAAGTGCGACGTGGTTTTCAACATCAACGATGATGGTTTCATATGCCATTTAGGTTCTTCCGTTATCCATGTCAGAGCTAATTTAGTATCACGGCTGAAGTCTGTTTCAAGCTATGTTTGGCAGGAGGGGCAATGGAACGATGATCTGCCGGACTGAACAATGCGTTCTATGGCTTTTGTACAACCCTCTGTACGACAAGGGTCTCCTTCGCGCCCATATACGTCAAAGGAATGTTGAAAATATCCAAGTTCTCCATCTGCTTGGCGGAAATCTTTAAGCGAAGATCCTCCCGCCTCAATCGCCTCAGATAAGACATCTCGGATGATTGGAATCAGTGATCTGACCCGCTTTTTTGTCAGGTCTTTGGCAAGTCGTGTTGGGGCGATGCCTGCGCGAAAAAGCGCTTCACAGACATATATGTTGCCTAAGCCACAGACGATTCCCTGATCCAGGAGTGCAGATTTGACCGGTGATTTCTTGTTTTCGAAGGCTGTGATTAAGACTGAGTCGTTAAAATCGTTCCCAAGGGGTTCAGGGCCCAGGGCTGCCAGCAATTTGTGTTTTTCAGCGGTTGCAGTGTCCAATAAATCCATCGCGCCGAAGCGACGTGGATCGTTAAAAGTCACGCGTGACCCGTTGCTCATGTGAAAAACCACGTGATCGTGTTTTTCGGGTGCTGGGTGTTCATGCACAAATTGCCCCAATGGATCACCAGAAATCAGCATACGGCCGGACATGCCTAAGTGAATCAACAGTGTTTCACCACTACTCAGGTCTGCCAGTACGTATTTCGAACGTCTGCGCAGCCTCAGAACGGTCTTACCAGTCAGGCGTTCTGACATATTGTCAGGAAATGGCCAGCGCAGATCAGGACGGTTTACATCTGCCTGAACGATAACCTGTCCTTCCATTGCTGGCGTTAAACCGCGACGGACTGTCTCAACCTCTGGAAGTTCGGGCATTGGATGCTCACTTTTATTAACGGGCGCAGGACGATACCTGTGACAAAGGGGTGTATTGTGCGTGGCCCCCAGCCCTTTATAACAAGGGCATATTGTAAGGACGACAAGACCTATGACTCAAGATAGCGCAAATACCACCCATTTTGGTTTTGAAA
Source organism: Ascidiaceihabitans sp. (assembly GCA_028825475.1). Taxonomy (GTDB): domain Bacteria; phylum Pseudomonadota; class Alphaproteobacteria; order Rhodobacterales; family Rhodobacteraceae; genus Ascidiaceihabitans. The sequence continues at coordinate 27,414 of JAPKAB010000022.1, read as the reverse complement.
CCGTACCTGAAGGCGAAAAAGCTGGTCGGGTACAGGGCGTATTCAACTCTGTCGCTAGTAATTATGACATTATGAACGACGTCATGAGCATGGGCATCCACCGCATTTGGAAAAATGCGATGATGGATTGGTTGGCCCCTCGCAGTGGCCAAAAGCTATTGGATGTTGCTGGTGGTACCGGTGATGTGTCGTTCAAATTCCTAAAACGTGCTGGAAGCGGTCATGCGACAGTTCTTGATCTGACAGAACCTATGTTGATCGAGGGACGCAAGCGGGCCGAGGCCGAAAGCATGCAAGACAACCTTGATTGGGTTGTGGGCGATGCGATGGCATTGCCGTTCGAGGACAACAGTTTCGATGTTTATACAATCAGCTTTGGCATTCGTAACGTGACCCGCCCACAGGAGGCGCTGAACGAAGCGTATCGAGTGCTGCGTCCGGGTGGTCGTTTGATGGTTTTGGAATTCAGCCAGCTGCCGAATGCAGCAATGCAAAAAGCATATGATCTTTATTCATTCAGTGTGATCCCCAAGATGGGAAAAATGATCGCCAACGATAGTGAAAGTTATCAATACCTAGTCGAATCAATTCGTAACTTTCCAAATCAAGAAACATTTCTGGAAATGTTGCGCGTCGCTGGTTTCGCAAATGCGAAGTACCGCAATATGACTATGGGAATTGCAGCACTGCATTCAGGATGGAAAATCTAATATGCGCGGCCCACACAATATCTGGCGACTGATCCGTACAGGCGCAACACTTGAACGCACAGGCGCGATGAATGTCGTGCTGGATGCGTTCGAAGCACCGCGATCTCTACGGTTTGTTGCCAAGGCGCTGGGCAAGCCATTCATGTGGTTGGGCTACAAAGGTGACCCTGAAATGCCACCAGCGACCCGTGCGCTGACGGCACTGGGTCCTGCATATATTAAATTGGGGCAAGTTCTTTCGACGCGTCCTGATGTAGTTGGCGCTGAGTTGGCGGTTCAACTGCGTGTACTTCAAGACAAACTACCGCCATTCTCAATCGAGGAAGCCAAGGCTGAGGTCGAACGGGAATTGGGCCAGCCTGTTGATCAGATTTTTTCAGAGTTTAGCGAACCCGTCGCTGCGGCTTCAATTGCACAGGTGCACCGCGCACGTGTTGCCGCAACGGGTGAAGATGTTGCGGTCAAGGTGTTGCGCCCCGGAATTGAACGGGCATTTGGCAAAGACGTTGATGCGTTTTACCTTGCTGCACGGATTATGGAAATCTGTGCCCCTGGCGCGCGTCGCCTTAGGCCCATCGAAGTGATCGAACATTTTGATGGCGTGGTTCAGGGTGAACTTGATCTGCGCTTAGAAAGTTCTGCAGCTTCTGAATTTGCGGCTAACACCGTGAATGATGAAGGCTTTCAACTTCCGAAGATCAAGTGGGAATATTCAGCACGTCGTGTGATGACTTTGGGTTGGGCAGACGGCGCTCCAATGGGTGACAACGATGCAATTGATGCTGCGGGTCACAACCGCGCTTTGCTTGGTGATCGCGTTTTGCAATTGTTTCTAAGTCACGCCCTGCGCGATGGTTATTTCCATGCTGACATGCATCAAGGCAATCTGAAGGTTGCCCCAAACGGTGACATCATCGCCTATGATTTTGGGATCATGGGCCACATCGATGAATACACACGACGCGTTTACGCCGAGATTTTGTACGGCTTCATTCGCAAGGATTACAAGCGGGTCGCGCAGGTCCATTTTGAAGCGGGCTATGTTCCTGCTGACAAAGATGTAGATGAATTTGCACGCGCGTTGCGCGCTGTTGGCGAACCCATTTTTGGGATGGATGCATCCCAGATGTCTATGGGTCGTTTGTTCAGCTATCTGTTTGAGGTAACAGAACGCTTTGGCATGGAAACACGGACCGAATTGATTTTGCTGCAGCGCACCATGGTTGTGGTCGAAGGCGTCGCCCGTAGTTTGAACCCGCAAATCAACATCTGGGAAGTCGCCAGCCCAATCGTGACCGATTACATCACGAAGTCCATTGGGCCGAAGGCTGTCCTATCTGATTTAGGTAAAACCGCGCGCGTGCTTGCGCGCTTTGGCCCGCGCCTGCCGGCATTGGTCGAAGGCCTGTTGATTCAACAGGGTCAACTCGACACCCCTAATCGCCCAACGTTTTGGCGTTGGATTATCCTTACGGCTGTTTGTTCCGTTGGAATTGGTGCCTTTGGCCTTACGCTGGTCGATCTATTTTTCTAAGCGGCCGTTAGTTCTTTGCGACCCGTTTCGGATAAGGTCCATGCCTTGCCACCTTCGAACACGGCTGTCGTTAACGGTTTGAACTTACCTGCACCAGTATCCAGATTGATGCGGTTTCCGTAATGGGTGGCTTCTTCGACAATGGTGTGGCCGTGAACGATCATCTTTGGATGGGCGGCTGTGTATTCGTGAAACCCCTTACGGATCCAGATTAGATCTTCCAAGCTTTGTTGATCTAGTGGCACTTCTGGACGCACACCTGCGTGACAGAAGAACAGGTCTTCATGCGTATAGGACAACGACAACCCTTTTAGGAAATCAACATGGGCTTGCGGTACTGCGGCTAGAGCTTCGGCATGGGTGTCCATGAGACGGGTACGGCCTGTCGAAATGACACCGTATGATGCAAGTGTTGTATCGCCGCCTAGACGCGGGTGAAGCCAATACAATTCAGTGATGATCTGTGGATCGTGCTGTGGTGGGCTTTGCATGAACAATTCAAACATGTGGTCGTGGTTGCCTTTGATAAAGGTCCAATTGCGGCCTATGTTTTTACCCTCGATCAGCAGGTCAATCACACCGCGGCTGTCTGGGCCACGATCGGTGTAGTCACCCAAGAACACAATTTGTGCATCCTTGCCGCCATCTTTTTCAATCAAATCTAACACGCGGTGCAGTTCTGCCAATTGCCCGTGGATGTCTCCAATCGCGTAGATTGAGCCAGATGTTTTTGTTTCCGATGTCATTGTTCAGTTGCCTCACGCAAAACGCCGCCCCAACAATTGGAACGGCGTCTGCATTATTAAATATTTTGTCGCCTTAGGCTACGTCAAAAGCCAGTGGCTTCACTTGCTTGAACAATTTCGTCGCGTCCAACGCATCGATAACGTCCTGCTTCACCGGATGATCGATGTAAAGAAGGGCAATCGCTTCGCCGCCAACTTCGCTACGGCCCAGGGTAAAGTTAGCGATGTTAACGCCATTTTCGCCCATAGTGTTACCCAGCAAACCAATGATACCCGGAACGTCTTCGTTCGTAGTGTACAACATGTTTGCACCGATTTCGGCGTCAACGTTGATGCCTTTGATCTGAATGAAACGTGGCTTGCCATCGCTGAACACAGTACCCGCAACAGAACGCTCACGCTTGTCTGTTACAACAGTCACTTTGATGTATCCGTCAAATGCGCCGGACTTATCTTGGTTGGTTGTGCTGATCTGGATGCCACGCTCTTTTGCGATCAATGGTGCGCTGACCATGTTCACATCGGGGTTGGCTTTTTTCATGATTCCCGCAACAACGCCGCAGTTCAGCGCGTCTAGGTTCATTTCAGAAACCGCACCGTCATAAAGAATGTTGATGGCTTTGATTGGCTCGTCTGTCATCTGGCCTGTGAAAGAACCAAGGTGGCTGGCCAGCTCAAGCCATGGGCCCATAACTTTGGCTTCTTCGGCTGTGACAGATGGCATGTTCAGCGCGTTGGTTACGGCACCTGTCAGAAGGTAATCTGACATCTGTTCAGCCACTTGAAGCGCTACGTTTTCTTGGGCTTCAGTTGTTGCCGCGCCAAGGTGAGGCGTGCAAACAACATTTGGCAGGTTGAACAATGCGTTCTCTTTGGCAGGTTCGTTTGCGAACACATCAAAAGCTGCACCAGCAACGTGGCCAGATTTCAGCGCTTCGGCCAAGGCTTCTTCGTCAACCAAACCACCACGGGCACAGTTGATGATGCGAACACCTTTTTTAGTCTTAGCCAGGTTTTCACGGCTTAGAATGTTGGCTGTTTGCTTTGTGAACGGAACGTGCAACGTGATAAAGTCAGCGCGCTTAAGTAGTTCGTCTAGCTCAACTTTTTCAACGCCCATCTTCTCGGCTTTTTCTTCGCCAAGGAAGGGATCGTATGCCACAACCTTCATCTTCAAACCACGGGCGCGGTCGCAAACGATGCCACCGATGTTACCCGCGCCGATGACGCCAAGTGTCTTGCCAGTCAGTTCAACGCCCATAAATTTGGACTTTTCCCATTTGCCGGCGTGTGTAGATTCGCTGGCTTCTGGGATCTGACGTGCCACTGCAAACATCATCGCAATGGCGTGTTCTGCTGTTGTGATCATGTTGCCAAAAGGCGTGTTCATGACGATCACACCCTTTTTAGAAGCGGCTTCTTTGTCGATGTTATCAGTACCGATACCAGCGCGTGCGATGACTTTTAGGTTCGTTGCATTCGCAAGGATCGCATCAGTCACGCGGGTCGCGGAACGGATGGCCAAACCATCGTAGTTGCCGATGATTGCCGCCAAGGCTTCCTTGTCTTTTCCAAGGTCTGGCTGGAAATCAACATCGATGCCGCGGTCACGGAAAATTTGAACTGCTGCTTCGCTAAGCTTGTCGGAGATGAGTACTTTAGGTGCCATGATGGGCTCCAATTCTAATGTATGTTTTATGTCGGTATAACGTCGGTATTGCGTCGGTGTTTGAAACCGATGCTTAAGCGGACGCGATTTCGGATTCGAAAGCCCAAGCGAGCCATGGCAACATTGCTGCGATGTCAGACGTTTCAACCGTCCCACCACACCAGATGCGCAAGCCAGCTGGCGCGTCGCGATATGCACCAACGTCGAGCGCCACATTTTCGTCAGCCAAACGTTTTGCAATCGCTTTTGCAAACTTCGGGCCGTCAGTAATGCGGGCATCTGTGAACTTCACGCAAACGGATGTGTTTGAACGTGTCGCAGGGTCAGTCGCAAGGAAATCAACCCAATCGTTGGCTGCAACGAAATCGGTTACGGCGGCAGTGTTTGCATCCGCACGTGCAATCAAACCTTGAAGGCCGCCGACTGAACGGGCCCAATCAAGGGCAAATAGGTAATCTTCAACAGCCAACATAGACGGCGTGTTGATGGTTTCACCTTTAAAGATTCCGTCGATCAATTTCCCACCTTTGGTCAGGCGGAAGATTTTTGGCATTGGCCATGCTGGTGTGTAGCTTTCCAGACGCGCAACTGCACGCGGGGAAAGGATCAGCATGCCGTGGGCCGCTTCGCCGCCCAAAACTTTTTGCCAAGAGAATGTAGTAACGTCCAACTTGTCCCATGGCAGGTCCATCGCGAAGGCCGCAGATGTTGCATCGCACAATGTTAGGCCGTCACGGTCCGCAGGGATCGCATCGCCATTTGCCATACGAACGCCAGAAGTCGTGCCGTTCCAAGTAAAGCAAACATCGTTGTCATAGTTCAGGGCAGACATGTCCACGATTTCGCCGTAGTCGGCGGTGTGAACGGAATGTTCAATTTTCAGCTGCTTGACCACATCAGTGACCCAGCCCGCGCCGAAGGATTCCCAGGCAACCATTTGTGCAGGGCGTTCACCCAGCAATGACCACATCGCCATTTCAAAAGCGCCAGTGTCAGAGGCTGGAACAATGCCGATTTTATAATCAGCAGGAATGCCAAGAATGTCACGTGTCTCTTCGATTGCGGCAGCGAGCTTCGCTTTGCCGACAGCAGCGCGGTGTGAGCGACCAAGTGGTGCATCGTTTAGCGCTTCAAGAGTGTGTGTTGGGGGTTTGGCACATGGGCCAGATGAAAAACGCGGATTTTCCGGCCGCGTGGCCGGTTGCTGAGTAGTCATTGATGCTATCCTTACAGATAATTGCCCTTCGTTGGGGAAGGGTGACCCACCGCCGGACATACGGATCCCCAGTAAAAACAGCAATAGACAAAAGGCGTTGCGTTGTAGGTAAATGCAGCACTTTGCAGAACGATGCAGGAACGCATGTTTCCTATTGGCACAAATCTGACACAAGGAAATCTGGTTTTGTTCCACAACACCGAGCCGTAGAATCAGGTGGCAGGCTTCATGCAATTGGCCCATTTCTTCCGGGTCAGGTGGCGTCATGAGTGGCATGGTGTTGATCTGGGCGGCGAATGTCAAAGGCCTGAAACCCGCCGCCAAGATTGTGCTGATCCAACTGGCGGACTTCCACAACAAAGAGACGGGCCAGTGCAACCCAAGCGCACAGCGGTTGGCGGACGAGTGCGAGATGGGTCGTGCAACACTGTTTCGGCACATGACAACCTTGGAGGAGTGCGGCCTTGTCACACGCCATGCTCGAGGGGATGGCGATGGTGGACGCGGGTCCAATCAGTATGAGTTGCACCTTGATATTACCCTTGGTCCCAGTTCGCGCTCGAAGGGTGGGGGCAGTGGTCCCAACGGGGTTGCGTCTCAAAATGAGACGGGGGGAAACGTCTCAATAAAGCGGGAGAAAAGTCTCAAGGGTGAGATGGGGGTAGTCTCAAATCGGGACACGAACCTTACCATTGAACCTAAGAAAGAACCTCCTTGGCGCGAGCGCGAGACGGGGGAGGCTGAGAAGATTTTGGGAGCCTATCCGCCTGATCGATTGCGGGGCAAAGCCGCTTGCACGGCCCAGATCGAAGTGGCCGTGAAGGACGTGCTGCCAATGGCGGGCGAATACACGGGTCAGGTTATGCTAGACGGCGTGATCGCCTTTCTCAAAAAGGCAGCCCCCGACATGCTGCCAGCCAATGTTCGCGCCCCGAATATGGATATGCCCAAAATACCTGATTTGAGCAAAACCGTCCCTATCCGGCCGCCCGGTTTTTGCACTGGCTGCCCTGAGCGGCCTATATTTGCAGCGATGAAACTGACCCAGGACGAGTTGGGAAAACATCAAATCACTGGCGACATCGGCTGTCATTTGTTTGGCTCTTTGCCCCCGTTCGATATCGGCGGGGCAACGATGGGGTACGGCCTTGGCCCTGCGGCGAATGCGGCATTTGATGGCGGGGGGGAGCGGCGGGCGATTTCGATGCTGGGCGATGGCGGGTTCTGGCACAACGGGCTGAGCAGTTCGATCGGGAACATGGTTTTCAATAAATCGGACTCGGTGGCCGTGATCGTCGACAACTATTATTCCGCTGCAACGGGTGGGCAGGATGTGATGTCGTCGCGTGCGCAAAACGGCACCAAGGCGACGAATAACCCGATCTCGGATGCGCTCAAAGGGGTTGGTGTGAAGTGGATTCGTCAGATCGACCACACCTATGACGTGGCTAAAATGCGCAGCGTCCTGCGTGAGGCGCTGACGACCGACTATGACGGGCCCAAAGTGATCGTGGCATCGTCCGAATGCATGCTCAACAAACAACGCCGCGAGAAACCGTTGCGCGCAAAAGCCATCAAAGAAGGCCGCCGCGTGGATGTGCCGCGCTTTGGTGTGGACAGTGATGTGTGCACGGGCGATCACGCCTGTATGCGGTTGTCGGGATGCCCGTCGCTGTCGCTCAAAACGCTCGACGATCCGCTACGAGATGATCCGGTAGCGCATATCGACCAGACCTGTGTCGGCTGTGGCAATTGCGGTGAGGTGGCTGATACAGCCGTTTTGTGCCCGTCGTTCTACCAAGCGGATATTGTGCACAACCCCAGCAGAATTGAGAAGTGGCGCGCAGGTGTGCGGAACCGCATCATCATCCGCCTGCAAACCCGCCGCGATGCCAAACGCCTGCGCCTGTCGGGAAGTGCGACATGAACGCCATTTTACCAGATCGCGCGGCAGACGCCCAAACGGCCGCAATCGTGAAGGTCGCAGTCATGGCCGTAGGGGGGCAGGGTGGCGGTGTTCTGACATCATGGATTGAATCCCTTGCACGGTCCCAAGGATATGTGTGCCAAGCCACGTCTGTTGCCGGCGTGGCGCAGCGTACGGGGTCAACGATCTATTATGTAGAGATGACACCCGCCTCAGTGCAACAGCCGGTGTTCGCACTGGCCCCTTCGCACGGTGATGTGGACGTGCTCATCGCATCCGAGATGATGGAAGTGGGCCGCGCGATAATGCGTGGATTTGTGACGCCAGACCGCACCACGCTTATTGGCTCAACCCACCGCGCGTTGGCGTATAGTGAAAAGGCGATACCAGGTAACGGCATGGCGAACAGCGCAGAAGTCCACGCTGCGGCCGAAGTCGCAGCCCAACGGTTGATCCTTGCGGATATGGATAAATTGGCCACCAATCAGGGTTCGGTAATCTCGTCATCGCTGTTCGGCGCTTTGGCGGGATCTGGAGCGTTGCCGTTTGAGCGTTCCGCATTCGAGGATGCAATTCTTGCTTCAGGCAAGGGCGTTGAAGCGTCGTTGCGTGCGTTCAGCGCCGGCTTTGATGCGGCAGTGAATGGCACTACGGCAAACGTTGAACGGGCCTCAATACGGCGCGACATTGTGGGCCCAAACACGCAAATGGGCGATTGGGAAAAGCTGGTTGAGCAAGTGTCATATCTTCCCACCGATGTGCAGGAAATGGCGCAAGCAGGTCTGGCAAAAGCGGTTGATTTTCAGGATTGCGCTTATGGGTCACTGTACCTTGAGCGGCTGAATAGCATCATTGAACGTGATCGTGCATCGGACGGCTGGCTGCTGTCACAAACGGCGGCCAAGTATATCGCCAACGCCATGTGTTATGACGATATTATTTGCGTCGCTGACCTAAAAACACGCGCACCTCGCATGCAACGGATCAAAGGTGAGATGGGCGCGGTTGATGCGAATGTGATGCAGCTGACCGAGTATTTCCACCCTCGTGCGGAAGAAATCACGGGGCTGCTGCCCGCGCAGATGGGTGCACGGCTTGAGGCGAACCCGAAAGCGATGGCGCGCCTGACGCATTGGTTTGGCAAAGGCCGCCGCTTGCGTACGGATACGCTGCCTGCCTTTGTGATGTTGCATGTTTTGGGCGGGTTAAAATCGTGGCGTCTTAAAACACGTCGCCACGCGGTTGAGGTTGCCCATCTGGAAAGCTGGCTTACCGATGCACTGGCACCGCTTGGGCAGGACTATGCCCTCAGTGTCGAGCTGCTCAAAAACAGGCGTTTAATCAAAGGGTACTCTGATACGCACACGCGCAGTTTGGGTAAATTCGATACGCTGATGGGGGCCGTACAGTTGCTAAAGGGGCGGCCTGATGCTGCTGAATGGATGGCGCGCCTGCGCGATGCAGCGCTGCAAGATCCGGAAGGCAAAGCGCTGGACGGTGCAATCGAGACTGTCAAATCGTTCACCTAACCAAAGAACACATCAGTCGACCTGCCGATGTCAGATGGATACAGATATGTCAAACACGCACCAGAATTCCCTGATGCCTCCACGCGGTGAGCAGATCATCGAGGTACTTGTGTGTCACCTGCAAGCGCATCCAGCAAGACCTGCCTAAGGGCTTCTGGTGCGCGGATGTCTGAACTCAGAAAAGTATCGATCATATTGATCATCACATCCCGTGCGACTGGCTGGTTCACTGTACGATCTGCCTCCGCCGTTAAAGTCCGAGGCAGGGTATCGCGGTACACGTCAAGCGCGGTACACACGATATCAGCGTCGAATTCGGGATGAGGTTGAATGCCCAAAACATATCCACTAATCATCATCATCGCATTCTCACAATGCTTAGAGCTGGCGAGACGGATAGCTTGCTTTGGCAAGGTCACTACTTGATCTTGATGCCAAGCAAAGGCATGCAACATTTTACCATCTTCAAGACGGTATTGTGTCCGCCCAATGCTCCAGCCACCGTCGAATTTCTCGACCTGTCCGCCTAGGACATCGGCGATGATTTGATGGCCAAAGCAGATGCCGACAGTGGGTCGGTTTGATTTCAGAATGCCGCGTAAGCAGGTCTTGAGGGCGACTATCCATGGTAGGTCTTCATAGGCACCTTTTTCGGACCCTGTCACCAGCCAAGCATCTGCCTCATCGGCCGTGACAGGCAGATCCCCACCGCGCGCATCATAGTGGCGAAATGTATGGCCGCGCCCTGCGAGCAGACCCTCATACATATCCCCGTAGCGGGAAAACCGAGCGGTCAACGAGTCTGGCAGCGTGCCTGCAACCAGCAAACCAATTTTCAAGAGACCCCATCAAGCGGTTGCGCGTTGTTGTAGCCACGGTTGGCATAGATCAGCGCCTTTTCACCAGGTGCCATTGTGATCTGCTGGACCTCGCCCACAAAAATATGGTGCGTGCCACAGGTAATTTCATGTTGAACGGTACAATCAAAAGAGGTTAGCGCACCGTCCAACATCGGGCTGCCAGTCATGCCAATTGTCCATGTGGCGCAGTCAAACTTTGCCTCGTCTTTAGCCTCTGTGCGCCCTGCAAACGCGTTGGAAATCTCGGCCATATCATCGCGTAACAGGTTCACGCAGAATGTACGGTTACTGCGGATTGCGGCTGCGGCCGGGGACATATGGTGCACGCAAGTCAGCAACGTTGGATTTGGTGTATCGGCGGAAACAGAGGACACCGCACTCACGGTAACACCGCGCCTGCCTGCAATTCCATCCGTGGTTACGACGTAAACAGAGCAGGCAGCCTTAGCCATGCCTTCGATAAATTCTGCGCGCATGGTTTATCCTAACTCGAAAAAGCGGCGAAGTTCGGTGTCAGGGACCCTGCCCATAAAGGCTTCTTCCTGACTTTCACGTGTGGCGGAGAAGGCATCGACAAAAGTATCGCCCAACCATTCCCGCGCGAAATCGCTGGCACGCAAAGCAGCAATTGCGTCGCGCATGTTGCGGGGATAGTTGCGCGGCTCTGTCTCTGATGGAACATAGCCGTTGCCGATGATTGGATCATCCGGTTCAATCTGTTCTGCGATCCCCGCAAGACCGGCAGCGAGTGTGGCAGCAACAGTCAAGTAGGGGTTTGCGTCTGATCCGGGCAGGCGGTTTTCAACACGCAGCGATCCTGCATCGTGGCCCACAACACGCAAACATGTCGTGCGGTTTTCAATGCCCCATGTCAGGGCGGGTGGCGCAAAAGTTCCCGGTGCAAAACGGCGGTAAGAATTCACGGAAGGCGCAAAGAGGAGCATCATTTGGCCAAGATAGCTCTGCATCCCGCCGATAAAATGACGGAACGTGTCGGACATGTTGTCCGGCTTGCTGGCATCCCAGAACAACGGTGTGCCATCCGGCCCTTTGAGCGATAAATGCACATGGGCAGACTGACTGTCGGCCTGTTCGGACCAGCGCGCCATATAGGTAATCGATTTGCCTTGCCGCGTGGCCAGAACGCGCATGAAATTCTTCAACAGCACGGTCTGATCAGCGGGTTCAAGACCGGTACCCGCCCCTGTACAGGCCTCCATAAAGCCCGCGCCAATTTCCTCGTGCATCTTCGCAAGATCGATTTTCAGCGCGTCACACATGTCGGCGACATCGCCGTACCATTCGGACTGCGCAGATTGATAGATCAGCAGGTCGTGGCTGGCGTGGGCTGTGGCGGGTGTGAGGTTGCGAAACCCCTTTTCCTGCAAGGTTTGCGACGTCTCGTTGAACATGGTGTATTCCAGCTCCAACCCGTATTTGAGGTTCAGACCCATATCCGCCCCTTTGCCGAGCACAGATTTCAGCAGCGACCGCGGGCACATGCCTGCCGTCTCACCCGTGTAGTTGGACAGAACCAACAAATCATCACCATCCTTCTCCCAAGGGACCGAGCGCACGGTTTCAGGATCAACGATCAGCGGACTGTCGTGGAAATCTGCACTCTCATCTGTGACGCCTGGGATGTTCAAAATCTCATCCGTCGGGTCCAGCGCAAAGGTCACAGGTGCCATACCCATGCCCGCAGCTAAAATACCCTCGAACGCACTGCGTGATACCTTTTGTCCACGCAACAAGCCGTTGGTGTCGGTCATCGCTACGGTGATAAAACGCGTCTTGTTGGCGTCCAGAATTTCTTTCATGTCAGTCTCCGTGGTGGGGTTTGTTGACTGACATTGGCCAGTGTATTGAGGTCAGTAGTGGGATTCGTGGCATAGGCGCGCAGGAACACTTGCAAGCCGTTCAAGATCGATGTCGTAAGGGCCGCGTCATCCGGTAAATTCTGCGGAAAATGCAGCGCCTGACTGCGTGGCCCTGACAGGATCAAGGACCATAGATCCTCAGCGGCAAGGTCGGCGCGGTCAAACGACAGCTGCCCGTCTGCGCGAAGTGTTTCAAGATATTCCGCGATACCGTTCAACGCGCGCGCAGGACCGGCTTCGTGAAACTGTCTTGCAATATCGGGTACCCGTTCCGCTTCACCGATCACCAACCGCGCGATTGACAGATTGTCGGGTGCCAGAACATAGCGCGCATACCCCCACGAAAAGTTCCACAGGACAGCCACCATTGACGTATCGGCGGGGTCTTTCAGAGGCGCGAGGATCGTTGTACGTCCCTGATCAAGAACCGCCGCAAAAATCGCTTCTTTGTTCCCGATGTATTGGTAAATCGTCGGTTTCGAGACCCCCGCACGCCGCGCGATAGCTTGCATGGAGGCCCCAGAATATCCATTTTTCGAGAACTCACGCAGGGCGGCATCAAGAATTCGGCCATGCTTGGCAGTCTTCTTGGCTGTTTTGGGAGACTTTTTAGAAGGGGGCGAAACGATGCGTAAATACCGTGCAAGCTGTGCATTCACGGCTTCGGGTTTTTCGAGATTACAGATATGGCCCGCGTCCGCGATCACTTCGAATGTTACATGCGGCGCGTTTGCATCGGCAAAACGATGGCTCACAGCACGAATTTCGGTGGGGGGGGCCAGTCGGTCATGCTCACCAGTCATGAGCAGCACAGGAAAGGAGGCTTTGGTGAAGTCGAGCTTTTCAAGTGGGTTGCAAAAGCAGTTGAGGGCGTCGCGGTAGGTGGCTGCGGGGATGCTTGCCATTGATGCGTTCAATTCAGCGCGAACTTCTGGGGATGCTGAAGGTCCTGCTATGATCTCAACCACTCCTGCGGCAAAGTCGCTGGGTGTTTGTCCTGCATCAAGGGGGACTTCACGCGAGACGCGGAACGACTCCCGCTCATCGGGGTCTGCTTCTGACATCCCCGTGCATCCACCGCATAGTACCAGCCCAAGCGTTTTATCGCGATGCGCCAAGGCAAAGCTCGCTGCGATCCATGCGCCATAGCTTAACCCGCACAGGACGACTTGTTTGGCACCAAATTTCACCATGACACTTAAAATATCATCAAAGTAATCATCGAGCTGCGATTGGGCAAAGCCAAGTGTACTATCGCCGTAGCCGCGTAAATCCATTGCTACTGTTTGCATAATCTGGGCCAATGCTGTGACTTGCGGGTCCCAATTGCGGCGGTTTCCACCAATTCCGTGTAGGAAAAGACAGATCGTTTCCGCCTGCTCTAACCCTTCGGGGGCGACCGTTAGCCCAAGGCGTGGTGTGCCCTCTAGCGTCAAATGGGCCAAGGTGCTTGAAGTGAGCGGTGGTGCGGGCGTTGGTGTCACCTCCTCAGGGTTGACGAGCGCTGAAAGCCCCGTCTCAAAGATTTCGGTTGTGCCTTTCGCGATCTCTGCTACGCGCACTGCCGTTGCGTCGATGTCGGCGTTCCACGTTAGCGTTGATCCTGTGTCACTCGGCGTAATCTTGAGACGCGCTTTATAGGAGTTGGCGTCGGCAATTCCGTCAACCATCTCGTATGCCATCGTGTGATCACTTGCGCTGAAATACGTGAGGCGTTCGCGCATGATGCCGCCTTCATCATCCCCCGGAAAACGGCGAATGATCTGGGCGGTGGATGGCTCAATCTCTGACCATGCCACCATCGGGTGCCAGTCAACATTAAAACTGGCGACTACGGCCCAGATATCTTCCGGCGCGGCCTCCGATTGAGCAATGCAATGAACCGTTTCGCGCATGTTTAGTGCTTGTCTTCAGTGGATGGTTCGCGCCACATCGACACACGTGCGCGTACGGCTTCCGGTTCGGGGCCCAAGGCATCGATTTCATCCGTATCATACAGCGTCATCATGGACAGATAGTCTTCCATGATCTCCGTGGTGTAGGGCAGCATTAACGCGCCACAGCGACTATCGCGATACATCCGCTCAAGCGGTAGGGATTTCAACATTGATTGCCCACCACAGGTGCGGATCGCAAGCGCAGTCATTTCCTGAACGCCCTCCATCACGGCGTATTGCGCCGCATAAAGGCGCATGACCTGACCTTTGGTTGGAAAGCCGCGGGCCTCCATGAATGCGGTGTGCCACAGGGTGCGCATTTCGGTCAGTTTTTGGTACATCTTCGCAACTGATGCGCGTTTGGTCGGGTAGATTCTGCGGTCAATCGGGGGCAGTCCATCGACCTTGCCGCTGAGGTAGGCGACCGTGTAGTCATAAGCCCCTTGTGCAACACCCATATAGGCTGGCGTCAGTGTGGCCATCATGTGTGGCCAATGGGGCAGTGTACGCACGAACATGCCTTGGGGCATCATCATTTCGGCATCCGTGACGAACACATCCTTGAGGATCAGATCCTTGGAGTGCGTGCCGCGCATCCCGATGGGATCCCATTCGCCAACGACTTGCAGGCCCTTGGTGTCTTTGTGCACGGCAAAGTTCATCGCATCCTCATGGCGCGGTTCGACGCCCTCAAAATGCTCGGTACACACGATGGAATAATAATCACAATGACCCGCCAGCGAGGCGAATTTCTTGAAGCCGTTGATGACATAACCGCCCTCGACCTTCTTACAGTTGGTCTGGATCGGCTTTGAAGTCCAATTGGTGCCACCCTCGGAAATGGGCTGGGAATAGATCGCGTTATCCTCGACCACATTGCGGAACTGACGCTCTCGCAGCGGGGCAAATGCGGCGCGGTCGGCGTCTGACAGGTTCGGCAACTCATACATAAATCGCGACCACATCATCGACGAGGTGTGCATGTTGAACGTCAGTGCCGTGGCACCGCAGTATTTGCCAATCTCGGCACCGATCATCGCGTATTGACCAAGGCTAAACCCAAAGCCGCCAAATTCCTTTGGGATCACCAGACGCAGGAAGCCATGTTTGGCAAAGTCCTCGTAATTTTCGGTTGGGAAGGCGGCATTTTTGTCCACCTCAATCGCGCGTTCGGCGATCTTGGGGCCAAGTTCGTTCACCAGCTCCATCATGCGCAGGAATTCCGGATCAAACGCGTCGCTATCGTAGTAGTCGTGGAAAGTACTCATGCCAGATTTCCTTGGAGTTTGCCTTTAATCACGACGGGGACACCGTCGAGTGAAATTGTACAGTTGCGCATCGGCAGGTCGAAATGACCCAAGGTGAAGCGCCCCGCGTATTGGTTAGACCCTGTGGACCACAGGAAGTTCCCCGCCCAAGCGCGGAATTCCGTCGCCTGTAAATCGCCCTTGTCATAGAGCGCGAGGCTCTCCCAACGTGCGTGTGGGTTCATACCCCAACCAACGTGGGAAAAGCCGTAGGCCTTAGGATCATCCCAAGCCTTGAGGTATTCGCGAAACAGTTCCGCATCCAGATTATCGCCGCGGATGTCGGTGATATAGTCATTCTCAACGGTCATCTCGACGCGGTCACGCATGTAGTCTTTGAACGTGAGGTTCATGTCGCCCACGTCCATCACAACAGTGCCGTTGACTGCATTTTCGCCGGGGAAGCATAGGCACAGACCGCCGGGCCAATGGTCCACCGCACCAGGGCGGGTGGAGAATCCGGGCGTGCCGCCGCAGGGCACGTCCTTGATATTGATCACCAAATCAGTGCCCGCATCAGAGGTCACGCGCATCTCTGAGGCGTCATTAAGCATCTGGATACCCAGCGCCACTTTGGGCCCAAGCTCCGCACGTGGTTCGGTCCGTTCCAGAATTTCGGGATGTTCGTTGCAGATCACCAGCAGGCGCGTGCCTGCCTTTTCGATCTCGGCCATTTCTTCGGCGTGGATCAACCCTTCTACAGTGACATCAACGATGACCTCGACATGCTTTAGCGCCTCTATCACGTGCCGCTTGTGCTGGATCGCATCGCTGGTGCCGGTGGATTTCACGGGCACAGGGGCCGTCTGCGGCGCGCTTGGCAACACAATCGTGGAATATTCAGCGCCCAGATCGTGCAGGGCCAGACCCGCCAACTGCCGCAGAACAGGACGCGACTGGCTCTCGGCGACCACCGCGACTTGGGTGCCTTTGCCAATACCATTCAGCGCAAACACGCGCTTGAACGAGGAGACCCATTTCCCTTCAGGGATTTCTTGCATCATCTGAGCAGCTTTCTATTGGGATCGGGGGCGCACGGTTACGCGCGCCCCCGAAAGTATTTATTGACCGAGAATTTCGGCCATTGTGCCCATCACAACCGCGTCAGCCTCTAGCTGCGCTGCGGCTTCATCAGCGTCCTGCCAGTACACAGCAGCACCGGTTTGCGCGGCAAACTCTTGCGCACGCGCGGAGGCCATTGTCTTTTTGGCGACGGCTGCGATTTTTTCGCGCACGTCTGCTGGCGTGTCTTTGTGCACGAACAGACCGTTCCACAGACCCATCTGCAACTCGGGCCGGATTTCACCCACAGTCGGGGCATCGGGGGTCATGGCCATACGCTCGGCCGTCACAGTCGCCAGAATTGTAAGATCATCCAGGCAAGGCAGGATCAGTTGAATGGTTGTGTTGCCCACATCCGCATCGCCTGACGCAAATGTGTTGCAATCAATCGCATCAAATGCAGCGTCCGCGCTGTAGGAGAACCCCATTTGCGCCGCCAAAGAGAGCGTGACCTGCGTCGGTGTCAGTTCTGCACCAAAATGCGCAAGCACAACATCGCCATCAGCTGCATAAGCCGCAAGCTCGTCCATCGTCTGATAGGGTGCACCTTTTGTCGTCGCGATCACCATTGGGTAGCCTGCAAAGATGCCAATAGGCTCAAACGGGTTGGGGTTTAGCGGTGGAATGCCGATCAGAGGCCCAATCAGCGGGACATCCATCACAAACGACCCGATGGTGTAGCCGTCAGCCGCAGCACCTGCGACTTCAATCGCGCCGGGGAAGGGGCCACCACCGCCGCCGGGCTTGTTCACAACAGCTGCTGCAACGCCGTATTCAGCCTGAAAATCTTCTGCGATCATGCGGGTCAGGACGTCTTCGACATCACCAGGGGGGAAGGGTACAATAAATGAGACGGGTTTTTCTGGATATTCGGCCACGGCTGGGCTTGCTGCTGCAAGCAGTGTCGCCGCTATGAGATAGCCGCTTGATTTAATCGTCTTCATTTTTCTCTCCCTGATATTTTTTACTATACGGTTTAGTAAATTCGAAGATTGTGCGCCCTGTCAATTTATTTATCGCTTTGATTGAGCCGCCACCGTGTGACATCGCCGTTAATCTCTTTGCTCTGTTTGAAAATCAGGAGTTTTTCCAACGTATTATGGTCTAAAAACGCCAGCCTATATTTATTTCATGTTTAAAATATTTGAGCTTGAAATTTATGCAGTGCATTCGTAGCGTAAAGTCAGGACGACATCACGGAGGGGTTAAAATGCGCATTGCATGTCTTGGCGGCGGTCCAGCGGGCCTATATTTTGCGATCTCTACCAAACTGCGCGCACCTGATGCCGAAGTCGTCTTGTTCGAGCGCAACAAGCCCGATGACACCTTTGGGTGGGGCGTTGTATTGTCAGATGAAACACTGACCAACCTCGCTGAAAATGATCCTGTCAGTGCGCACAGTATCCGCGAGAACTTTGCCTATTGGGACGATGTGGCACTGCACCATCAGGGACAAAAGCTGGTTTCATCCGGTCACGGGTTCTGCGGGATTGGACGCAAGAAGTTGTTGCAGGTGTTGCATGCGCGTGCGGGCGACCTCGGCGTTGATCTGCGGTTTGAAACGGATGCTGGTGCTGCGTCCGGCCTGATGGAAGACTTTGACGTGGTGGTTGCCTCAGACGGTTTGAACTCAAAAACGCGGATGGAATTCGAGGAGACATTCAAACCCGACATTGATATGCGCCTGTGCCAGTTTGTCTGGCTCGGCACGCATCAAAAATTTGACGATGCGTTTACTTTCATTTTTGAGGACACCGATAAGGGCTGGATTTGGGCGCATGCCTATCAGTTTGATGATGAGACAGCGACGTTCATTGTTGAGTGTTCTCAGCAGACATATGACAATTTTGGCTTTGGGGACATGGACCAACAGGCCAGTATTGCGATCTGCGAAGAGATTTTCAAAGACCACCTTGGCGGTCATCCTTTGATGACAAACGCCAACCACATCCGTGGCTCTGCGTGGATACAGTTCCCCCGCGTGTTGTGTGAAAAATGGAGCCATGAGAACGTAGTTTTACTAGGCGATGCATCTGCAACCGCGCATTTCTCAATCGGATCGGGGACCAAGCTGGCGTTGGAAAGTGCGATAGCATTGGCAGCCGAGATTACGGCGACGCCTGATCTGGCCAAGGCATTTGAGAGCTATGAGGAAAGCCGGCGCATCGAGGTTTTGCGACTGCAATCTGCTGCGCGCAACTCGGTTGAGTGGTTCGAGGATGTTGAGCGTTACCTGCATCTTGATCCGGTTCAGCTCAACTATTCCATGCTCACACGCTCCCAGCGGATCAGCCATGAGAACCTGCGCGCGCGTGATCCTGTTTGGTTGGCCGATGCGGAAAAGTGGTTCATGGCGCAAGCGGGTGTTCAGGTGAATGGCCCCGCACGTGCGCCGATGTTTGCGCCCTTCACGCTGCGCGAAATGACCCTCAAAAACCGCATCGTCGTCTCGCCCATGGCGCAGTACAAGGCGGTGGACGGCGCGCCGACTGATTGGCATCTGATCCATTATTCCGAGCGGGCAAAGGGCGGTGCCGGTCTGGTGTACACGGAGATGACATGTGTGTCTGCGGACGGACGGATCACGCCGGGCTGTCCGGGCCTCTATGCGTCCGAGCATCTGGCCGAATGGACACGGCTCAACAATTTTGTGCACGCAGAGACAGAGGCGATGACCTGCTGCCAGATCGGCCATGCGGGTCGCAAAGGATCGACACGCATCGGTTGGGAGGGCATGGACCAGCCGCTGACATCGGGCAACTGGCCGCTGCTGTCGGCCTCCGCCATTGCATGGTCTGACGCGAATGCGGTGCCCAAAGCAATGAACCGCGCCGATATGGATGCGGTGAAGGCAGAGTTTGTCTCGGCCACACAAATGGCTGCTGCTGCCGGTTTCGACATGATCGAATTGCACGCGGCGCACGGCTATCTGATCTCTTCTTTCATCTCGCCGCTATCGAATATCCGCAGCGATGAATACGGCGGTAGTTTGGAAAACCGAATGCGTTACCCGCTGGAAGTCTTTGATGCCATGCGCGCGGTCTGGCCCGTGACCAAGCCGATGTCGGTGCGCATTTCTGCCTCCGATTGGGCAGGCGATGATGGCGTCACACCTGAAGAGGCCGTGCTGATCGCCAAGATGTTTGAAGCGGCTGGCGCAGACATCATCGACGTATCGGCAGGCCAGACATCTATCCAAGGCAAGCCCGTCTATGGTCGCATGTTCCAGACGCCGTTTTCGGACCGCATCCGCAACGAGGCGGGGATCAAGACGATGGCTGTCGGCAATATCTTTGAGGCCGATCACGTCAATTCGATCCTGATGGCGGGGCGCGCCGATCTGGTGTGTATCGCGCGGCCTCATCTCAACGATCCCTATTGGACCCTTCATGCCGCAACAGGTCTTGGCGACCGACAGGAGATTTGGCCAAAACCCTATGACGCGGGCCGTGATCAGGCGTGGCGGTTGGCAGACCGTGATGCAGAGATGGGCGGCAAAGTATGACGGGCCATGTAGTTATCACGGGTGGTGGCACTGGCGTTGGTGCCGACACCGCGCATGAATTTGCGCGCGCAGGCTACCGTATCACGATCATGGGTCGGACAGAAGCAACGCTGAAGGCGCAGGATTTATCTTATCAGGTTTGTGATGTGACCGATGCTGGTCAAGTAGCCGCAGCATTTGATGCCGCGCGCGCGCAGCACGGCCCCATCACTGTGGTCGTCGCGAACGCAGGTGCAGCCACTAGCGTGCCTTTTGCGAAAATGACCGCAGCTGATTTGACCGCCATGACGGACGTGAACCTGACGGGCGTCTTTAATGTCTGGCAGGCGGCATTGCCTGATATGAAAGCTGCCAAGGCGGGCCGCATGATCGCGATTGCATCAACGGCAGGCCTCAAAGGGTATCCTTATGTTGCAGGTTACTGCGCGGCCAAGCACGGCGTGATCGGATTGACCCGCGCTTTGGCGCTGGAACTGGCCAATATGGGCGTAACTGTGAACGCGATCTGTCCGGGGTTCATCGAGACGCCCATGCTGGAACGCTCACTTGCTAACATCGTTGAAAAGACGGGGATGAGCGTTGAGGACGCTGCGAAATCCCTGACCAAGAATAATCCACAGCGCCGTTTCATTCAAACAGATGAAGTTGCGGGCACTGCGCTTTGGCTCTGCTCTGATGCTGCGCGCTCGGTCAACGGTCACACTTTGACCCTATCTGGCGGAGAGATTTGATGCCGGAACACGCTCTTGATCCGTTGGAACCAGCATCCAAAGAACGGCTGCGTCTTTGGCTGCGTCTGCTCAAAGCAAGCAGGTCAATCGAGGCGACACTGCGTGAGAACCTTCGGCAGGAATTTGCGACGACTTTACCGCGTTTTGATGTCATGGCGGCCCTGTCGCGCTATGAGACAGGCCTCAAGATGAGTGCTCTCTCAAGTGTGCTGAAAGTGTCAAATGGCAACGTGACGGGGATCGTAGATAGGTTGGCTGAGGATGGATTTCTGGTCCGTGTGGCCGTCCCCAGCGATCGCCGCGCCGCCCTTGTTCGCCTCACGCGGCGCGGTGAGGAAGAATTTGCCAGACAGGCGCAGGCACATGAGACATGGATAGACGAGATGCTCGACAGTTTTTCTGCATCCGAAGCCTTCGACATTGGTCTACGGCTGGAAACCCTTGAAACACAAATTACCGAAAAGGAAATGTGATGCGCAGTGACGTAAAACACTTCAAATGTGAGATCGCGGGTGGCATCGCCACCGTATCGCTGGACCGCCCCGAGCGTAAGAACCCGTTGACCTTCGAGAGCTACGCCGAGCTACGTGATTGGTTCCGAGATCTTTCCTATGCTGACGATGTGAATGCGGTCGTGTTCACCTCCAACGGTGGGAATTTCAGTTCGGGCGGCGATGTGCATGACATCATCGGTCCATTGACCAAGATGACGATGAAAGAGCTGCTGGCGTTCACCCGTATGACGGGCGATCTGGTCAAGGCGATTGTGAACTGCGGCAAGCCTGTGATTGCGGCCATCGACGGTGTGTGCGTCGGCGCCGGTGCGATCATCGCGATGGCCTCTGATCTGCGTATCGCCACGCCTGAGGCCAAGACGGCGTTTCTGTTCACGCGCGTTGGTCTTGCGGGCTGTGACATGGGTGCCTGCGCGATCCTGCCGCGCATTATCGGGCAAGGGCGCGCAGCAGAGTTGCTCTATACGGGCCGTGCTATGACCGCCGATGAAGGACATGCATGGGGATTTCACAACAAAGTTGTTCCAGCAGCAGATCTGACGGCTGAGGCGCAAAAGATGGCAGAGCGCATCGCGGCTGGTCCCAACTTCGGGAACATGATGACCAAAACAATGCTTGTGCAGGAATGGTCGATGTCGATTGAGCAAGCAATCGAGGCCGAAGCACAGGCGCAGGCAATCTGCATGCAGACAGCGGATTTTGAGCGGGCGTTCAACGCGTTTGTCGCAAAAGAAAAACCAGTGTTTGAGGGCAACTGATGCCAGATAAGACATTCCTGAACTGGCCGTTTTTTGAGGATCGCCACCGTGATCTTGCTGCCAAACTTGATAGTTGGTCAAAGGATAATCTGTCCCAGATTGATCACGGTGATACCGATTCTGCGTGCCGCGCGATTGTTGCGGCCCTTGGCAAGGGAGGATGGCTTACGCATGCAGCTGTTGACCCTGATGGCACGGCTGAGTTGGATGTGCGTACTCTGTGCCTGATCCGCGAAACACTTGCGCGCCATGACGGGTTGGCTGACTTTGCGTTTGCCATGCAAGGATTGGGGACTGGGGCGATATCTTTGTTCGGGAGCGACGCGCAAAAGCGTGAATGGTTGCCCAAAGTGCGCAAAGGTACGGCGATATCTGCCTTTGCATTGACAGAACCACAGTCAGGCTCTGACGTTGCCAATTCCACCATGACGGCAACGTTGGACGGCGATCACTATGTTCTGAACGGTGAAAAAACGTGGATCAGCAATGGCGGAATTGCGGACGTGTATACCGTCTTTGCACGGACTGGTGATGGAGAAGGGGCCAAGGGGCTGTCTGCCTTTGTTGTGCCCGCCGACACTCCGGGGCTGCGTGTGGCCGAACGGTTAGAGACCATCGCACCGCACCCGTTGGCGACCCTCAGCTTTGAAGATTGCCGCATCCCCAAGGACGCGTTGATCGGGCAAAGCGGCTGGGGCTTCAGAATCGCGATGTCGGTTCTGGATGTCTTCCGCTCGACCGTTGCGGCCGCCGCGTTGGGCTTTTCGCGCCGCGCACTGGATGAGGCGCTGAGCCGCGTCACGACCCGCCACGTACAAGGCGCGCCGCTGTTTGATTTGCAAATGGTGCAGGGGCATATCGCCGACATGGCGGTGGATGTGGATGCGAGTGCGCTGCTCATTTACCGCGCGGCGTGGACCAAGGACAGTGGTGCGCCGCGTATTACGCGTGAGGCGGCGATGGCAAAACTCTTCTCCACCGATCAGGCGCAAAAAGTAATCGACAAAGCGCTGCAACTACATGGCGGTGACGGTGTGCGCTCTGGCGAGGTGGTTGAGACGCTATACCGCGAAATCAGAGCGTTGCGGATTTATGAAGGCGCGTCAGACGTACAACGTGTCATCATCGCCCGCCAAACATTGGGCCAACTGCCGACATAAGGGACTAGATCATGCTAAGTGCCAGCGCACATACCGATACATTTGCCCGCGATAATTTGCCACCTGAGGATCAGATGCCTGATTTTCTGTTGGACGGGTTTGAGTATTCTGAACGGTTGAATGTTGGGGTGGAACTGACGGATGCGCTTGTTGCCAAAGGGTTTGGGGACAACACGGCGCTGATCGGCAATGGCAGGCGGCGGACCTATAAAGAGCTTAGCGATTGGACCAACCGTTTGGCGCATGTGCTGGTTGACGATCTGGGTGTGGAGCCGGGCAACCGTGTTCTCATCCGCTCTGCTAATAATCCCGCGATGGTCGCCTGCTGGCTTGCCGCGACCAAGGTGGGCGCAGTGGTCGTGAACACCATGCCGATGCTACGCGCGATGGAACTGGGTCAGATCGTGGACAAGGCCGAGATTACTTTTGCCCTGTGCGACGCGCGTTTGATGGACGAAATGGAAGCTTGTGCCGCCATCAGCACATTCCTGACGCGGGTTGTCGCCTTTGACGGCACGTCCAACCATGACGCAGAATTGGATCAGTTGGCGCTGGAGAAATCTGTTAAATTCGATGCGGTGCAAACAGGCCGTGACGATGTGGCCTTGCTTGGGTTCACCTCAGGCACCACAGGTTCGCCCAAGGCGACAATGCACTTTCACCGTGATCTGCTGATCACCGCGGATGGATACGCCCGCGAAGTTTTGGGCGTGACACCCGATGATGTCTTTGTCGGCTCCCCGCCACTGGCATTTACCTTTGGCCTTGGCGGTTTGGCAATCTTCCCGCTGCGCTTTGGCGCGACGGCAACGCTGCTTGAGGCCGCGTCCCCGCCTAATATGATCGAGATCATCCAGAAGTATAAGGCGACTGTTTGCTTTACCGCGCCTACCGCTTACCGCGCGATGCTGTCCGCAATGGAGGAGGGGGCCGACCTGTCGAGCCTGCGCGCTGCAGTATCAGCGGGCGAGACGCTTGCCGCGCCGATCTACAACGACTGGATGGAAAAGACCGGCAAGCCGATGCTTGACGGAATTGGTGCAACCGAGATGCTGCACATCTTTATCTCGAACCGGTTTGACGACCACAAACCTGCCTGCACCGGCAGGCCCGTCACGGGATATCAGGCCAAGGTGATCGGTGAGAACGGTGCCGAGGTGCCGCGCGGAACGGTTGGGCGATTGGCCGTGCGTGGCCCCACGGGGTGCCGTTATCTGAATGACGACCGTCAAAGCGCATATGTCGCCGACGGTTGGAACATCACGGGTGACGCGTTCATGATGGACGGCGACGGCTACCTGCACTTTGCCGCGCGCAACGATGATATGATCATCAGCTCAGGCTATAACATTGCTGGGCCAGAAGTTGAGGCGGCACTCATGTCTGATCCCCATGTGGCCGAATGCGCCGTGATCGGCGTGCCAGACGAGGCGCGCGGGATGATCGTGCAAGCGCATGTGGTTCTTGCCCAAGGCGCACCTACTGACGAGACAATCAAGATCCTTCAGGATCATGTAAAAGCAACAATCGCCCCTTATAAATACCCCAGAAGCGTAAAGTTTTGCGATGCGTTGCCCAAAACGCAAACGGGTAAAATTCAGCGTTTCCTGCTCAAAAAGCAACCATGAACAAGCCACATTCCTCAAAGCGTAACTGGATCTGATTCATGGATTTCACCTATCCTCAGAAAGTACTGTTCCGCCATTGCGATCTTGCTGGCATCGTTTTCTATCCTCGGTATTTCGAGATGATCAATGATTGTGTTGAGGCATTCTTTACTCAAATTGGGCATCCATTTGAGGAAATTCACACAAACGCTGCTGTACCAACGGCGCAAATCGAAACACGTTTCACCGCCCCCAGCCGCCATGGGGATGAACTGATGCTATCGCTTTCAGTCACGGGGATCGGACGGTCTAGCCTTGGGCTGGAGGTGACGGCAAGTACAGCTAAACAGGCACGTTTCCACTGCACGTCAACGCTCGTCTACATAACTACCCAAGGCCGCGCGACACCTTGGCCCGCTGATTTGAAAACCGCCTTTGCACCTTACCTTCGGAGACCATCATGACATCAACTATCATTCAACCAAACGGCTGGGCTCCTGCAAAAGGGTATGCCAACGGTGTCCACGCAGCCGATGGGACACTCTATGTGGGCGGTCAAATTGGGTGGAACGCGGCGCAAGAATTCGAGAGCCATGACTTCATTGAGCAGATGGAGCAGGCGCTAATGAACATCCTTGATGTCGTGAAAGCTGCGGGTGGGACAGCGACAGATATCACGCGCCTGACGTGGTTTGTGATCAACAAGAAAGAATACGCAGCGCGCCAGCGCGAAGTGGGCGATGTTTACCGCCGCGTTTTGGGCCGCCACTTTCCCGCAATGTCGATGCTGGTTGTCGCAGGTTTGGTCGAAGATGATGCCCTGCTCGAAATCGAGGCCACTGCATTTATTGCAAGAAGTGAATGACTTCTTGCTTGCGGTGTTAAACCAACGTTTGTTTGATCTTATCTTACATAAGATTGACTCTGGGCGGAACAGGGGAGCGATTAAGTATCTCTAATATAACCAAATTTTTTGAAAACCATGTAAACGCCATTCAGAAATGTCACCGATCACGCAAAGCAGGAATGTCACCACAGGCGCTGACGGTAGCAAGGCTTAGCAGCTCGAAGACCTCAAATATCGCAGGGTTGGTAAGCCTTGCGGATTGATGAAGTTGAACGCTTTGGCTAGCGTCTCTGAATGGATCCAACTCTCAAACTTCACGCAGATGTCGATGTTATGGAACAATCGCCACTTTTGCGTGGGTTGGTTTTGACGCTGCGCTATGCCGAAGAGCATGGCGGGATTGGTCTGACTAAATCAGACGCCATGAACCGGAAGTTCGTGCATTGGGCCGCAGCTGCTTTCAATTGGCCGGGGCACACGCCTGAGGAACTATTTGTCGTCAACAAGGTACTGAATGAGCATGACCTGTTTCCGCTGTGGCCGCTGAGGAACCTGCTACATCATCTTAAATTGATAAGGCGATATAAGGGAACATTGCGCGCGACGGCGCTGGGGCGGTCGCTGGCTGCTGATCCCGCTAAACTCTTTGACCTGATCGCCCCGATCTATCTCTACCGCTTTGTTCATGACGAATACATGCGTGAGGGCGAAGATCACGGCGTTCTGGGCAACTGGCACATCTTTTTGAACCTTATCAATATTGAAGCCCGGCAGGGCTGTAGGTCAGAGCGCTTGATTGAAGTTCTCTATGGGATGACGGACGGCGAAAGCTACGACCCTCATTATAGCGATGTTCGTTCAACCTTCCGGATCAATGTCCTCCGGCCTTTGTGCTGGCTTGGGCTGCTATGGGAAAAGCCTGATGAAAAAGGCATGTTTGGCGACAGCACTTATTATAAAACGCCCCTTTGGGCTGCGTGCCTGAAGTTGGAATCAGACAGCCAGGCTAAGCTTCGCCTGGTGCATTAGCTGCCGCCCGTTTGCGTTTGTAATACGTTTCCATCTTCGAGGACGTGCCGGTTCGATCTTGGCCCTTCCTTTTGTAGCCGTTCTTGGCGCTGATCGGTTTTACTTTCACCTTAGGCGGGGCTTTATCTTGCTCCGCTTTGATGTGTTCCAGCACCGCACTGAGGCGCTTGTTCTCTGTGATGGCCGCATGTGTGATCCGGCGTTCTGGGTTCATAATTGTATAGGGCAGGGCCACGCCTTTGGCGCGCACTTGAATGCGGCCACAGCCGTACTCGTAGACATCGACGAATTTTCCAACCAGATCGCGTGTCAGATCATTGATCTCCAGCTTGATCCGTTTGCGGTCATACTTCAGCATCAAGTCTTTGGTGACATGACGCTGATCGCGTAGGCAGAAGACCTCCGAGAGGCGGTCGGGCTCAATGTTCAGGGCGCGATGCAGGTTGTTCTGCTTGGCAGGAGCCTTTGCGAATTTGGCGTTGAAACGTTGAACAAAGCCACTCAGAAAGGCATTCCCATCTTCCATCGAAGAGACGCCAGCAAGACGCAGTTCTTTGACCAATCGATCTTACAGAGTCCGGTTCGCGCGTTCAACGCGACCTTTGGCCTGGCTGCTGTTTGCGCAAAGGATCTCCACGTTCAGTTCAGCCAACGCACGACCGAATTGAGTCATGCCGGTCATGTGTTCATTGGGCTTTGCCACATGGAAAACAGTATGTTTATCGCTGTAAAAGGCAACTGGCCGACCATGTTTGAGCAGATAGCTCTCCAAAGCGCCGAAATAGCTGAACGTGCTTTCCGACTTAACAAACCGCAATTCCATCAATGTACTGTCCGTCGTCAGGGTTTTTGGAACCAAGAGCTGCTTAAACTAAGAGAGTGTTT
>JAPKAB010000060.1 GCA_028825475.1 Ascidiaceihabitans sp. | reverse complement strand
CTCCCGCAGAGCGTTTCAATGCATGTGTTGCGTCGACCCATTGAGATCACCGCCGAAAGCGCCAGTTGGATGGCCAACGGCCAATGGCTGGAAAGTCCGCTGACCGACGTTTTTCCACCTTAACGGCCCGTGTCTTCTATCGGGCATTGCTGACATTCACCTGTCACAAGCTCGATGACGGTTTGGCGGACAAAGTCGACCTTGATATTTCCCCGGGCTAATGACCGCTTTTGGAACGTATTCTCAAAATTTTTCATTTAGAGATTTGCCCCCGGTCAAGTTTTCATCGTATAATATAACTTGTGATACGTCGGTTTCTACCAGGTTAAAATTGACCATTTTCGCGGATGCAAAATTGGCACTTTGAAGCTGGCCTCGAATGAAATTGACAGACGAGAGTTTGTCATCGGGATTATAATATTATTACCTTCAACTTTTAGGTAGAACCATGACTTCTAAGATACCAGGTCCAGAGATTATTTGCGCAGACTTATGCCAAGATATTGTGATCGATGGGCATTTATTTTCTTTCGTTTTGTCTCAACGGATCAAGACTCGGAATGGTGCTTGGAAGTGATCGACCAAAGCTCCATGTCCCATGTATGGAGTGCTAGCTTTAAGAGGGATCGTGAGGCGTTAGAGGTCGTGATGATTACTGTTAACAGCAAAAGCGCTGTGGGGGTCTTGAAGCCGCAAACCAATGTTGTTGCGTTTCCAACATCAAATTCTATTGGCAGCTTGGGCTAAAGTCATAATGGATCAAATGCGCGGTAAGGCGAGGGGAATTGAGCGGCTTTACCTCGATTTCGATAGCTTCTTCGCCTCGGCAGAGCAGCATTTCAATTCATCATTGCGCGGCAAGCCTGTTGGTGTTGTTCCATTGGATTCATCTACCACCAGCTGTATTGCTGTTAGCCGTGAAGCCAAAGCGCTTGGTGTGAAATCTGGTGCGCGGATTACAGATGCGCGTGCAATCGTTCCGGACATGATCTTTGTGGTGGCACGGCACGACGTTTATGTGCGCCTTCATAATCGCATCCTTGATGTCATCGATACGTGCCTTCCGATTTCTAGCGTTCGCTCGATTGATGAGGTTGTTTGTCACCTAACTGCGAGTGAAGCCGCAGAGGGTATAGGTCTCGCTCAACGGATCAAGGCTGCACTTGCAGCTGCATTCAGTGACGGCTTGACCTGTTCTATCGGGATGGCACCTACAGAGTTGCTCGCAAAGATCGGAGCAGAAATGCATAAGCCCAACGGTTTTGCCTTGATCAAATCAGATGATCTACCATCTGCGTTAAACCATCTCGCGTTGAAGAAACTACCTGGTGTCTCTGACGGGATGATGAGACGGCTTAATCGGTCAGGCGTTTACAACTTTGCCGACTTGTGGGGCCTCGCGCCAAAGCAGGCGCGTGCGATCTGGAGAAGCGTCGAAGGCGAACGGTTTTGGAATGGTCTGCACGGCTATCATTTTGAGCGGCCAGAGACAGTCAAAAGCATGTTTGGCCATAGTCGAGTGCTTCCTAAAGAGTGGCGTAACCCAGAGCGGGTCAAAATCTGTGCAAGGCAATTGTCCCTGAGTGCTAGCAGGCGCCTGCGCCGTGCTAATTTGATTGCTATAAAGCTCACCCTCGGATTTAGGGGGAAAAGGTACGGCAGAGACAGGACGCAGCCTCCTGAGCCGCTGGCATGGAACTGTGAAGCAGGTTTCCAACCTGCAAATGATGATCACACGTTTTTAGTAGCACTTGACGAAGCATTAGAAGTCGCGAAGAAAACGATGAAGTTCCAACCTAACTCCGTGAGCGTAACGATCCACGGCGTCGACGACGCCATGTACATCACTCCGGATCTCTTTTCGCATCAGAAGGCGAAGGAAGATACACAACAAATAGGGCAAACCAACGGCGGAGCTGATTGGGACAAGGTCAGCAATCTAATGGACATCCTGCGCTCAAAACACGGCCCGAACGCGATTTCCCTTGGGCCACAAGATGAAATTCCTGGTGGCTACGTCGGCGCTAAGATTGCGTTTGGCCGCATACCTGAACAAGACGATTTTAACTCTGCTCCAGTCGCGGATGAAGATACACATTTTTGCACGCATTAGTGGGAGCAGTCGTCCGGCATGCAGAGGTCAAATTCACACAACGTGGACAATTCAGACATTGACTAGGTTATTAATCGTGTAGGCGATTTTTATCTTCTTCATTGCGCAATATGTAAAGCAGTCTGAGGTTATGGTGCTAACCATAAGCCAGTCCAAGCGTTTTCAGAGATGAATGAAGCGCGACGGTGACGTGCGCCAAGATGTACCAGATCTATTTTCTTTAAATGGCATCTCAAAACTGCGAAACGATCTTGGTCTGCGGGTTTTTCATAGGCAAATACATCGGAAATTGGGGTGCCTGGTTCAGGCCGCGTGCCATAAGAAACCCGAGAAGCAGCAGGTACCCTAGCCCATTGTCCGGCGACATTAGGACCGGTTACGATTTCAACCGTGGCCGCTACCCGGATTTGCAAATTTGCACGTGGTATCCAGATGTGAAACTCAACGTGCGGGTTATGGTTAAGTGCGGTTACCTTTGCTGTTGCGATGTCCGTATGAACTTCCAACACATTGGCAGAACGAGAGGCCGCGCGTAATGCGACGGTACGTGCCTCTGGCTTTCCATCTGGTGAGACAGTTGCGAATGTCGGGTAACGTGCCGGCGCACGGCTGTCAGCCACACCTCGGCTAAGATGTTGCCATGCTTCGTCTAGAAAGGCCTGTAGATCATTGGGGTCACTCATAACCTGTCATCTCCAAATATCCTTGTCCTGTGTGGCTGCCTGAGACGTTAACGGGTCCTTCCCAATAAGGAATTGAGAGTCCCATCCATGCATCGGGGTTCATCGCCTTTACGAACACATCAACGCCCTGATCGGGTAGTGTTACGCGCCATGATGTTGGCACGTCTTTACCCTCGATTAGACTGGTAGACAGCGGCGTGGCACCAAATGCACCATCAGCGTAAGATGTAGTTGCGCCATCAGATCCGATCCACGTTGAAGAACTGTAAAGCGACCCATCGGTTTGGCGCAACTGGAACCCCATCAATTTGGCACCACTGTCGAATGACAACGAAAACCAGTCCCAACCGGTCTGATCATCTGATAAAGGTTGAGATGACCATTCGCGGTCAAGCCATGCGTCTCCGGTTACTTCTATGTCACCTATGGGTAATTTTAGAGTTCCGCCAATTTTGAAAAACGGCTGAGAATAATAGTAGCTTGCTTGACCTTCCGCCGACTTAACCGAATAACCTTTGTCGCCATGCAAAACCAACGGCCCTGTTGCCTGAAGTAACATGTCGTACCCAAAGTCTGGCCCATTTGCTGTGAGATTCATTAAATCAAAATCGGCCCCTTGCAACGCCCATTCGTCGATCCAAGCTCGAAATGGAGAGGCTTCTACGCCTGCCTGCCCAATGCCGCCACGGGCAAAGCGCTCGGTGGCGAAGTGTTGATCAGGCGTGGTCACAGATGCATGCCCAAACCAGATTTGCGGTGACTGCCACCCCAGCGCTTCTCCAGGAGCGAGGGCCGTTCTAAAAAGCGTCCATTGCAAACCGTATGTTGTGCCATCTGGGCTGTTTAGGTTTGCGGTGATGTACCACCATTCGATCCGGTATTCTGGATGGGGACCATGATCCGCAGGAAAGCTAAAGGCTGGCTGCGGCTTGGGCATAGTGAACCCATCGCCCCCAGTGCCAAGGCCTGAGAACCCTTGTGCCAAAACACCAAAGGGCCACAAAAATAGGAAAACGATAACTTTAACGTTCACTTGCAAAGACCCTTAATAATGATGACGGCGGCGTGCGCATCAGACGTATGGCGGGCCACATTGCGGCCAAAAAGGCAGCGACCAAAGCGAAGCCTCCAAGTTGTACATATTCGAGTGGAAATAGGTACATGGGCAATTGCCATCCAAA
Source organism: Ascidiaceihabitans sp. (assembly GCA_028825475.1). Taxonomy (GTDB): domain Bacteria; phylum Pseudomonadota; class Alphaproteobacteria; order Rhodobacterales; family Rhodobacteraceae; genus Ascidiaceihabitans. The sequence goes on along the minus strand of JAPKAB010000060.1, from coordinate 5,760 downwards.
GGCTTCTACGTTGATGATCGTCAGCAAAACCCACGCGAGGGTAAGGCCAAGCGGGATCGCACACACGACAACAATCGCCGCAAGCAAAACTGCGCGCAGTAACTCTAACCACCCTAAGCGCTGCCGTGTCAGACCCAATGCCCAGACAGGTGCAAGCTGTGGGACACGTAGATCAGCGAGCGTTAAAAGGCTCATGAGGATTGCAAAACTTGCGACGCCAAGCGTTAGGATGTTTAATGCTGCAGTGACAACAAAGGTCCGCTCAAACACCTCAAGTGACAGCGCCTTGATCGACGCCTGATCAATGATCGCATTGTTGTCAATGTCGGCAGTGTTTACCAATTGGGCACGCAGCGCGGGTGCCTCTGTCGTGCGGATGCCAAATTGCGAGGGATAAAGGTCGGGGTGTAAATTTTGGAACAGATTTTCTGATACGATAACTTGCCCCTGTGGGTTACCGTAATCACCTACAACCGCTGCTATAGGCAGTGCTAGATCGGGAGCTACCTGCACCAGATCATCAACCCAAATCCCCGCACGCCTGGCCAGTTGTTCGTTCACGACAACCGCAGTGTCGTGGGCAACAAGATCCCATGCGCCATCTGTTTCATCAAGAAAGACCCAATTGTTGCGATAGGTTGGGCCAACCCGAACACCGTACAAGGCAACAGGCTTGTTAGTGATGCTAACCTGCGTCTTTGAAAGTGGCAAAACCTCAATTTTGCGAAGGTCCAAGAAGGCTGCCAACGCTATACTTTGGTCCTTGGTTTCCACTTGGACAAACAACTCCGGCGCAAGGCGTTGATCTAGGAAGGATACAAACGTTAACCGAAAGCTCGAGACCATTGTTGAAACGCCGATATTGGCTGAAACGGCCAGTAAAAGTGCCATTAGTGCAAGGCTAAGGCCAGGAAGTTGTTGTCTGGTGTCGGCCCAGAACCACGTCCAGACAGGTGCAGTGGTGTATCTTTGTAGGAGGGTCAAAATACTGGCTGCTAAAGCGGGTAGGGCAAGCGCAGCCCCGATCAGCAAACACCCGAGCAATGCAAAGCCCGCTACCAAACCCTTTACGAACAGGCCCAGCAATATTGTGGCGGACAACAATGAGACCGCTATAATTGATTGTAATCGAAACCGTGAGGCTGTTGCGATGACCCACGCGCGTGGCCTGACACTTGCCAAAAGTGGCATTTTCGCAATTTGCCAGATCCGGCTGGAAAGAGCAGCGGCTGTGCCGACCAATGCGAGAAGCAAGCCAGACACCCACCAAGAGGCCCGTAATTCCAGTGTGCCCGAAATTTCTGCGCCGTAAAGGCCGCGTAAAGTGGCAGCAACATCAGGTAGTAAAAACGCTGCAATTAAGTATCCCAAAACGATACCGAAGCCAGCCCCGATAGCTGCTAGCGTTAACATTTCGATAGCGATTAGCGTTAGAAGAATGCGGAGTGGCACACCCAATGAGCGCAGAGTGCGGATCATGCCGCGCCTTTGCTCGAATGCCAGACCTATTGTGCTGTGTACAATAAACAGACCCACAGCAAAGCTGAGAAGTCCAAACGCGGTCAGGTTTAAATGAAAACTGTTTGTCAGCTGCGAAATACTTGTCACTTGCTGTGCTCGTTGTATTCGTAAACTGGGCACAATCACGCTTAGATCTGGCTGGCCAAGGGACTGGTCTGGCAGCAAAACAAGGTGGGATAGATCATCACGACCCAACAGCCTTTGAACCAGACCAATATCCCCAACTGCCATGCCCGGTGCAATGCTTGCATCCACTGTGACGTTGACCAAAGGCCCTAATTTTTGCGCAGTGTCTTCGTTTGCAAGCAGGGTTTCAGACGCAAGCGCAAGGGGCACTGATGTGACATTTCCTGTCCCTAAGCCTGTCGCGGATGTTACCAGATCAATACCGACCAGCTGGATATCATCCAGACGTCCAACTATAACGGGCGAAACAAGCCACCCAGAACGTCTAAGCGAGATGTAATCGTCTAGGGGAATACGATCGCCCTGCCATGGTATTAAAAGATCGTACTGACCCTCGCCTAAAGTTGTGGCTGCCGCATCATAACTTGCGCGGGCCTCGGCGTTGATTGCCTGAACGCCAGACCAAAGCGCGGTGGCTAAGGCAAGGCCTGCCAGATACGCAAAAAGCTGAACAGGGTTGCGCCGCCAATGTGATAAAAGCGCACGTAGGCACGACACGATCATACCAGAAGACCGCTGCGCAACTGCAATCGGCGGTCCATTCGTGCGGCAATGTTCGTGGAATGTGTGACGACCATCAAGGCCGCACCTGTTTGTGCAACCAACTTCAGCATTTGCTCTAGCACATCTTCGGCTGTTCCCTCGTCAAGGTTCCCTGTTGGTTCATCGGCCAACATCAGTTTGGGCTTTGCCGCGATTGCTCGTGCGATTGCTACACGCTGTTGTTGCCCACCGGATAAAGCTTCCGGATATTTTTTCATCTGATCCGATAATCCTAGCGCGTCAACAACCTGTTCCACATGGGTTTGGTCCACTTGGCCCGATAATGCAGATTGAAACGATATGTTGGCAGCCACCGTTAGGGACGGGATCAGGTTAAATTGCTGAAAAACCAACGCAATATCTGTACGGCGCAACGCGGCGCGTCCGCTATCATTAAGTTGCGTCAACTCCTGTCCAGCCACCCAAACACGGCCTGCATCCGCGGCCTCTAATGCACCCGCTATATGAAGTAATGTACTTTTCCCGCTGCCAGACTCACCTGTCAACGCAAGCGTCTGGCCAGCTTCAAGATCAAAACTAATCCCTCGTAAAACAGGTACCGTTCCCTCGCTATCGCGAAAGGATTTATGAACAGCTTCGAACTTTAGCACCATTGCCAACTCCTTATTGCGATTGATGTATAACGCGAGCTAACGTTTGACAGGTTTGTAGTTCAGTTGATCGCGGAGTTGTTGAACTCTTTAAGAAGTCTCGATTAAAGGACAACATAATACTAAAAAGGGTAAACCTTAAGCTATTGTTGTAAAAAGCAGCACCATAGAAAATCGCCCGAAGGCGTTTCTTTGATTGGAAGACGTATGACAATTAAACTCTCGACAGCCAATGGCGACCACCTGAAAATCAAATGCTCATGTGGCAAAGAGACATCGCTCTCAATTGCAAACCTAATTGCTGTTGTCGGACCTGACGTCACCACACATGAAGTTCGTCAACGTGCAAAATGTAAGCATTGTGGAGTTATTGGGGACAACACATATCAAGTTATCAATAAACATAGTTAATGATTTGGGACGGTCTGCTTATATTATGAAGGACGGCTATGTGAGGGGTTTTTGGTAGCAAATAATTCAATTAACATTGTTGGCAAGTTTCAGCTTTCAAGCCTTAAACCGCTGATTATGCCATAAACTGTCAGCCAAACAGTTCGTGACATAACTCCAGTGCGTCAATCAGCACATCAACCTCTTCTGTCGTATTATAGAGACCAAAAGATGCTCGGCAGGTTGCACCCACTCCAATATGTTCCATCAATGGCATAGCGCAGTGCATTCCAGCACGTACCGCAATTCCCTTTTTGTCCAACACAGTTGAGATATCATGTGCATGCGCTGCGCCGTCGAGAGTGAAAGAAAAAATAGCGCCTTTGTTCACTGAGTTTCCCTGCGTATTTAACCAAGCCAAGCTATCCAAACGCACGCGTGCATATTCAGTTAAGGCACGTTCATGCGCCGCAATATTAGCCATTCCAAGCCCTTGCATATACTCGAGCGCCACGCCAAGTCCGATTGTCTGAACGATCCCAGGCGTACCAGCCTCAAACTTCATTGGTGGATCATTCCAAGTGACTGCATCACGGGTGACATCGCGTATCATGTCGCCGCCACCCATAAAGGGGCGCATCTCAGCCAAGCGCGCTTTGGTTACATAGATCGCACCCGACCCTGATGGACCGTATAGTTTATGTCCGGTCACAGCATAAAAATCACACCCGATGTCAGACACATCGACGGGCATATGCATGGCTGCCTGCGACCCATCAACCAGCACAGGTACACCTTTGGAATGAGCACCAGTAGTGATCGCTTTCACATCTACGATTGTACCCAACACATTAGACATGTGTGTGACAGCAACCAGTTTGGTTTTAGGACCAATGGCATCGATTATTTTTTGCGGATCAAGATCGCCGTTGGCATCGACATCCACCCATTTGATTATCACGCCTTGTCGTTCACGTAGAAAATGCCACGGGACTATGTTTGCGTTATGCTCCATGATTGAAAGTACAATTTCATCTCCAGTTTCCATTTGAGGCATGGCCCAACCGTACGCGACCATATTGATTCCTTCGGTGGTTCCGGAGTTAATGACGATTTCCTCTTCGGAACCTGCGTTCAAAAAACGAGCTATGATGCTGCGCACACCTTCATACTTCTCGGTCGCAAGGTTGCTCAAATAATGCAGGCCGCGATGAACATTGGCATATTCTTCGGCATAACCGCGAGTAACGGCATCAATTACCACCTGAGGTTTTTGAGCGGATGCACCGTTGTCGAGGTAGACTAACGGCTTACCGTTGACTTGACGGGATAGAATTGGAAAATCAGCTCTGATAGCTTCGATATCGTAACTCATAAGTTCATTCCGTAATGGGATTTCCGAAGAAATATTATACTTGAGTTTTTTCACTCTGCTGTCCTAAGCAGGAGAGGGGAGCCTGATGTAGTCTTTTTAGAAATGCTTTGAAGCAGCTTTAAGTCGCCTCTACTAAGATACACTTTTGGCGATACCATTGCGGCGCAGGATGCGTTGAAGTGTACGCCGGTGCATCTGCAAAAGACGTGCAGTCTCTGACACATTTTCACCGACTTCATGATAAACCCGCTCGATGTGTTCCCGCCGTGCGTCGTCCGGCGAAATTGGATTGGTTGGAGCCGCTGGTTGAAAGCCTTTTGGCGTTAAAAGCGTGATCAGAATTTCATCAGCGGTTGCTGGTTTAGCGATATAGTCAATCGCGCCAAGGCGAACTGCCGCAACCGCTGTTGGGATATTGCCATAGCCTGTCAAGATGACTGAACGCGCATCGGGGCATTGCTTTTCAAGAGTTTCAATAACGCTCAGGCCACTGCCGTCCTTCAACCGTAGATCGACCACCGCATAATCGGGAGGGCTATCGTTGATTGCATGCAAGCCGTCAGCAACACTTGATACAGATGTTATATGATACCCGCGCTTTTGCAGTGCTTTAGAAAGCCGCAAACGGAATGCCTCATCGTCCTCTACCAATAGTATGTTGTTAGATTGGTTATCTGTGTTCATTACATTTTCCTTTGTAATAGATACGCGCAAGAATATGAGGTGGATGCCTATCGCGACAATCCGACGCTGTTACAGCTTTAAGGAATTGAATGACGCAGGTATCCTGAAAGCTGAAATGCGATGAAACTATATTTTTCGGCTTTCTTAATCCAAGCGTTTAATATGTGTTAAAAAAATCCAGAAAAAGCGGTTCAAATCCACCAACATCAGTTGACTGAAGAAAAGTAAAAACTGCGTGGGCCAAATTTGATTTGTTCAGCACTCGTGCGCCAAACTGTCGCCTATTGAGATCTTCAGTGGCAATCAACACTTCGCATCATAACTAGTGGTCCAGACAAAAAAATTTGGAGAAGTTAAAATGCGTAGTCCAATCTTTTCAGCGGTATTGTTCATTGTATCAGCAGTTCCAACATTTGCCGCCACAATCGAAATTGAGATGCTCAACAAAAA
>JAPKAB010000078.1 GCA_028825475.1 Ascidiaceihabitans sp. | reverse complement strand
CGCAGAGCGTTTCAATGCATGTGTTGCGTCGACCCATTGAGATCACCGGACGAAGAAGACGTTCCCAAAGAGGCTATTAGTGACGGCTATCCGAAACAGAAAAATCCGTATTTAATTCTACGGTGCTTGGCGTATGTTCTCAGTTCTGATTTAGGAATAGAGTGATCAGCTGAACTGACTTCGAAAGCAGAACAACAAATGCTAACAAATCTTGACTTGATGGAACTAACTGAATTTCGCCGTGAACTTCACCGCCATCCAGAATTGTCTGGGGAAGAAGTAGAAACAGCCAGTAAGATTGCAGCTGAACTAAAAGCGCTGTCACCAACTCGCATCTTGACTGGATTAGGTGGTCATGGCGTGGCTGCGGTTTTTGACAGCGGTAAAGATGGGCCGACAGTTCTTTTTCGCGCGGAGCTTGATGCGTTGCCAATTGAGGAACGCAATGACATCGCTTGGTCGTCGCTGATCCACGAAAAGAGCCACGTTTGCGGTCATGACGGCCATATGACAATGCTTCTCGCGTTGGGACGCATGATTTCCCGCCAACCAGTAGCGCAAGGCCGTGTCATCCTTATGTTCCAACCCGCTGAAGAAGACGGCAGCGGTGCAAAAGCTGTGGTCGCTGATCCTGCTTATCAAGAAATTCAAGCTGACTGGGCGTTTGCCATTCACATCGAACCCGGACGGCCTTTCGGATATGTCTCTACCTGTGCTGGCCTTATTAACTGCGCTTCATTGGGACTTAAGATAAAGCTAAATGGCAAAACCGCCCATGCAGCCGACCCAGAGGATGGTGTTTCACCAGCGCAGGCTATTGCTGAGTTGATCCCAGCTCTCGACGCTCTAGGACAGGGTGGATCACTTAACGATGATTTCCGATTGGTGACGATCACCCATGTAAAAATTGGCGAGCCATCATTTGGCGTGGCTCCCGGTGATGGCAAGATTTTCGCTACATTGCGGACGGCAGGCGACGCGGGAATGGAAAGCCTAGAAACAGCAGCCCGCACGCTTGCCAATACGGCGGCAGAGAAATTCGGACTTAATGTGGATTTTGAGGTTTGCGATAACTTCGCAGCCTCCATCAATAATCCAGACGCCTACAACGTGGCAACAACAGCTATGGACGCAATCGACGTCGCCTATGGTGACGCGGGTGTGCCTATGCGCGCGTCAGAAGATTTTGGCGTGTTTGGCTGGGACGCCAAAGCGGCAATGCTGTGCTTAGGACCGGGCGAAGACTATGCTGCGCTACACAATCCCGACTATGATTTTCCTGACGACTTGATCCCCATCGGTTGCGCGATCTTCGAGCGTATAGCCCGCGATTTATTAGGAACCGCTTAACCTTGTTACCAACAATCCGGCCCACAAGCAGACATTCGCCGCGTCGCAGGAAATTTGCAGCATGGCTCCAAGCAGACATTCAAACTGAGACACAATCCAAAACCGCTAGGGCCCAGTTGATCCGCGCATCCCACTCACCCAAAGCAAAAGGCCGACAGTCTCCCATCGGCCTTTCAAAAATCATATGCTTTGGAGAACGCGGCTTAGTGACCGCCTAAAATCCCAGTGCGCACTGAGTAATCAACAGCGATCTCATAATCTGGATCATCATCGCTATCGACCATCAAGTGACCGGCAGTTGTCAGCAACTGGTGGCAATCGCGGCTAAGGTGGCGCAGTTGAATGCGTTTGCCCACGGCCTCGTATTTACCAGCAATCGCTTCAATCGCCTGCAACGCAGACTGATCCACAACGCGGCTGTCTTTGAAATCAACGATCACTGTGTCTGGATCGGTCTCAACCTCAAACAACTCAGCGAAACCATCGGAGGAACCAAAGAACAACGGACCGTTGATCTCATACACTTTGGCACCTTTTTCACTTGCTGACTCGCGTGTTGTCGCGTGGATGCGGCGGGCATTGTTCCATGCATAGGCCAGCGCGCTTACGATCACACCAACCACAACGGCTACGGCCAGATCTTCCATCACCGTAACAACAGTCACCAACAAGATCACAAAGGCATCCATTTTCGGAACCTTGCGCAGGATGGTCAATGAGTTCCAAGCAAAGGTGCCGATCACAACCATGAACATCACGCCAACAAGGGCCGCCAATGGGATCAACTCGATCACGCTGGAACCAACCAAGATGAACAGCAACAAGAACACAGCCGCAGCGATCCCTGCAACACGGGTGCGACCGCCTGATTTCACGTTGATCATAGACTGACCAATCATCGCGCAACCGCCCATACCGCCAAAGAAACCAGTGACAGTGTTCGAGACGCCTTGGGCGATGCATTCTTGGCTTGCGCCACCGCGTTTGCCCGTCATGTCACCAACCAAATTTAGGGTCAGCAAGCTTTCAATCAAACCAATCGCCGCCAGAATAACAGCATATGGCAGGATGATTTCAATCGTGGCCCAGTTCAACGGAACCATCGGAATGTGCCATGTTGGAAGACCACCACTGATGGAGGCCAAATCGCCAACGCGCGGAACGTCCATGCCAAAACCAATAACCACAGCCGCAACGATACCGATGCCAGCAAGCGGCGCAGGAATAAACTTGGTGATGCGCGGCGTAACCCAGATGATCACCATCGTCGCGATCACAAGGCCCAGCATCATATACAGCGGACCGCCAGACAGCCACTCGCCACCCGTCATGCCGTGACCGTTGCTCACAACAGAACCGGGCACTTTGAATTGGGTCATCTGAGCCAAGAAAATAACGATCGCAAGGCCGTTCACAAAGCCCAACATAACAGGATGCGGGACCAAGCGAATGAACTTACCCCACTGCATGACGCCTGCAAATATCTGCAACAGACCCATCAAAACAACGGTGGCAAACAAGTACTCAACGCCGTGCTGCGCGACCAAGGCCACCATCACAACCGCCAAAGCGCCCGTCGCACCAGAAATCATACCAGGGCGACCGCCAAACAATGCGGTGATCAAACCCACGATAAACGCAGCATAAAGACCCACCAACGGGTTCACGCCCGCAACGAACGCAAATGCAACCGCTTCAGGCACAAGGGCCAAGGCAACGGTCAAACCCGATAGCAATTCAATGCGCAGACGACCAAAGGTGAAACCCTCGTCCATCCAACGTAAATCAGTTACGTCCATATTCTTCGTAAATGCAGCCAATGTCGCGCGCATGTAATTTCCAGTCAGTACAAGGGTGTCTTTGTTAGGGCGGCTACTACCCCGTTTTATGGCAGTTGTGAACCCTGCAGGGGGCTGGCGGGGTTTAGGTCGTAATTTCAGGGTGATGACTGCAGGTTGGCTATTCCATTTTCGCGATAAATTGCTACCATTGCGGGAGAGAGTGGGAGTGATGAGTAATGGCACATATTCGGACAAAGAAGGAACTGCACGAACGGGATCTCACGCCCGCTGAAGAGCAGTTGATCGAGGCCTGTAAAAATGGCGACTTTTGTAAGCTTGGCGTTGGCGAATTGCCACCAAAAGGTACACCCGACCCCAGCCGCCATATCCACGCCGATGTATTGCGCTATCTGATCCGAGGCGGGTGTGATGACTACAAAGTCGACGACATCGGCGTTTGGGTTGAAGGGGCGCATGTGACTGGAACACTTGATCTAGATTTCACAACAGCACGCGGCGCTATTCGAATGCACAACAGCCGATTTGAGGAACGCATCGACTGCGAACAAACAAAATGCAGACAACTGGAGCTTAGTGGAAGTAACCTGCAAGGCCTGCGCGGCCAATCGATGAAAGTCACGGGAAGTGTCTTCCTGGAAGGAACCACCACAAACGCGACAATCGACCTGATCAGCGCAACAATCGGTGGGCAACTGG
>JAPKAB010000059.1 GCA_028825475.1 Ascidiaceihabitans sp. | reverse complement strand
TCCCGCAGAGCGTTTCAATGCATGTGTTGCGTCGACCCATTGAGATCACCACGTGTTACCAACATTACGCGGTCTAGCAGGCACCGGATCACTTTGTGGGGCAAGACTGTGGCCAAACTTAAGCTATTGGGGCGAATTCGCGCCTAATTGAAACTAAATCAATCGTTCAGGCCAAGTACATCCAACATGTCATATTCACCGGGCGTTTGTTTAAACCCCCACAACGCAGCCTTCAACGCACCACGTGCGAACACGGCGCGATCAGTCGCCATGTGACGCAAAACGATACGTTCACCCGCAGCCGCAAACATAACGTCATGTTCACCCACAATGTCGCCACCACGGATCGCGCTAAAACCAATGTCGCCACGCTTGCGGGCACCAGTAATTCCATGACGGCCACTATCCATTGCATTGGTAAGCGCAACGCCACGGCCCTCTGCGGCGGCTTCGCCCAACATCAATGCGGTGCCTGACGGCGCATCCACTTTGTGGTGGTGGTGCGCTTCGATCACTTCGATATCAAAATCTTCATCCAATGCAGCCGCAACTTTCTTCGTAAGTTGGGTCAACAAATTCACACCCAAGCTCATGTTACCTGCACGCACAATCACAGCACGGTCAGCAAATGGCGCAAGCAGTGCGATCTCATCCGCAGTCATGCCGGTGGTACCGATCACATGAACAACGCCAGCATTCGCAGCCATTTCGGCAAACGCGACTGTGGCAGACGGCGCAGTGAAGTCGATGACGACCTGTGCGTTGGAAATAGCCGCTTGCGCATCATCCGTCACAACAACGCCTTGCGCAGAACCGCCCATCGCCGCGCCCACATCACGACCAACCCAGTCATGCCCAGAACGTTCGATTGCACCAACAAGCGTTGCGCGATCGCTGTCGTTGATCGCTTTGATCAGCATTTGGCCCATCCGGCCAGAAGCTCCTGTCACAACAATTCCTGGCAATGTGGTCATTTCGCTTATCCTTATCCGCGCATATTCGCTTAAACACCTATCCTGCCACGTGACGCTTGGCAAAGGGCACGAGTCGCCTTACATGCACTTTTATGGCTAAGAACAAATCATCTGAGGGGCGCGGACCATCCCAGCGCCAATTGCGCGTCGGCGAATTAATTCGTCGCGCATTATCTGAAATCCTTTCACGCGGCGATGTTCATGACATCGAACTCAGCCGCATGTCGATTACTGTGGGCGAGGTGCGGGTATCTGCCGATCTAAAGATCGCGACCTGTTACATCCTACCCTTAGGCGGCGAAGGCAAAGATGGCATTCTAAAGCTGTTGGCCAAGAACATGTATGACATCCGCAGAACGATCACCAAAAAGCTAGCGCTCAAACACTCACCAGAGTTGCGCTTTCAGTTGGATGACACCTACGACCAGATGGATGCGACACGTAAAATGTTGGCTCAAGAACATGTCGCACGCGACATCGCAAAAGTTGACGTTGAAGAGGTGGATACACCTGAATGATTTTGCGGGCCGTTTTGGTATGGATGGTTATGTTTGGAGTGGCACAAGCTGCCACTTGTGAGGATGTGACCTACGCCGACAACGCCTACTCAATCTGCACTGTCGATATGAACACTGAAACCCTGCGCCTGTTTTTGAACGATGACGCGGGTGTACCCTATGGTCACTTTGGGATTCTAAACAATGCGCTCCAAGGCTCTGGCGAAACACTTGGTTTTGCGATGAACGCGGGAATGTATCACGAAGACCGATCCCCAGTTGGTCACCACATCGAAGATGGCGTGGAAATCATGCGCGTTATCCCCAATGCAGGTCCGGGTAATTTTGGCCTGCTGCCAAACGGTGTTTTGTGTCTGCAAGATAAGCAGGCCAACGTGATCGAAACATTGCGCTACCTTGATAAAAAGCCAGCTTGCACTTACGCGACCCAATCCGGTCCGATGCTGGTCATTGACAGCGAACTGCACCCGCGTTTTTTAGCCACCGGCACATCGCGTTACATCCGCAATGCTGTAGGAACAACGGCTGACGGGACCACCGCTGTTTTTGCTATTTCAAACGACATCGTCACATTCCACGAATTTGGCAGCTTCTTTCGCGACCACCTAAAATTACCCCAAGCTTTGTTCATGGATGGTAACGTCAGCCGACTGTACGCACCACAGATAGGGCGCAACGATATAGGCCGCCGCCTTGGACCAATCATTGGCACAGTCGTTCCTGCGAATTGACAGTACTCCACACGCGCGATACTCGGCCACTCTGCATTGATGACATTCTCGATAGGATACACACATGGGCCGTACACGTAAGGGACGCGATATTTCTGGATGGTTGGTTGTTGATAAACCAGCAGGCCTAACGTCGACTGCTGTAGTGAACAAAGTGAAGTGGGCATTTGATGCGAAAAAGGCGGGCCACGCGGGCACCCTTGATCCTGATGCCACTGGTGTTCTGGCTGTTGCTTTGGGTGAGGCCACAAAGACCGTACCCTACATCACAGACGCCCTGAAGGCTTACACCTTCACAGTCCGTCTTGGTCAGTCGACCAACACTGATGATGCAGAGGGCGAGATTCTGAAAACATCTGACGCACGTCCAGAAGACGTACAAATCAAAGACGCACTGGGCCAATTCATTGGCGACATCATGCAAGTTCCGCCACAGTTTTCAGCGGTAAAGGTCGACGGCCAACGCGCTTATAAACTGGCACGTGACGGTGAAGACCTTGAATTGGCAGCACGCCCTTTATGGGTCGACGAATTGATTATGACGGATCGCCCAGACGCCGATCACGTCACACTTGAAATGACATGTGGCAAAGGCGGTTATGTTCGCTCAATCGCACGTGATTTGGGCGAAGCATTGGGTTGTTTCGGACACGTGCGCGAGTTGCGCCGCATCTGGTCTGGTCCTTTCGATGCTGCTGATGGCATATCTCTTGAACAGATCAACGAACTGGCAAAGCAGCCAGAGTTAGACACGTATTTACGCCCCCTTGAAGAGGGATTGCAGGATCTACCACAGGTCAGCGCCACACCTGAAGGAGCCGTGCGTATGCGCAATGGCAACCCTGGCATGGTGATGGCATCTGATGTCGAATACGGCGATGAATGTTGGGCCTCTTTGGATGGCAAAGCCGTTGCGGTTGGTCGCTATAAGGCTGGCGAACTTCACCCCAGCCGCGTGTTCAATACCTAAGCGGTCATGATCACGCGCACCCACACCAAGGGCGATGCGCCCTCAACAGCTGTCTACTCGGACTGCGAACGCTACCGCTATAGCTTGACGCGTGTGTGGGATGATCAGGCTGACAAAGTGCTGTTTGTGATGCTCAACCCATCGACCGCCACTGAGGTGCAAAACGACCCAACAGTTGAGCGCTGTGAACGCCGCGCCCGCACCCTTGGGTTTGGTGGCTTTCGGGTCACCAACATCTTTGCCTGGCGCGATACAGACCCACGCAATATGAAGGCTGCAACTGACCCCATTGGCCCCCACAATGATGCGACTTTGGTTGAGAGCGCAGCATGGGCCGATACCATTATTGCGGCTTGGGGAACGCACGGCGCGCATATGGATCGTGGTGCGCTAGTGGCTGTATTACTTGAAAAAACACAACGGCCATTGTTCCACTTGGGCCTTTCCAAACAGGGACATCCCAAGCATCCATTGTACCTGCCCTACACCCAACAGCCAGAAAGCTGGCAAGACGTTTCACAATCAAAAGTCGCATTAACCAAATAGTTCTGATCCTTTTGTAAGGATCTAAACAATGTGGTTCTATGGAACTGTTCAAATGGATTGGTTGTAGGATTCGGTATGCTTTGGTTGGCTGGTTTAATGGGTATGATGGCAGTGGGCGCTGTGACGTTTATCGAATCTGGCGCAAACGATGGTTCTGACAATTTGGAACCATCCCCTGTTGGCACGCCCGAAGACGATATCCTTTCCGGCACCAACAGTAGTGACAACCTGTTGGGCGGCCAAGGTGACGACCAAATAGGTGGCTATGATGGTGAGGATACCATCGACGGAGGTGACGGTGATGATGACCTTCACGGTGCCGATGGGGACGATCAATTGCTGGGTGCAGATGGTGCAGATACCTTGCACGGTGAAGCCGGAAATGACGCACTCTATGGCGGCGATGACGACGACACATTGTATGGCAACAATTCCAATGACACGATGCATGGCGGCGCTGGAAATGACGCACTCCAGGGATCGGCAGGAAACGACAACCTATCGGGAGATATCGGGGCCGATGCACTGCAAGGTGGGTTAGACGATGACACACTGTCAGGCGGCCTAGGCAACGACAGTCTGTTTGGTGGCTGGGGCAACGATTTGTTGAATGGGGTCGAGAACGATATAGCGATAGCTGGAATTCAAGACATTGACCAAGCTGACTTTTTGAACGGTGGCGGTGGTGATGACACCATCCTAGCGGGCCAAGATGATATCATCACAGCCGGCGCTGGAGACGATGCCATAGTGCTGGGGGACTGGATCACTGAGGGGCATACGGCCCAAATAATCGACTTTAACACGGACGAGGATAGCATTATTTTGGTCTGGGATGATGCGGCCGGTGATGAACCAACCATCGACCTCGCCCCCCATCCAACCGACCCTGATTTGACACAAATTCTAATGAACGGCGAAGCTGTTGCAGATGTGGATACAGACAGTGATATTGCGCTGACAGACATAGCGTTAATCGCCCAAAGCCTCGCGAAAACGGGCGTCATCGCCAACGTTTAAAGGGTTATCTCAGTTTTCCTTTGCCATATGTCCAGAAATTTCCTATACGCCGTTGTCTGCTATGGAATCATTCATGGCGACACCTCCATGGGCCTGCACTGGACGACATCCCGGGCTGCGCCATCACACTAACCTTTTAAAGGAGACCCCGATGTCGATTACACCAGAAGAAAAAGCACGCTTGATGAAAGAATTCGCCATCAAAGAAGGCGATACAGGTTCACCTGAAGTTCAAGTTGCAATCCTGTCTTCACGCATCGCGACTTTGACAGAGCACTTCAAAACACACAAAAAAGACAACCACGGTCGCCGTGGTTTGCTTAAGATGGTTGCGACACGTCGTAAGCTGCTGGACTATGCCCGCGCTAAAGACGAAGCACGTTACCAATCTATCATTAGCCGTCTAGGCCTACGCCGCTAAGCGTATCCTCGACTGTAATTCTGAAAACGCCCGTTGTTTACAGCGGGCGTTTTTTGTTGGGCTGCGTTCGCTGGACTTAACCCACAGTGCGGTGGCGTTTCAGATGCGCAACGTACAGAATGTCATCTGAACTGTGCAGTTTGAACTACACGATTTACGCGGACTTAGAGGATTATCCAGAAACTGTGCAATTCACATCTAAATTTGTACAGTTTGAGGCGCACACCCGCGTTCACACCTTTTTAACTTCGGCCTCCTGTTAACGTTTGAATAGGACGGGTAACTATTGGTTAATGCCTGAGGGACAAAGGAACATGACAAATGGAAAAGGCAGTTTTCTTCACCAACCAAGATGCCTTTGAAGCGTGGTTCAGGAACAACCCAAACGCCACTGAAGTCTGGGTTGGATATCTTAGAAAAAGTACGGGGCGCGACAGCATCACGTGGTCTGAATCTGTCGACGTTGCCCTGTGCATTGGCTGGATCGACGGCATCCGAAAAAGCATCGACAATGAGAGCTATATGATCCGTTTCACACCTCGCAAGAAGACAAGCGTTTGGAGTGCGGTGAACGTTAAGAAGGTCAATGAACTGACCGCCCTTGGAAAGATGACGCCGGCGGGGTTGGAGCTGTTTCACAACCGGTCAGATGACAAAGGGTACACCTCTGCGGATCGTAATGTACCACTGTCCGAAGAGTTTGAAAAAATCATCAAGGCCAATGAGGCGGCATGGCAGTTTCTGTCAAACCTCGCACCCTCTTATAGACGCGATTCAATTTGGTGGGTCATGAGTGCCAAAAAGGAAGAAACGCGGCTAAAGCGTTTGGGCATCTTGATCGAGTCATCAGAGGCCGGATTGAAAATCCCCAGCATGCGCAAAAAGAACGAGCTGCCAAAAAAAATAGCCCCCCGTGCGCACACGGAGGGCCGATGTTTTAACATAGGCGATTGCGCGTTATGAACGGTCGATGCGCTTAAGCACTGCGACCATGACGATGCCGTAAACAACGTGACCAACCAAAGCGACCCAAGTGATGCCAGTGAAGTTCAAGAAGAACGGCAACCCTGCGACCAATGTGACGCCACCAATTGCGAAAACCCACAAACCAAAGCCGTAGATTGCTGATGGGATGAACCAATGTGTTTCACCAATCACGCGCTGCCAAAGTGGTGCAAAGATAAACATCCAACCGATTGGGTAACCGATCAAACCGACCAAGTAGAAGTGTACGAAGTAGGCAGCAAAGTTGCTGTTTGGCAAACCAAGTGTGCCCAACAGGCTTTTGGCTAGGCCGTGTGGTGAAAGGTTGGCAAAGCCCAAACCGGGGCTGATCACTTGACCCCAAAGGTCAAAAGCGTTGGTGGCGAAAAAGCCAGCAACAAACATAAGGCCTAGGGTATAGGCGTTCATTTTTGGCAATGAGCCTGCGGTGGGTTTGGTTGCGTTAGTCATGTGAAAATCCTTCATTTCTACTGCCTAGGAAATGCGATTATTTCCCAACTCATAGCTAGAGTTTTCTGCGAGGATCACGCGAAAGTCAGGCAATCACCCTTTTTTGAAACACATCAGGCTGGGCGTTGTGTGAGCAAAAGGAGGGCACCAAATACGATCATCCCAATACCCGAAGCCCTTTGAATCCATTGTAAATTTAGCGTCGCAGAGCATGCTGCCAAACGGCCCAATAATGCATAGATTAGGATCGCCCCCACTTCGAGCACAAGAAAGATCAAACCGATGATTGTGTAACTTTGTGCATATGCTTCACTGACAACGAACTGTGGAAAGAACGCAGCAAACACCAAAATAGCCTTGGGGTTCCCAAGAGCCACAAAGCCTTCGCGCCAAAATGCCTGCCCTAAAGTGAGGGCTTGTTCCTCAACCATGTTGCCGTCTGCCTTGGATGACGACCTTAAAATTTTGACACCCAGATAGATTAGATAAGCCGCCCCAACAAGTTTGATCGCGATAAAGACCACGCCAGAGGCGGAAAAGGATAAGCCCCATTCCCAAGGCACTAACAACGATCATAGGTATAAAGGCGATCAAGCGACCCAAGCTGGCAATCACGGCAAAGCCAACGCCACGCTGTGCGCCGTTGGTCAGCGCCATCAGGTTGTTCGGCCCGAACGCCAAATTGATAGCGAAACAGGCCGGAACGAAAACCAGATAGTCGATCAAGGTGATTTAGCCGTGCTTGAGTTTGTGCGCTGTCGCAAAGGACACCAAACGCTTGTTGGTGCTGTCCCACAGATCAAGGCTTGCGCACTTGAAGCTTTCGCGCAGGTTCATGCGGCTGCTGGAATTTGCTAGCTCTTCATGATCGCGCAATACTTCGGTCAATCGGTAGAACGGGATGCGGCTGTACAAGTGGTGTACGTGGTGGATGCCGATGTTGGCAGAGAACCACTGCAAGATTGGAGGCAGGTCATAGTGTGACGAGCCGTGAAGCGCGGCTTCGTGAACTTGCCAGTCTTGGTTTTCTTCCCAATGTGTCGTTTCAAACTGGTGCTGCACGTAGAACAACCAAACGCCGGTTGTGGCGGCGATCAAAGTTGTTGGAAGGAACACAAGGAACAGGGCCTGCCAGCCACCAAATTTCACGATGATCGTGAGCAGGATAGCGATCGCCAAATTGGTGCCCATTGCACTTATCCAGTCTTTCTTTTGGCTGAAGTCAGACCATGGGATACGGTTGGTCAAAAGGAACAAATAGGTTGGACCAATGCCAAACATTACGATTGGGTGGCGATATGCCCGGTACAACAAGCGGCCCCAGCGGCTGCGCTGGTGGTACTCTTCTACCGTCAGTGTCATCACGTCGCCGATGCCGCGTTGATCCAAATCACCTGCGTGGCTGTGGTGAATCGAATGGGTGCGGCGCCATACGTCGTATGGTGTCAGTGTTAGGATGCCGAGTGCGCGGCCGGTCCAGTCGCTGACAGTGCGGTTGTCAAAAAATGATCCATGTCCACAATCGTGCTGAATGCAGAACAACCGTAGCAAGAAACAGCCATTTATCGCAGAGATTCCCAAGGCTGCCATGTAACTGTAATTCGCGATCCAGCAGGCCAAGACCCACAAAATGATGAACGGAACGACACTGACACCCAACTCGAAGCTGCTGCGCAAGCTGTTGGGCTCGCGGTATTTCTTTAAAATCTGGACCCAATCGCGGGCAGCCATATTCGAAGAATTATCGGTTTTGTCGGTCATATTCTGCTCGTGATCTTTTTGTGGTTATCCAACCGCAATACTGCATGCAGCGAAATTAGCAAACCAACATTATAGTTTCGTCAATCTGTCGCAGACAATTTTGCCCAAAACCCCTTCAAAATAGCCCTTTGATCCAATTCTCTTCCCAAGAGCAGTTTTCTACTGTATGGCCGCGATATCTGAAATCTGTCGCTCGGACTCCGGCGGTTGAATTACAAGATACAGGAGTCAGGGGCAATTCGGCCCCTATGCAAAGGCCAATGGGCCAACAAGGAAACGTAGATGTTTAACGTAACAAAAAAATCCATGCAGTGGGGCGAAGAGACGCTTACACTGGAAACCGGCAAAGTCGCGCGTCAAGCCGACGGTTCTGTCATCGCCACATTGGGCGAGACATCCGTTATGGCCAACGTCACTTATGCACGTAAGCAAAAGCCAGGTCAGGACTTCTTTCCTCTGACTGTGCACTACCAAGAGAAATACTATGCTGCTGGTAAAGTACCAGGCGGCTTCTTCAAGCGTGAGGCCCGCCCCACCGAGAAAGAAACACTGACTGCTCGTTTGATCGACCGTCCAATTCGCCCACTGTTCGTCCCTGGCTTCAAAAACGAAGTTTTGGTGATGTGTACTGTTCTATCCCACGACTTGGTTAACGACCCAGACATGGTTGCGATGATCGCTGCCTCAGCTGCGTTGACTATTTCTGGCGCACCATTCCGCGGTCCTATCGCTGCTTGTCGCGTTGGTTTTGAGGATGGCGAATACATCCTGAACCCAGAAGTTGACGACATGCAGGACCTTCGCTTGAAGCCTGAGCAACGTCTAGACCTTGTTGTTGCCGGTACTAAAGACGCGGTGATGATGGTTGAATCAGAAGCTTATGAGCTTTCCGAAGCTGAAATGCTGGGCGCTGTTAAGTTTGCACACGAATCCATCCAACCAGTGATCGACTTGATCGTTGAATTGGCTGAAGGCGCTGCAAAAGAGCCATTCGACTTCCAAGCACCTGACTATTCAGACCTGTCTGCTGCTGTTGCTAAAGCTGGCGAAAAAGACATGCGCGCTGCATTCGCAATTGGTGACAAACAAGAGCGTACATCTGCTGTTTCAGCAGCACGCGCTGTGATCATGGATGCGTTGACTGAAGAGCAACAAGCCGATGTGAACCTTGGTTCCGCAATGAAGGGCCTAGAAGCTGGCATCCTTCGTGGTGACGTTGTTAAAACTGGTAAGCGTATCGACGGTCGTGCGACTGACGAAATTCGCGACATCGTTTGTGAAACTGGCATGTTGCCACGTACACACGGTTCAGCTTTGTTTACACGCGGTGAAACACAAGGTTTGGTCGTAACAACTTTGGGTACCGGAGACGACGAGCAGTTCATCGACGCACTGCACGGCAACTTCAAATCCAACTTCTTGCTACACTATAACTTCCCTCCATATTCAGTTGGTGAAGTTGGTCGTGTGTCTGGCCCAGGCCGTCGTGAAATCGGTCACGGTAAATTGGCATGGCGCGCTTTGCAGGCTGTTCTTCCTGCTGCAACTGATTTCCCTTACACCGTTCGCGTTGTATCCGAGATCACAGAATCCAACGGCTCGTCTTCAATGGCGTCTGTCTGCGGTGGCTCCTTGTCCATGATGGACGCGGGTGTTCCGTTGAAGTCTGCGGTTGCTGGTGTTGCGATGGGTCTGATCATGGAAGACA
>JAPKAB010000058.1 GCA_028825475.1 Ascidiaceihabitans sp. | reverse complement strand
GGACTTTGCAGTCATTGGCGATTGAGCGCAACGTTGAGGCCGAGCGCAATCAGGATGCTACCGCCGAGCCGCTGTGCAATACGATTTGCCGATGCAGACCCCTTGAAATATTCAGTCACTTTATGGGCCAAAATAACGCACAACACATCGGCGCTTGAGAACATTACATTCACAATTGTGCCTAGAACGAGAAGCTGAATCCAAATAGCCGATCCCGCATTTGGGTCCGTGAATTGTGGTAGGAACGCCAGATAGAAAATCGCCGTCTTGGGGTTTAAAACCTCGACGGTGACACTTTCCCAAAAGGCCTTTCGCGGGCTTTTTACATCTATCTTCAGGTTAGTTTTCTCCAATGATCCTTTGGAGGTAAACATCTTATAACCCAGCCAAATTAGGTATGCTGCACCACCGAACTTCAAACCAACATACAGAACTGGCACGGCTTTGAACAAGATTGCTAGGCCGAAGGCTGCGGCCAAGACATGGACGTAACCGCCAATGTGTATTCCCAGTGTAGCGAACCAACCCGCCCGTTTTCCCCGAGCGATAGTCTGCGCAGCCGCATAAAGCGTTGATGGACCCGGCATGTAAGCAAATATGCTCGTTGCCAGAAAGAAGGCTATTAGAAGTTCGGTTGATGGCATGAAGGATAGCTTTCTATGGGCTTAAAATGACAAGGCTTGATGATTGCGCCATGCCCTTTCAGATTGCAACTCTGGGCTCCAAGCAGAAATACGCCCTGCCAAACCCCCTAACGCCAAAGATGCGCCGTCGATGCGAACGCGCCCTGCAATTTCGACAGCAATCTATTCGTGGCGGACGACCGCGGTATGCCCCCTTCCGCCAACCGTCTGATTGCCACTTCAACAGGACAGGCCAAACCCGTCTTGGGGTCGAAATACCGCGGGTAGTCGATCAATGCGGCATGGACCAAGCCGGCCAGCGACACCTGTGCGCGCCGTCTGGGCGGCACGTCGCCTAAATCTTGGGTCAGACCCCATCCCGCATAGAACGGCGCACCTGTGGTCACCACATGCACACCGCGCAACAAGGCCTCAAACCCTGTGAGGGATGTCATGGTCCACAGTTCCGAAACCTCGTTCAACAGGGCAGATATGTCTGCGTCGGGCAAAACCAAATCTGCAATGCCAGACGCGTCAAAACCACCTGTGCGCAGTCCAGACACCACATCGGGGTGTGGTTTGTAGATCAACACAGCGTCGGGTCGCGCCGCACGGGCATTTTTCAGTAAATCACGATTTGTAGATATTTCGCCTGCGCCCAAACGGATTGAAGCATCATCCTCAACTTGTCCAACAACCAACACCCGTTCGCCGTTTGGCAACGTGGGGGCTGTGCCGCCAAGATTATACTTGCTGATCCCTTGGTTTTTTAGCGTGTGGATCAATTCATTTGCACGGATAACCTGATCAAGGCGCAGTTCAGGACGCTCAGCAATCATGTGTTCAAGGCGCGAAGGGCGGCTGGGATCATAATAAATTCCAATGTCGTCGGTGACTAAGGATAGCGGGGGTACCAATTTCGCACCCAAACCCTTTGAGCGGATAAACCCGTCCTCGATGCGCACAGCATCGTCTTGGCCGACCTCTGCTTTGCCTGCCCATACCATCCATGGACGCTCGGCCTGTCGCGCCTTCACAGGATCGTCCTGAAAGATCATGCGCTGGTGTTGGCCATAGAACTTTTGCAGTGGCCCGCGTTTCCACAAGCGCATACCGCTGGCGACCCAGCCTTTGTGATCCTCACGCCAGGCCCGCGTTTGGGCAATCAACGCCTCTGCGGCTTCCTCGCACGTGGCAAGGCGATCCTCATAGGCGTTGTACCATTTTGGGTACAAAAGCATGGTGGCGGCGAACAATTGGGCGCGGGTTAGGGTGCGTTGACGACGTTGAACGGGGAACTCATCCGTGGTGAGGCCCCAGCCTGCATAAAACGGTTGGCCAAAGACGCGTGGTTTGTGACCTGTGAATATCGCCTCAAATCCCATTTGGGAGGACACGGTGTAAACCCCGATCGCCCCCTCAAACAGCCGCCATGGGCTGATGGGCTTGTCGTAAATTTCGATTTTATCACTGGGTTGTACTTGGTTAAAATATCCATCACGCAGCCCTTGGGCCGTCTCTGGATGGGTCTTTATCACGATCCGCGCACCGGGGTTTTCCTCTTGGGCGACGAACAGCATTTCAAGAAAACGATTGCGGTCCGCATCGCTGGCCGTCACGGCCGCATCGCCAAAGGTTTGGTCAATGACCAGAACATAGCCCGCGTCAGGGCCGGTAATGTCAGCATCTATTGCGCTGTATTTGGTTAGATGTGTTTCTTGAATGCGGGCGATCAGGCCACGGGCACGGTTCAACAATGCCGTGTCATCAAGGGGATGGGTGGCCAGCAGCGTCTCTAATTCGGACGGGATCTTGGGATCGAAATGCATCGCCTTGTGATCTATCATCAAACCCAGCGGCGCGGATTTTCCTGCACGACCCGGATGAAGCGAGCGCAAAAAAGCGTCTTCAATCCGAACGATGGGAGCGTCATACTTCGCTGCTATCGCCTCTCCGCGGTGCGCGGTTGGGCTGTGGCCCCAAACGCCAACGACATCACCAGTACGGGGTAGGCCAAGGGACACGCGGTACCCAGATAACGCAAGGATACGGCGCAGGCGGGGCTGGGTCAGGAACCCGCCATTGTAAACGCATAAACGCCGAACCTTCTCAGGTCCGGCGTCATATTCATAAGGTAGATCTGCTAACAAGTTTTATTGGCCTGCAGCTGTAGCAAGCCCTTGGACAGAGCTGGCCGTACCGGTCAGCGCGCCAATAACTTTGTTCCACTGTGTGAACGGTGCCTCGGTGACGTAGAGGGTGTCGCCATCACGGATCACAAAGTCACGTGCCTGAAACATACCATTTGGCTGGGTCAGGTCGAGAACATAAACCAAACGCTGTGCGCCTTGCAGGTCATTGCGACCCATTACGACATTTGCGATTTCAGCTGGCTCGTTGCGAAATACAAACACGCCCTTCGGATCAGCCGTAGCAGCGTTCAAACCGCCAACTTGTGCAATGGCTTCCAAAGCAGATAGAGTTTGTGCCTCGAATGGAACAAGCGATTGCGCACCTGTTGCACCCAGCGCGGTAAAGGCGCGACTGTCTTCTTCGACAAGAATGCGATCACCAGCACGAAGGGCGATATCCAATTCAGGGTGATCATACAGATCTTGGAACCAAATCTTGCCACGTTGTTTGCCGCGCAAGACAGTGACCTGTGCAATTTCAGGTGAGACGGTTACACCACCAGCATTTGCAAGCATCGTAGACAAGGTGCGTGTTGGGCGCTCAATGGGGAAAACACCCTGTCCGCCAATTGCACCGATCAAGGAAACGGTTGCACCGTCACCTGCGATGCGCCGCACTTGAACCTGTGGATCAGGTGTTTGCTCGGCCAATTTCGTTGTTATGATGCGGCGAATGGCTTCTGGTGTGTTGCCAGATGCGCGAATGCGACCTGCGTAGGGAACAAAGATGAACCCTGAACCGTCAACTTGAACGTCTTCCAAAAGGGTTGCGCTTGCACCTTCACTCGAAAGAAGACCGTCATCAACGTTTTCCCAAATGGTCAGACCTAATACGTCGCCAGGGCGGATCGTATCAGACCCCAGTGTCGCCGCATTCTTGAATGCGTCTGAAAAGCCAAGCGCCTTTGTGACTGCGGTTGCGCGTGTGACACGGTCATTGACCGATACGATAAACGCGTCGCCCTCTTTTTGGACCGAGCCCTTGTAAATCTGACGCTTGTTTGGTCCCACTTGTGGCAAACCACAAGACGACATGACGGCCAAAGCCGCAATCATTGCAATGGGACGTGCCCAGCGAATACCTGTTAAAGTCACTGCTACGGTCTCCTCGACCTAATCTGTTCTGCCTCAGTCCATCGGGTTTTCCCGATTGGTAGCAACGGTTTCCCCGCCGCAATTTTGTTAAGCACAGCCGAATCGAATTTAAATTACCACCACTAGGTATTGTGAAAATCACTCAACAAGACGCAACTGCTGCCTTGGCGCCGCACGCCCAGACTCTAGTGCGTCATAAGGATCTTCGTGCGCCAGCATCATATCAACGACTTGGCGCATCAGTTGGCGGCGGCCACGCGATGAATAAAAACCACCAGGCAATTGGCTGGTTTCCAGTAAGTAACGGCGGAAATCTTTGTAGGCGCGATTGTCGGGGCGACTGGCACCGGCAAAGAACTCTGGCAGCGGTTGCTCAGACACAAATTCAGGCTGGGTGTAGACCGCACGACCAAACACCTTCAGCGGAATACCACGCCATAAAACCTGTAGTGCAGCGGTTGAGTTAACGGTCACAGCCGTGCGCGCATCATTCAAAAGCTGGGCTAATTTACCGCCGCGTACAAAATGAACACGGTCAGAAACGCCGTATTTTTTTGACATGGTGCGGATGCTTTTACGGATCGGGGCACGTCCATCTTCCAAAGGATGCGCTTTGAACACCAAGTGGTGGTGCTTTGGTGCACCTTTGGCAAAGCCCTCGATTACCAGGTCTAGAAAATCCGGCATGGTCTCAAAAGGGGAGTGCTTTTGAAAGCTGCTGTCATGCTCAAGCTGCAAAAGGGCAAGGTGGTAGGGGAAACCGCCGTGCTTAATCCGTAGCGTGGAAATGCGCCGCTCAATCGCCTGCCATGGCATCAGCAAAAGACGCGCTAAATATAGTCGAAATTCTTTGGTCACGCTTAGGCTGCGATGAGGGCGGAAATTGCGATAGTCGCCATTTCGAAACATAACGAACCAATGATATAGCGCCCCGTAAAATATGTGATGGCGCATATCGCCCCAGCGTGCGGGGGGCAGGGGTGTCTCCATATCGGAATTGGCCAACGCTTTTTGCATCTGGGGGATTGTCATATCCATAAGGCGCGAATTGCCGTTGGTGCCGCCGCGCTCATAGGTGATCCAGAAGGGCCGCATATAGCCCTCTTCAAAAACATGAACGCCCAAGCCGCGCCGCTTTGCTTCTTCTACAGCAGATGCATGGATCGGGCGGGTGTCCCCATAAAGAACAATATCGGTCACGCCCTTCTCTTCGATCAGATCAATAAAGGTCTGGGCCCAGTCGTCTGATTTGCCGCGAAAAGGGATATACGTGCTTTGATGAAACCAAAATGCGCGGTCACCAGCGTTGAAGCCAACGCGCCAGACCTGCGATCCAGCTTTGCGCAACATACGACCAAGGCGGTTGAAAAACGGCCCATGTGGTCCTTGTAGAAACAAGAAGACCCTATTTTCTGGCGTAGATTCCACCCAATTTCCTTTGGTTTTCATGCGTCGTTGGCCCGTATTCACCCAAAAAATAGGCTAAAATATGACCATTGGAAACAATTATCCGCCTTGACCAATACTGTTCATGAAAGTGGCTCAATTGTTGCGAAAGACCGTTACGGCCAAACCGTCGGACTTGCCAGCCTGATCTATCAGCGCTACCTCGATATTAACTCAACCGGAGACAGCTTATGTTTACAGGCATAGTAACAGATATCGGCATCATCGCAGCGCTTGATCAACAAGGCGATCTGCGTGCACGGATCACAACTGGGTATGACACTGCAGGCATCGACATGGGGGCCTCAATCGCATCGGACGGCGTTTGCCTGACGGTCGTTGATCTGGGTCCTGATTGGTATGACGTGCAGATCAGTGCGGAAACTGTGAACATGACAAACCTTGGCAAATGGGCTGTGGGCAAGCGGGTCAATCTAGAACGCGCGCTGAAAGTTGGCGATGAACTAGGCGGGCATATCGTATCTGGTCACGTGGACGGCGTTGCCGAAGTGGTCAGCATCAAGGACGAGGGCGACAGCACCCGCGTGCAATTGCGTGCTCCTGATGATCTGGCCCGCTTTATCGCGTCCAAGGGATCGGTTGCGCTGAACGGCACCTCGCTGACTGTGAACGAGGTTGAGGGCAATGTGTTTGGCATCAACTTCATTCCCCACACCAAAGATTTCACCACATGGGGCGATGTCGCTTTGGGCGATATGGTCAACCTAGAGATCGATACACTGGCCCGCTACGTCGCACGGCTTGCTGAAGCTGGATAACCATCCTTAAACGCCGCCGCGTCCATACTGGCCTTGGCCTATCCATTGGGCTATCAACAGTCTGAACTCTATAAAGGCAGCGCTGATGAGCTTTGAAACCCCAGGACCCGTTGAAACCGATCTATCCGCGGTGATCTCACCGATCGAAGACATCATTGCGGATGCCAAGGCAGGGCGCATGTTCATTCTGGTCGATCATGAAGATCGTGAGAATGAGGGCGATCTGGTGATCCCTTCCAACTTTGCCGATGCGGATGCGATCAACTTTATGGCAACGCATGGTCGTGGGTTGATCTGTGTTACGCTGCCTGCGGAACGGATCGAACAGTTGGGGCTGCCTATGATGGCGATGCACAACTCTTCGCGCCACGAAACGGCATTTACTGTTTCTATCGAGGCACGCGAGGGCGTCACCACAGGCATCTCAGCAGGGGATCGCGCCCTCACAGTCGCAACCGTCATCGACCCTGACAAAACTGAGGCTGACATCGCCACGCCGGGCCACGTCTTTCCACTGCGCGCCCGTCAAGGCGGCGTATTGGTGCGCGCGGGGCATACCGAAGCGGGATGTGATGTTGCACGCCTTGCAGGGCACTACCCATCCTCTGTCATCTGCGAAATTATGAAGCCGGACGGGGACATGGCGCGTCTGCCGGATCTTGTGGACTACGCCAAAGATCATAACCTTAAGATCGGGACCATAAGTGATCTGATCGCCTACAGACGCCGCCACGATAATCTGGTGGTGGAAACGGATGCACGTACCATCACGTCTGAACACGGCGGCGAATGGGATATGCGCATCTTCACTGACCAAACTTACGGGATTGAACACGTGGTTATGTCCAAGGGCGACATCACAACAGATGCGCCCGTTCTGGTGCGCACCCACGCGATGAACGAAGTCAGCGATATTTTAGGACTTGGTTCCAAATCAGTGGGGGAACTGCCCCGCGCAATGGAAATCATCGCCGAAGAAGGGCGCGGCGTCATCTGCCTGTTCCGCCAACCCCGCAAAGAACTGTTCGCCAGCGAAGAAGACGGACCCAAGGTTGTGAAAAACACAGGGCTTGGCGCACAAATGCTGGCCAAACTTGGCCTAACGCAACTGATCCTTCTTACAGACAGCCCATTGACCACCTATGTGGGACTGGACGCCTACGGACTAGAAATCACCGGAACCCGTCCAATCATGGGAGACAGCTAATGGCATCTGCAGAACAACATCACATCCTTGCACGTCCAACGTTTGATAAACCGGTCAAGGTGCTGATCGTCGTATCGCCCTATTACAAAGATATCGCCGACAATATGGTTGCAGGGGCCAAGGCCGAAATCGAAGCGGCAGGGGCCACATGGGACCTTGTTGAAATGCCCGGTGCATTGGAAATTCCAACAGCCATCGGCATCTCAGATCGGCGCAGCAGTTTTGACGGCTATGTGGCATTAGGTTGTGTCATTCGCGGTGAAACCACGCATTATGAAACCGTCTGCAACGACAGCTCGCGGGCGATCCAAATGCTAGGGTTACAGGGCATCTGCATCGGCAATGGCATCCTAACGGTGGAAAACCGCAAGCAGGCAGAGGTCCGCGCGGACCCTGCGGACCAAAACAAAGGGGGCGGTGCAGCTGCTGCCGCCTTGCATCTGATTGCGCTCAGCCGTAAGTGGGGCAACCAAAGCAAAGGTATCGGATTCAAACCTGCCTCGGATAATATCCTGATGGCAGGCAATACGGACGGAAAAACAACAGCATGAGCGGCATCCACTCGAATCTATCTGGTAACCAGCGACGCAAAATGCGTTCAGCTTCACGGCTTTATGCGGTTCAGGCGCTGTTCCAAATGGAACATTCTAGCCAAAGCATCGATTTGGTGCGGGCCGAGTTTCTGAATTACCGCTTTGGGGAAACCTATGAAGGTGCCCAAATGCTGGACGGTGATGTCGATCACTTCACTCAAGTGCTTGAGGGTGCTGTGAAGGATCAGGCTGATATCGATCAACAAACTGATCGTGCTTTGGTTGCCAAATGGCCGCTGGGCCGCATCGACCCAACACTGCGTGCATTGTTCCGCGCCGCTGGGTGTGAGCTGCGTGATCCATCTGTGCCACCAAAGGTCGCGATCAAAGAATACGTCGACGTAGCGTCAGCGTTCTTCCCAGATGGTAAAGAAGCTAGCTTTGTGAATGCGGTCCTTGACCACATGGGTCGCGAAGACCGGGCCGACGAATTTTAAGATAGATACAGGAGACTTCATCATGCGGGCTATGCAAATTGTAGAATTGGGCAAGCCACTGCAGATGAACGAGGTGGAAAAACCCACCCCCGCTGCGGGCGAAGTGCTGCTGCGTATCCACACCTGTGGTCTGAACTTTGGTGATCTGTTGATCATGAAAGGCACGTACCAAGAAAAACCACCCTTGCCGGCGACCATCGGTATGGAGCTGTGCGGCACGGTTGAAGCGCTGGGCGCTGGCGTGACGCACCTAAAGGAGGGGCAAAAGGTCGGGGCCTATTCGGGCTTTGGTGGTTTGGCGGAATATGTATCTGTGCCTGAGAACATTTGCGTGCCCCTGCCTGATGACATGGACAACGTCGATGCGGCCGCGTTCCTTATTGCTTACGGCACCAGCCATGTTGGCCTTGATTACAAGGCAAACTTGAAAGCGGGCGAACGCTTGTTGGTCCTTGGGGCTTCTGGCGGTGTTGGGCTGACAGCGGTTGAATTGGGCAAACTGATGGGGGCCGAAGTTATTGCGGTGGCCCGCAACGACGAAAAATTAGCGATCTGCAAAGCGGCCGGTGCGGATCATCTTATCAACTCAGAAACCGATGACATCCGCGAGATCGTCAAATCCTTGGGCGGCGCAGACGTGGTGTATGATCCCGTCGGTGGTGACCAATTCAAGGCCGCAATGCGCGCCTGTAACCCTGAGGCGCGTATTCTGCCGCTTGGCTTTGCATCGGGTGAAGTGCCCCAAATCCCTGCCAATATTTTGTTGGTAAAAAACCTTACCGTGATTGGGTACTATTGGGGTGGGTATACCCGCGTGAACCCCAAGGTTTTGACCGACAGTTTTGAGACCCTAATCGAATGGTACACCGCTGGCAAAATCAAACCCCACATCAGTGCGACCTATCCACTAGACCAAGCGAACGAGGCGTTGGAATTGTTGCGCACACGCAAGGCGACGGGCAAAGTGGTTGTGACCATTTCCTAACCGATAGTTAAGTAGGGTTGCACTAATACCCTTATTTATAAGGCTTTAAACCGCGATATCTTGATGCTTTACCCCACACAATTACCCACACAAAATTGCATCAGAGGAAGCTAAAACCAATACACCAAATGGTGTAATGATCCCGACCCAAGCACTAAAATCAATGTGACAAATGTCACAATGATTCCAACTCAAGCGATAAAATCAAACCGACAAATGTCGGTATGGTCCCGTCCCAAGGACTAAAGTGGAAATGTAGTAAATACTACAATAGCTCCGATCCAAGCACTAAGACCAATGTAACAAATGTTACAATGGTTCCGACATAAGCACTAAAGTGGAAATGTGACAAATGTCACAATAGCTCTCGACCTAAGCACTTAAGTGGAAATCCCTCAAATGAGGGAATAGCTCCAACTCAAGCACCAACACCGATGGGAGCGACATAAAGAACAAACTTAAGCTGTAAGCGTAAGTACAGGTATTACGATTTAGTGATCTCAATAAATAATAGGGTTAGACACAACTTAAGTTTCTGACCTAAGTCCTATAATTATATGAGTACACCTTACAGTAATGCCTGTACTTAAGTTTCTCATCTACTAGTCAATGATATAATGAGTTGTGATACATAGAGTAGGTAGACCCTAAGATAAGAACTATTACGTCGCTAACTGCTGTATAAATGTACTGTCACGCTTTTATGTCGTTTCACCTGTCTCAGGTTCTTCACACAGACCGTAAACAACATCAGTCACGTTA
>JAPKAB010000057.1 GCA_028825475.1 Ascidiaceihabitans sp. | reverse complement strand
TTAGACTACCGTGCTGATATCGATGGCATTCGTGCGATCGCTGTTATGTCAGTCGTCTTGTATCATTTTAAGATTTTCACATTTGGCGCTTGGTTTGGCGGTGTTGATGTCTTCTTTGTCGTTTCTGGTTACCTCGTTGGCGGCCATATATTGACCCAAATTAGATCAGGGGTTTTTAGTTTTCGCGACTTTTACCGAAAACGAAGCTTAAGGATCTTGCCAGCATTGTTTGCAGTTATTTTACTTTGCATCGGTCTCGGCGCTTTGACTATGATGCCCGATCCATATCAATACTTTGGGGGCGCTGCGCTAACCTCAGTTATTGGTCTCTCAAACTTCTGGTTCAACGATCAGGTGAACTACTTCAATCCACAAGCAACGCTAGACCCATTAATTCATACGTGGAGTTTGGGGGTTGAAGAGCAGTTCTATGTCTTGGCACCTATTGTTCTCTTATTTTTAAATTGGATGTTGAAAAGCCGCCTGCTGCTGGGGGTCGCCGTAATAATTGCCTATAGCCTTTGGTTGTCGATGACTTTGTCGTTCTCTGATCCACAACCTTCGTTCTATTTGCTGCACACTCGAGCATGGGAGTTGGGGATTGGTTTGTTAATCTATGAACTACGCTCTCGAACAATAGAATTTTCGAACCTATCGCGGGTTTTCTCCCAATCGATGTCGACCGCAGGCTTATTGTTGTTGCTCGGGTCGCTTGCGCTATTAGACTCAAATAACGCATGGCCGGGCTATGCAGCAGCCCTTCCTGTATTGGGGACGGCTATTTTATTAGCGTTTAATACGCCTAGTACTCTAGTTTCAAAGGGCTTGTCTAATAGAGGAATGCGTCTGGTAGGATTGTCTAGTTATTCGTTTTACTTGGTGCATCAGCCTATTGCGAGTTTTCTTGGGATATTGGATTTTTTTCCGAAGACGTTGCCACAGAGGATGGCGCTATTTGTTTTCGCGCTTATGCTAGGATTAATTTTTTGGCGCTGGATTGAGCTTCCATTCCGAGATGGGACAATCAGTGCGAAAAATCGGAAGAAAATGTTGATCGGAAGTGGCCTCGTGATTGTGGGCTTCGCTTTTGGAACTCATTTTACAAAGGGCTTTCCCACTCGCCTACCTGTTGAAACTCAAGCTTTTTTGAAAATTGCGAACTACAAGGGTCCAGTCATGTCGGAGTGCATGCTGAGCCGTAAAGAGGTCGACCAAGTGGACCTACATGCAAACTGCCATTTTAATCCAACAGCAATTTCTAAAATCGCTTTGTGGGGAGATAGCCATAGCGCTACGCTTGCTGATGGAATGCTTGAATTTGCCAGCGCAAGCGACTTCGGGGCGCGGATTTTGACGCTAAGTAGCTGTCAACCAGTTCCCAATTTTATAAATAATACCCAGAAAATAAAGAGAAAATGTGCTAAATTTAACTCTCTGGCAAAGGAAACGATTTTAACCGACGAAGCAGTTGAGATAGTTGTTATGTTCGCGACGTGGGACAACTATATCGTTCATGGTGGGTTGCCCAATATGTTTGGCCACGTCGAAGCCGAAAAATTCTACTCGTATCCTGTTGGCTCAGACCCGAGCCAGAATGATGATGCGCGTCGGGCTGCCTTTTCGAATGAACTTGAGCGTACAATTGGCGAAATTTTGGCTAGTGGCAAAAAAGTGGTTTTGGTTGCTTCATTTCCGCGACCCGACGTCTTTGTGCCAGGTTATTTGTCTCGTCAATATTGGTATAATGGTAGCTTTGGTCCGAACGAAGGGTATCCTCGAAAGTACTTCGATGCTCAGACTAAGGTATCGAGCGTGATGTTTGCGGACATTGTCACTCGAATTAACAGTTCTGATCTTGCTTTGGTTGAGCCGTCGCGCTCGACTTGTTCCGACACAACATGTCAGCTCGCTATAAATGGGCAGTTACTTTACATGGATGGCAATCATCCAACTCCGTTTGGGGCATCCCTAATTTTGGACCAAATAATGGCTCTTGGTTTGGTAGGGCTGGAGAAAAGCACCTCTGACTGACTAATTGGCCCCCTATTTTTAGTGTTTTTGGCAGCAACACCACCACCACTGGTTGGTAGTGCGCGTGGAATGATGATACCCGTGTAAAAAACAGACGGGAACGTTATGACATTGCTTCAGATTGCTTCGCTATTGATCGTACTTGCGGGTGCCTTTGGTGCCATCAACTATCTGTTTTTGAAACTGCCTTCATCGATCGGTATTTTGGTTGTTGCGCTGATTGCATCCTTTGTGGTGATTGTGACGGACGCCTTGTTCCCCAGCCTGACGGTGGAGGAACAAATTCGCGCCCAAGTGTTGGAGCTTGAGTTTTCGGAAGCGCTGCTTGAAGGCATGTTGGGGCTGTTGCTGTTTGCCGGTGCGCTTCATGTGAAATTATCTGATTTGCGCAAGGCATGGCTGGTCATCTTGTTGATGGCGACCATTGGCGTGGGCCTTTCGACGACTATCGTTGGTTTTGGGTTTCACTGGCTAACCGGTATGCCAATCATGATTGCACTGGTGTTTGGTGCTTTGATTTCACCGACCGATCCTGTTGCGGTTCTGGGTGTGCTGCGTGAAGCGGATTTACAGAAATCATTGGAAACTAAAATCGCGGGTGAAAGTCTGTTTAATGACGGTGTTGGCTATGTGGTGTTTCTGGTTCTTGTTGGGCTGGCATTCCCAAGTGGGGACCACCACGCAACGGGCCTATGGCCAGCGGTCATGTTGTTCTTGCAAGAAGCCCTTGGTGGTGCCGCGCTGGGCCTTACTTTGGGATGGCTGACCTTCCGCGTAATGCGTTTGATTGACGACTATTCGTTGGAGGTTCTGATTACCCTTGGCCTTGCCTTTGGTGGGTATGAGTTGGCGGTGTGGTTGCATGTGTCTGCCCCTATCATGGCGGTGTGCGCTGGGCTGTTGATTGGTGACATTGGTGCACGCCACGGCATGTCTGAGGAAACGCGCAAATATGTGGACGCGTTTTGGAAGTTGATTGATGAAATCCTGAATGCGGTTCTGTTCTTGATGATCGGCTTCGAGGTTTTCGCGGTGGCGTTCGAATTTGATTTGCTTGTTTCAGGCACGTTGGCGATCGCATTGGCATTGCTGGGGCGTTTCGTGGCGGTGGCTGTGCCGGTTATGATGCTGAAGCCCTTCCGTAACTTTAGCGCGGGTGTGATCCCGATCATGACATGGGGCGGGCTAAAGGGCGGTATCTCTGTCGCGCTTGCCTTGTCCTTGCCGGATGGGGAATGGAAGCCACTGATCCTGACCGCGACCTATGTTGTCGTTGTCTTCTCAATCATCGTGCAAGGGCTGACTGTCACGCGATTGGCCGAGAGGGTCGGGCGCGCGCCGGAGCTGCCTGACGGCTAAGTCAGTCGTGCTTTTGACATAATTTTGCCGTCGTTTGTCCACAATTTCATGCAAGAGAACTCTTGCTATTGGGTGGCACTGCCATGTCGCCACGGTTTGTAACCTTGTTAAATGAGTGTTCTTAATGTCTGCATACAGTACCAATGATACCGATCCGACTATGTCGGCGATCCGCGCAATCCTTCATGAGCCCGCACCCGCCAAAAGTGGGGCCAAAGAACGGATTGAAGAGGTCGCAGCAGCGTCCGCGCGTGCCACGGATGCGGCAAAGGCCCACGTGACTGGCATCTTGACCACAAAGCGTAAGGCTGCAGCTGAGAAAAAAGTTAACGCACCCAAGGTCGAAGGCGATCAATCGCGTATCTCGGCTGTCATGGGGCGCAAGAAATGGGCGATCACGCCAAAACGTAAACATGCCTATTGGGCTTTGTTCGCATTGATCGCTGTTTTCCGTCCATTTTGGATCGTGATTCCGTTCGTTTTAACGATCCTTGCTTTGCTGGTCAGTTCTGCGATTTTTGGCTCCGATAGAACTTGGGGTGCTATTATCAAAGCCTTTCAGTCCTTCGCTGCGCGTTCGCCAGAGCGGGCGCAAAGGTTGGCTGTGCGCCTTGATGCTTTTGCAATGCGGTGGGATGGCCTATTGGATCGCTTTCCTGAAGGTCGTGTGGACGCACTGTATTTACCCGATTTTCAATCGCTTCAGGTGTCTGATGACCAACACCAAGAGGTGGTTGGTGGTCGATTGTCACGGATGCATGCAAGCGGTTGAGAATATGCGGCCTTGAAATCGCCATAGCAGGCGGTTAAATGGCTCAGTGATATAGGCTTAAGGAAAAGCAACATGGCGATGACCAACCCAATTCAATTCATTCAGCAGGTCCGCTCTGAGGTTTCCAAGGTTGTTTGGCCCACACGCCGCGAAGTCGTTTTGACGACTGTTATGGTGTTTATCTTGGCGGCATTGACCGCGGTGTTCTTCGCGACAGTTGATATTTTGATCCGCGGCGGACTTCGCACGGTTCTAGACTTCTTCGGCTAAACCCAAGTTGTCTACAATTTCGACGGTTAAATTGGTTTGGTGAAGTTGTGCGCAACCTCTTGAAATAGATCGTTTTGCGGAGTAAACGGCGGCACTAACCCAATGTTACGGCGTGCTGCGATTCGAGTTGCGCGCCGCTTTGTATTCGGGTGGTATCGGGCTAAGGGTCTGATCAAATTAAGAAATTCTGGTGCAGTCTCATATGAGCAAGTACCTCTAGATAAGGCAGGCAAGCAAATGGCGAAGCGGTGGTATTCGGTTAGCGTTCTTTCGAACTTCGAAAAGAAGATTGCAGAACAGATCCGTACTTCTGTCATCGAGCAAGAGCTTGAAGCCGACATTGATGAAGTGCTGGTACCAACAGAAGAAGTAATTGAAGTGCGTCGTGGCAAGAAAGTGACCTCTGAGCGTCGCTTTATGCCGGGCTATGTTTTGGTTCACATGGAAATGTCTGATCGTGGTTACCACCTGATCAACTCCATCAACCGCGTCACAGGTTTCTTGGGCCCGCAAGGTCGCCCAATGCCAATGCGTGACACGGAAGTGAACGGCATCTTGAACCGCGTTCAAGAAGGCGAAGAAGCACCACGCAACATCATTCACTTTGAGTCTGGTGAAAAAGTTAAAGTTACCGACGGTCCATTCGAAGACTTCGAGGGCATGGTTGAAGAAGTTGATGAAGAGGCACAGCGCCTCAAGGTCACTGTTTCGATCTTTGGTCGCGAGACACCAGTCGAACTAGAGTTTACCCAAGTTACAAAACAACTGTAATTTGGCCGGCGGGGTGCGCCCCGTCTTGCAGCGCTTCGGCGCTGTTTCAATGTGGGAGGGAAGGGTGCCGCGGTATCCTGATCGCACCACACAACCAAACCAACCTAAGGCGCGCGTGCCGAGGGTGTTGTAAAGGAGAAGGCCAATGGCCAAGAAACTCGTAGGGTCTATGAAGTTGCAAGTTGCAGCTGGTAAAGCAAACCCATCCCCACCCGTAGGCCCAGCATTGGGTCAACGCGGCATCAACATCATGGAATTCTGTAAAGCGTTTAACGCAAAAACAGCTGACCTTGAGCCAGGTGCACCTTGCCCAACAGTAATTTCATATTACCAGGACAAGTCTTTCACTATGGAAATCAAGACGCCACCAGCGTCCTATTTCTTGAAGAAAGCTGCCAAAGTGAAATCTGGCGCGACGAACCCGTCACGTGACATCGTTGGTTCGGTAACGCTGAAGCAAGTTCGCGAAATCGCAGAAGCAAAGATGGCTGATCTGAACGCTAACGACATCGACGCAGCGATGCAGATCATTTTGGGCTCTGCCCGTTCTATGGGCATTGAGGTGAAGTAAGATGGCAAAACTCGGAAAACGCACAACAGCGGCCCGCGCAGCATTTGCTGGCAAAGCAAACCTGACTGTTGAAGACGCAGTTGCATTGGTTAAATCCAACGCAGTTGCAAAATTCGACGAAACAATCGAAATCGCAATGAACCTTGGTGTTGACCCACGTCACGCTGACCAAATGGTTCGTGGTGTTGTTGGCTTGCCAAACGGCACAGGCAAAACAATGCGCGTTGCAGTATTTGCACGTGGTGCAAAAGCTGACGAAGCTACAGCAGCTGGTGCAGACATTGTTGGTGCAGAAGACCTGATGGAAATCGTACAGTCCGGCAAGATCGAATTCGATCGTTGCATCGCGACACCTGACATGATGCCTATCGTTGGTCGTCTTGGTAAGGTTTTGGGTCCACGTAACCTGATGCCAAACCCAAAAGTTGGTACTGTGACTATGGACGTTGCGGACGCTGTTAAAGCGGCCAAAGGCGGCGAAGTTCAGTTCAAAGCTGAAAAAGCTGGCGTTGTTCACGCTGGTGTTGGCAAAGCATCTTTTGACGAAGCGAAGCTTGTTGAAAACGTTCGTTCATTCGTTGACGCGGTTGCTAAAGCACGCCCAACAGGTGCCAAAGGCGCTTACATGAAAAAGATCGTTATCAGCTCTTCAATGGGTCCAAGTGTGACTGTTGATGTTGAAAGCGCTACAGGCGAATAAATCGATCTAAATTAATAGAATTAAAGGCCTTAAAGCGGATGTGCTTTAAGGCCTTTTTTGTTTTGTTTTCTTTGTATTCGAATTATTCGTTACTCGGGCAATCGACAGATCGTGCTTGAATTAGTAAATGAAAGATGAGGTCTGAAATGGTATTCCGTGAGTTTCCAATATGGTCGACTGTTTCGTACGTGAACGATGTGCCTGCAAATATTCGTAATTTTGTATCTTACCATCTTGGAATTGGCGTGACCCAAATGAGGTTGATTTTCGACAACCCGGATGACCCATCGCTCAACATGCTTTCACACTTTCCCCAAGTAAGGACTTTTGGTTGCAACGAAGAGTCTTAGTTGAATTCCTTAGGCTTGGACGAAGTGCGCTTCTGGGCGCAATGCCCGCTAGAACAACGCCTGCACGTTCGGGTATAATGCAGCCAAGGTAGATTGGGTGCTGCACGTGGACGCGGATGAGTTTCTACATGGCCCGCCAGATAATCCAATTGCATGCCTACGCGATGCCCCCGCCGATGTGCTGGCCGTTAGGTTGCGCCCTGCCGAACTGGTTCTGCTTGAAAAACCGAGCGATTATGATTTTTATCGACTGCCAATGAATAAGCATCAAGTTAGAACTGTTCATAATGAGTTTGCTGCAAATTTCATAAGACGACTGGGCTTCTTTTGTCATCCGGATGGGAGGTCGTTTATTAGAGGAGGATAACGGGACTTCAATCTTAAGCCACACTGGCCAAAACTAAGCGGGCATGGTTCGATTGAGTGCAAAGACGTGCCTTCTACGCGAGAGCAATGCATATTACATCACAATGCAGAACCTTTTGAGGGCTGGCATCGTAAGTTGCAATATCTGCTGGGAGCCTCTTCTATTCCCGGTGTGTTACGCGGGCTTCTGAAAGAGCAATTTGAGGCTGGTGATGAACCAGCGCTTAGAGCTTCTTACAACAAATGTTTTGGCCTTACGCTTGAGCAAGCTTCACAAATGAACGAAATTGGAAGCCACTTTGTGCTGACGGCTAGTGTAACGCGGTTTGTTAATACATACTTTCCCCCAGACACAGAATAGTTAACGCAGCAAATTCGAAATCTGGGTCAGCGACTGGTCAGGAGAGCGGTGATGTTACGCCCTCTAGGGCATCGTAAAAAAAGACACTTGGCAAGCGCCGTTTCCAGCGCTAAGAACACCGTTGATTCACATGGGTTCGCCCTAAGTGAGTCTTCTGTCCGAGAAGAAGGGTAGCGCAAGCTATAATTCCTTTCTGAGATGGGAGATGCAAGAATTCCCGATCGCTCATGCGTAGGGCCTTTTGCCTTCCCCGTAAAATGGACCACGACTGTTCGCATTAATGCGGACTTAATTGAGCCGGGGAGTAATCCCCAAATTTGGAGTGAAACTGTGGATAGAGCACAAAAAGAACAGTTGGTCGACGAACTCGGCCAAATCTTTGAAAGCTCTGGCGTTGTTGTGGTAAGCCACTACGCCGGTCTGACAGTTGCTAACATGCAAGACCTGCGCGCTAAGGCGTCTGATGCAGGTGCTGCTGTTCGTGTTGCAAAAAATAGGCTCGCCAAGATCGCCCTAAACGATAAGCCATGTGCAAGCATTGCTGATTTGTTGACAGGCATGACCGTTCTAACCTTTTCCGAGGACCCTGTGGCAGCTGCCAAGGTTGCCGAGGACTTCTCTAAGGATAACGATAACTTCGTAATCCTTGGTGGTGCTATGGGCGAGAACGCGTTGGACCGGGCTGGTGTTACAGCTGTTTCCAAAATGCCAAGCCGTGATGAACTCATCGCGACTATTGCTGGCATGCTGGGCGCACCTGCAAGCAACATCGCTGGGGCCATTGGCGCACCTGCAAGCAACATTGCATCCATCTTGTCTACTGTTGAAGACAAGGCGGCTGCGTAAGCAAACGTCATATCGGCGTGTAGTAAACACTGCACGTTGGAACACATTAATATCGTATCGGAGCTAAAAATGGCTGATCTTAAGAAAATGGCAGAAGACATCGTTGGTCTTACACTGCTTGAAGCACAAGAACTAAAAACTATCCTTAAAGACGAGTACGGCATCGAGCCTGCAGCCGGTGGCGCAGTCATGATGGCACCTGCTGAAGGTGGCGCAGCTGCTGAAGAGCAAACAGAATTCGACGTCGTTCTTAAGAACGCCGGCGCTTCTAAAATCAACGTGATCAAAGAAGTCCGCGCTATTACAGGTCTTGGCCTGAAAGAAGCTAAAGACTTGGTTGAAGCTGGTGGCAAAATCAAAGAAGGCGTTGATAAAGCTGAAGCTGACGACGTTAAAGCTAAGCTGGAAGCAGCTGGCGCGGAAGTTGAGTTGGCCTAAGCCTCTCGCCT
The DNA here is from genome assembly GCA_028825475.1 of Ascidiaceihabitans sp. Classification (GTDB taxonomy): domain Bacteria; phylum Pseudomonadota; class Alphaproteobacteria; order Rhodobacterales; family Rhodobacteraceae; genus Ascidiaceihabitans. The sequence continues at coordinate 1,290 of JAPKAB010000057.1, read as the reverse complement.
TTTGGCAATTCGGAAACGGCGTCTCCCTCGGGAGGCGCCGTTTTTGTTTGTGTGGGGGGGCTATCCGCTCTGCGGACAAACTGACCTTTAACCAAACTATGTGCGCCATAAATTTGTTGCAGGAAAACTGTCGATCTTCTGCAGTTTCTTGGCCAACTCATCAAACCCCTTGTCACGCGCTAGGTCACGCTCATCGTCGGTAACACCGACAAATTGAAGTATTTCCACTTTACCTGAGGGGAGGTTGAAAATGTGTTCGTAGCTTACGGGTTTATGCAAAATTGCGTTTCTAACTGCGGTTTCGTTCTGCCCATTGATTGGACTATTGAGGGGAATTCGATCATGGATTCCCAAAGCGGGCCTTTCCCCAAAATGGCCCGATGTGAGAAGCATGTCAAATGCAAGCATGCGTTGCAAAAACACTATGGCCCAATCGCCAGCCTCTTGAGTTTCAATGGAAAATTCCACACCAGAACCCGAAAACTCCTCATTATTGTAGTTTTCCGCTTCGACTTCCCAAGGGTTTGAATATCCAGAGGTGATGTAAAGCCAACTTTCCCTGTCTTTAGTAGGAGAAAATTCCAAGACGCCGCAATGAAGCCAACGCGGATCAATCTTGGCGTCGTTAAATGGGCGAAAAGTTTCCGTCGAAAGTGGGAATATTCCTCTGACATTTGGTCCGAACAGATGAGGGTAAACAGTTTCCTCTCGAAGCTCCCATACACCCTCTAAGTCCAAAGCATTTTCCTTATTAAGTTCTCGTGGTAAGAAAAATGATACCCAAAGACCATCCTTCGCTCAACGTGCAATTTTGGCTCTAATCGGCCATTCGCTCCGCTTGCACCGCAATACACTTGAGCTAACTCAGCGTTTGCAGCGACACTGCTCCTATAAACGTACTCCCCGATACTGCATTGATTTGGCGTGTCAGGCCTTGCGTTCGCCCCCTTCACGATTTATCCAGCAACTTCACGTGGTTTCGATTGATTCGAAACCCGTTTTTTCTGTCGCGCAATAAGGAACCGTTAATTACCCCTTTGACTACCAAATGTCACGCAGGGAAACGGTAAGATATTGTTCGACACCTGTCTTGGTAAACGCCTTAAATTAAAGGCATTTTCCAAGGCAGGAGGGGTCGGGAGCTGCACAGTGGGATGTGTGGCAAGAATAGACCTCTCTATCGCTGTCTCGTAGGGATTGGCGCCGTGGCCCGACGGTGCTCGTCTCAATTGAGAAAACTGAAAGGTGACCTAGTCTTATGGCGCAATCGTTCCTTGGTCAGAAACGTCT
>JAPKAB010000021.1 GCA_028825475.1 Ascidiaceihabitans sp. | reverse complement strand
CAAAGCGGCATTGCCGATTGGAGGCTGAACCTTGATGGATCACCACTTCTGACAGGGGCACCCGAACTTGTGGGCTTTACGCAGGCTGACATTAACAGTCGCGTGACGACGAACAATGCCTTAGCAAAACCATTGACATCAGAGGCCTTGGTACCTGGCTTGACCCTAAGCTATGTGCCGATTGGCATTGATACAGCCGAGTTGGAACTTGTGCGTGCCCAATATTTAGGTGAGCTGGCTAAGAACCCCGCAGCATCTCCAGTGCGGACCTTGACGATCGGTGGCGTTGCCACACAGGTTAATATCAAGGATTATCTTTCAGGTCAGATTGAAGGGCGTCTTGAGTTTACCAAACTCTTTGCCGACGCTTATACTGCAGCCAATGGCGGTGACGGTATATTCTCTGTCATCTCGACCAAACCGACGAATAACATCGGTGCATCGTATGATGCAAAGAACAACCAATACCTTGTGAATGGTGCCAGCGTACGCGGCGGATACATCCAGCTGTTTGGCCAGATCATGAACACCTCGTCAACTGCTGGTCAACTAAACGTGCTTGATGGCTTTGGCTCGATCAACATCAACATCACCAACAGCGGCAATATTCCGGTTGTTCTGAAATCGCTCAGCACGGGTGAAGATCCAGCTGGCGACTTGCGTGGCACCCAAGGACTTATCGAGATCACAGATGTCACTGGCGTCAATGTGACGAACCCCTCCAATCCTGTCGTGTCGATCCGCCAGACGTCCTATACCCGCAGCGCGACGCCTGGTACATCGGATTACCTTGTGCGCAAGGCCGAGCAAACCGGACGGATCGACAACGCAACTGGCGAAATAATCTTTGATAGCCCAACGCCGACGTTGAGTAATGGAACAAACCGCAGCGCAAGCTATGCACCGGAACTGTTCCAACGCTATGTTTGGACCACAGGTGAAGAATTTTCGTCTGTGGTCTCGTTCACGGAATCGTCTGATCGGGTCTTTGGCGTTGAAGCATTTGAACTCCGGAACATCTCGGCCCTTACCAAGACCAAAGGCCCTAATTCGATTGGGTTGCGGCGTCTTGACGACGGCACTTATGTAACGACGGACATTACACAGACTGGCAACAACTCAACTGATTTCACCGAGAACGGGGTTATCATTGTGAACGCTCCTGATACCGCGGCGAACTCTTCTGCTGCGGTAAGCGGCGATCCGTTGATTACATCGACATTTTCCTATGTCGATGCCGACAAGAACGACCTGAAAAGGACGGCGACTTCAACCAAGTGTAACTGGTGGACGCTTTGTATCGTGTCGACGACCACGCAATATTACACGCTCAATCAAGAATACACGACGATCACGACCAATTCGCTGAAAGCGGATAACGACATCGCGATCAATTTCATTGGTCAGGATAAGGGATCGATCAATATTTCCTCTGGTGGCGATGTTGTCTTGGACGGCAATCTCACAAATGTTTCGGGCACCACGACCATCAAGGCAACCGGTACTGAGAGTTCGATCATTCAGGGATCATCGAATTCGCTGTTGAGTGCGAATACCGCGATATTGAACGCCAGCGGTTCCATTGGTGGGATCAAAAAAACAACTGATCCAGTGAATGCGGAAGGCCTTGCGCTGGCTGTCAACCTTACCGGCGCGGACGCGGGCAGTGGTTATGTCACTGCCAACGCGGGCAACGGTAATGTATCAGCGATCAGTCGTGATGATATCATCGTGGGCCATGTCACTGCAGCGGGTACTGCAACGTTGGACGAGGACACATCACGCGGCAACGTCAGCCTTGTGTCGTTCGGATCCATCCTTGCAAGCACTGAAGTTGCAGGTGGATCATTGATCCAGGGTTGGCGTGCCAATTTGACCGCTTTGGGCGGTTCGATTGGTGAAGTACCAGCATATGTTGATGAAGCGACATGGAATGCGGATCCGACAAACTTAAACAAGTTGCTGCGTGTGAACACCGGATTTACAAGCGATCAATCGTTGCGCCCATTCAGTGAAACACCTGCGAATGCTGTGCTTGGTCTGACGGCTGTTGCGTCTGGTGACATTGGCATTCGCTCAGAAGGGTGGGCCGGAAATACTAATGGTTCCGCCTCGGATGGCACTATGTTGATCAATCAGGCGTTGTCGCTGGGTGGCAATGTCACCATCGCGTCAACTGGTCAGATTCTTGATAATAATCCTGTCGAAACAATTGATACGCGTACTTACAATCAATTATTGGGATATTGGGACAGTCTTGGATTGTTGGAAGAAACCGCTGGACGCACGGTAACCACTGCAAGTGGTGCAACTCAAAACGTAATTGGCACCAGCGATGAAAATGCGCTTAAGCAAGAGCGGACCATCGTCGCGTTTGAGAATGTTAAAACCAAGCAATACCAGCAATATTGGGATGTCCGTAATACGCAGGCAGATCCATCAAGCTTTGACGCAGCCTTTACGGTCAGCGTTGATCCAACATCAAGCCAGCACAAAGCGTTGACCAGCTATTATGGCGATCAGATTAGGGCCGCCGATCCAGCGGCTACGGACGCGCAAGTTGATGCGGCGACGGCTGTTAAAATCACCGAGTATGAGGCTGAGCAGACCAAAATCTATCGCGAACTGGACGCTACGGTTGGCGCGGAAACAGGTGGCGCATTTGTAATAGGTTACACAGCTGTAGCCACTGCAGATGAACGTGCCGAGCTGACCAAAGGTGCGGTCTGGACCGAACGTGAATTGGCGTTCTCTATTGCGCCGGGTGCGTTGAAAACGGTGACGGGTACAAATCCAGTGATCAAAGACGCTAACGTATCTGGTAGGATTGTGACCATACTGGCCAACAAAGGTATTGGTGAAACTGTTAAAGACAGTTCTGGTAATCTTGGGGTTTCTATCCGTTCTAGCCTTGACCCAGCGCTTTTGACCGCGGACCAAAAAGTGGCCTTGGCCGCTGCGGAACGCAATGACCTGTTGCTGACGATCACAACGGCAGGTGGCGATGTGGAAATTCCGTTAGGTCAGGATTATGACACACTGACTGCAACGCAAAAAGCGGCATTTGATGATGCGGCCGCGGGCAAAGTATCGGCTGAAAACACGTTGCTCACAGTGTTGAGCAAACGCCCACTGAATTTCAACGCCGAAGAAAAGCTAAACATTGATGTGGCGGCTGCCGAAGCGGCGTCGATAACCAGCGACATCGGCAAAGCGTTTCTTGCCTCGCGCAGTGGAGCCATATTGGGTGCCGTAACGACGAATGGTGAGACACGCATCAAGGTGCGCAATAACATCACCAATGGGGTAAATCGCCTTGTCTCAACGGGCAACTTGATCTTGGAGGCCTCGCAAGGCGGTATCGGAACAGATAGCGTACCGGTTAAATTGGACCTGAAGTCTGGTGCCACTACAACGGCGCGGGCACAAAATACGGTGAACCTTGAATTTGCAAATGGCGGCTCGATCGACACGGTCTATTCACCGCAAAATGTGAAACTCAACGCAGTAAGCGGATCATTGGCCAATGCGAATGGCGATTTATTGATCAACATTCTGGGTCAAAACGTCGAACTGATCGCTGACAATGGATCCATCGGCGCGCTGGGCAATGCCTTGAATGTAGGTGTTAGCCTTGACGGTACGATCACATCAAACGCGCAAGGCAGTATTGATCTACGCGGGCCTCTTGGGGCAAGGTTCAATGTGTCAGAAGCTAAATCTACAGCGGGCGGCACGATAACGCTTAGCGCTGCGGGCGAAAGTTTCGTTGACGGTGTCGTTGACACGGCTGGCGAGATTGTTCTGTCCCCTGGTGGGCGCCAGGTTTTGACCCAGAATGCCCGTGTGAGATCCGGCGCAGGCGGGGTCAGCATAACTTCAGCATCCCTTAAAATGCTGAACGGTGCCACGCTTGATGCGGCGGGCAATGTGCAGATATCAACGGTAGGTGATGCGCTTGTTACTGCGATCACTTCAGCGAGCACGGCGGCCGATGCGGTCAACATCACGGCGGGCGGCCAAGTATTTGCTGGCACACTGGCGGGGCGTGTATTCGACATTAGCGCCACCGCAGCGGGTGCGGGCGTTAAGATCATTGCAGGTCTGGGCATTGGCGACAAAACCCAAGCCAATGATACGGCAGACGACAACACAGTGACTGTGACTGCAAATCCACTGCGTATCCTGACGGGTGCATTGGAGGCTGCAGCTACGAATGGATCGCTCAATGCAAATGCACTGAGCGACATTGAACTAACCGCGCTTGCCGCAAATCAAGGCGCGATCACAATCGTCGGTAACGGCACGATGGACATCGTTGATGCGACCAGTGGTGGAAGCCAAACCTTTACCGCTCAGAATGATGTGACATTTACCAAATTGAACACAGCAGGTCTGCCTGGTGACGTTGGCAATGTCAGCGTGACGTCAATCACCGGTGCGGTTTTGGGTGGCGATGTCACGGCAAACGGTTCAAGTGACCTTACCGGCGACGGCGTGACCTTTGACACAATCCTGACGGGGGTCGATTCAACGATCACCTCAACAGGTGATATCACAGGCGATACAGAAATCGCGGTTGGCGATGTGACCAATACTGCAGGAGTTGGCGGGTTGCCCGGTTCTCTGAACATTCGGGTTTTGGGTGGGAGAAACATGTATCTTCAAGCCACGAATGAATTAAATCTTTCCGACGTTCAGGTGGCAGAAACAATCGAACTGCGTGCTGACAAAACCACCGCAAATATTACGCAATCCCCTAGTAGACCAAACCCGTTGAACCTGACAGCGACAGGGGCAAACGACATGGTCGGCACATCGGCTGTGTTGGTTGTTGATGCACCCGCAGGCATCATCGTGAATGATCTGAAAGTTGTGGATACAACATTACTGACAACGGCAACGCGCACCGAAATCCAGAATGCGTATGTACCCGGATCATTGCTGCTGACCTCACCGATCCAGACTGTCAACGTCGATAACCGCACACCTTTGCCACAAACAGGCAGCAACGTGCAGGTGTTCGTTCCAAGCTTTGGCTTTGGGTTGACCCTTGATGGAAATGCCACGTCGACGAATGGGATTGTCGTGCAATTTGATGAAACCGCTGAGCTTACGGATATCCTGCCGAGACCGCTTGATGGTATTAGCCTCATTCGCGATACGGTTCGTACCACGCTTCAGGCGGATGATCCGCTCATCCAATCGTTCGGTTCAGTCGCCCTTAGTGACGAGAAGGAATTGGATCTGTCGGAATTCGATGGAGAAGTGGTCGAAATCAATGGCGTTGAGTACATGATATTTGCGCGAGGTGACGGCCCAGCGGTCATGTTGCGGGTTCAGTGACGGGCGAGGATCATGAATATTATTAAAATCGAGCAAAATAAAAAACCGTACCAAAAATACAAAGAAGGTTACTCAATGCCGAACACGATCCGCACCTTTATTTCAGGAGTTGTAGTTGCGTCTGTGATTGGAGGGGTAATAGTTGTGAACACATCCTTTGCCCAAGCACAGGTCACGGCCCAGCAAGGCAACGTCCAAAGCAAAGCGGCTGATGAGGCCCTGCGTCGACTTGACGAACAAGACGCGGCAACCACCGTGCGACAATCGGGGCCCGGTGTCATCACGGACGATATCGGTCGTCGCGACTTGCCTCCGTCCGGCGGGGCGACGGTATTGTTGAGATCCGTCACAATTGGACCACCTTCTGCATTTCTGACCGAAGCTGAATTGGCTCCTATCGCCGCGAAATACCGTGACCAGCGGGTTGATTTTTCGCAGATATCTGAATTGGTACGAGATGTTAACGATCTTTATGCCGAGAAGGGTGTCGTCACTGCAGCGGCAATCTTACCACCACAAAATTTAGGTGCTGGTAAGCTGCAAATCAGGTTGGTTGAGGGGCAGCTGGGCAATGTTGCAGTTGTTGGCGAACACACATCGTCGGACAAATTTATCTTTGACCGTGTTAAACTCGCCAGAGGAACAACTGTTGATGTACCAGCCGCGGCTGAGGATATTCAGCGGTTCAATGCACTGAATCGCGCGCAACTGCGGCTGTTGCTGCAACCTGGTGCCGAATTTGGCTTTACTGACCTTTTGTTGGGTATCACAGAACCATCAAAGGATGAATTTCAGGTCTATGTGGACAACGAGGGCGTTAAATCGACAGGGAGAACTCAAACCTCGTTTCTATATCGTCGATATGGCTTCTTCGGAATTGATGATACGTTCTTGGCGTATGGTGCCTTCAGCCAAGGCAGCCGATCCGGAACCCTGCGTTATGAGTTGCCAGTTGGAGTATATGGCACACGTTTAGCAGCAAGCCTGACCGCGTCAGACATCAACGTTGTTTCAGGTCCAACAAAGGTTTTGGACATCACAGGGAAGTCTAAATCTGTAAACTTCAATCTATCGCACCCTTTTTTCATCAATGAGCGATGGACGGTCCTTGGCACAGCGTCGGCATTTTTCGGTACAAGCTCATCTGCATCTGCCGGTGTGCCGCTTGTCGACACTGATACTGTGAAATATGCCCCGGGTGTCACGCTCTCCTATCGTGGCACCAAAGGGAGTTTCGCGACGCAAATTCAGGGCGTGTTAGCGGAATCTACCGACAATGTTGCAAGCACTTCTCGCGATGTATTTTTGTTGGCAGGTTCAGTCAACGGCCAGTATCGTTTTGACAATGGGTTAACCTTTGTAAGCTCGGCTGCCTGGCAACATACGAACAAGGATCTATTACCTGGTAACCTCTTGTTCCAGATTGGTGGTCCCACAACCGTTCGTGGGTACCCATCCGATGGTATTGCTGGTGATAGTGGTTTCTACATCAGTTCCGAACTACACAAGCAATTCGAGGTGCAGAACAAGTCGCTTGACGGCTTTGTATTCATGGATTTCGGTGAGGTTTATTCAACATTCCCCGCGCATACGACATTGGTCTCTGCGGGTATTGGCGTGAATTATGATTTCAACAAAGCGGTAAAAGGGTCATTGTCGATTGCCAAACCACTGAAAACATCGCTTACCAATCAGTCTGACGTAGTGGTTTCCTGGGGATTAACGCTAAGTGGGTTTTGAGGTTTGATATTCGCAGTGTCGCCTTGGCGAGTGAAAGCATTGACTGTGAGCTCAAGTTAGGTTGCGACATTTTCAGTTATCCTAGTTTTCTAAGTTCTTCTGCGAGTGCTTCGGTTGGTGTTCGCCAGCCCAGGCATTTACTCTCCATTTTCTGGATCAAAGCCACCGACTTCCAGTCGGTCAGCTTCAGCTAACGAATAAGTCTTCCTCCTGATTTTGAAACCGCCCGAAGGGTAAGGGTTTCAAAATCAGGAGGAAGACTTATGAGCTATTGTACAGCCAGTCATACCACATTTTACCATCGATACCAGGTGGTGTGGGCCACAAAATATCGCCACCGCGTTCTGCAAGGCGCAATGGGAGAGCGGTTGCGCGAGGTCATTGGCCAAACCTGTTCTGAATTGGACGTTCAGATCATCAAAGGCGTCCTGGCCCGAGATCACGTCCATATGTTCATAAATGTGCCACCAAAATTGGCATTGGCTACGGTGATGCAACGGATCAAAGGGCGGTCCTCGCGCCGGGTGCAGATGGAGTTCCCTGACCTGCGAAAACGCTACTGGGGCAGGCGATTTTGGGCCCGTGGATATTTTTCGACAACTTCAGGAAATGTCACCGACGACATCATACTTCAGTATCTGGAATTGCATTCCAAACGTGATGCTACCGGCATCAGCCGGTAGTGGTTCACTGTGAGTGCCGCTACCGGTGTGTCTCGCGGTAAATATCGTCGCGCCTGTTTGTTTAATTTTTCGACTGAACCCTTTTGCCAAGGTGCCTGTGGATCACAAAACCATGCCTCGGTTCCGATCCTAGGTTTGAGCTTCCGCCAACCCGAGAACTCAATCCCGCGATCAAAGGTGATCGATTGGCGGGCCGTTTGGGGTAGCGGTTCCATGACATTCATCAGCTTCGCTATGAAGTGCTTTGAGCTGCGGTCGTTATTGCGGAATAGGACGGCGAAGCGGGTCTTGCGTTCGACCAAAGAGGCAACGTTTGCTTTGCCGTGTTCGCGGCGAAAGATCATCAAATCACCTTCCCAATCACCAAATGTGCTTCGATCCTTGATATATTTCGGCCTGTTATGGATAGAGCGCTCCAGCGGGAACACCATACCACGCGCAGTTCGAGCATAGCGCGGCTTTCTCTTCTTGCGGCGGTCCGGCAGGTATCGCGCCAACGCTTGTGATTGTCCGTCCGAGCTGTAGACATAGGCGTAAATCGTTTCGTGACTGACGCAGGTCACGTGGCCCTCAAGCTTCAAACGGCCGGCAATTTGTTCGGGTGACCATCCTTCCTGGAGCCGATCAATCACAGCTTCTCTCAACGCAGGTATTCGCACCAATTTTCGACGTCTCGCACGTCGCTCGGCAGTGCACTTCTGCGCAGTCATTCCATAGTAACCATTCAATTGCGCGAGTTCCTCATCCTTGAAGAAGTTACGCTTGATCTCTCGATAGACAGTCGCACGATTGTGCGCGATACCTGAACCGCTACTCCTGTTAGCCTCAGGGTAGGGCGTTCATCGCATTTCCTCCAACATCTTTTCGCGGAAGACCTCTGCTGGCGTTTTCCAACCGAGGCATTTGCGAGGTGTGTTGTTGAGGCGGTCACTGATCTCTTTCATGTCCTGATCTGTCATAGATCTGATGTCGCGTTTGCGTGGCAGCCACCTGCGGGCCCGTCGGTTTGTGTTCTCGACGGTACCTTTTTGCCAGGGTGAGGAGGGGTCACAGAACCACGTTTGCGTACCTATTTCAGCCTGGAGATGTGGCCAGTTCATGAACTCACTTCCGCGATCAAAAGTTATGGATCGGCGCGCGACCAGAGGCAGGTCTTTAATAGCCTTGATGATCTTGCCCATCACCGGTTTGGTGCGTCTGTTCGGGTTCTTCAGAACGACGGTAAAGCGGCTTACACGTTCAACCAGAGTTGTGACATTTGTCTGGCCAAGCTTCTGTTTGAACAGCATCAAATCACCTTCCCAATGTCCAAACTGGCGACGGTGAGCCACATCATCGGGCCTGAACAAGATGCTGACATCGCGGTGGAACTTGGGTTCTCGGCGCCGTCTGGCGCGACGCGGCCTGCGGGCAGCACGGTGCGTGGGGAGATACCACCACAGATCATCGCGCCGACCTTCTTTCGAGTAGATGTAGCGGTAGATCGTTTCTTGGCAGACCCGCAGCGGTGCTTGTTCCTGGATCATACGGTTGCCGATCTGCTCTGGCGTCCAACCGTCTTTGATCCGTTCAATTACACGTTTGCAAAGTTTAGGATATTTGATCAGTTTACGGTCTCGCGCGCGCCGATCAGCCTGCATCAGATGTGCTGCGGCACTGTAGTAGCCGTCATGCTTCGGCATACTTTCATCTGAGAAATGATTGCGTCTCAGCTCGCGAAAGATCGTCGACCTGCAACGCTTGAGAACGCGCGCCATTTCATCGACAGGGACTTTAGCGTGCCTCCAGCGTTCTATTCTGCGTCGTTCTGTGATACTAGGCTGCGTATAAGTCGTTCCCATACTGATTCCTCTCGTCAGATAACATACTGTTTTCTAACAAGAGTCGCAGTTGAAGGTAGCGCGCGCCCCCGAGTTGCGATCACGCGAGCGCGACAGACGGGTGATTTGGGTGTTCTAGCCTATGCTCTTCACGCCCTCGGTCAGGCCCTGAACGAGAAGGGGCAAGCCGAGGCCGCCGAAAGGTCTTTTCAAGAGGCCGCAGAAATAGCCAACGCCTGTAAAATGCTCCCACTTCTTGAAGAAATGCGTAGGCAAAAACAATCACTTGAATAGATTGGCAGGGCGAAAATTATTCGCTGGCTGGCTTTTGGAAGAAATCAGCAGGAAACGGCCAGGGCGTATACCTGCTTTGATACACGCCGTCTTGCGCTCCTTCCGGACCTTCGCCGCACATTGCCCGAACGGCTGCTAAGTAGGCCATTGGCTCGCTGAGTTAGGCCTCATTGAGGCTTAGTTGCCAACAATTTCAGCCCGCTACTCTTCGTCATAGAAGTAGAATTTGCGGCGGGATACGTCGCTATTTGTAATGAGAATTTTCCAGAGCGTTTCGCCAAGGAACGCTAAAATACAACCTGCAACGGCAAGGTGCAGCAGGAACAGTGTGTAGATGTCCCAGAAGTTGCCCGACTCTGAGCGATAAGAGATGAAGCCGATACTACTGGCGACCAGAAGCAGGATACCCATCAATCTCAAAGAGTTAGCAAACTTGTTAATTGGCGTCTTGGGGTCTTTTAGATGTTTCATCGGGTTGCTCGCCTTATCCAATAGCCGAAAAGAACAGCTTTGCTTCGCTTTGAGGCGACGTGCCTTTTGAGAGGGATTGCTCAAAGATGTAGTGGGTGAATTTCTGAATTTCCGCGCTGGAAAACGATCTGTCATTCGCATCGGCATGATCAAAAACGGCCTGCGCGGTTTCCCCGGCCAGACGCGCCGACTGCTCACTGTCAGGAACGGAGATCCCGTAGACTAACCAAATAAGGTTCTTGTCGAACTCTTCGCAAAATTTGACTGCGATCGAGAGCGGCAACTCCCTCTTTTCAAGTTCATAGTTTTTATAGGATTTGTCAGCGATCCCTAGTATCGCGGCGACCTTGCTTTGAGGGTAGCCCAATTGGCTGCGCACGCTGAGCATCCTTTGGCCAATCCCGATCAATACAGTTGACATTCGGACAAATGTTCCCATATTCGTACTTACGTTACCTTATGTGACGTATTCTGTCTAATCATACCGCTATTTGATAAAGAGGAAAGAACTATGGACGATTGTTCCCTGCTTACCCCCAGGCAATTGGCGGCTGAGACTGGTTGGCCAGAGAAGCGTATCAGGAAATTGATATCGACCAGAAGTATCCGATTCTTGAAAAATGGAGCCAACTTCTTGCTGCCTCATAACGCTATCCAAGAATACATCGCACGAAATATGGTCGAGCCGAGCCAAGGCAATGAGACGGGCAATGAATGATATTGTCCCAACGTTTACGACGCCAAGGGCACTTGCGAAACGCCTTAATGCGTCACCTCGGTTCGTGTGTGACACCGTCCGCGAACTTGGTTGCTTTTGCAAAATTGGCCAGAAAGTCATTATGCTAGATCATCACGTGGTCGCGTTTATGGAGGCAATGGAATGCCACTCAAAGTCTTCAAGCGGAATAAGCTCTATAGCTACCGGGGCACAGTTGCCGGTAGGCGATTACGAGGCCCTACGGGAACAGCGGACAAAAGGATCGCGGAAAGAATCGCAGCAGAAATCGAAGCAAAGGCGTGGCAAAGTCATCTTGATGGACCGGGCGCAACACTAACGTTTGCCCAAGCGGCAATTTCTTACAGGCAGGCTGTGCGTGCCGACCGATTTCTTGATCGTGTTGAGGACTATTGGATGGACACGCTTGTCCCGAAGATCACAGGCGAGGCTATCCGCCAAATGGCCCGCAAGCTGTATCCCGGCGCTGCCAACGCCACTTTGAACCGTCAAGGCATCGTACCGGCGCAGGCGATCATCAATTACGCAGCGGATTTGGAATGGTGCGCACGGATCAGGGTGAAGCGGTTCAAAGTCAATGCCAAGAGAAAAACCCCTGCAACACGGGGATGGGTGGAAGCTTTTGCCGAGCAAGCGGTTCAAGATAATTTACACCATTTGGCAGCGTTGTGCCTGTTTATGTTCGGCACGGGAGCACGACGTGGTGAAGCTTGTGCGTTGACTTGGGGCGACGTCGAGCTTTTTCAGAAGAGGGCGGTCATCAATCAAACCAAAATCGATGACCAACGCGTCGCGCACCTGTCGCCGCCGGTCATCGCGGCTCTTGCAAACATTCCTTCAAATCGCAAACCCGACAGTCTGGTGTTTCAATATGCTTCTGGTGAAAGTGTGGGACAGGTCTGGAACAACGTCATCGAGCGCGCGGGCATCGAAAAACTGTCACCCCACTGTTGCCGCCACGGCTTTGCGACTTCAATGCTTCAAGCAGGTATTGACCCTAAGACTGTCGCTGTACGCGGTGGCTGGAAAGACGTTGGAACAGTTATGAAATTCTATGCCCATGCGATGGACGATCCAACCGTCACGGATGTGCTTTTTGGCACAAAATAGACACAAGACGAAAGCGCCTATTAGACAAGTAACTGTAAATAAAAGGAAATATAACAATGACATGGACCCTTCGTTGGGGAAAGGTGTCCCACCGCGAAATATAGTCGGGGATGCGGACTGGCACAACAGTGAAAACGCCGTTAGAACGCCGCCTTGTCAGCTTTTTGCGACATCAATGACGCCGATCGGAAACTTTGCTATGTATATTTGCACTTTGCTCACCTCTCCACAGAATCCAAACCTTGAACCTGCTTTGGTGGAATCACTTCGCAATGCATGGGGTGGTGGCGATGCTATCTGGTTGGCACCGGACGAAGCGGCAGAGTTTGCATTGGCTGACATTCCTGCCAATCGCTGGGACGTTTGGGCGGATCTGCAAAAGATGTCTGTCGATTTGATCGTTCAACCTGTTGTGGGGCGTCGCAAGAAGATGTTGCTGGCCGATATGGACAGCACGATGATCCAGCAAGAATGCATTGATGAACTGGGCGATGAGGCCGGTGTGGGCGAGCGCGTGAAAGACATCACTGCACGCGCCATGAACGGTGAGTTGGGTTTTGATGGTGCGTTGCGCGAACGCGTGGGATTGCTCAAAGGTCTAAGTGCCGATGTGATCCAGACAGTTTTGGACACCCGCATCACCCTAATGCCCGGTGGCGCGACATTGCTTGCCACGATGAAAGCCGATGGCGGTCACGCGGCATTGGTGTCTGGTGGGTTTACCGCTTTCACACAATCCGTTGCAGCCAAGCTTGGATTTGACGAAAACCGCGCCAACACTTTGATCGTTGAAGACGGTGTTTTGACAGGCGATGTGGGCATGCCGATCCTTGGCAAGCAGGCCAAGGTCGATGCGCTGGAACAGATCACCGTGCGTTTGGGTATTTCCGAAGAAGACGTCATGGCCGTGGGGGATGGTGCCAATGACCTTGGCATGTTGCACCGGGCCGGCACTGGTGTTGCGCTGCACGCCAAGCCAAGTGTCGCTGCCGAGTGTGATGTGCGCATCAATCACGGCGATCTAACGGCGTTGTTGTACATTCAGGGGTATTCGCGCGACGAATTCGCCGCGCTGAATTGATTTTAACGGGGCTTTGCCCCAAACCCCAGAGTTTATTTGGTAAGATGAAGCTGTGGGTTAGATAAGCTGAGGCGCGGCGCGTTGGGTGCCTGTGCGCGTGCCGATCCAGTTGCGGATTGGCGCGTTGAGGTACTTCATCGTTTCGGGGTGCTCTGCATCAAGCACACCAAGCTTCACGAGGATTGCAGCGATTGCGCATTCTGCCGCGCGGGTTGTTCCGTCGGTGATCTTGAGCGCGACGCCCATTTTCAGTTCCGGAATGATGGCGATAAAGAATGCCTCAGCCCCTGTTTTGACAGCGACCTTGCCCCCCATTGCGCGCATCAGGTTGGTACAAGCCCGTCCTTCACCCGCTACCAATTCTGGGTGCAGCATCATTGCCGATCGCAAGCGCTCTTCGGCGCTGTCGGCTGGGGCGGCTGCGAATGTTGCCATTGCGCGTGCCATCCCGTGAACAGTGGTTGCGTAGTTTGGCGCACCACAGCCATCGATGCCGAAGCCGGGGCTGGTGAGTTGTGTGCTTTCTTCAAATGCCTCCAGGCAAGCGACTTGAACTGGGTGAGTTGGGTCGATGTACTCAGACCCTGCTTTTAGATGTTTGGTGAGCGTCAGGAACCCAGTGTGTTTGCCAGAGCAGTTGTTGTGCATTTGGCAGGGCGTTTCATGTGCGCGGATCAGCCCGTCGCGGGCATCTTTGTCGCTGGGTGCTTGTGGACCGCAGCGGAAGTCATCATCGCTGAGCCCCAGTTGTTCCAGCCATTTGGAAACGGGGTCTGTGTGGATGGCGGCCCCTTGGTGAGAGGCGCAAGAGAGGGCGAGCTGTTGGGTGGTTAACCCATGTGCGTCGGCAGCACCTGAACGGATCAATGGCAGGGCTTGGATCATCTTTGAGGAGGATCGTGGGAGCACAACTGCGTCCGGATTACCCCATGCGTGAACGATTTGCCCAGTGTCATCGCAGACCACTGCATGCCCAGAATGGGCGCTTTCAAGGAACGGACCGCGCCAAATTTCGGTCATTGGTGCTGAATTTGTCATAATTTCCCTCACAACTGCGCGAAAACCTGCCAATCAGGCTTTCGCAACTCGTTAGTTTCGCGCTAATATGCTTCTTGTCGAGAAGAATACGGACGCTGACAAGAGTGTGGTCGTAAAAAGAACCATGGGCAGCGATCTGAAAATTGAGGTTTAGGACAGTCTGGAGGCTGGACAGATGGGAATTAAAACAACTTTTGCTGCACTACTTTGTGTAGGTTCGCTGGTGGCATCAGGTGCCATGGCGCAAAGCCAAAGTACAAATCGTGTCGCACAAAAGACCAAGTGGAGCGTTTTCGTTGAAGACAATCCAACAGAGTGCTGGAGCGTATCTGCACCTGAAGAGACCGTAAATTCACGTGATGGGCGGGTCGTCGCCGCCACGCGGAGCCAGATTTTGCTGATGGTGTTTTATCGCCCAAGCGAAGGTGCCAAAGGTCAAATCGCGTTTACTGGCGGATATCCATTTGCAAGTGGTAGCACGGTTAACGTGAATATCAGTGGTAATGAATTTGAAATGTTTACTGAAGGCGAATGGGCCTGGCCTGCAAGCGCATCAGATGACGCCAAAATGGTGACAGCGATGAAGCGCGGTGCAAGCGCCATCGTTACCGGTGTTTCTGGTCGTGGCACAGTGACCAAAGATACGTTTTCGCTGCTTGGCTTTACAGCCGCAGTTGAGGATGCAGAAAAACGCTGCGGCGGTTAATGCGCAGCTTCTGACAATTAAACGCGGCTCCATCAGGGGTCGCGTTTTTTCTTGCGCTGTCGAAACCTTTTGATACTGGCCGACATTCCTATATAGAGCGGCATCTAACCCATATTGGATGAACAACATGTCTGCTCCCAGCGCGCCGATTACCCAAGACCTGATTACGATCCCTCGCAAGATGCCGGATGGCCCTATTAATTTGGTAGGTCTGTCACGCGATGCGATGCGCGAACTGTTGATCGAACACGGGACAAAGGAAAAACAGGCCAAGATGCGTGTTGGTCAGATTTGGCAGTGGATCTATCAGTGGGGCGTACGCGACTTTGCTGAGATGACAAACCTGTCCAAGGATTTCCGCGCTGAGTTGGCAGAGAAGTTTGTGATTGCTGTCCCTGAAGTTGTGAACAAACAAGTCAGCACGGATGGAACACGTAAGTATCTTGTCCGTATCGCAGGTGGTCATGAAGTTGAGGTGGTTTATATCCCCGAAGCTGATCGTGGCACGCTGTGTATCTCGAGCCAAGTTGGTTGTACGCTGACCTGCTCATTCTGCCACACGGGTACACAGAAGTTGGTGCGTAACCTGACGGCAGGCGAAATCATTGGCCAAGTTATGTTGGCGCGTGATGATTTGGACGAGTGGCCAGAGCATGGCACCCGTACTTATGAGGCGCGCAAATTGTCGAACATCGTTCTAATGGGTATGGGCGAGCCGCTGTATAACTTTGAGAATGTGCGCGACGCGATGAAGATCGCGATGGACCCTGAGGGAATTCAGCTGTCGCGTCGTCGTATTACATTGTCGACCTCTGGCGTTGTTCCAGAGATTGCGCGCACCGCAGAAGAAATTGGCTGTTTGTTGGCAGTGTCCTTCCACGCGACGACAGACGAAGTGCGCGATAATTTGGTGCCGATCAACAAACGCTGGAACATTGAAACATTGTTGGAAGCATTGCGTGCCTATCCGAAGGTTTCCAATTCCGAGCGTATTACGTTTGAATACGTGATGCTGGACGGCGTGAATGACAGCATCGAAGATGCGCACCGTTTGGTGAAATTGATTGAGGGCATTCCGGCCAAGATCAACCTGATCCCCTTCAATGAATGGCCCGGTGCGCCGTACAAGCGTTCGTCGGGCAACCGTATTCACCGTTTTGCGGATATTATTCATGAGGCTGGTTATGCCAGCCCAATCCGCACACCACGTGGCGAAGATATTTTTGCTGCATGTGGTCAGCTAAAGTCTAAGACGCAACGCGAACGTAAGTCGCGCAAGCAGATAGCGGAAGAGGCCGGTTTGGAATCGTAACAACTGTTTCCTAAATCGAAACAATGTGGCGCACTTGCCTCATTGTTTCGAGTTGCGCCCCTTAATGACCTCAATTCTGTACGATTGGTGCCGCTTGTGGAAACAATATTGGTCCCTGTAGAGACAACAGGAGACTTCAATGTCTATTCTTTCAAACCAAGACCAATTCGCTACGGCGAAAATTATCGAACTTGTTATCGGTGAGCGTACAAAAGCATTGTCAAAACGCGAGTGGAAGCACCGCTTGGCAGGTTACGGCTACGGCATCCGCGAAACAAACGCAGGCGATGTGCTTGAAACACTACCGCACCACGTTGAAGTTTGCACTTTGCCGGCCGAAATTGCTGCCTAAGCGATGAATTGAGTGTGGGCTAAGTTTAGCGGCCGGGGACTTCCTCGCGACGTGAGCTGGTTTCCCAATTCTCGATCAGGTCCATCGCCTCAGCAGCCGTGTCGACAAAGCGGAACAGATCCAAATCCTCATCAGAGATCGTGCCTGCATCCGCGAGCACATCCCAGTTGATGATACCTTCCCAGAAGGCTTTGCCAAACAGCAAAAACGGTACGCGTTGCATGCGGCCCGTTTGAATAAGCGTCAGTGCCTCAAACATTTCGTCGAGCGTGCCAAAGCCGCCGGGGAAAACACAGATTGCGCGTGCGCGCATCAAGAAGTGCATCTTGCGGATCGCAAAGTAGTGGAAGTTAAAGCACAGCTCAGGCGTGACGTATTCGTTTGGTGCCTGCTCGAACGGCAGAACGATGTTCAGCCCAATTGATGCGCCGTTCGCATCGATTGCACCGCGGTTACCCGCCTCCATCACACCGGGCCCACCACCGGTGACGATGACGTTTTCTTTGCCATCACTTTCCTTGGACTTCAGCGTCATCAGTCGTGAAAATTCACGCGCTTCGTCATAAAAAGAAGACAGGTCAGCCAGTGTTTTGGTCCGCGCCGTTTCCTTTTTCGCCGGCTCAGGAATGCGTGCACCACCAAACAAAACGATTGTGCTGTTGATGCCTGCTTCGTCCAGCATTAATTCTGGCTTGAGCAATTCAAGTTGCAGGCGCACTGGGCGCAATTCGTCACGGCACATGAATTCGTCATCTGCAAAGGCCAGTTTGTATGCGGGTGCCCGTGTTTGTGGCGTATCTGGCGCATCTTGCGCGGCAGCGCGGTCAGTGTGTGCATCGCGAAATGGCTTGGCTTGGTCTTTGCTCATAATCTCTATCCTTAAAATTCCTAGTTGCGTTAGAGGTACCGTGCCAGAAGTGAGTTGCCCAGATATGATTGCACTGTTCACAGTATTGTTGTCTAAGCGCGGCAACTTATTTTCAGAGGAACTGACATGTCAAATGCACAGCTTGAAGCCGCGATCGAATCCGCATGGGATGCACGCGATACCATTTCACCTGCCACAACTGGCGAACAGCGTGACGCAATCGAAAATACGCTTGCTGCCCTCGATAGCGGTAAACTGCGCGTTGCAGAGCGTCAGGACAATGGCGATTGGCACGTAAACCAGTGGGCAAAGAAAGCAGTTCTTTTGGGCTTCCGCATCAAAGATATGGAGATGCAAGACGGCGGCCCACAAGGCAGCGGCTGGTGGGACAAAGTTGATTCCAAGTTCAAAGGTTGGGGCGAAGCTGAGTGGAAAACTGCAGGTTTCCGCGCCGTTCCAAATTGTGTTGTTCGCAAATCTGCGTTCATCGCACCGGGCGTTGTTTTGATGCCATCCTTTGTGAACCTTGGCGCGTATGTCGATGAAGGCACAATGGTAGATACATGGGCCACTGTTGGTTCGTGCGCACAAATCGGTAAAAACGTACACTTGTCTGGTGGCGTTGGCATCGGTGGTGTTCTTGAGCCAATGCAAGCAGGTCCAACAATTATCGAAGATAACTGTTTCATTGGTGCGCGTTCAGAAGTTGTTGAAGGTTGCATTGTGCGCGAAGGTTCCGTTTTAGGCATGGGCGTATTTATCGGTCAGTCCACCAAGATTTTGGACCGTGAGACGGGTGAAGTGTTCTACGGTGAAGTGCCTTCAGGCTCTGTTGTTGTTGCGGGTTCCATGCCGTCTAAAAACGGTGTGCACCTGTACTGCGCCGTGATCGTTAAGAAGGTAGATGCAAAGACACGTTCTAAAACTTCGATCAACGAGCTGCTGCGCGACTAAGTACTGCACTCAATTCTAAAGAGGGGAAGGGGCGATATGTCTCTTCCCTTTTTTGTGGGCGCTGCGCAATAAATGCGTTAGTCCAAAACGACATAACAAAGGATCGGCACAATGGCTGGGTCAAAGCAAAAAGTTTACACACTCTTGGTCGAGATTGGCCGCAAAGAGGGCGATGGTCTTCCAAAGAAGGCAACCGGTGCCGCACTGATGTGTTTTGCCAGTGGTGTGGACGAGGCTGAAGCTGTTCGTGAAACGGTTGCGATCCTTAAGCAAGCGGACACCGCCCCTTTGGATGTCTCAGGCTATGGCACGTTGGAAGAACGCGAAGCCGAAGGTCACGAGATCGAAGAAGATGAACGCGAGTTGATGCAACGTGCCTTGGAAGAGAACTCGGTTATTATTGCGCAGATGACGCCGTTCTTCGATTAACCTTTACGGGCTTTCGCCAAACCATTTCAGATAGATTTCTGTGTAGGTACCATCTTCGCGGAATTTTAAAATCGATTGGTTAATCGGTTCGATCCATTCGCTGTCGGAAGGCAGTGCGATGCCATAGCTTTCGTGCTGGAATGTTGGACCTGCGAGTTGGCCGAATGCCGCACCATCCGTCAGAACGTAATAGGCAAGGATCGGAGAGTCGAAGACCACGGCGTCCAAGTCCCCGTTTTCAAAGGCCTTAAGCATTGTGTCTAAATCATTATAGCCGTGGCCATTCAGTTCACGGTTTTGCAAGAACGCTGCTGCTGTGCTGCCTTCGATTGTTCCAACACGTTTGCCGTACAGGTCATTCACTGACGAGACCGAGCTTTCGATTGCGCTGACTGTCATTGGGGCTGTGATTTGGGCCACAAAAATTGACACGCCAAACAATGATGTCACAACAAGGATCACGCCAAAGAAGCGGCCCATCGTACGGCGCGGTGCACGCTCTTCAAAGCCGCCATTTACGACAAGATTCAGCGCCCACCAGAATGCTGGAGAGACGGCCTGTCGTGCAGGTTTGTCAAAATATTCTTGTTCATCACGCTCGAAGCGCCACATCAACATTCCAACTGCCAAGAGCACTGCAAATGCACCAAGGACGGCCAGTAAAATTTCCCAAGATAGGATCGTCCTAAAGATTGAAAAATTTGTATCAGGGTTCAGTGGAATCATTGTCCGCAGGCCAGAAGAAAAGATGGGGTGAGTGAAGCCCATTGACGACTTATACTGCTAAGTGCCCTGCCTTGGGTCATATTATTGTCGTAAGCATAGCAGGAGTTTTTACGTTTTGTTAATGAATTACGTCAGAAGGGACTTGGCATCGCGCCATTTTCGCCACATTCCTATAAGCAACTTTTATGAAAACCACAGGAAACACTATGTCTGGTATAGATCCCGCCGAACTCACAGCAGATTTAGTACGCTGCCCGTCCATCACACCTGCTGACGCGGGTGCGTTAGACATACTTGCGAACCTATTGGGCGATGCGGGCTTTGAACTCAGCTGGGCAGACCGCGGTGGAATACGGAATTTGTTCGCTCGTTGGGGCGAAAAAGGGCACGCGCGCACCTTTGGTTTTAATGGTCACACTGATGTTGTTCCGCTTGGCGATGAGGCGGCATGGACCATGCCTCCATTTGGTGCGGAAATCAAAGATGGCATCATGTATGGGCGCGGTACCACTGACATGAAATCCGGCGTTGCTGCGTTTGCTGCTGCCGCGGTTGATTTTGTCAAAGAAACGCCACCCAACGGTGCGCTGATCATTGCCATCACTGGCGATGAAGAAGCAGATGCTATTGATGGTACCACAGCGTTGCTGGAGCATATGGACAACAATAACGAGGCGATGTCCGTTTGCTTGGTTGGTGAGCCAACTTGCCCGAATGAGATGGGCGATATGATTAAGATCGGGCGCCGTGGATCGCTGACAGCCTTCTTTAAGCTCACGGGTAAACAGGGGCACGCGGCTTATCCACACCGTGCAAACAATCCGCTTCCTGCGATGATGCGCCTAATGGATCGTTTGGCCTCGCATGAGCTGGACACAGGTACTGATCATTTTGATGCGTCTACGTTGGCTGTTGTCACCGTTGATACAGGCAATCCAGCGACCAATGTGATTCCCGCGGATTGTTCTGCTGCGGCAAATATCCGCTTTAATGACACCCATTCCGGTGCAAGCCTAAGTGCTTGGCTGCAAGGTGAGGCGGATAAGATTATCGCAGAGTTTGGGGTAGAGATTGATCTGAGGATCAAGATTTCAGGTGAGAGTTTTGTCACCGCTCCGGGTGAGCTGTCGAACTTGGTCAGCGCTGCTGTTCAAGCGGAAACCAATATTGTTCCAGAGCTCAGTACCACAGGCGGCACGTCTGATGCGCGGTTTATCAAGAACCATTGCCCTGTCGTCGAATTCGGACTGGTAGGGCAGTCGATGCATCAAGTCGATGAGCATGTGAAAGTCGCGCATATTCACCAACTGAAATCGATCTATGGCCGTATCTTGCGGGACTATTTTGCATGAGCATCGAGATCCATCAAACCGACGACATCGAAGCCTGTCGTGATTTGCGTCGCACGGTTTTTATTGGAGAACAGGGCGTTTCTGAGGAAGAAGAGATCGATGATCTAGACCCAGTTTCGATACATGTTTTGGCGACGGTTGATGGGGTTCCAAAAGCAACGGCACGAATTTTGATCAAAGGTGATACGGCAAAGATCGGGCGCGTTTGTGTGCTCAAAGATCAGCGTGGGACCGGCCTTGGTGCTGCTTTGATGCGCAAGACTATTGAGGTTTGCAAAACTCAAGAAGGCGTAAAAAGGTCCATGTTAGGGGCACAAATGTACGCGATTCCGTTCTATGAGAAACTTGGATACCGCGCTTATGGTCCGATCTTTTTGGATGCTGAGATCGAACATCGTGACATGGAACTGGATTTATGATCCGTCCGACTTTGATCATCATGCTCAAAGAACCACGCGCTGGGCGGGTAAAGACACGCCTTGGGAAAGATATCGGTCTAACGGCTGCGGCATGGTGGTTCCGCCATCAGGTGAAACGTCTGCTGCGCCGCATTGATGATCCACGTTGGAACGTTGTTTTGGCTGTCGCGCCTGATCGTGCTGGAATGCTTAGTCGTGTTTGGCCTGCGCATTTCGAACGCATTGCACAGGGGCAGGGAGATTTGGGGGACCGCATGGCGCGGGTTATGCAGGCTATCCCCGTTGGGCCAGTATGCGTAATCGGTGCCGATATTCCGGACATTGGCCCTGTTCAAATTGGGCGCGCTTTTGCAGCGTTGGGGACATCTGATGCCGTTTTTGGTCCTGCCCCTGACGGGGGATTTTGGTTGGTTGGGTTGAAGCGAACCAATCCAATGCCTCCAAAATTATTCCAAGATGTACGTTGGTCGACGGAACATGCGCTTGGCGATACCCGTGCTAGCCTAGGCGGGGTAAGGGTCGCTTTGATCGATGAATTGCAAGACATAGACACCGTAGACGATTTGCGATGACGTAAGCGTTATTGCGTGCTATCCGGGCGCCATGAGCCGTATCCCAACAAAGCCCGAAATTCTTGATTGGATCACATCCAATCCAACGCTGACTGCCAAACGCGATATCGCGAAGGCCTTTGGGATCAAAGGGGCTGCGCGTATCGACCTAAAACGCTTGCTCAAAGAACTCGAAGCCGAAGGGCATCTTGAGAAGCGTCAAAAAAGCTATAACGACCCAGATCGTTTGCCCCCTGTCAGCGTATTGCAAGTGACGGGTGTGGGTACAGACGGTGATCTGTACGCCAAACCGATGGAGTGGCACGGCACTGGTGCGGAACCTGTTGTTCTGCTGGTGACCAAAGCATCTGAACCAGCGCTGGGCGAAGGGGATCGTATCCTTGCACGCCTAACTGCTGTTGAGGGCGATACACACGCCTATGAGGGTCGCATGATCCGCCGTGTTGGTACAAACCCACAGCGCGTTTTGGGTGTCTTTCGCAAAGGTGCCGAAGGCGGCCGTATTGTTCCGATCGACAAAGGCCAAAGCGATGAATGGCTGGTTGGCGCGGGTTCTATGAACGGCGCCAAAGACGGTGAATTGGTTGAGGCGGAACAATCCGGTCCGAAGGGCCGCATGGGCCGTCCGCAGGCGCGCATTGTTGAACGCCTTGGCGATCCATCGGCACCAAAGGCCGTGTCACTGATTGCGATTCACCAGCACAACATCCCTGATGATTTCCCTGATGACGTGGTGGCCGAAGCCGACGCGCATACACCAATGGAATTGGGTGGCCGCACAGACCTGCGTGAAATGGCGTTGGTCACGATTGATCCGTCAGATGCACGTGACCACGATGATGCGTGTTATGCGCACCTTGATGACGATCCAGAGAACGAGGGTGGCCACATCGTATGGGTCGCTATCGCTGATGTTGCGGCCTACGTGACACCGGGTTCTGCGCTGGATCGCGAAGCGCGGAAGCGAGGTAACTCAACCTATTTCCCTGACCGCGTTGTGCCGATGTTGCCTGATCGCTTGTCTGGCGATTTGTGCAGCTTGCACGAAGGTGTCCCGCGCGCTTGTATCGCAGTGCGTATGAAGCTTGATGCCCATGGTCAAAAGCTAAGCCACGAATTCGTACGCGGCCTTATGCGGTCGCCTGCGTCCCTTCATTATGAAGAAGTCCAAGAGGCGATGGATGGCAACCCGAATGAACGCACTGCGGCCCTGTTAGAGCCTGTTATTAAGCCGCTTTACGCAGCTTATGCAGCGCTTGTTGAGGCCCGCCAATTGCGTCAGCCGCTTGAGCTGAACCTCCCAGAACGCCAGATCGTTTTGGGTGATGACGGAACTGTACAGTCCGTGAATTTCAAGGATCGTCTAGACGCGCACAAGTTGATCGAAGAGCTGATGGTGCTGGCCAACGTAGCTGCGGCTGAAACGCTGATCGCGAAGAAAACGGCGCAACTGTTCCGCGTTCACGAAGAGCCATCAACAGAGAAGTTGAACGCCCTACGTGAGACCGCCAGTGCGACAGGCCTAAACCTTGCCCGTGGTCAAGTTTTGCAGACCTCGCATTTGAACCGCTTGCTTGCACAAGCTGCAGGCACGGATGATGAAGAGTTGATCAACCTGACGACTTTGCGTTGCATGACGCAGGCCTATTATAGCCCGACCAACTTTGGTCACTTCGGCCTCGCGCTGAAAAGCTATGCGCACTTCACGTCACCTATTCGCCGTTACTCTGATCTGATCGTGCACCGTGCTTTGGTCACGTCACATGGTTGGGGCGACGATGGTTTGACACCCGCGGATGTGGACGAGCTAGAGCAAACAGCGACCCATATTTCAGACACTGAACGCCGTTCGATGATGGCGGAACGGGATACGACAGATCGCTACTTAGCGAGCTATTTGTCCGAGCGTGTGGGCGAAGAGTTCACTGGCCGCATCAACGGGATCGCGAAGTTCGGGATGTTCATCAAGCTTGATGATTCTGGTGCCGATGGTCTGGTCCCAATCCGCTCATTGGGTGGTGAATACTTCCACTTTGATCGCGAAGCCGGAACGTTGATGGGTGCAGATACGGGACTTACGTACCGCATTGGTCAACAGGTCACCGCAAAGTTGACAGAGGCCGCGCCGATCACAGGTGGCGTTGCACTAGAGTTGCTGACAGTTGAGGGCAAAGAGGTTCCACGCGGTGGACGTTCATCCCCTGCGGGTCGCTCACCACGCCGCAAAGCGGGGCAAGCTAAGCACAAAAGCGCCAAGATGAAGCGTAAAGTGAATCGTTCGCGGCCTTAACCAAGGGCCGCGTCGACACGATCGATATAAGAAGACAGCACCTGATCACTGGCAATGCGCCGCGATAGAATCGTTTCAACGGGCGTCGCGCGCATGGTGGCAAGCACTGCGGCTACGCTTGCATCTGCTGCGCAAGGTGTGTCACCGAATAGGTAATCACCCCGTGTTAGAACCGCTTTAATCGCGATTAGATCATGTTCTAACCGTCCCATCCGCTCAGCTGGCGTTAGGCGACCTAGGCCTTGCGTTATCATGCCTGCCATCAGTTTGGACCGTAAACCACGCGTTACAAGTAAGCGCGGGAGTTTGGGAATGGTCGCGAAATATGCATCGCGGATGGTGGGCCAAACATCATCATTACCCCAACGGTCCAGCACCAAATGAAAGTACATGTGTTCCTCGGCCATACGGACAAACGTATGTGCGCTGGCTTTGTCGATCTCAGACAGCCCTTTGTGTAGATCGTGACCTTGGTCCTCCAGGTACTTCTGAATACCATCGCTCCCACCAACAACGCGGGCATCGATAACAATAGCGGGCAACTTGCCCTTTGGCCATTTGCGTGGATCGCCTTCGTCTTGTTTGGTCCAAGGTACGCCCGCCATATTTAGCAGGTATTCTGCTTTGATCGAAAACGGACTTGAACTGCGGGTGCCAAACATGGCGGGAAACGCGACGAGAGTGATCATTTGAAATTCCTTTATCAGATGGTTTTGATCTAGGGGTCTCTCCTGTCAATTAATGTCAGTACGATCTATGATAGTAAAATTATGTCACGCACCCATCGCCTGTTCCAAATGATGCAAAGTTTGCGGCGTTTGTCGCCGCCAATAACGGCTGCCCAGCTCTCTGATGACTTGGGCAAGTCAGTGCGCACGATTTATCGTGATATCGATACACTCCGCAGTTTAGGCGCGGTCATCGATGGGGAGGCTGGGTTTGGCTTTACCTTGATTGAGGATGCATCACTGCCGCCCCTAGGATTTGAAAACGACGAATTGGAAGCGCTGGTTTTGGGTCTTCGAAACGTAATGGTTGTCGGTGATCCCGCGTTGTCTAAAGCTGCAAAATCCGCCCTTGGAAAAATTCAGTCGCGCGTTCCTGAACGTCAGACGCACCGCCTTAAACATGCCGTTCTGGATGCGCGACGTTTTCGCAAACCAACGCCACCTGTCATTGACGTCTCCGTCTTGCGAGGGGCAACGTGGGATGAGAAATGTGTGCGGTTTGATTATGTCGATAACAATGGGCAGGCGACGACGCGTAGTGCAAAACCCTTGGGCATTGTTTTCATGGACTTCAACAATTGCCTTTTGGCCTGGTGCCTCTTGCGTCAGGATTTTCGGGTGTTCCGACTTGATCGGATGCTGACGTTAGATGTCACGGATCAAAGTTTCCGTCCCCACCGCGTTGCGTTGTTGCGAGAGCATCTTGATCTTATCCGTGAAGGCGATGGACCATCGGCGGGAGATCGCAAGCCATTGGATTGATTGCTTCCGCAGTGGGTTGTTTGTTGCTAGGCTCGAAACAATCGATAAATTTGCGGGACGTATTTATGAAACTTCAAGGTCTCTTTTTTGTGGCGGCTGGCATTGTCAGTTCCAGCCAGCTCTCTGCTGGTGGTATCATGGGCCCCACTCTCAGTTCTGTTGGGAACGATGTGGTTCAAACAGTTTCGTTTCAAGCAACAGCACCAACGACACCTTTAACGGACCTTGTGATCCTCAATCAATCCGATGATGTTGCGCCGATCAAAGTCGCTTCGGATGGTGGCCTAAAACGCTGGCTGCGTGGCTTCAAGAAACGCGCTGCTGAGGCAGGTATTGATCAGCGTGTTCTGGAAACTGCGTTGACTGGCATACGCTATGATACAGACATTATTGAGCGTGATCGCAATCAATCTGAATTTACCAAGACGATTTGGGACTATCTGAAAACGGCGGTCTCCGACACACGTATTTCGAACGGTAAGGCGGCGCTTGCGCAACATCAAAAGACGTTGAGCGCGATTGAACGAAAGTACGGCGTAAACAAAGAGGTCGTTGCCGCAATCTGGGGATTGGAAAGTGCCTACGGCAGCTTTCGTGGCAGAAATGGTGTCATCCAATCGCTCGCGACACTTGCTTATGATGGGCGACGGGGTGCGTTCTTTGAAGAACAACTTATTGCAGCGTTAAAGATCATTCAAAACGGCGACACCACACCTGCGAACATGACGGGTAGTTGGGCCGGTGCCATGGGCCATACTCAGTTTATTCCGACATCGTTCTTAGAGTATGCCGTTGATTTCACCGGCGACGGCAAACGCGATATCTGGTCGGATGATCCAACGGATGCGTTGGCATCCACAGCTGTTTATCTCAAGAAATTCGGTTGGAAAACAGGGCAACCTTGGGGTGTTGAAGTATCGATCCCTAACGGTTTCGATTACACCCTCGCCAATCGCGCCATCACGAAACGCCCCTCAGATTGGGCGAAGCTTGGGGTGAAGGGTGTTAATGGTTCGGTTTCCAATCATGGACCTGCCGCAGTGCTTTTGCCTGCAGGTGCGGACGGGGCAGCCTTTCTGATTTTTGATAACTTTAGTGTCATCGAAAAGTACAATACTGCGGATGCCTACGTCATTGGTGTCGGGCATCTAAGTGACAGACTACAGGGCGCTCCCGCGATTAAATCAGGTTGGCCCACATGGGACCGCGCCCTGACGTTTGTGGAGCGTCAAGAGATGCAACGCCGCTTAACTGCACAAGGGTTTGATACCGAAGGTGTCGATGGCCTGATTGGCCCCAAAACGATCAACGCGGTTCGTGCGTTCCAGCTTAGCAAAAGTCTGCGCCCTGATGGCTATGCATCCCTAGGGCTGCTCAAAAAACTACGTTAATCAAAAAAGCGGCGCGCTTACCTATTGTAAACGCGCCGCTTCATCTTGCCAAACAAACTCCGGGGGACTCAGCCCTATGGCAGAGGGGGGCTGGCCCCCTCTAGGCCTTATGCAGGGCTCATACCGCGCAAACGTTCGGACCGGCGACGCAACAACTCAACCACGGTCAGCAAGCCGATCGAAACAACCACTAGGATAGTTGCTACCGCTAGGATTGTTGGGCTGATCTGCTCGCGCAAGCCGGTGAACATTTGCCATGGCAATGTCTTTTGGCCAGCTGATCCAATGAACAGCACCACAACAACTTCATCAAACGATGTGATGAAAGCGAATAGGCCGCCAGAGATAACACCTGGCAAGATCAGTGGCATTTGAATGCGGAAGAACGTGGTCATTGGGTTTGCACCCATGTTAGCGGCCGCACGTGTTAGTGATTGGTCAAAGCCAACCAGCGTTGCAGTTACTGTGATGATCACGAACGGAATACCCAGAACGGCGTGCGCCAAGATGACCTTGATATAGCCGACCAAGTTTTTATCCATCCCCAAGGAATTTTCCATGAACTGTCCAAGTTGGGAGTAAAAGAAAAACATACCAGTTGCTGAGATGATCAATGGAACAATCATTGGTGAAATCAAGATCGCCATGATCGTGCCTTTGAACGGCATATGGCTTTGGGATAGGCCCACCGCAGCAAGGGTTCCAAGTGAAACTGAGATGACCGTTGCAATCGGTGCGATGGTCAGTGAGTTCTTCAAGGAACGTTGCCATTCGTTGTTGGTAAAGAAGTCTTGATAGTGCTTCAAAGAATACGCATCAGGGTCCAAACGCAGCATCCCGGGCGTGTAGGTAAAGAAGTCTTGCGCGTTAAAGCTAAGTGGGATGATCACAAGGATTGGTGTGATCAGGAAGATAAAAATCAGCGCCGCGATGCAACGGAAACCATAGTGCCAAAGAACCTGTCCCGGGGTGAGGTATGGCAAAAGTTTGGCGCGGTAGCGTCCCTCGTATAACCAATAGATCAGCCAGTGATAAAACATGCCTACAAGGCCGGCCACGATTGTCAGGATAATCCCGCCAAACATATAGCCTACTAAACCAAAGCCAATGACTGAAATCCATTTGGCCAGCTTTTCATTTTGCAGATCGACGATAAAACCATATGCCATTGCAGCAATAACAGCCGCGCCCAAAAGCATGCCAATAAGCCCAGAGCCATTGCCCGTCCCAAGGAACAATCCAAGGAACGCGCCGATCCCGCCTGCGGTTGGCAGAACGAAGGACAGTGGTTTACGTGAAATCGGTGTTGGTGCAGCCATTGTCTTTATCCTAATTTCACGTTGTCGATGCCCACGATCCGATCATAGGCCCAGTATAGGGCTAGAACGACGATCAGTAGAATGGTGCCAAGTGCAGCAGCCAGACCCCAGTTGAGCGATGACGAAATGTGGTATGCGATCCGGTTGGAGATGAAGACACCTTTGGTCCCACCAACGATTTCCGGAGTGATGTAATAGCCAATCGAAAGAATGAAAACGAGAATAGACCCCGCACCAATTCCAGGGATGGATTGTGGAAAGTAGACGCGCCAGAACGCTGTCCAATTCGTTGCGCCCATAGATTTAGCAGCGCGCAAGTAGACAGGTGGAATGGTCTGCATCACGGAGTACATCGGCAAGATCATGAACGGCAGCAAGATGTGCGTCATGGCGACGATCGTACCGAATTCGTTGTTGATCAGGATCAGTCGATCCCCATCGGGCACCAGCCCGATCCAAACAAGTACTTCGTTGATCACACCATTCTGTTGCAGCATCACTTTCCATGCTGATGTTCGCACCAACAGAGAGGTCCAGAATGGCAGCAGAACAAGGATCAACAACAGGTTGGCATTGCGCGGTGATACGTTCGCTAGAAGCCACGCGATTGGATAGCCTAGCAGGATACAGGAGCCTGTGATGATCAATGACATGACCAACGTACGCCCAAACAACTTGAGCAGGATCTGCTTGTCTTCAGGTTGCCACGCCATGCCCTCAGGAGTCATGCGTGCATCAACTGCGTTTAGGAAGTAACCCGATGTATAAAGACCTGAGTAGGTCTGAAGCGTTTTCCATGTTTCAACATCACCCCATCCTTTGTGGATTTTGATCAGCTTGTTCTTGAAAGGTGCATCTGTGACCGGATCAAGTTTTTTCATCTTCCGTCCAGATTGACGGAACATAGATGAGAAGCCAGTCTTCTCGTAGTTCAGACGCGAACCCAGACGCGTGTGCCTTTTGGCTTCGATCGCGACGGACATGTCGCGCATGAAGGCGGCATAAACCGCTTCGTCAGGCAGCTCCCCGCTAGAAGCATCCCATGCGCCCAGAACACGTACTGTCTCGGGCAATGTTTCAGGGACGATGTCGTTCTGAACCGAACGTGAAAGCATCACACCGATTGGGTAGATGAATGTCAAAAGAACAAAGATCAACAATGGAGCAACCAGCATGAAGGCCCGTATCTTCTGGCGGCGCATGGCGCGCGAGAGGCTTCGTTTTAGGGGCGTGCCATCAGCGGCCAACACGAGGCCATTTGCAGTGCTATCGCTCATCTTTAGTCTTTCAGTAAAGGAGTGGCGGGGGCTAAATCGCCCCCGCCGAATTGTGCAACATTAGGTGGGTTTAACCCCGCCTTACTGGCTTACTTAGCCAACCACGCTTGGAATTTTGCGTCGATGTCATCACGGTAATCAGCCCAGAACTCGTAGTTATACAAGAACGTGTTCTTTGCGTTGTTTGGGTCTGTTGGCATATGTGGTGCCATGTCGATGCCCAATGTCTTGTGCTTACCAACAAGGGGTGCAGAAGATTTACGCGCAGGACCGTAAGAGATGTACTGTGCTTGGTCAGCTAGACGCTGTGTGTCAGTTGCGAACATGATGTAATCAAGTGCACGTGCTTGACGCTCTTCGCTTAGACCGGCTGGGATAATCCAACCATCAAGGTCAAATACTTGTGCGTCCCAAAGCATTGCCACTGGCAATTTTTGCTCTTCGATCGCTGCGAACAGACGGCCGTTGTATGTGGAACCCATGATAACTTCGCCATCAGCCAAAAGCTGTGGAGTGTCAGCACCAGCAGACCACCAGATAACATCGTCTTTGATTGTTGCTAGCTTATCAAGAGCTTGCTGTTGACCTTCTTCAGTCGCAAGAACGTCATAAACTGCGTCTTTTGCAACGCCGTCACAAAGAAGAGCCCATTCCATGTTGTTGATTGGGCGTTTTTCTAGTGAACGCTTACCTGGGTATGCTTCAGTGTCGAATACTGCGCAAACAGTAGTTGGTGCAGTATCGCCAACTAGGTCAGTGCGGTAACCGAATGTTGTTGAATAAACGATTTGTGGAATGAAGCAGTCAGAGACCAATAGGTCACCAAAATCTTCAGAAGCTTTGGTGCCGTCTGGAGCGTTTGCAAGCATTGTGTCTGCGTCGATTTCCAGCGCAAGGCCTTCGTCGCAAAGGCGGATCGCATCTGCTGCAACAACGTCAACAACATCCCAAGTTACGTTGCCAGCTTCTGACATCGCGCGCAATTTAGCTACGGCTTCTGCAGAAGAGTCATCGTTGATGATCGTTACGCCATTCGCTTCGGCGTATGGGTCGTGGTAGGCACCTTTTTGTGAAGCAGAGTAAGCGCCGCCCCAAGATACGATTGTCATTTCAGATGACATGTGGCCGTCGGCGTTAACCATGCCAGCCGCAACTGTAAGGGCCGTTGTGGCCAACAGTGTTTTGGTAAGTTTCATTGATAGTCTCCCTGATAAACCCGAGTAGTCTAGAGGTTGGGGTACGGGCTTGTTTCCCAACCTCATATTCATCGCGCGACGTTGAAACATCACGCGATATCTCATACCGCTACGCGTCTAGCGCGCGGCAATCCTCTGCCAACCAACCAATGTCGATCATCTGGCCTGGCTGCAAACGCACCTGATCCGGGGCGTTGCGCGTCTTGATGACGAAGTCATCGTTACCAGCAACCCGAAGGCGCGTGCGGAAGATGTCACCCATGTAGATGAATTCCAGCACTTCAGCTTTCAAAGTGTGTGCGTCTGGTGACAGACGTGACTTGTCCATCTCAACCCGCTCTGGGCGGATAGAAACGCGTGTCCGCTGGCCAGCCTCAGTTACATTGATGGGCTTGGCGTCGATCAAGTCGCCATTGTCGAGCTGAACTAGCGCAACGCCACCTTTGATTTCTTTAACGATTCCTTCGAGGGTGTTATTTTCCCCGATGAACTGCGCAACAAAGCTGTTCTCTGGCTCTTCGTACAATTTGTCTGGCGCAGCCAGTTGTTGAATGCGGCCGTTTTCAAACACCGCTACGCGGTCTGACATTGTCAGCGCTTCGGTTTGGTCGTGCGTTACGTAAACAGTCGTAATACCTAGTTCGTGTGCCAAGTTGGTAATTTCAAATTGCAGCGTTTCGCGCAGCTGTTTGTCCAATGCGCCAAGTGGCTCGTCCATCAAAACCAATTCGGGTTCAAACACCAATGCGCGCGACAAAGCGATGCGTTGTTGTTGACCACCAGAAAGCTGTGAAGGGCGGCGGCCTGCGAAATCTTGCATCTGAACCATACCCAATGCGCGCATGACTTTTTCTTCACGCTCAGATTTGCCGATCTTGCGAACTTCCAAAGGGAAGGCAAGGTTTTCAGCAACAGTCATGTGCGGGAACAATGCGTAGTTTTGGAACACCATGCCAATGCCACGTTTGTGCGGTGGGATGTTGTTGATCGAGGTGCCACCAAGGCGAATGTCGCCGTGTGTTGCTGTCTCGAAACCGGCAAGCATCATGAGGCAAGTGGTCTTGCCAGATCCTGATGGGCCAAGCATCGTTAGGAATTCGCCACGTGGCATGGAAAGGTTCAAATCTTTGACGACTAGATTAACGCCGTCATAGCTTTTCTGAACGCGTTCAAATTCAACGAACGCATCGTTTTTTGCAGTATCGGCCAAATGTGGCTCCCTGGTTTCTCCCGCGATTTTCCGCGTGTATTAAAGAAGAGTAGAACCAGTGAGTTCAAAATTTGCAACCTAATATATATCTAAAGTGCCGTTTCATTCGAAATATTTTGCTATTCGCCTGTTTCGCGCGCCTTCGACAGAACAATGCTTAACAATTTCTGAATTGGACAGTCGATCCTGTAAGTGTTTATTCAAGAAAACTCGTCAAATTCCCTGAAATATTGCATTCTCATGGAACATTTAGGGGTCCCCATGTCTCAAACACTGCCGAATCTTGGCCTGCCCGTGATGCAGCCATCACAAGCGCAAAAGCATGTGACACATAACGAAGCACTCAGTGTCTTAGATGCTGTTACGCAACTGTGCGTCTTGGACAGCACGTTGACCAGTCCACCACTCGCTCAAAGGGGTGATAGGTATTTGGTGGCTGATGAGAGCGTGGGTGCTTGGGGAAGCCATGAAGGGGCCGTTGCCTCGTTTGATGGCAATGCATGGCTGTTTAGTACCCCGCAAATTGGTTGGTTAGCGTTCGATCAATCACGTGGCGGGTATTTGCATTTCGACGGTGGGGGTTGGGTTGAGCTGCCTCAGCAAACTGAATTGGCTAACCTTCAAAATGTCGGAATAAACTCGACGGCTGACGCAACCAATCGGCTGAGCATCAGCGCGCCAGCTTCGTTGTATTCGCACGAAGGGGCGGGCCATCAGATCAAGATCAACAAGGCATCAACGTCTGATACCGCGAGCCTATTATTTCAGACAAATTGGTCTGGGCATGCGGAAATGGGTCTGAATGGATCAAACAGCTGGTCGTTGAAAATCAGCCCGGATGGGTCTTCATGGCAAGAAGCCATTCGTTTTGATTCCGCAAGTGGGAGTGTGTCGGGTGCGTCTGTTCAATCGGGGCCAACAGATACATCGATAGGTCGGTTGATGCGTGCCGATTTTGGGTACTGCCCCGGTAATATCATTGGTGGTGTAGGCGAAGTTGGTGGCAGCCCAAGTGGCGCGATCATTGAACGAGGCAGTACGGTGGATGGTGAATTTACGCGGTTTGCGGATGGGACAATGATTTGCACATCGAACGTGATTTCTGCTGACACCAACATCGTTGTTGGAGCTGCTTTTAAATCGGCAACCCAAACGTGGACATTCCCCAGTGGGTTTATCGCACCGCCAATTGTTTCAGGTGGGAATGTGAGTGATGTGGCCAACCTATGGATTAGTGCAGGGCAAACGACCACATCGGTTTCTAGCGCTGTGGCCTTCGCCCATGTCAGTGCAACAGGTGGTTCGTTTCAGTTGACTGCGATCGGGCGCTGGTTCTGATGGGTTTCCTATTGCGCCTAACCTGTTGAGGCCGCATTTTGGGCGCAAAAGGATTCATAGTATGACCAGCAAACGATTGCCCTTTGATCAGGTGGAATATGATCGCCGCCTTTTGATGACCCGTATGGCAATGGCGCTTGCGGGATTGGATGCTTTGTTCGTCAGTGATCCCGCAAATATGCAGTGGCTGACGGGGTACGATGCCTGGACGTTTAGTCATCATCAGGGTGTGATTGTTCTGCAGGATGCGGACCCAATGTGGTGGGGGCGTCAGCAAGATACGCAAGGGGCAATGCACACCGTCTGGATGCCAGAGGGTTGTGTGATCGGCCATGAAAGCGATCTTGTGAACTCGATGGAGCGCCATCCGATTGAGGACCTAGCGCGCCACATTAGTGGGTTGGGTGTTCAGAACCTTGGCATCGAAATGGACAGTCAACATTTCTCTGCCAAAGGGTTTTCTGTTCTTTTGCAGGTTCTACCTGATGTCGGTTTTGCTGACGCAACAGGAATGGTGAACCTTCAGCGCGCGATCAAGTCCGCGCCCGAGATTGCGTTCATGCGTAAAGCGGCGGCCATTTCCGATAAAATCATGGAAGGTGTTATGAAGCATGCAGATGTTGGCATGGCCAAGAACCAGCTGGTTGCATTGGCCTATCATGATGCTATGCAAGGTGTAGATGGCGCGTGGGGAGATTACCCAGCAATGCCACCGATGTTGCCGTCAGGTTCTGATACAGTTGCGCGCTTGCTGACGTGGAGTGGCAGTCCGTTGGTTGCTGGTGAGGACATGACCTTCTCATTCTCAGGATGCTACCGTCGCTATCATGCGCCGCTTTGCCGAACCATTTTTCTAGGCGAAGTGTCAGATGAAAAGCGTCGCGCCGAGGCTGCTTTGATCGAAAGTTTGGACGCCGGAATTGCTGCTGCAACAGCAGGAAGTAAGGTTAGCGACGTCGCTAAAGCCTTGGCGGGTCCATTGGGACACGGCGACGATAACGGTAACGGGTTTGGCGGACTGATTGGTGTAGCCTATCCCCCAAGAATGGAAGATGAAGTGATTTCATTGAATACTAATAGCGAAGCAGTTTTAGAGCCGAATATGACGTTTCATGTCTGCCCAACTCTGAGTGTTTCAGGTGCCAATGTGGGAATAGGTCAGAGTATTCGGATTTCTGAAGATGGGGTAGCAGAGGTATTTGGCGGCGTATCTCCTAAATTCGCCACCAAATAGAGTTAACTATGACGCTTCTTTCAGAAGGTCCAAGTCCTTCATCTGCACATAGGCTTCGTCTAGTGCTAGACGTGCACGCTGGCCCATTAACTTGATCTCTTCCGGAGTAATCACGAGTGGTGGTGAGATGATCAAGCGGTCATAAACGTGGCGCATAATCAGGTTGTTGGCAAAGCTGCGTTCGCGGCACATATAGCCTGCTGTTCCAGCGTCAGCTGCAAACTTGGCGCGTGTTTCTTTTTTTGGTGTAAGGGCAAGTGATCCCATCATGCCGATTATTTTTGTTTCACCAACCAACGGGTGATCGCCCAGACCATTCCACATTTCGGCAAGGGCAGGAGCAGCCACATCGCGGACGTGATCCAGAACGTTTTCTTCTTGCAGGATACGCAGGTTTTCGAGTGCCACAGCGGCCGCCACAGGGTGGCCGGAATAGGTGTAGCCGTGATTGAATTCGCCAGAATTGATCACTGTAGCGATTTCATCAGAAACGATTGAACCCCCGATGGGTTGATAGCCAGAGCTAAGACCTTTCGCGATAGTCATGATGTCTGGCCGAATGTTTACTGTCTCTGATCCAAACCAGTTTCCTGTGCGGCCAAAGCCACATATGACTTCATCAGCAATTAGTAAGATTTCGTATTTGTCGCAAATACGTTGAACTTCAGGCCAGTAGGTTTCTGGTGGAATTATTACGCCGCCAGCACCTTGAATGGGTTCTGCGATAAACGCGGCAACACGATCCTCGCCCATGGCAAGGATGGTTGCTTCCAGTTCTTGTGCGCAGGCCAGACCAAAATCGTTAGGTGTTGCGTCGCCACCCTCTGCCCACCAATGTGGCTGATTGATGTGCGTGATGTCAGGGATCGGTAGGCCGCCTTGGGCGTGCATTGGACTCATGCCGCCAAGCGATCCAGAACCAACTGACGAACCGTGATATGCATTCTTGCGGCTGATCACGACGGTTTTTGAAGGTTTGCCTTTCATCGCCCAATATGTGCGCACC
Organism: Ascidiaceihabitans sp.; assembly: GCA_028825475.1. Lineage (GTDB taxonomy): Bacteria > Pseudomonadota > Alphaproteobacteria > Rhodobacterales > Rhodobacteraceae > Ascidiaceihabitans. The sequence goes on along the minus strand of JAPKAB010000021.1, from coordinate 10,576 downwards.
ATGCGCAGATTGGTGTCATTCGCTTCGGAACCAGAACCGGCGAAGAACACGTGATTCAGGTGAGCAGGAGCAAGTGATGCTATCTCTTTGGCGAGTGCAATTGCGGGCACGTGGGTCGTCATAAAGAAGGTGTTATAGTACGGCAGCTCTTTCATCTGACGGGCTGCGACTTCGGCCAGTTCTTCGCGTCCATATCCGATGTTTACACACCAAAGACCAGCCATACCGTCTAAGATTTCGTTGCCTTCGCTGTCGTGCAGATAAACACCGTTTGCGCGGGTAATGATCCGTGCACCTTGCGCTGCCAATTCATCATTTGTTGTGAACGGGTGCATGTGGTGGGCAGCGTCTAAGGCCTGCAGTTCAGCTGTGGGTAGGTGATTGGTAATGGCGGGCATTAGACTTTCCTTTGAAAGCGGGCCTAGCTTCAGGCCGTATTTGTTTGAACTGAGAATATGATCAAACACGGCCAAGTCAACACAGGTATGGCACCTGCAAATGGTTGATTTGTGCATATGATCTACTTTTGAAACATAAGAAGTCTTGATCAAGAGCGTAAAACTTGATCAAATCAACGAAAGTCGGGACCAACCCGACCCGAAACACGGGAGACTAAAATGAAACAAATGCTAAGCACCGTTGCCGTATTGGCGATTGCTTCCACGGCCGCATGGGCTGAAGAAGTTCGGGTTTACAACTGGTCCGATTACATTGACGAAGAGTTGTTGTCTAAGTTTGAGGACGAGACTGGCATCAAGCTGATCTATGACGTTTTCGACAGCAACGAAGTTTTGGAAACTAAAATGCTTGCCGGCTCCTCTGGCTATGACGTTGTCGTTCCAACGGGTGACTTCCTACAGCGCATGATCACAGCGGGCGCGTTTCAGAAATTGGATCAAGCTCAGTTGCCGAACGCGGGTAACCTTTGGGAAGTTATCAAAGACCGCACAGAACAATACGACGCGGGCAATGCGCATTCTATCAATTACATGTGGGGCACGACTGGCCTTGGCGTGAACGTTGGAAAAGTTGCTGAAATCCTGGGTGATGATGCACCTGTTGGTTCGCTTGAATTGGTGTTCAATCCTGCGAACATGAAAAAGCTTGCTGAGTGTGGTGTTCACTTCTTGGACGCTCCGACCGAGCTGATTCCAGCTGCTTTGACATTTGTTGGTGAAGATCCTAACAGCGAAGACCCAGAAGCGTTTGCTAAGGCTGAAGCTGTTCTGTCTGCTATCCGACCATACGTGACTAAATTCCACAGCTCTGAGTATATCAATGCACTGGCGAACGGTGACATTTGCGTTGCGTTCGGCTGGTCCGGTGACATCTTGCAAGCACGTGATCGTGCTGATGAAGCAGAAAATGGCGTAGAGATTGCGTTTAATGCGCCATCAGAAGGTGCTTTGATGTGGTTTGACCAAATGGCGATCCCAACGGATGCCCCAAACCCAGAGGCAGCACACACATTCTTGAATTTCATCATGGATGCGCAAAACATGGCTGCGGCTTCAAACTACGTTTACTACGCCAACGGCAACAAGGCATCGCAAGAGTTCTTGGTCGAAGACGTAATTGGTGATCCGGCGATTTACCCAGACGCAGCGACATTGGAGAACTTGTACACCAAGGCTCCTTACCCACAAAAAGTGCAGCGTAAAGTGACACGCATGTGGACAAAAATTAAGTCCGGGACCTAATACCCGAACCAAGGGGCGCAGCATTGGCCGCGCTCCACCTCATTTATTAAGGATTGCTTGTGGTAGAGACTGTTTTCGCACCCTGGGATGATCCTAACACGGCCCCTCTTATCTCATTTAAAAATGTAACCAAACGTTTTGGCGACTTTGTTGCCATTGACGATTTGTCATTGGATATCTTTGAACGCGAGTTCTTTGCGCTGCTTGGACCATCGGGCTGTGGTAAGACGACAATGATGCGTATGCTGGCTGGTTTCGAGAACCCTACCTCGGGCTCGATGTCATTGTCTGGTCGCGACATTGCGGGTATTCCACCCAACAAGCGTGCTGTGAACATGATGTTCCAATCCTACGCCCTGTTCCCGCATCTCTCTGTTTGGGAAAATATTGCCTTTGGGTTGCGCCGTGATGGTGTCGCCAAAGATGTTTTGAACGCACGCGTTGAAGAGATGCTTAAACTGACGCGCCTAGAAAAGTTTGGACGGCGTAAACCACACCAAATTTCAGGCGGGCAACGCCAACGTGTTGCATTGGCTCGTTCGTTGGCTAAAGCACCAAAGTTGTTGCTACTGGACGAACCTTTGGGCGCGTTGGATAAAAAGCTGCGCCAAGATACACAGTTTGAACTGATGGATATTCAAGAACAAACGGGTACGACTTTTGTCATTGTAACCCATGATCAGGAAGAGGCAATGACAGTTGCATCGCGGGTTGCAGTTATGGATGAGGGACGCATTATTCAGGTTGCGACACCTGAGAAAATTTATGAAGCGCCCAACTCTGTTTACGTTGCCGATTTTATCGGTGACGTGAACATCTTGACTGGTCCCGTTAAGGCCATCGGTGCGGATACCTATTCACTGAATTTTGGTGGAAAGGAGCCCGTTACCGCAGCCTGTGATCGGACATTTACAGAGGGTGAAACCACACATTTGGCAATTCGGCCTGAAAAAATTGGTATTCACGCGGAACGCCCTGACGGCCCAAACGCGGTGCAGGGCAAGGTGTTGGATATTGCGTATTTGGGGAACCTTAGTACCTATCACGTGCAGCTGCCCAGCGGTCAAATCATAAAGGCACAAACCGCAAACACCCGCCGTATTTCCCGTCGTGCATTCACGTGGGAAGATCCTGTTTGGGTTAGTTGGAGCGCCACAGCTGGCGTTCTGTTGGATCAATAATTTGAGACGTTTTGTCCTTATCGCGGTGCCATATCTTTGGCTGCTGGCCTTGTTCCTTGTTCCGTTTGTCATTGTGTTCAAGATCGCACTATCTGACGCTGCACTGGCGATCCCACCATATATGCCGACGATGAAAGACGGCCTAAGCGCGATGTTTTCGCAGCTTGATTTTGAGAACTTTGTTTTTCTGACGGAAGATGACTTGTATTGGAAAGCGTACCTAAGCAGCCTTAGAATTGCGTTTATCTCGACAGTCCTAACTTTGCTATTTGGCTACCCGATTGCATATGCGATGGCGCGCGCACCTCATGAGTGGCGCGCGACCTTGATGATGCTGATTATCTTGCCATTTTGGACGAGCTTTTTAATCCGTGTATATGCGTGGATCGGAATACTAAGCACCGAAGGGTTATTAAACCGCTTCTTGTTTTGGATCGGTGCAATCAGCGAACCGTTGACGATTTTGAACACCTCCACGGCAGTCTATATTGGAATCGTTTACACATACATTCCGTTCATGATTTTGCCGATCTACGCTGCGCTAGAGCGTTTGGACGCCTCGCTAATCGAAGCGGCTGAAGACTTGGGTTGTTCAAGGATGAAAGCGTTTTGGTTGATTACAATTCCGCTTTCTAAAGGTGGGATAGTGGCGGGTTGTTTTCTAGTTTTCATTCCGGCGCTGGGCGAGTTTGTGATCCCATCACTGCTGGGTGGATCTGGTACTTTGATGATCGGTAAGGTGCTGTTCGAGGAATTCTTCTCTAACCGCGATTGGCCTGTTGCCAGCGCAGTTGCAGTAATTTTGCTTTTGATCCTGATTGTACCAATCATCCTTTTCCAACGGAACGAGCAACGCCAACAGGAGGCTGAAGGATGAACCGCCTTAGCCCCTTTAATGTGATATCCCTGACTTTTGGATTTGCGTTCTTATATCTGCCAATGCTGATCCTAGTAATTTACAGCTTTAACAAATCAAAGCTGGTAACTGTTTGGGCGGGTTTCTCAACAAAATGGTATGGCGAATTATTGAGCAATGACGCTTTTCTTGACGCTGCTTGGGTGACGTTGAAAGTGGCTGTGATCTCATCTTCAATTGCAACAGTGTTGGGAACTATGGCGGCCTATACGTTGGTGCGTGGAGGTAGGTTTTTTGGGCGAACTTTGTTTTCTGGAATGATCTATGCACCACTGGTAATGCCCGAAGTTATTACGGGACTTTCCCTACTATTACTTTTCATTGGGGTGGGAATGGATCGTGGTGTTATGACCATCGTCTTGGCGCACACAACGTTTTCGATGTGTTTTGTCTCGGTCGTTGTGTCGTCTCGGTTGGCAACGTTTGACCGTTCATTGGAAGAAGCTGCGCTTGATTTGGGCGCATCGCCGTTTGAGGCGTTTAGACTAATCACATTGCCAATCATCGCACCTGCAGTGGTTTCAGGTTGGTTATTGGCCTTCACGCTTTCCTTGGATGATTTGGTTATTGCATCATTTGCAACCGGACCATCGGCAACAACGTTACCTATGAAGATTTGGTCGTCCGTGCGACTGGGAGTGAGCCCTGAGATCAATGCGCTTAGTTCGATCTTGATTGGGTTGGTTGCGAGTGGTGTAATTATTGCGTCACTTATTTCAAAGCGGCATTCAGTCCGTATTCAGCAGGAAGAACGTGCAGCAGGGCGATTTGAAAACAACTGAAGATCATGTGCCTTGATTGGCGCTGTTTTGTGGAAAATTCTATAAATTTGGACAGATTGTTGACAGTTTGACCGCCTTGGATCATCCCAAAAGAAAAAATTGTAATTGTAAGGTGGTAGGTTCATGAAAATTGCGATGATCGGTACAGGCTATGTTGGCTTAGTGCCTGGTGTTAGAGGTGGTCCTAGTTTTCCGACCATTTTGCAGCCTTGCTAAGGTATACCATGGTTTCATATCAGGCTGCTAGTCTCATGGGGTCCGTTTTGCTGTCATAGACCTCATTGGGGGTCAAGATGCCGTGCGTCGAGTGAGGCCTTTCAACGTTGTAGTAGGCGAGCCATTTAGCGATGCCAGCCTTGGCCTGTGATCCCCTCTCAAAGGCGTGCAAATAGATGCATTCGTACTTCAAAGACCGCCAAAGACGTTCGATCATACGGTTGTCGATCCAGCGCCCTTTACCATCCATGCTGATCTTGATCCTCGCATCGGTCAGTACGTCGATCCAATCGCCGCTGGTGAACTTGCTGCCTTGATCCGTGTTGAATATCTCCGGTGTGCCGTGTTTGCTTAGGGCCTCCGTCAGCGCCTCAACGCAGAACTCCGCGTCCATGCTGTTGGAGAGCCGCCAGGCCAGCACCTTGCGGCTGAACCAGTCCATAATCGCCACCAGATACAGGAAGCCTCGCCGCATTGGGATATAGGTTATGTCTGCGCACCAGACTTGGTTCGGCCGATCAATCACCGTATTCCTCAGCAGATAGGGCCAGATCTTGTGTCATGGGTGCTTCTTGCTCGTTTTGCGCTCCTGGTAGATCGGAACCAAGCGCATAAGACGCATCAAACGCCGCACACGATGACGACCGCATTGGTGGTTGTTCTGTTTCATGTGCCGAGCCATTTGCCGGGAACCATACCACGGCGTTTCCAAAAACTGCTTATCAATGATCCTCATAAATTTTAGGTTCTCAGCACTCTCACCCTTCGGTTGATAATACAGATTCGAGCGCGCCAACGTCAGCAGCACGCATTGACGCCTGACACTTAGCTTATGACCCTTGTTCACCATTTTTTGCCTCGCGTCCCCAGAAGTTGACGCGAGGCATCGGCCAAAAAGTCCCGCTCCACCACCAACTGCCCAATCTTTGAATGCAGCTTCTCTACTTCAGCAGCGCTGAACTCTGGCTCAGGATCTCTCCCACGCCGCTGAAAGGCTGATGTCATGTTGTCCAGGGCCGCACGCTTCCACGTGCTGATCTGGCCCGAATGGACGCTCTACTTCTTTGACAGCTCCGCAAGCATTATCTCTTCGCGGATCGCATCAAGCGCAACACGCGCTTTGAACTCGGCTGAATGGTTCTTTCTCTTTGTCATCTCAGATCGTCTTTCTAATCAGTCGATCTACCTCAAGAAACGGTCCGAAATCCCGCGACTACCTCTTACTTTTCACCAACTCCACTAAGCAAACATCAAGAGCGGCCTGATCGCTTCGTTTAGCAGCTTGTTCAGCTTCGATAAGAATTTGGCTAAGCTTGGAAAACCCTACAACACCAGTTGAGCCAACTGCATAATGAGCTGTTGCGCTGCGATCGTCCCACGACGAGGTCTTATCAGACAACACTTCAATTGCATTACGCACATCAACTAAGCTTTGTTTTTTAAGTTCTTTGGCAATGGCTGGATCCATGAACTGCTCAAGGTTGTCGCCTTCGGGCATCTCGGCTTGATCAATGTACCTGTTAATGGCTTTTGCAAGCCCATCAGCGGTTAGGGGCTTGGCAAGCATCGCGTTCATCCCAGATTCAGTTGAGTGGTCCCTATCATTTGGAATTAGCGCTGTTACGCCAAGAATGGTTGTTTCTGCTGATTTTCCATTGCCCGAACGAATAGCGCGGGTAGCTTCATATCCATCCATACCCGGCATGTTAACGTCCATCAAAATTAGACTATAGAGAGCTGTTCTGGCGGATTCGACAGCTTCTGCACCCAGTGAAACACAATCGGTCTTATAGCCAAGACGCGAAACCATCTCACTTAGAACGGTACGGTTGATTTGATTGTCATCTACAATAAGCACAGGGCCTTGAGGATCTGATGGGGTTGTCCATTCTTCAATGTCATTTGAAATGGCCGGAGGTTCGCTTCTTTCGTCCTCAGTTGTTAGCTCTAGTTCTAGAGTGAACTTAAATGTGCTCCCTTTGCCAAGCCGACTTGTCATATGAATCTCTGAGTTCATCTGCGTTAATGATTGCGTCACGATAGCTAACCCGAGGCCTGAACCGCTATTGCTGTCCTCTTTGTTGAACTTTGCCTTCTCAAAACTTTCAAAAACGCGCTTTTGGTCTTCTTTCGCAATTCCGATGCCTTGATCAGATACAATGAAATTTAAAAAACGGGTATTTTCTTCAGAGCCTTTGGTTGCGATCATGTCTACAGAGACCGAGCCATTTTCTGTGAATTTTATCGCATTGCCTAGGAGGTTATACATCACACGCGAAAAAGCTTCAGGTAGACCAAGGTAGCGCGCATCTACTCCATTTCCGAGGAAGTTCATATCAAGAGTATTGTTGTTGGCTGCCGCGAGCGGTGTAAGGACAGTCTGTATGCTTTCGAGCAACGCGCGTAGTGCAAATGGTTGGGCAGTTTCTTGCACTTTCGTAAGCCGGGTGTGATCCAAGATGCTGGTAACTTGTGCCAATGCGCGGTTGCTACATTCAAGCGCAGTCTTGAACAATTTTTGATCAGCCGTCGTTAATTTTTCGGAATGGATCATGTCGAGTGATGCTATCAAGCCATGCAATGGCGTCCGCATCTCGTGGCTCATTGTAACAAGGAAACGTGTCTTAGCGTTAGAAGCTTCCTTGGCTTCGTCACTAGATGCCTTCAATGTCTCTTCAGCAACCAACTGTTCTGAAATGTCGGTCAAATAGATTATGTAGGTATCGAGCCCTTCGAGATCTTTTGTCCAAACGCCAGACATCTCGATTGAAAATAGATTGTATTCGAGGCTTCTGGCAAGAAGGCGAATTGTGTGCGTTCCTGGTGAATTTCGATAAAGAATAAATTCGCTTATGCTGGTACTATCAAGCAAGTCGTGAACGAAGTCTGCGCCAAGAACATCTTCATCATTAGTGCCAAAATACTTGGTGGCGGCTTGGTTGCATTGAATGATCTTGCCGTCCGTATCAGTGAAGATTACAGCCGAATGTGCAGCTTCAAAAGCATTGGTAACATTTGTTGCCGCGAGCTCAATGTTTCTGCTGCGTTCTTCTAAGTCTCTCCACAACCGGAATGCGAGAAGGCAAGACAGTAAGACGAAACCTAGTATTATGAACGACGAAGCATGAAAACTAAGAAATGTTTTATACTGTTGATCTCGAATTTCTGTTTGGGCACCAGCAAGCCTCTGAAGTCCCCGCGTTTTCAGGACGCGAACATCATACTGAATTGCAAAGGCAAGATCGACCAAATGCTGTATCTGTACAGCCGTTGGCTTGTCCATTGCATCAATTATAGAGGCAAATTCATTGCGCTTTTGCAGGATATATAAATAATCACTGTCCGATGCGAAAGACGACCCAACATGATCTAGGGTCGCCCCAAAAACATCTACTCTACTATAAAATATGGCGAAAGAAACTTCAATATTTGAAAACTCTGTCGCAGTAATTATTGGACCTTCTGCAGAACTCGGCGTCATCGGTTCGAGCAAGCTGACAAGAAATCGCCTAAAATCCGTGTCGATTTGGGAGAGATTCCACCCTAAATTATCAGAGGAGGTTACAGCCAGATTGTCTATTTGTGTCTTGAGCGCTCTTCCCCCGATTAAGAGCGTAAAAAACGCAACTACTAAAAGGGATGATAATGCCATTGCAGACCAATTGCGAATTCTAGATCGCTTTTTCATAGGCGTGGTTCTCATCTGAAATTTACCATTCACCGTCTTTTTCAATAGCAACAAGTTGCCAAATACTGTTGGCATAGATTTCTTCTTGTTGATATTTTGGGTCTGAATCGTAAGGAAAGACAACCCAATATGGTCCCTTTTCACGACTGTCAAATGGCTTCCCATTAATTGAATTTGCGATAATTGGTGCATTTTCAGTAATACTTTTAACAGCAATTTGAATTATATAATCGTTTACTGCTGTTAACGTAACGAACCCGTCTGTTATGTTTGCAAGTTCTATAACTGATTTAAGGGATGGCCCAGTAAAAATGACAGTCCCTTCGGTCCATATATTACTTGTTTCAAATGAGGTCTTTTGAAGGGCCGCTATATCTTCGCTTTGAAGCTTAATCACGGTATCTCCATTCGTGACTGTAAGGCCGTCGGCCGCAGCCGACAGCGTTGGTGTGGAAAAGAGTGCAATAAGGAAAATTAGGGCCGTGAGTGGTTTTGTACTAATTATTTGATGTTCCTTGGCAGAAATTTGACAATCAACCCTTTTAGATACATCCAAAAGAAAAGTACGATGTATCTAAAGATATATGATATGTTCGTTAGAGTAATTGGGTAGTTTGACACTTTGATTGGTGGAAAAAGAGAGTAACAGGTTCGAAAAGTACCGGATGCGTTCTATCTATAGTTCCCAACACTTAAGTTGGTCACAACGAATTTTTTTTTGACGCGTTGCGGGTTTCCTGTAAGTTTAAGAAGTGATTTAGGAAGTAATTATGAATTTGAGTGAACGTGATGACGAGACTGGCAATAACGAGAATACGTTGAAGATAGCAATTGCAGACGACCACAAGTTACTTGCTGATGCCGTCTCCTCCATGCTTGGCGGGGAAGGGGGTTTTGAAACCTCTTGCTGCTATGATCTAGAATCTCTGCTTAAACTTTTAGGACGGGACAAATTCGATGTGGTTCTCCTTGACCTAAAGATGCCGGGCATGTCTGGCCTTGATAGCGTCGCGCAAGTTGTTCGCGCTGCGCGAGACGGTTATGTTGTACTGTTCACTGGACAAGTTGATCGTCACGTTCTTGATAAAGCACTCGAACTTGGTGTGCGTGGATTAATAGCAAAGACGATGCCGCTACGTTCTCTTGTTAGCATTATCGAGTTAATTAGCTCTGGCCTGATTTTTGTTCCTGTAGGTGCAGACTTCCCAGGTTCCACAACAGACTTAGAAAACAACCATGGTTTGAATGACAAAGAGCTTTATGTACTACGCTTGGCTGCGGACGGTATGACAAATAAGGAAATCGCTCGCGAAATGGGTGCTACAGAGGTCATTATCAAAATGCACATGCGTTCAATTTGCAGAAAGCTTGGTGCCCGAAATCGTGCTCATGCCGCGATTATCAGCCGCGAGCGCTCGCTACTCTAAAACAGTTACTTTAGTTATCAGCGTTCCACGACTCCACTAAAGATTTCATATATTCGCCAGTCTCGTCGAGGCTGGCGATCATTGCTTCCATTCGACCGAATTGGACATTGTAACGATCTGTCAGAACGCTCACTTTTTCTTCAAGGGTGGCTAGGTTAGACTCGAAGCTTTGTAGATTTTCATTCAGCTCTGTTTCACGTCGAGAAAGCAGTCCACCTGCTCCGATGAGCGCATCACTATAACTTTCTAGATTGTCGGTTAGGCTGATGCCATAGCGAACGTTTGTTGAAACGGCTTGTGCATTTTCCAAAGTGAACAACATACCATTTGTATCCTCTAATGAAGAGCGCAGCGTCGTTTTGCCGTTGCGGTCTGTGGAGATTTCAAGATTTTGGCCATCTAAGGTCGCTGTAGGCGGTGTCGTTGCTGGGTCATATAACAAAGCGTAAGATCCAGCTTTGGGTGGCGCGAACGATAGGCCTGATGCGTAAACGCCAGGGTCATCGGTGCCGTACTGCGAGGCAAAGATTGCTTCTGCAATTTCTTGGTTCTCTTCGATGGCACGCTCAAAAAGTGTTTCATCAAGCGTCAAACTGCCATCAAGTTCGGTCTTGATTCCGAGCTCTGCAAGATAAACGGGGTTATCGCCAAAACCAGCAATGGGCT
>JAPKAB010000056.1 GCA_028825475.1 Ascidiaceihabitans sp. | reverse complement strand
TGGCGGAGGAACAGGGATTCGAACCCTGGGAGGACTTTCACCCTCGTCGGTTTTCAAGACCGGTGCATTCGACCACTCTGCCACTCCTCCGACACGCACTTCCTAGTGTGGGCAGAAAAATTCCGCAAGCCCACTTTTGAAGAAAATTGCTCCTTAAAGGGCTGACCACCTTGGGGATTTACGCCTATCGATACCTCAGACACTTTTCAGAGCGGCTTTGACAGGATAGAGTGCCCGCAAGATCTTCGTTAGGAGACTGTTAATTATACCAATAATTGACAAATCAGGTGCGAGCAGCACCACGAACAGGCAAGGAATACATGCGATGGGCAACGCAGATATTATTAATCGTTTCAGCAAATTGGCTAGGAATGGCGGCATCGTTGCGATTTCAACACTAATTTTAGCTGGTTGTGATGACATTGGTCAGTTCAACCTTGGACAAACTCTGCGTGGCAACAACGCCGCTGATGCTCCATCGCGCTCTGGGCAAACAACAAAAACAACAGAACGCGACGTCGAAGCCCCTGAAGTGTTTTCAGCGACCGAAAATGGCCTTTGGGATGGGCGTCCGTCCCTTGGTGGCGTTTGGGTTGCTCACCCAGACGTGAAAGAACCTGAACGCGTCATTATTCGCAACAAAACCAACGGCAGTTTCGTTGTCGGCGCGTTGTTCCGCCGTGCCCGCGACATTCCGGGCCCACGCCTACAAATCTCGTCAGACGCGGCCGACGCACTTGGTATGTTGGCAGGTGCACCAGCAAAGTTGGACGTTACTGCGCTTCGTAAAGAACAAGTAGCAAGCGAAGCCCCTGAAATGGTCGACACTGTTTCGGCACCTACTGCAGTAAGCGAAACATCATTGGACCCAATTGCATCGGCCGCCGCCGCAATTGAGGCCGCCGCACCAACAGCAACGGCAGTTGAGACCGCGGCCGCTACAGCCCCTGCCCCGCGCCCAACCAATTCCAGCCTCGAAAAGCCATTTATCCAACTTGGCATTTTCTCAGTCGAAGCCAATGCAACCCGCACGGGTCAGCAAATGCGCAACGCCGGCTTGGTCCCGATGATCAAACGTGGCGAACGTGGTGGTAAACCGTTCTGGCGTGTTGTTGTTGGCCCAGCCTCCAACAAATCAGAACGCTCTGCTTTACTGAAAAAAATTAAGGGCGAAGGTTTCTCTGACGCCTACGCAGTCACGAACTAAGCCGACATCAGGAGTTACCCCGCATGATCGACACCAGACAGATCCGCCACCTTGCAGCTGCCTTTGTGCTGGCCTTTGCCGGTGCACAAGCCCATGCTTTCGAGACACGCGCAACTGCGGCTTATGTGATTGATCAAACGACCGGCACTGTCTTGTTAAACAAAAATGCGGATACACCTTTACCACCCGCTTCAATGTCTAAACTGATGACTTTGTTAATGGCGTTTGAAGCTATTCGAGATGGCCGCCTTTCATTGAACGAGAAATTGCCTGTTTCTCAGCATTCTATGAATTACGGTGGATCGACGATGTTCCTAAACACGCGTGATCGCGTAAGCGTTGAAGACCTTATTCGCGGTATAATCGTCTTGTCTGGAAACGATGCCTGTTCGGTTATTGCTGAGGCACTTAGCCCAGATGGCACAGAATCCGGATTTGCACGTTTCATGACACAGCGTGCCCAAAAAATGGGTATGACCAACTCAACTTTCGCAAACTCGAATGGCTGGCCACAAGCAGGCCATCGTATGTCTATGCGTGATTTAGCGTTGCTTGCGAAGCGTTTGATTAGCGATTTCCCAGAGTTCTACCCTTTATTTTCAGAAACTGAATTTCTGTTTGACGGTCGCGCGCCTCAGAACAAGCGCAACCGCAACCCATTGCTGCGTCTTGGCATCGGTGCAGATGGTTTGAAAACTGGCCACACGCAGGAAGCTGGCTATGGCTTGGTTGGCTCTGCCAAACAGGGCCAACGTCGTGTTATCTTCGTTCTTTCAGGTCTAGACAGCTCTGCCGCACGTGCCCAAGAGTCCGAAGCGATTGTTAACTGGGCATTCCGCCAATTTGCACAACGCCCCCTAGCCAAAGAGGGTGAGCGCCTAGCAACTGCAGACGTATGGATGGGCGCCGTTCCAAATGTGGGTCTAGTCCCAAACCAAGACATCAGCGTGCTGCTTCCTGTTCTTGGCGGTGATGATATCCCTGCCGAAGTTGTCTACAAAGGACCTATTCAGGCACCAATCTCTAAAGGTGATGAACTGGCTGAACTTGTGCTTCGCCCTGAAGGCCTACCAGAAACACGCATCCCATTGTTTGCCGAAACTGACGTTGCAGACGGCGGTTTCATGGCGCGGATCAGTACCGCTGCGATGAAACTGATTGACCGCCTGAACCAAGGACCAGAGCCAGAGGGCGCGTCGTGAACCCTAAAGGCAGCTTTATTACGTTTGAAGGCATCGACGGTTCCGGAAAATCCACCCAAGCACGCAAACTTGCGGAACACCTGCAAGCCCAGGGTCGCGACGTTATACTAACCCGCGAACCGGGTGGCAGCGAAGGTGCGGAAGAAATTCGCGCTTTGGTTTTGCAAGGTGAGCCAGACAGATGGTCCGCAGAAACCGAAATCCTTTTGTTCACCGCAGCACGTCGCGACCATTTGGAGCGCACGATCCTTCCGGCGATTGAGGCAGGCAAAGTCGTCATCTGCGATCGGTTCGCAGACAGCACCCGAATGTATCAAGGCCTATCGCGCGGTGATCTACGCGGCACAGTTGATCAGTTGCACAAACTGATGATTGGGCGTGAACCTGACATGACAATTTTGATCGATATGGACTCGGACACAGGACTATCACGTGCCCTGTCGCGTCAAGGTGTAGAAGAACGCTTTGAAACCTTCGGTGCTGATTTGCAGGTACAAATGCGCGCTGGGTTCTTATCTTTGGCCGAAGAATTCAAGGAACGCTTCGTGGTGATTAACGGTGCACGCAGCATCGACGAGGTATCAGTGGACGTGTGCCAAACGGTGGACGATCATCTCACTACGCAATAAGCGCCCCCTTCCACCACCCAAACGCTGCCTTTTGCATTCCCCCTCATTCGATGTGGTGTTAGACCTGCCCTATGGCTGAAGAAATCAACGAACCAGATCGCGTTCCCGGCGCACCGCACCCGCGTGAAACCCCTGCCCTCATTGGGCAAGAGGCTGCAGAGGCTACGTTTCTTGATGGGTTCAACACTGGCCGAATGCACCATGCATGGATGCTGACTGGGCCGCGTGGTGTGGGCAAAGCAACCCTTGCTTGGTCCATCGCACGCTTCCTGCTGGCAACACCTGATCCAGACGGCGACGACATGTTCGGCGCACCCGTTTTGCCAACCTCGCTACATATCGATCCCGAACACCCAGTGGCACGCCGCATCTCTGCAGGTGCAGACCCGGGGCTCATCTCTGTCACCCGCACCCCCAATGAAAAGACGGGGCGTATGCGCGATCAAATCGTTGTGGATGACATCCGCAAACTCACCGGATTCTTTCAGATGTCGGCCACTGACGGTGGACGACGCGTTGTGATCATTGACGCCGCTGACGATATGAACACGCAGGCCGCCAATGCGCTGCTCAAGATGCTAGAGGAACCACCCGAGCGGTGCACCCTTTTGCTGATCACCCATCAACCTTCCCGTCTTCTACCAACCATTCGCTCGCGATGCCGCACCTTGCGCCTTGGAACCCTCAACGGTGAACAAATGCACAGCGCTATGGTTCAGGCCGAAGTAGAAGCAGACGCCAACGCCGCTGCACTTGCTGAACTCTCAGGCGGCTCAGTCGGCGAAGCCATGCGCTTGTCCCTGCTCGGTGGTCTGCAGATATACAATGAAATCGTCGGTATACTTGGCTCCTTGCCCAATATGGACCGTGCCCGCACCCTGCGCCTTGCCGAAGCCGCCGCACAGCGCGGTGCAGAGGAAAAGCTGGATCTGCTGTTTACACTTCTTGAAATCGCCCTTGCCCGCCTTGCCCGCACAGGTGCAACAGGACAGCCACCTCAGATCGAAGCGGCACCACACGAGGCTTCGATAATGTCCCGACTTGCCAGCACGCCTCATAAGGGCCGCGCATGGGCAGACGTTGGACACGAAGCCATGGCACGCGCCCGCCATGGCCGTGCCGTGAACCTTGACCCGGCCGCACTCGTTCTAGATACGATATTTAAGATCCAAGGCGCTGCCGCTTCATAAAACAGGCCAATATGACCCAGATACCCCACATCACCGACAGCCATTGCCACCTCGATTTCCCTGACTTTGAGGGGCAATTGCCTGAATTAATTGCCAACGCCCAAGCGGCTGGCGTCACACGTATGGTCACGATCTGCACCAAGCTGCGTCAAGAACCTGATGTGCGTGCCATCGCTGAAACCTACGCGCCTGTATTTTATGCTGCAGGCACACACCCAATGAGTGCGGCCTCAGAACCATTGGCCACGTTTGATGAATTGGTCGAAATGTCCAAACATCCCAAATTTGTCGGGATTGGTGAGACGGGTCTCGATTATCACTACACCGCAGAAAGCGCTGATATTCAAAAAGAATCTCTGCGCATTCATATCGCCGCTGCACGCCAAACAGGCCTACCCCTTATCATCCACGCGCGCGGTGCAGATGATGACATGGCGCGCATCTTAGCAGAAGAACACGCAAGCGGCGCATACACTTGCGTCATGCACTGCTTCTCCTCGTCCCCTGAACTGGCGCGCGCAGCGCTGGACCTTGGCTTCTATCTGTCGATGTCGGGCATCAGCACATTCCCCAAAAGCCAAGAGGTTCGCGACATCTTTGCCGCCGCCCCTGTTGAGCGCGTGTTGGTGGAAACTGATGCACCCTACCTTGCACCACCGCCACATCGGGGCAAACGCAATGAACCCGCCTACACCGCGCACACAGCAAAGGTTGGGGCAGAAGTGTTCGGTATGGAGTACGCAGATTTTGCGGCCCAAACCCAATCCAACTTTGAACGCCTGTTCTCCAAAGCCGCCAACTACAAGGCAGATGCTTAATGGATGATCTCAAGATCACCATCCTTGGATGCGGCTCCTCTGGTGGCGTGCCTCGTTTAGGCGGGCACTGGGGTGCATGTGACCCGACGAACCCCAAGAACAATCGCCGGCGTTGCTCGATCTTGGTGGAGCGCGTATCCCAGATTGGCACAACCTCCGTACTGATAGACACCTCTCCCGACTTGCGCACCCAACTGCTGGACGCAAACGTTGGTCGCCTTGACGGTGTCATCTACACCCATAGTCACGCCGATCATGTCCACGGGATCGATGACCTGCGTATGATTGTGATCAACATGCGCGAACGGCTCCGCGTCTGGGCAGACCCCGTCACACGCGACGCGCTCCTTTACCGCTTTGACTATGTCTTTGTGCAACCACCAAAGTCATCCTATCCACCAATCCTCGACATCAACACTATTGACGGTGATGTCAAAATTGACGGCGCTGGCGGCCCAATCACCTTCAAACCGTTTGAGGTAAACCATGGCTCGATCCAAGCGCTCGGTTTTCGGATTAACGATGTCGCCTACTTGCCTGACGTTGCCACAATCCCCGATAATGTCTGGCCAGAACTCGAGAACCTTGAATGCTGGATCGTCGACGCGCTGCGCCGCAACCCCCACCCAACGCACTCACATCTGGCCCAAACGCTTGAGTGGATCGAGCGCGTACAGTGCAAAACCGCAGTGCTCACCAACATGCACAACGACCTAGATTACGAGACCGTCAAAGCAGAAACACCCAACCACATTCAACCTGCCTATGACGGCATGACGCTCACCTTCAAAACCGCTTAATTTCACGTTACCAAAAAAACTCCCGCCGGAGGCACCCGAACCAACCCCACGCGATCGGCCCGACTAAACATGCAAACGCTCCTAGACGTCATCCTTCCCGTCTTCCTTGTCATCGGCTTTGGGTATGTTGCCGTATGGAAGTTTGCCTTCCCAATCTCTGGTATCGACGGGTTGATGAAGTTCACCCAAAGCTTCGCAATCCCCTGTCTGCTGTTCCAGGCCATCGCAAATATCGATCTGCAAAGCTCGTTTGACCCTCGCCTGCTCATCAGCTTTTACACCGGTGCCAGCCTTTGCTTTGCGATTGGGATCATCGGGTCTCGTCTTATCCTGAAACGCGACTGGGAGGACAGCATTGCTATCGGCTTTTGTTGCCTCTTCTCAAATTCGGTTCTCTTGGGCCTGCCGATCACCGAAAGGGCTTACGGCGTCGATGCGCTTACCGGAAATTATGCCATCATCGCGATGCATTCGCCGTTTTGCTATGGTTTGGGTATTACTGTCATGGAAATCGCGCGCAATCGCGGACAATCCCCAGTCGTCATGGCCCGCGCCGTGGGCAAAGCGATGTTCCGCAACGCGCTCGTCATCGCGATCGCTTTAGGATTTGTGGTCAATCTCAGTGGTCTGTCCCTGCCGACATTTGCCGATGACGCCCTCGGCCTTGTGGTCCGCGCGGCATTGCCTGCAGCCTTATTCTCCCTTGGTGGAATATTGATCCAATACAAACCAGAAGGCGACAAGCTGGCCATACTGATGGTCTGCATGATTGGTCTGGGTCTACACCCTGCAATCGTCTGGACCCTTGGCACGTCTCTGTCCGTGCCACCCGATTTCTTCAAATCAGGTGTACTGACGGCGGCTATGGCACCTGGCATCAACGCATATATCTTTGCCAATATGTATGGGCGCGCCAAACGGGTTGCAGCCTCCAGCGTGCTCATCGCCACCGGATCATCGGTAATAACAATATGGTTGTGGTTAACGGCCTTGGGTTAAATGCCCGCACGCGCCGCCAAAACAGCATCAATCGCATCCAATGTGCGCTGACTGGCTCCAGAGTGCTCTTCAAGAAACAGATCGATCCGTGATCCGAAATCTTCAATCGGCTCAACCACCTTCTGAGCCAGCGCAGCGCCGTGTTCAACAATCTCTACGATACCAGCAGCTTGAGCCTCAACAAACGGATACTCGATGGTCCAAACATGCGGACCAACCAACACAGGTTTGCGCAAAGACAGTGGCTCGATAATATTATGTGCACCAACCTCGCAATACCCTCCCCCCACGATCACACGATCTGCAAGGTTCAGATAGAAATACATTTCACCCAGACTATCGCCCAATAAAGCAGCCGTGGAGCTATCCAACGCCTCCTGCTTAGCAGCAAGGTCCTTGTCCAGCGCGTCACTGCGCCGCACAGTGTCCAAACCAGCCTGCTTTAGCTTGTCAGCCACATCACCAAAACGTTCAGGCGCACGTGGCACATAAACAAACAACGGTGCCCGCGTTCCATCCTTCAACGCACGTTCACGTACATCTTTGATCAGCTTAACGAATAGGTCTTCTTCACCCTCAATTCCGCTCGCAATCGCAATGATGTTGTCCCACTCGCCCATCTGATCGGCGCGCAATTGTATGGCCGCGTCGAGCTGATGTTGCGGGATAGGTTGATCAAACCGCAACTCACCTGTGACATGCACGTTTTGAACACCCACCTCGACAAATCGGCTCGCCTGCAGGTTCGATTTCACAAACACGCCTGTTAGTCCGCGCATCACACGCTGGCGAATGCGCAACCCACGACTGTCGCGTTTCAAAGGCTTGGTCCCGTATTGCCCATTGCACATGTACAACGGACACCCTGCCCGTTTGGCCGCAGAAATCATCGCAGGCCAAACCTCAACCTCCAGGGTCAGGCCAATCATGGGCTGACAGGCGCGGAAAAAGCGACGATAGGTCCACATCATATCAAGCGGAACCCAGATAACCGCCAGTTGGCCACTTCCAATTTCTGCTGCGAAATGGCGCTGTGCTTCGCGCCGTCCAGCCGGCGTAAAGTTGGTAATGATTACATTGTCACCACGATCAAGGATCATACGGATCAGCGCCAATGCAGACCGCGTTTCACCAAGGCTCACACCGTGAACCCAAATCGCGTCTTGCGGCATCGGTCGATTATAGATCGCAAACCGCTCTAACAGATTTTGCGAATACAGCGCATCACGCTGCCCACGTTTGAACAGGTAAATCAAAAGCAAAGGTAAAAAGAGAACCCAGGCCAAGCGGTAAACAATAAGGAAGATCATGCGTATCATGCGCCAGCCCTTATCATTGCAATCAGGTCTTTGACCAATGGTTTCAACGCCGCTTTTGCATCTTCAACCAATGTCCCAACACTCGCTTTTGTGGTCTGCGACTGCACCACAAAATCCACCAGTGCAGACACGCTTGATGCGTCATCGGGCAAGGGTTGTGATGCACCTGAACAATCCAAAACCTCATAGTCTTTGGCAAAATTAGCAACATCTGGACCATGACAGACCGGAAGGTTCAGGCAGATAGCCTCCCAAGGGTTGTGCCCACCGAGACTCCCATAAGAACCACCTAAAAAAGCAGCAGTTGCCAATCGATACCACAGGCCCAACTCACCAAAACTGTCCGCGATCCAGACGAAGTGTGATGGATCTGGTTGCCCACCCTTACTGCGCCTTGTGAAGGTTAGGCCCGCTTGATCCAGCGCACCCACGATTTCATCCCCACGCGCAGGTGCGCGCGGCGCAAGGATAAGCAACCAAGACGGGTCGCGCTTCACCAGCTCCCGCTGCGCATCAATCAAAACAGCTTCGTCGTCGCTATGTGTCGATGCCGCAACCCATATCTTACGACCGTCAAGTGCGGCTTGAAGCTTTTCAAGCGCGCTTGCATCAACCCAAAGCGACTCTGCCGCAGGTTTCAGCGATCCCATCACACGCACATCGCGCCCACCCAAAGACGAAAAGTTTTTGGCCGTTTGGTCATCCTGTGCCGCAATCAGATCAAACATGCCAAAGACCCGTTTGTACAATCCTGCCAGTCGCGCACGTTTCGCAGTGCTCTTGTTGTCCATGCGGCCATTCACATAAGCCATCGGAATATCACGCGCTGCACAGTCATAGATGGCACCAGGCCAGATGTCCTGCTCTGACCAGATAGAAAGGCAGGGCCTCCAATGATCCAAAAACTTGGTCATGAATTTTGGCCCATCCAAAGGCAAGAACTGGTGAACAGTGTTTGCAGGCAGGTTTTGGCCCAACACATCCGCCGACGAACGGGCTGTAGACGTAATCACAAAATTCAGATCGGGGGCCACTTGCTGCATTCCAACAATTAAAGGGCGCAGCGCAAGGACCTCTCCCAACCCAACAGCATGCATCCATACCACGCGCCCTGTGGGACGAACCTGTGTCGCGATACCCAAACGTTCCCCAGCTCGCGCAGCGTTTTCTTTGCCCTTGCGAATACGCCCCGCTAAAACACGACGCATGACCGGCTGAAGGACGCGGCGCAGGATCAAATATCCCCTAAGCTGAAAACCAATATTCATTGTCTGCTCAGGTCCATTTTGTCGGGCATTTAACGGTCACGGCATTTATTTCCTGATCAGATAAATCGGCGGTTCGGTGACATCTAAGCTAGGGATCTGCATATGATCCAGCCCAAAAGGCCGTTTCCATACAGAGTCACACGCGATACGCTGCCAGCCTGCCAGCACATAAGCCTCAAAAGACGATGTTGTGGATCTGATATATCAAGAATTGGTGCCGCTAAGACGTCAGAAGACATACCCTACAGAATAGAAGCAGTTACATCACCAATCCGATCCTGATCCTGCTCTTAGGTGTCATCACTGGGCTCATCAACTTTGGGGCAAAGTTTTAAGAAGCCACAAAAGGTTCCCGATTCAGGATAACTGGACGGCGCCATTATGGGCATTGTCTGAGCGGCGACATGGCTAAGGTTAGTAAAAACTATTAATACAGTGAGTAAAAAGTGGCGCATCGGGCTTCTCCATTTTGGGAATTGATGCACAACTTCTATGAAGACAAACGCCACCCCACGCGTCGATGTTGAAAATCAGTGCAGGTTTGTAGCCATTGGCGATGATTTTTCATAATCGGTGAACGACCTGGACTGCGCCTTGCGTCGGTATTCAGTCGGGTTGTGTCCGATTTCAGCACGGAAAGCACGATTGAATGGCCCAATAGAAGCAAAGCCAACATCATATGCAATTTCCAGCACAGTCACGCTCATCTGAGCAGGATCGGTCAAAGCCTTACAGGCTGCTTCAATCCGTGCTCGATTTATGAAGCTCGAAA
>JAPKAB010000003.1 GCA_028825475.1 Ascidiaceihabitans sp. | reverse complement strand
ACTGCCCAACGTTTTGCGCCCCGACGGAGTGATGAAGGAACTCAGCGGCATTCCACGTACTTCCATGCCCATGATATTGCAAAGATGACTGCCGGCGATGCGGAAACGGGCCATGCCGATCGCAATTCGCTCCAACACAAAGGTATATTCTAACGCATACTCAATTCCACGTGGATCGATTTCTGACCGCTTCGGGACCAAGCGTGAGCCGCGCAACGCCTCCCAATAGGACTCGACTTGGGACAACGCAGAAAAACCAGTATCTGTTCGATAGTTGTTCATTTTGACAACATTCTGTTCATTGGTTTGTTTCATGGAGTTTCCACCGTAGAGTTAACATACAATTTCCCCTGCGGCCTGTGTGACAAGCTTATGGGACAGGTTGATGAAAGATTAATATTACATTTTAATCGAAATATGGTGTTTAAACTTAACGATTGGTTAATGGGCCAATGCACCTCGCTCATATTGGCGTGATATGGCCGAAGGGTTGCGCGAGGGGCGGCTTTAACCTTATGCACAGCGAAAAACGAAATGGGACTTTGATATGCTGAAATCGATGACAGGATTCGCTTCTGCCACTGGTGCGCTTGATGGCTGGAGTTGGGCATGGGAATTGCGCAGCGTTAATGGCAAGGGCCTTGATCTACGTTTGCGTGTGCCCGATTGGATTGATGGGTTAGAGATAGGCCTGCGCAAAGCGCTGGCTGCGGTGACTGCACGTGGCAATGTCACCTTGTCACTGCGTATCACCCGCGAAGAGACCTCTGGCGCAGCTAAAGTGAATGATGCAGTTTTACGCGATATCCTCGACGCGATGACGGAAATTGAGACCCAAGCGATGGATGCTGGTCTTTCTTTGGCACCATCCAAGGCATCAGATATTGTCGCGATGCGCGGTGTTCTAGATCAAAATGTGGTTGTGGAAGACACCGCAGAATTGAGTAAGACGTTATTGGCGCAGGCTGACGAATTGATTGCTTCATTTGATGCGATGCGATCAAGTGAAGGGGCGGCCCTGGAAAAGGTTCTGCGTGCTCAATTGGTAGAGGTCGAAACACGAACCCAATCTGCAGACAACATTGCGCAAACACGTGCAATTGAGGTTGCTGCATCGCTCAAGAAGAATTTGGGCGTGATCATGGAAAATGCCGACAACCTTGATGAATCCCGTGTTGCGCAGGAACTTGCATTGCTCGCTGTAAAGACAGATGTGACCGAAGAAATCGACCGGCTGAATGCACATGTTGTCGCGACACAAGTGTTGTTAGATGAAACGACACCCGTTGGCCGAAAGATGGATTTTCTGATGCAAGAATTCAACCGCGAGGCAAATACCTTGTGTTCTAAAGCGCAGAATGCAGAACTGACACGCGAAGGCCTTGCCTTGAAGGTGTTGATAGACCAAATGCGTGAACAAGTTCAAAACGTGGAGTAAATGGCATGAATGATCGCCGTGGCCTTTTAATCATCCTTAGTTCGCCGTCTGGCGCGGGCAAAAGCACATTGGCCAAACGGCTTCGTGTTTGGGATCCCGAATTGGATTTTTCAGTTTCCGCCACAACGCGTTCGCCGCGCAAAGGTGAGGTCGACGGAGCCGACTATCACTTTATGGAGGAGGCCGAATTTAAAGGCATGGTGGCGGATGGCGAGATGCTGGAACACGCCCACGTTTTTGGTAACTTTTACGGATCACCCAAAGGCCCAATTGAAAAAACTATAAACACTGGCCGAGATGTCCTGTTTGACATCGATTGGCAGGGGGCCCAGCAGATCAATAATTCAGCCCTTGGTGCGCACACTTTGTCGATATTCCTATTGCCACCCTCTATTCCAGAGCTTCGCAACCGTCTCGAAAAACGTGGGCAAGATGATGCAGAAACCATCGGCCGTCGTATGGAAAAAAGCTGGGATGAGATAAGTCACTGGGGTGGCTATGACTTTGTTTTGGTAAACGACGATTTGGATAAAACTGAAGAACAACTGAAGACAATCATAACCGCAACGCGTCTTCGCCGCAGTCAACAGCCGCAATTGACGGATCATGTTCGCACTCTGCAAACTCAGTTTGAGGAAACATCATGACCTTTTACGCACTAGGTGCTGACAAGCCTCAATTGCATAAAGACACTTGGGTTGCTGCAGATGCTAACCTAATTGGCAAGGTTGTTATGTTGGCAGGTTCGTCAGTTTGGTTCGGGTCAACTATTCGCGCTGATCACGAGGTCATCTTGATTGGTAAAGGCACCAATGTTCAAGAAAACACAGTTATGCATATTGATAAGGGGTTTCCACTAACAATTGGAACCAACTGCACCATCGGTCACAAGGTTATGCTGCATGGCTGTACTATTGGCGACAACACACTGATCGGAATGGGCGCAACGGTTTTGAATGGGGCCAAGATCGGCAAAAACTGTCTGATTGGGGCAGGGGCGTTGATCACGGAAGGCAAAGAGATTCCTGATGGGTCTTTGGTCATGGGGGTACCTGGAAAGGTCGTGCGTCAACTAGACGATGAAGCTATTGCCAAGCTTGAAGCCTCTGCTTTGCACTACCAAGAAAATATGCGTCGTTTTCGCGATAGCTTAAAGGTCGTAGAATAGGAACATCCCCGAATGCAACCCGATGCTATCCAAACCTTTCTGCGCGCGGTTCCGATGCCGGCTGTCGCGATAGGAACGGATGAGAAGATTGTTGCGATGAATGATGGTGGCGTTGTCTTGTTGGGCCGACAAGCCCTTCACCGCAACTACGTCACAATGGTGCGCCAACCTTCGATTTTAGAAACGATTGAAGCAACGTTGGCGGATGGAAAAGACCGACACGCAAAGTTCCAATATATCTCTGATAATATTGAAACCGTTTTTGATGTAAGTTGTCGGAGTGTTGAGCTTGGCCCTAAGCCAGAAGCCACAATTGTTTTGTTGTGTTTTTCAGATGTAACAGACATCGAAAATGCGGGGCAAATGCGCCGCGATTTTGTAGCGAACGTCAGTCATGAATTGCGCACACCTTTGACCGCAATGATTGGGTTCATAGAAACGCTTACAGGTCCCGCTGCTGAAGATGAAAAAGCCCGCAAAAGATTTCTGCCGATCATGTTAGCCGAAGCCTTGCGTATGAACCGATTGGTTGGGGACTTGTTGTCTTTGGGGCGCGTTGAGGTTGATGAACGGGTTAAGCCCAAAGATCGAATTTGCCTGAATGACGTTTTGCACAGCACGATTGAGGCGATCAAGCCACTCGCAGACAAGGGCGGTGTCGTTTTGGAGTGTGAGCTTCCTTCGAAGCAAGTGAAGATTAAAGGTGACAGCGATCAACTGCACCAGGTTTTCACAAACTTGATTGAGAATGCGCTCAAATACGGTGACGCTGGAAAACGCGTGACAGTGCGCATGACTTTGTCCAAGCGCGATAGCGCATTGCGCGGTCCTGCATGCCGTGTTGAAGTAATCGACTATGGCGTTGGGATTGAGCCCCGCCATCTCCCACGTCTGACAGAACGCTTTTATCGTGTCGATGACCACCGCAGTCGTGAACTTGGTGGTACAGGGCTTGGCCTCGCAATTGTGAAGCACATTGTGAACCGTCACCGTGGGCGTTTGCGAATCTACAAGACAGAACCGCAAGGAATGACCTTTTCTGTAGTTCTGCGGGTCACTTTGGCGGACCTCTAACGCCAATTTTTCCAAATATTTGAGGTGTTTCGGCCGTTTTTATGTCGCTGTCATAAAACTGTTACGTAACCGTCACAAAAGCATAGCAACCGAGGCCTAATGGATGGCTCAAGGTCGCCATTGGGGTGACCCGATTAAGTCACTTCAGGAGACACTTATGTCATTTGTGAAACTTACAACCTCCGCACTGGCCCTTGCAGCCGTATCTGCAACAGCCGCCACTGCACGCGATCAAATTCAAATTGCCGGTTCTTCTACCGTACTTCCGTACGCATCTATCGTTGCAGAAGCCTTTGGCGAAAATTTTGATTTCCCAACACCGGTTGTCGAGTCTGGTGGATCATCTGCGGGCCTTAAGCGTTTCTGCGAAGGTGTTGGTGAAAACACCATCGATATCGCAAACGCCTCCCGTCAGATTAAAGAAAACGAACTAAAAGCCTGCGCTGAAGCAGGTGTTTCAGACATTATCGAAGTCCGTATTGGATATGATGGCATCGTTTTTGCCTCGGACATCGCGGGCAACGGATTTGAATTCACGCCAACGGATTGGTTCTTGGCACTTTCAGACCAGATTATCGTCGAAGGTCAAATTGTTGCCAACCCAAACACCAATTGGGCTCAAGTAAACCCCGCGTTTGCAGATCAACCTATCCAGGCATTTGTCCCAGGCACAAAACACGGCACCCGTGAAGTGTTTGAAGACAAAGTAATCTTGGAGGGGTGTGAAGCCACAGGCGCGTTTGATGTTTTGCTAGCATCAGCGTCTGGCGACACGGACAAAGCTAAGAAGAAAGCGGCCGAGAAAGCCTGCATTGCGCTACGTACGGACGGCAAATCGGTGGACATTGATGGCGATTATACCGAAACCTTAGCGCGTATTGAGAGCAACAAAGACGGCATTGGCGTGTTTGGCCTCGCGTTCTATGAGAACAATACAGACAAGCTACAAGTCGCGACAATGTCTGGTGTTGTGCCTTCGACCGAAAGCATCTCTACCGGTGAATACCCTGTATCGCGTCCACTGTATTTTTACATGAAAAAAGCCCACATCGGCGTGATCCCAGGCTTGAAAGATTTTGCAGAGTTCTTTGTTGCCGACGAGATTGCAGGTGAAGACGGGCCGTTGGCTGAATACGGTTTAGTTGCGGACCCAGAGTTGGAAGCCACACAAACAGCTGTATCTGACGAAGTTGTCGTTGGGTCTGGTTCTTAAAAACAGCACAATACATCAGGTTGCCCGATCAAACGGGTGGCCTGATTTACTTTAAATTATCGCGATCAGAGCAACGCCGGAGCGAAATATGAGCACGACAAGCCTACTCGTCATAGCAATCCTGATCTTGGCCACACTGGGTTATTTTTTGGCAAGTAAGCGTGCGATTTCGACCGCTGGTGGCGATCGTAGAAAACTGCATTCGCTTCCGGTTTATTACGGTTCTAATGCTGCCATGTTCACAGCGATACCGGCGCTGGGTGTTTTGCTGATTTGGCTGCTTGCCCAACCAATGCTGGTGGAACGAAATGTTCTATCGACCATTCCAGACAAACTCATCACTGAGGGGTCCTCCATCGGGCTGGTCATGAGCGATGTACGCCGTGTTGCAGATGGTCTTGAGGTCGTTGTTAGTACAGGTACCCTGAGCCAAAACGAAACACTTAAACTGGACACGGAACAGACGGATATTCGGGCACTATTGGCTGGTGTTGGTGCCGCGGTTGGCTCTGATGTTCTGCCAGAGATGTTAGAGGTGGCTCAAAACTATCGCGCACAAACGAAAATGGGTCAGCTGTGGATGGTTTTGAGTATCGCTCCGCTGGCATTGATCGGTTTTGCCCTCTCAGTCTTAGCAGCTAAGCCAACGTTTCGCGCACGAAATACGGTTGAACGTGGAATACTTGCCTTACTAGTTTTGGCAGCGTCTTTGGCCATTTTGACAACCATTTGTATTGTGTTTTCGATGCTGTTTGAATCGATTAATTTCTTCAAGCTTCACCCTTGGACAGACTTCTTTTTTGGCGGTTCATGGGCTCCGAATTTTCGAGGTGACAGCGATCTATCTATTCTTCCATTACTGTGGGGCACGATCTATATCTCAATCATTGCATTGATTGTTGCGGTCCCAGTTGGATTGTTTGCCGCCATTTACCTTAGTGAATATGCAGGTCCAAGAGTCCGCGCGTTTGCCAAGCCACTGCTCGAAATATTAGCCGGTATTCCAACCATCGTGTATGGCTTGTTTGCACTTGTGACAGTTGGTCCCGCATTGGTCCGCGTGTTTGGGCGTGGTGAAGAAGGATTGTTGGGGGTGGAGTGGATGAGTGGTGCCACTGCTGTTCTAACCGCTGGTTTGGTCATGGGGATTATGTTGATCCCGTTCGTGTCCTCGCTGTCTGATGACATTATCAACGCTGTTCCTCAGTCATTGCGCGACGGCTCGCTTGGGCTTGGCGCAACGCCCTCTGAAACGATCCGTCAAGTTGTGCTGCCTGCCGCACTGCCTGGGATTGTAGGGGCCGTTCTATTGGCCGCGTCACGTGCAATTGGAGAGACCATGATTGTTGTTTTGGGGGCAGGGGCAATCGCAAAGTTCTCGGCCAACCCGCTAGAAGCGATGACAACCATTACAACACGCATCGTTAGCCAATTGACGGGTGACACTGATTTTGCCAGCCCAGAAACGTTGGTGGCTTTTGCACTTGGCTTGACGTTGTTTGTTCTAACCCTCGGGCTTAATGTGATCGCGCTTTACATCGTGCGCAAATATCGGGAGCAGTACGATTGACCGACGCTATTCAAAAACCTGAAAAGAAGAAATCATCGCTGCTGCAGTTGGATGCGCGCACTCGCACACGTAACGCAGCTGAGAAACGGTTCAAAGCCTATGGGATGATTGCTATCGCCTTTGGTCTGTTGATGCTGTCGATCCTTGTTTTCAACATTGTGACACGTGGGGCAGGTGCCTATCAACAAACATTTATCGCGCTGGAGGTCGAATTGTTGGCCGGCAAACTGGATAAAAAAGGCAACCGTGATCTGGATGATATCAAAAAGGTATCCACATTTGGCTATACTCCGTTATTGTCAAACGCGCTTGAAGCGAAAGTTATAGAGTTAGGGATTGAAACTGATCTTAAAGCTAAAAAGATGGTTGGTATTCTGTCCAAAAGTGCGGCAGCTCAGGTACGTGATTATGTGCTGAATAACCCAAACAAAATTGGTGAGACCATCGGTTTCGAATTTTTGGCATCTTCGCGTGTTGATGGTTACCTGAAAGGGCGTGTTAGCCGCGACAGTATTGGCAACGACAAAAACATATCTCCAGCGCAGCTTGATCTTGTAGACGCATTGAAAGCCGAGGGTTGCTTGGCCAAACGCTTTAACATGTCGTTCATCACTGGGTCTGATGCATCTGACGCGCGCCCTGAGGCCGCGGGCATGGGAACCTCGATGATTGGTTCGTTCTTTATGATGCTCGTTGTATTGGTTCTGGCTTTGCCCATTGGCGTTGCCGCTTCAATCTACCTCGAAGAATTCGCGCCTAAGAACTGGATCACGGATATAATTGAAGTGAATATATCGAACCTAGCGGCGGTTCCTTCAATCGTGTTCGGTATCTTAGGTTTGGCAGTGTTCATCAACTACATGCATCTGCCCAATTCAGCCCCATTGGTTGGTGGCTTGGTCCTCACATTAATGACTTTGCCAACGATTATTATCTCAACGCGTGCCTCGTTAAAGGCAGTGCCGCCATCGATCCGTGATGCGGCACTTGGGGTAGGGGCCTCAAAAATGCAATCGGTCTTTCACCACGTTTTACCTTTGGCGGCTCCTGGCATTCTAACTGGTACAATTATTGGCTTGGCGCAGGCGTTAGGTGAGACGGCACCGTTGTTGTTGATTGGAATGGTTGGGTTCATCGCGTCGAACCCGCCCGATAGCATTGCTACTGGATTGCTTTCACCGAACTCAGCCATGCCAGCCCAAATATATGAGTGGGCCAAACGTGCTGATCCTGCATTCTATGAGCGTGCATGGGGTGGGATTATCATCTTGTTGGTTTTCCTTGTTACGATGAACACGATCGCCGTTATCCTACGCCGTCGCTTTGAGCGCCGCTGGTGAGTTGGAGTGCTGAAAATGAACGATAAGAATATTATGGAGAGCCACATGGGCACCACAGCCATCAAAATTTCGGCACGCGATGTACAGGTTTATTATGGTGATAATCATGCCATCAAAGATGTCAGTATTGATATCGAAGATAAGACGGTCACCGCGTTTATAGGCCCATCGGGTTGCGGCAAGTCCACATTTTTACGTTGCCTGAACCGGATGAATGATACGATTGATATCTGTAAAGTGACCGGATCAATTCGCATTGACGACGAAGATATCTATGATCGCCGCGTTGATCCTGTTCAATTGCGGGCCAAGGTCGGAATGGTGTTTCAAAAACCAAACCCGTTTCCAAAATCGATCTATGATAATGTCGCTTATGGCCCACGCATCCACGGTCTTGCCCAAAACAAAGCGGATTTGGATGATATAGTAGAACGCGCGTTGCGCCGTGGTGCAATCTGGAACGAGGTTAAGGATCGTCTACAATCACCTGGCATTGGGTTGTCGGGTGGACAGCAACAGCGCCTTTGCATCGCGCGTGCGGTTGCGACTGAGCCAGAGGTGTTGTTGATGGATGAGCCATGTTCCGCACTAGATCCAATCGCCACTGCACAGGTCGAGGAATTGATCGACGAATTACGCCAGAGCTTTTCTGTTGTGATCGTTACGCACTCGATGCAGCAAGCAGCACGCGTAAGCCAAAAAACAGCGTTCTTTCATTTGGGCAATATGGTAGAATATGGGGAAACGGGGCAGATCTTTACAACGCCTCAGGATCCACGCACTGAAAGCTACATCACCGGCCGGATCGGGTAGGGAATAAAAACATGACACAGCAACACATTACATCTGCATTTGATCGTGATCTTGAGGGTATTCAGGCAAAGATCATGAAAATGGGTGGTCTTGTCGAGGCCGCTATTTTGGAAGGGGCCATATCACTTGAAACCCGTGATGAGGAACGTGCCGAAAAAGTCCGCGCTGCAGACAAGGTAATTGATCTACTTGAAGAGAAAATCAATGAAGATGCTGCACGCTTAATCGCGCTTCGCTCGCCTACGGCTGGTGATTTGCGACTTGTTTTGGCAATTATGAAGATCAGTGGGAATCTTGAACGTATCGGTGACTACGCCAAGAACATGGCCAAACGTACGGGCGTCTTGGCACAAATGGCACCTGTGAGCGACAGTGCTGGTTCGCTGCGCCGAATGGCCAAAGAGGTAAGCAAGATGTTGAAAGACGTACTGGATGCATACATTCACCGTGATGCAGAGCTGGCAGGCGATGTGATCAAACGCGACAGTGATGTTGATCAAATGTACAATGGTTTGTTTCGTGAATTCCTTACGTTTATGATGGAAGATCCGCGTAATATTACAGCGTGTATGCATCTACATTTTATTGGTAAAAACATTGAGCGCATGGGCGACCATGTTACCGCGATAGCCGAACAAGTGGTGTATCTGGTGACAGGCGAATATCCCGAAGAAGACCGTGTGAAGTCAGACGTAACATCTACGCAGACCATCTAAAAGGATTGTCTCATGTCGATCGACCAACCTTGTATACTCGTTGTGGAAGACGAACCAGCACAGCGCGAAATGCTGGCTTATAATTTGGAAGCTGAAGGCTATCTCGTAATTCATGCTGACAATGGCGAAGACGCCATGATGTTGGTCGGAGAAGAGATGCCGGATGTTATTGTTCTAGATTGGATGATGCCGCAGCTTAGTGGGATCGAAGTCTGTCGCCGACTTAAATCAAAGTCTACGACCCGTGGAATTCCTGTAATCATGCTGTCTGCCAGATCAGAAGACGTGGATCGTGTGCGTGGCCTCGAAACGGGTGCGGATGACTACGTGGTCAAGCCGTATTCTGTGATCGAGCTGATGGCGCGTGTGCGCAGTCAATTGCGGCGGGTGCGGCCATCTGTTGGACAGCAATTGACGTATGATGACATTACGCTGGATGCTGAGAGCCATAAAGTGACGCGTGATGGTAACGAGCTGAAACTTGGTCCAACAGAGTTTCGACTGCTGGTAACGTTTATGGAAAAACCATCTCGCGTTTGGGGGCGGGATCAGCTGCTGGATCGTGTCTGGGGGCGCGACAACTATGTTGATACTAGAACGGTTGATGTTCACATTGGACGGCTACGCAAAGCGTTGATGCAGTTTGGTGGTAGCGATGTTGTAAGAACCGTTCGTGGGGCGGGATATGGTTTGATCTAAAGGTATTTTAAAACAATACATTACGACAATGCCTACACGTGATATCTGGAGTGTTGAATTACTTATAATTGGTATTATGTAAATAAAGTGCAGTATGAAAACTGTTGTCCAAGGACAATCTCATGATGTGACGTTCCGTTCCACTGTATTGGCAGAAGGTAATATCCGTTCTAGCATTACACCAAGATGGGACACCAAATAACTCTTGAGGGTCGATGTCGTTGACATGACCCTGTAAGTCTTTGCTGGTGCCCAGAAAGAACGGACATCAACTTGGGTTGTTATCGCATTGTCTTTAATAACTTATTCCACATCAAGGATCGCCGCATGACGGATAGCCAAACGCCACTCGATATGAACAACCTCGAAATGTCTGAAAAGAATAAACCGCTTTTGAACGCGGTGATTAAACACATCCGCGAAAACGTTGATCCGATTGCAGACGAATTTTACCGCATGGGCGAAGGTCGTGCAGATCGTTGGTCTTATGCACCAGGCCAATTGGAATTGTTGGAGACGGTAAAACAGAAAGCTCGTGATGCAGGTCTGTGGAACTTCTTCTTGCCAAACGCTGAAACCGGCGAAGGGCTATCAAACCTTGATTATGCATATATTGCTGCCGAATTGGGCAAGAGCTCCCTCGCCCCAGAGACCCTGAATTGTTCTGCACCTGACACTGGTAACATGGAAGTTTTGGAGCGCATTGGTACGCAGCAGCAAAAAGACATGTGGCTCAAGCCGCTGCTGGCTGGCGAAATTCGCTCTGCATTCGCAATGACTGAGCCAGATGTAGCTTCTTCGGATGCGAAGAATATTTCCACCTCAGCGGTTCTTGAGAACGGTGAATGGGTCATCAACGGTGAGAAATACTATATCTCAGGCGCCGGAGACCCGCGCTGTAAGATCATGATTGTAATGGTGAAAACCTCACCAAATGCCGAAAGTTTCAGGCAACAAAGCCAAATTTTGGTCCCGATGGACGCGCCGGGTGTTGAGGTTCTTGGTCCAATGCATGTGTTTGGTCACGATGACGCGCCACATGGTCATATGCATATTCGCTTTACGAATGTTCGAGTTCCCGAAGAGAATATCCTATGGGGTGAAGGCCGCGGCTTTGAAATTTCACAAGTGCGACTGGGCCCAGGGCGCATTCATCACTGTATGCGATCGATTGGTCAGGCTGAAAAAGCTCTGGACTTGCTGCTTGACCGAGCAATCAACCGCGAAGCTTTTGGCAAGCCGATCATTGATCTAGGCAAGAACATGGAAACCGTTTCCAGGATGCGGATTGATATTGAATCCATGCGTTTGATGGTGCTGAAGGCGGCGAAAGCCATGGATGTATTAGGAAACAAAGAAGCCCGCATTTGGGTCTCGATGATCAAGGCGTTGGTGCCAGAGCGGGTCTGTGAAATCATTGATCAGTCCATGCAAGTACATGGTGCGACAGGGATTTCTCAATGGTCCCCACTTTCAGGTATGTACGCAGGTCAGCGCACATTGCGATATGCTGATGGTCCCGATGAAGTGCATCACCACGTCATTGCGCGTGCTGAAGTTAAAGCATTTAAGGACAGCAACTCACGTCAGGCCGATACAAAACAAGCGACCAGCCGGTTAATGACTGGCGGTAAGTGAGCGTAAAACGTGGATCTTAAAGATAAGATTATTGTCGTGACTGGTGCCGCCCAAGGCATCGGTCGCGCGATGTGTCTGCGCTTTGCGGCCGAGGGTGCGAAGAATGTCGTATGTGTTGACATTGATGATAGTGGAGCGGCTGAAACGGCCATTAAAATCGAAGGCATACACATCAAGGTTGATGTGTCATCTGAACCTGAAATAAAGTCACTTATTGACTATGTTGAAACCAATGTTGGTCCAATAGATCTGTTCTGCTCGAACGCAGGTATTTTCACCTTTGGTGGTGTCGAGGTGCCCAATGACGATTGGCAACATATCTGGGATATCAATGTGATGAGCCACGTTTGGGCGGCCCGTCATTTGGTGCCGCTCATGGCAGCACGTGGCGGAGGTTATTTTCTGAACACGTCTTCTGCTGCAGGATTGCTTAACCAAATCGGCTCTGCCCCATACGGCGTTACAAAACACGCCGCTGTAGGATTGGCAGAGTGGATGGCAATGACATATGGCGATCAGGGGATCAAGGTTTCCGTATTATGCCCCCAAGCCGTACGCACTGAAATGACCCGTGGGCTAGAAGAGCACGTCGCGGCCATTGATGGGATGATTGAACCTGATGATGTCGCAGAATGTTGTGTGCAGGCGATCAGGGATGAGACATTTCTGGTTCTGCCGCACAAATCCGTAACGGGTTACATGCAGGCCAAAACCGAAAACTATGAACGCTGGATTGGTGGCATGCGGAAATTGAACCGTCAGTTCAATGATTTCGACGGCTGAACACATGGGATTAGAATTATGATTGGGTACACCACAATTGGCGTTTCGGACATGGAAGCCGCCAAAACATTTTACACAGCCCTTTTCACTGACAAAGGCGCCAAGATAGTAACCGATATGGGACGTATCGCTTTTATCGGTACAAAGCGTGGTGAACCAATGTTGGCGATTTGTAAGCCGTATGACAAAAATGACCCAACACCAGGGAACGGTGCCATGACTGCATTTCCAGCCAGCGATAAAGATGAAGTTGGTGTGTTATATGGAAAAGGAATCGCGCTTGGTGCCACGGATGATGGTGCGCCCGGACAGCGGATTCCTGACCGATTTTATGGCGCATATGTGCGTGATCCGGATAATAACAAGCTGTGTTTCTTTGTATTTGGGTGATCAGCTACGCGGCTTGATTGGACGGACAAGTCCTTCTTGTGCTGTTGAGGCAACCAATCGGCCACTACGGTCGTAGATCGCCCCACGGTTAAATCCACGTCCGCCGCCAGTCCATGGGCTGTCCATTGTGTACAAATGCCAGTCTTGAAATTGTGGAGTGCCGTGGAACCACATAGCATGGTCTAAGCTGGCAGACATAACTTCACCTTTAAACCACGTCAGGCCGTGTGGGCGCAGTGATGATCCCAACAGGTTCATGTCTGAGGCGTAAGCCAACAAGCAATGCTGCATTTGCGGCGTGCATCCTGCAGCTTCCCGCATCCGGAACCAAAGGTGGTTTTTGTCGCTGGTTGGTTCTGGATCAACGAAATCACGCGGTGCCACTTGGCGGATGTCGATGGGACGTGGGCGCAGGAAGTCGGCACGATGCTTTTCAGGAAGCTCATCAACATGAGCTGCGCGCAATTCGCGTTGGTCTTGCAAATCATCAGGGCCATCCACGTCAGGCATTGGATGTTGATGATCCCATCCATCTTCTGCGACATGGAAACTGGCCGACATGTTCAAGATCTGCTTGCCGTGTTGGATCGCGACCACACGCCTTGTCGTGAAACTGCCGCCATCACGGGCGCGGTCGACTTGATAGATAACTGGAATTTCAGGGTCACCGGGACGAATAAAGTAGGCGTGCAGCGAATGACACAATCGATCGGGAACAGTGCCGTATGCTGCGGCTAAGGCTTGTCCGATGACTTGGCCGCCGAAGATACGGGTAGACGTCTCACCACCCTGCCCTGTGCCGCGGAACAAATCGACCTCAAGTGGTTCGAGTGCCAAAAGATCAAGCAAAGTTTGATGTGTGTCGCTCATGCCAGTGGTCCTATTGTTGCTAATTGCTGCGTGAACCGGAGCCGATGTCCGACGCGATCTAGATCTCTAGTTCTTCAACGTTGCTCTAACGCTTTCAATCCATGTTCTGCAAAAACCGGAACATAAGCCCCAAGTTCTTTGGCTTGCTCTGGATTGGATGCGTTCCCGTCGAGTGCACGCTTCAGAACGCCTTGAATAATTGCGGCCATTCGGAAAAAACAAAACCCCACAAAATACCCAAAGTTGTCAATTCCATCCAATCCTCTGCGCTCGCAATATTGCATGATAAATGCATCATCGGCGGGCAAACCAAGATCAGCGCGATCAACGCCCATTAGGCCCCGGCCTTTGCGGCCGACAGGCAATTGCCATTGCATAATAACAGAAGCGAGATCTGCGTAAGGATGTCCGATTGTACTTAGTTCCCAATCGAGAACAGCCAAACATCTGGTACCATTACGCTCAAAAATCATGTTGTCGATACGATAATCACCGTGAACCAATGTACGTTGCCCATCATCGACAGGCATTCGTTCTGTTATGATATCAATTAGGCGGTCCATAGCAGGCAATGGTTTCGTTTCTGATGCGCGGTACTGTTTGGTCCAACGGCCGACCTGCCGTTCTAAGTAGTGGCCCGGCGGACCATAGTCAGCCAAGCCGATTTCATCGATGTTTACATCATGTAACGCTGCGAGTACGCGGTTCATGTCCTTCATAACCGAAGTGCGATCTGCATTGTTGAGGTCACCGAGCGTTGGTTCGTTGAAGTTACGGCCGCTAATGTGATCCATAATGTAGAACGATGACCCGATGACTGAGTCGTCTTCACATAGGTAGTGCATCTTGGCGACAGGAACATCAGTGCCGGCCAATGCCTTTTGAACACGAAACTCACGGTCCACAGCATGGGCTGATTTCAACAAGACACCTGGTGGTTTGCGGCGCAATACATAGTTGTTCTTAGGTGTTTTTAATAAGAAAGTTGGATTGGATTGACCACTTTCAAACTTGGTGGCCACTAGCGGTCCGTCAAATCCATCCAATTTAGGTTTCAGGTATTTAGATACGGCTTCAACATCGAGCGGAGAACGTTCGCTCATGGCGCAAATTCGGCGGCAAGTTTCTTACCCGCGGCGGCGTATTCTTCAGCCATTCGTTTGACCACATCGCCAGCTGGACCAACGGACTTAACGGCACCGATGCCTTGACCTGACCCCCAAATTGTTTTCCATGCCTTAGGCTTGGATGATCCACTACCAAAATCCATTGATGAG
Organism: Ascidiaceihabitans sp.; assembly: GCA_028825475.1. Taxonomy (GTDB): domain Bacteria; phylum Pseudomonadota; class Alphaproteobacteria; order Rhodobacterales; family Rhodobacteraceae; genus Ascidiaceihabitans. Next base: position 185,924 of record JAPKAB010000003.1, on the reverse strand, counting down.
CTGTCAGCGACCGGAAGGTTTTCGGGATCCATGCCTGCAGCTTTAACTGAACCCTTCAAGTAGTTCCCCCAAACACCTGTAAATAGTGACGAATACACAATGTCATCTGCACTAGAGGCGACGATCATGTCTTTGTACTCTTGTTGTGCATTTGCCTCATTAGTTGCGATAAATGGGGTTCCAGTATACCCCAAGTCGGCACCCATAGCACGGGCCGCCAAAAGAGATGCACCTGTTGCGATAGATCCAGACAGTAGTAAAGGCCCCTCAAACCATTCACGAATTTCGCTAATCAAGGCGAGTGGGGATTGTTTTCCGGCGTGTCCACCCGCCCCAGCAGCAACTGCCACAAGACCATCAGCCCCTTTTTCCACTGCCTTGCGCGCAAACTTGTTGTTGATGACATCATGAAGAACAATTCCACCACACGAATGGGCGGCTTCATTCACTTCTACACGGGCACCAAGTGAGGTAATCCAGATTGGGACTTTATGTTTCACACAAATTTCGAGATCACGTTCAAGCCGTGTATTAGAGCGATGTACGATTTGATTGACCGCAAACGGAGCTGCTGGAGTATCGGGGTTGGCTTGGTTGTACCGGTCCAACTCTTCTTCGATTTGTGTCAGCCATGTATCCAACATAGGATGCTCACCATCTTCTTCACGCGCGTTCAGTGCCGGAAATGATCCGATAATCCCGGCTTTGCACTGGGCAATTACCAGCTCTGGCACCGAAATGATGAACAGTGGAGATGCAACCATTGGAACGCGTAACCCTTGGAGTGCTTTGGGAAGATGTGAATCGTCGCGTGCCATACTGTTATCCTTATCTATTCATCTGTAGTCAGTTGGCGAGCTGCGCTGGCCCCCTATTCGGTTCACAGTACTTCAAACAGTCCTGCGGCACCCATACCACCGCCGACGCACATGGTGCAGACCACATATTTGGCACCACGTCGCTTGCCCTCGATCAATGCGTGTCCGACCATACGCGCCCCCGACATCCCATAAGGGTGCCCAATTGAAATCGCTCCGCCGTTTACGTTTAGGATTTCATCCGGGATTCCGAGTACATCGCGAGACGCTAAAACTTGGCTTGCGAATGCTTCGTTCAGCTCCCAAAGGCCGATATCGTCCATCTTGAGGCCGTGGGCTTCGAGTAATTTTGGAACAGCGTAAATTGGCCCAATGCCCATTTCATCAGGCTCACAACCCGCAGCCATGACGCCGACGTAACGACCAAATGGTTCTAGGCCTTTCTTTTCCGCTAAAGAGGCCTCCATCACGATCGATGCAGATGCACCATCTGACAATTGGGAGGCGTTGCCAGCGGTAATAAATTCACCAGTTTGCAGGTTCAACCCATCTTTAAAGACTGGTTTCAACCCTGCAAGGCTTTCTGCACTGGTGCCTGGGCGATTGCCCTCATCTTTTTCAATAGTAACGTCGTGAGATGTTATCTCCTTCGTTTCTTTGTTTTGGATCATCATAGTCGTGGACATCGCCACCACTTCATCATCCAATTTACCAGCTTGTTGGGCAGCATGTGTGCGTTGTTGTGATTGTGCGGCATAGGCATCTTGGGCTTCGCGCGAAATGTTGAAACGCGTCGCTACGTTTTCGGCGGTTTCCAACATCGTCATGTACATTTCAGGCTTGTTATATTTAAGCCATTTGTCCGATCCCACCCGCATTTCGGGTGTCTGGACCATTGAAATGCTTTCGACACCTCCACCAATGACGATGTCCATTCCATCAAACATGACCTGTTTGGCTGCGGTAGCGATCGCCATCATACCGGACGCGCATTGTCGGTCCAGTGACATGCCAGCCACTGTTACTGGGAGACCTGCGCGGATCGCTGCTTGGCGTGCGATATTGGTGCTGGAGTGCCCCTGTTGTAGGGCCGCGCCCAAGATGCAGTCACTGATCTCGTGACCCTCAATCCCTGCCCTTTGAACTGCGTGTGTTATCGCATGTGCAGCCAAAGCCTGTGGCGTGGTGGCATTGAAGGAACCACGGTAAGCTTTGCCGATTGGAGTTCGAGCCGTTGAGACGATGACTGCATCACGCATGTTTTTTTACCTTATAGTTTTGTTGAACATTGATGGGTATGGCGAGGGCACGGCCCAAGCCCCCAATGCTTGTCTTGAAAGATGAATTGCACTTCATTTCACCAGTTTAGCTTTACATTATTCGCTTCAGCAGCACGTCTTACGAATTTTCGGGTTTGACTAAATGCATTTTGAATTTCGGCTTGGTGCGCTGGATCAGTTATTTTCGACCAGTTGCGCGCAACAGTTTCGGGGGTAATATCGCCTTCGATCATAACACCTTCAGTCTCGTAAATACGAGTTTGCGCAAAACAACCTGCACCAGCGCTTAAGATCGTTTTGCTGGGGCTATCTTCGCTGACCAAGTAGAGCAAGCCTGGTGTGATGGTTTCAGGTGCAAGCAACTCATGAGCAGATTCGGGCAATAGATTTTCGGTCATGCGCGTCGAAGCTGAAGGGGCAAGAGTGTTTACGCGGATATCATCACGCGCCCCCTCGTGATGCAGTACGTTCATCAGTCCCACCATCGCGGCCTTGGCGGCACCGTAATTAGATTGCCCAAAGTTCCCGTACAAGCCAGATGCGGATGAGGTCAAAACAATCCGCCCATATTTTTGTTGAAGCATGATAGGCCATACAGCATGACAACAATTTGAGCTGCCAGTCAGGTGTACCTCTACAACTTTGTTAAAGTCGTCTAAGGTCATCTTTGCAAACGACTTATCACGCAAAATGCCCGCATTGTTGACAAGAACATCAATTCGTCCCCAACGTTGCATCGCTTGGTTGACCATGTCGATAACCTGTTCAGAATTGGAAACATCTGCACCGTGCGCAAAGGCTTCGCCTCCTAACGCATTGATCTCTTGAACTACAGCGTTTGCTGCGTCAGTTGATTGGCCTAAACCACCAGCATCAACGCCAAGGTCATTCACGACAACTTTTGCGCCACGCGCAGCTAAACCCAATGCGTGACTGCGCCCCAAACCTATGCCGGCGCCTGTCACAATCGCAACGCGGTTATCGAAGCGGATCACTTATTAGCCCTCCAATGCAGCGCGGAACAGATGTGGGCCAGACATTACTTGGATCCCACCTGAGACCGGTAGAATCGCCCCTGTAAGATAACTGCCGCCACGACCACACAAAAACTGCATGCAGCCTGCAATATCTTCATCGCGTCCGACTCGGCCCAATGGAACGTCCTTACCGACCTTTTCACGCGTTCCTTCGTCCGCAGTTGCGAAGGCTGTCATGCGAGAAACAAATGGACCAGGAGCAAGAGCGTTTACCGTCACATACTTTTCTGCCAATTCTTTTGCCATTATTTTTGTAATTTGATGAACGGCCGCTTTGGAAGCTGCGTAGCTATAAGCACCATCGCCCAGTGGCGCATCTCCCATGACTGAGCCTACATTTACGACTCTTGATGGATCATCCAGAGTTGCCGACTTGATAAGCAAGGGTAGTAGCGATTGGGTGAGATGGAAAAGTCCTGCGTTGTTGACACTTTGAACCTTTTCCCAGGCCTCGAATGGAAATTTCCCCAGTTCGGCACCCCAAGTCAGCCCTGCATTATTCATCAAGATGTTTAGCGTGTCAGTTCGCTTGGTAACTTCTTCAGTCAAAGCGGCCACGCCAGCAGCACTGCCAACATCCCCAATAAATCCCGTGGCTTTACCTGGTGTGTCCATCTCATTGAGTTCTGCCGCTACCGCTTCGCAAACACCTTGTTTACGGGAGGCAATGAAAACATGCGCACCTGCTTGCATCAAACCGGTTGCTGCCATCCTACCGATGCCAGTGGCACCACCCGTGATCAGCGCAACTTTACCATCTAAGGAAAATAATTCATTTGGCGTCATACTCGCGCTCCTTAAAATTTCTCAACGCTTTGACCATTGGCTGCCCATGCAAGAGCGTAGGCTTGATCGACTAACATTAGGGCCGATCGTCAACTTGAAGTCTTGCAGGAGCCGACGTCACTGGCAAGCCGCCGTGAGCAGACACGTTTATGTGCCGTTGCGTCAAAATTTGGAGTTGATGCCACGAAATCAGAGCTCAAATTCGAAATGGATTTTCGTTGGTGCCTAACTTCACTAGACATCGTTCTACCTTCTTTGGCCAAACGAATAGATTTCAAATTTTGCAGATTGTTCTATTTGTCTGAAGGCTAGACAGTTTAAGGACAAAAAGGGTAACCTATGAGTTGAACTTATCTGGATTATCCAATGCCCTCTTTCCTTGTTCTAAACGGCCCAAACTTAAACCTTTTGGGTACGCGTCAACCTGACGTCTATGGCACCACAACCCTTTCCGACATCGAAGCAGATTGTGTAACGTATGGGACTGAAAAAGGTATTTCGATTTCATGCCTGCAATCCAACCATGAGGGTGAGTTGGTAGACGCAATTCATGCGGCAAAGGGCACGTTCTCTGGTATCATTTTAAATGCTGGAGCCTACACCCATACCTCAATCGCATTGCGTGATGCCATCTCCAGCGTCGAGCTACCGGTCATTGAATTACACCTTAGCAATATTCACGCGCGAGAAGAGTTCCGCCATATTAGCTATATTGCTGCAGTCGCTATCGGTCAAATTTGTGGATTTGGTGCTGCTGGTTACCGTCTGGCCATCGATGCTCTATTGGGCCACCTCAAGTGAAACCAATCAGCAATATGGTCAGGGATTACTTGTTTTTCCTTTCGAATTGCCAATCTATTGAGACCCTTTGGGATGCTCATGTTGAATGTATGGCCAAGTATGGCTTTGATCGCCTGATATATGGATTTACGCGATATAGATCGGGAACATCATTAGGTGATCCTGAAGATTTTATTGTATTAACAAACCATGACAAAGAATACAGTGATGTGTTTCTAGGTGAGCGTCACTACAATCAGGCACCTATGGTAAACTGGGCTCTTAAAAATGAGGGCGCTTGTAGCTGGGAAATCCTTGCACAAATGCAGCGGTCAAAGACTTTAACTGACGCCGAGCGTCGTGTTTTAGAATTCAACTACGCAATGGGTGTAACTGCCGGCTACACCATTAGCTTCAAATCCGTTTCTGTGCGCTCAAAGGGTGCTATCGCCTTGACCGCAAAAAGAGGGATAAGCCAAACTGATATTGATGCGGTTTGGGAAGAACATGGCCGTGACATCCACTTAATGAACAATATCGCCCACCTTAAGATCTTGACCCTCCCGTATATCACGGCTGCCCGAAGCTTAACAAAACGTCAACGCCAAGCGTTGGAATGTGTTGGTGATGGGAATACAATGCAGGATACTGCAATGTTAATGGGGTTAACTGTTGCAACCGTCGAAAAACATCTTCGTCTTGCAAGAGATACTTTGGCTGTCGACACAACCGCTCAAGCAGTCCTAAAAGCCAGTTTCTCTAATCAAATGTTCGTCCTCGAGGCATAGTTTCTTTGGAAATCACTGCCCTCAGTAAGAGACCAAAAGTTCAATGGTGGTTCCATGCCTGGATAACTGCTCATTCCTTTTAATAAGGAAAGTCCGTTTACTCGGCATGGTTGAGGGAAATTTACCATTAGGTAAGGATTTCCTGACTGGTACATTAATAAGCAAAATCGCATCTTCAACGTGTTCCGTGAGTGGTGGCTAAGCCATTGGAGCTAGGTGAAAGATCTCCGCAATTTCGGGGCGCTCTGATCTGCCGGTTTTTCCGGACCCGACTTGAAGATGTATTATCATCTTTGGGTCGGAACTTCCCATCGACGTCGGAATCATCCCCGTGTCAATCTACGTCGAGGAAATGGGTAGGGTTTCCTAAATTACCTCTAGCGACCCTACCCTTTTTCAACCACCGTACCACCCGCCCAGCTTCACTTCGACGGCTTCTGTTAAAGCGTCGGCGAACTCGTTTGGATCTTGAGTGCCATTGTCCCTTCCTCTGTAGTGATAGGGATAGCAATAAGTTGGCTTGAACTCAGAGACGGCGCTCGCTGCCGCTTCGACGTCCATCGTGAACGGCAAATTCATACACACGAATGCGAGGTCAATGTCTGTCAACGCTCGCATTTCTGGCACGCCTTCTGTATCTCCTGATATGTAAATTCGGAAGCCGTCCACATTCAAAACGTAGCCGTTGTCGCGCCCCTTCGGATGGAATTTTTTACGTTCTTGCGTTTGATTATATGCTGGAATTGCTTCAATATCAAAGCCATCTGTTTCATAAGTATCGCCATTAGCCAGCATGATCGCTTGTGATTGCAGGCCCGACGGTAACTTCGCAAACACTGCGGGGTTGACCACGAGCATGGACTTTGGACTGATAACTGCGTTTAGCGTGTCAAGATTGAAATGGTCACCATGTTCATGCGTCACTAAGATCACATTGGGCGTTGAAAAATCAGCATACTGGGATGGATCACCAACAGGGTCATTGTAAACAACGCCGCTTGGCGTTTTCATTACGAATGAAGCGTGGGAAACTGGGTAAACTTCTATTTCACCTGAAACTGTAGGAAACGAATCCCAACGATTAGATGCGGCACGCGCTGCATAGGGTAAGAAGGTAACGGTGCCCAACGCTGCCACACCAGTCAAGATGGTTCTACGATCAACTTTTAGTTTGGACTCCATCTTAGTTCTCCTACGCTCGAAGCTTGCACAAACAGTTTAGCAATACTTCTAAAATGGAGAAGTCACGTTTTCGCGTGCGGCATTTTCCCGCCAAACAAAAAAGGCGGCCCACGAGGACCGCCTTTTTCTAAATACTAAATCTAAGAGCTTAGCCGTTGTTGATTTTTGCAACTTCTGCTGCAAAATCTTCCTTAACAACTTCAATGCCTTCACCAACTTCCAAGCGAACGAAACCAGTGATGGTTGCGCCTGCTGCGGTTGCTGCTGCTTCAACTGACAAGTCAGGATTGATAACAAACGCTTGGTTTAGCAATGTTGCTTCAGCGACGTATTTCTTCATACGGCCAACAATCATTTTCTCGATCACAGCTTCTGGTTTGCCTGACTCGCGGGCAATATCCATTTGAATCTGTTTTTCTTTTTCAACGGCTTCTGCATCCATGTCAGCTTCTGACAACGCAAGTGGGTTCACAGCAGCAATGTGCATTGCAACCTGTTTACCAAATGCTTCGTCGCCACCAGTAAGTCCGACCAAAACGCCGATTTTACCCATGCCTGGTGCAGCTGCGTTGTGAACGTAAGAAACAACAAGATCGCCGCTCATGGTTGCCATGCGACGAACAGACATGTTCTCGCCAATTACAGCCACCGCATCAGTCACAGTTTGCTCAACTGATTTGCCATCCATGTCTGCTGCTTTCAACTCATCAATGTTTGATGTGCCTGCTGCAACAGTAGCGATTCCGCCAACCATTTTTTGGAAATCAGCGTTTTTACCAACAAAGTCGGTTTCAGAGTTAACTTCAACAGCAACACCTTTGCCGCCAACAACGCTAACAGCCACAAGGCCTTCAGCCGCTGTACGGCCCGATTTTTTAGCCGCTTTGGCCAAACCTTTGGTGCGCAGCCAGTCAACAGATGCTTCCATGTCGCCATTGTTTTCAGTCAACGCTTTTTTTGCGTCCATCATGCCCGCGCCAGTAGAGTTGCGCAGTTCTTTTACCATTGATGCAGTGATTGCCATCTTGGTTCTCCTGATAAGAGTTATATCTTTAAACGGTGAAGGGGCAAACCAAAGCCTGCCCCTATAATTCAGTTTGCTAAAGCTGGATAAGCTTAGCCAGCTGCTGGAGCGTCTGCTGGTGCTTCAGCAAGCGCTTCTTCAACAGGAGCTTCTTCCATTGCGCCAAGGTCAACGCCAGCTGCGCCCAATTGAGCGGACATGCCGTCAAGTGCTGCACGTGCTGCAAGGTCTGTATACAAAGCAATCGCGCGCGCTGCGTCATCGTTGCCTGGGATCAGGTAGTCGATGCCGTCTGGTGAGCAGTTTGTGTCAACGATTGCGATAACTGGGATGCCCAATTTGTTCGCCTCGGCCACAGCCAATGCTTCTTTTTTAACGTCGATTACGAAGATGAGGTCAGGACGACCGCCCATTTCGCGGATACCACCCAAGGAAGCTTCTAGCTTAGCTTGGTCACGTTCCATGCCAAGACGCTCTTTCTTGGTGAAACCTTCAAAGCCGCGCTCTGCTTGCTCGTTGATGTTTTTAAGACGGTTGATAGACTTTGAAACTGTTTGCCAGTTAGTCAAAGTGCCACCCAACCAACGGTGGTTCATGTAATACTGTGCGCATTTTTCGGCAGCGTCAGCGATTGGCTGTGCAGCCTGGCGCTTTGTACCAACGAAAAGAATGCTGCCACCTTTAGCAACAGTGTCACGGATCAATTTCAGTGCTTCTTCCAGCATTGGAAGAGACTGTGTAAGGTCCATGATGTGGATGCCATTACGTGAGCCGTAGATATACGGGCCCATGCGTGGGTTCCAGCGTTGTGTTTGGTGACCAAAGTGAACGCCTGCTTCTAGCAATTGGCGCATTGTGAACTCAGGTAGAGCCATGTCGTAATACCTTTCCGGTTTTCGCCTCGTCGGGGGTTCAATGCGAATGCATCAACCGGCGGACTTTGGAGGATTTTGATCCCAAGGCCCAAACCCCGACTGCGGGTTTAAGTCCCGCGCGTATATGTTGGTATTTCTTTGGTGGCAAGGGGTTTGAAGTGATTACTTGATTGAAAGGCGATCATCGCGTTAGCAGGCTTTCATGTCCAGAACGGACCGCCAATTCAGCCGCTTTGGCTAATGCTTTGCGATCTGTAAACTCGGCAACTTTTAGGGCTGGGTGGTATATAACATCGATCGACCCTTGAGACCGGGCAGCAAGGGTTCCGAGCAAATGCGTTGCAAATTCCATTTCACCCCACCAGCCATAAAATGACTTAGGTTGACCTTGCGGTGGATGATATACCACGCTCACTGGCTGTACTTGCAAAAAATCACGCAATTCGGACGCCATGAATGATGCGAACAACGTTGTTTTAAACGGCAAGACCTGCTGACCATCTGTGCTGGTCCCTTCGGGGAAGAACAACAACTTATGTCCAGCCAACAAGCGCGCTTGCAGTATTTTGGTCTGCGCTTGCGCTTGGCCACGTTCGCGTTTGATAAATAAGGTGCCAGTTGCCCGGGCCAACCAACCAATGCCGGGCCAGCCCGCTACTTCAGCTTTGGACACAAAGTAGATTCGTTTTGATGCATTTAGTACAAAAATGTCCAGCCAGCTTGTGTGGTTGGCGACAACGGCCGCTCGCCCTTGCAAAGGTACACCAGACACGTTGAGCGGCAATCGAAGCACACGCAGTGCGTTGCGGCAAACGAATTGGGTTATATAAGGCGTCATGGGGCGCCCAAGTCCCCAAATAGGCCTTTCGATCAAACGCATCACTAGTAAGATCAGCAAACAACCGAAAACTAAGACAATCAAGATAGCTGCTCTAGAAAGCACTCTCAGCCAACCCATAGGTGTGATCGCATCAAGTTTAGGCTCTTTTGCTTCAGCCCAAGTCGTCATCGGTTGGTTCCCCCACTATAAATTCGCGATTGGCGTTTGTTCATATTGGCAGTACCCAAGATCAAGCAAACATCCGTAGTGTTGAATTCATGATCGACAAACGCCCCCTCGCCCACAACACCGCCAAGGCGCAAATATGCCTTTATCAGTGCTGGCACTTGGATCATCGCAGCGCGCCGATCTAGCTCAGCTTCTGGGATTAGATTCATGGATTGAACCGTTTCACCTATTGCTCGAACTCGCAAAGTTTCTGGAGCAAGATGGCGATGATGTAGGAGTGATAATGGCGCCGCCAATTCGGCTACATTAGTACCATGAAAGCTGGCCACTCCAAACATCAGTTCAATCTGATGGTCAAAGACATACTGCGCTAAAGCATTCCACAGATAAAACATTGCAGTTCCACCACGGTATTCAGGACGCAAGCAGGATCGACCCAATTCCAGTAACTTACCACCAGAACGCAGCAACGGAGACAAATCGTATTCATCTTGCGAATAATATTGACCCGCGGCTAAAGCCATGTCCGGTCGCATAAGTCGATATACTCCAACAACGTCGCCGGTAGCATCGTCATGTAATAGCATATGATCAACAAACGGATCAAAACGGTCTTGCTCCAATTGAAGATCGTGATCAATCAGAGAACCATCGCTGCCCATTTCACTGACAAACACATCATACCGTAATCTCTGCGCCGCACGAATATCATCAACATTTGCAGCCAACGAAATTCGAAACTTAGGGGGTTTTTCTATTTTCATTACCTTGCCTGAACAAAAGGATTTTCTTTAAACTTTAACAATTCTGTTAACCCTTGAATAACAAAGTTGATCTACGATCGACGTCAAAGGTTTTCATCAAAAATAGGAACCAAAGCGATCCTCGTGCTATCAACGACTATTTTCCCCTCATTTCGAAAGTTTACGGTCACGCGGCCATTAATATTACTTTGAACCTGTCCAGTGCCCCAATCCTGATGACCGGGGTGGCGAACCAACATACCTGGAGCCAGAATGGCGTTTAAATTTTCCATTTCGATATCCCAGTATAGGAGCCCAACCAATGGCCCTGAATAATCTTGATTTACTTGCTTTGGTCAGTAGCCGAATTTGTCATGATCTCATATCTCCTATTGGTGCCATCAACAATGGTTTGGAATTATTGAACATGTCTGGTCTGGTACATGACGGTCCAGAGATCCAATTGATTGGCGACAGCGTAAAAAGTGCTAGCGCTCGGATTCGCTTTTTCAGAATTGCCTTTGGTGCCGCTTCTGAAGATGTCATTGGGCAGACCGAGGTTGTTTCGATCTTGGATGATATGCTTGATAGTGGTCGGTTAACGGTTGCTTGGAAGCCCGTCGATGGTCAAATGCGCAAGTCTGTGCGCCGTGCATTTCTTGCGATCCAGTGCTTGGAAAGCGCCATGCCGTATGGTGGACAGATCAACGTTTCAAGTAGCAGAACCAGCTGGAAAATTTCAGGCCAAGCGGACAAATTGGGTGAATTTGAGCTACTATGGAATGAGTCATCGTCGGCCGAAACGATAACGGCTGCTCATGTGCAGTTTGCTCTACTTAAAAACGCAATGCTTGCCGACGGCTTAGACATTCGCATCAGTCAAACATCCAATGAAATAACTATCCAGTTTTAGCCGAATTATGCCCTTGTGGCACCGTCACCAACGACCAGATATTTAAAGCTGGTCAATTGGGCTGCGCCAACCGGACCACGCGCGTGCATTTTTCCAGTTGCGATGCCGATTTCTGCACCCATTCCGAATTCACCACCGTCCGCAAACTGTGTAGAGGTGTTGTGCATCAAAATGGCACTATCTAACCGTTGCATGAAGTGATCTGCTGTTTCTTGATCTTCAGTCAAAATGCAGTCGGTATGTTGTGACCCGTATGTGCGGATATGTTCGATGGCATCATTGACGTTTTTCACAACTTTTGCCGCGATGATCATATCCAGATACTCTGTTCCCCAATCACTCTCATTGGCGACTACCGTGCCTTGGATTTCAGACAGTTGGCTGTCGGCCCGCACCTCAACACCTGTTTCGACCAACTTGTTAACAACGTCTAGGCCAATTGTTTTCACTATATTTTCGTGGATTAGAAGGCATTCAGCAGCGCCACATATACCCGTACGGCGTGTTTTAGCATTTAAAACAACGCGCAATACCTTTTCAGGGTCAGCGTGTTCATCAACATAGATGTGCACAATCCCTTCGAGGTGGGCAAATACAGGCACACGTGCTTCGCGTTGGACCAATCCAACCAGACCTTTGCCACCACGTGGGACGATCACATCAATTGTGTCGGTCATCGTTAGCATCTCTGACACTGCTGAGCGGTCTCGGGTTGGGACCAACTGGATAGCATCTTCAGGTAGGTTTGCATCGCGTAGACCTTGAACCAAACACGCGTGTATGGCTTGAGATGAATTAAAGCTTTCTGATCCACCACGTAAAATCACAGCGTTGCCAGCTTTCAAGCACAGTGCGCCAGCGTCCGATGTAACATTTGGTCGGCTCTCATAGATCACGCCAATCACTCCCAAAGGCGTTCGGACACGGCGGATGTTGATCCCACTTGGCTGGGTCCATTCAGCAATAACTTCGCCTACAGGATCGGCTTGCTCCGCTATGTTGCGCAAACCATCAACAATAGATTGGATGCGTTCTTCATCTAGCATTAGACGGTCCATCATCGCATCTGACAGGCCTTTTTCGCGCCCAAATACCAGATCTTTGACATTTGCTTCAATGATCTGATCGCGTCGTTTCCAAACGTTTTCTGCAGCACCAATTAATGCTGCATGTTTACGTTCCGCACTGGCAAAACCTAATTTGTGAGATGCATTCTTAGCACGCAAGCCGATGTCATTCATCAAGGCGGCAATTGAATTGATGTCTGTCATAGTCTTTATCCTTATGCGTGCAGTACTTCTGTTCTAATAAACTGGTTGGCCCTAGAGGGCCATATCGTCACGGTGGATCAGAGTGGCACGGCCAAGATACCCAAGCAAGCGTTCAATCTCCTGACTTTGGTGGCCTTTGATTATGATTGCCTCATCGGCAGTATATCGGGCCAACCCAATTCCAAGATGACGACCGTCTGGGGCAACGAAGGAAACTGGATCACCTCGCCCAAATTCACCCTCAACAGAGGTGACACCCGCCGGCAGGAGACTTTTGCCATTACTCAGAGCATTGGTAGCACCTGCGTCTAAAGTTAGAACACCCAGTGGTTTCATTGCGCCAATCCAGCGTTTTCGCGCGTCTTGCGGGTCTAATGTGGCGGTAAACCAAGTTGCTGCTGCCCCGTTTTCTAAAGCCTGCAGTGGGCGCAGCGCAGAGCCTTCGCAAATAGCCATCGCACATCCGGCTGATGTTGCTGTTTTAGCTGCCATGATCTTGGTCTTCATACCACCTTTGGACAAGCCCGATCCGGCATCACCAGCCATAGCTTCAATTTCAGGCGTGATATGATCAATAACGTCATAGCGTGTTGCGGAGGGGTCTTCTGATGGGTTGGCAGAATAGAAACCATCGACATCTGACAACAAAACCAACTGATCAGCACCAATAGTCGCTGCTATTTGGGCAGCCAAACGGTCATTGTCACCGAAACGAATTTCATCTGTCGCTACCGTATCGTTTTCATTCACAATCGGCATGGCATTCAAAGCAAGAAGTTGTTCAAAAGTCGCACGCGAGTTGAGGTAACGGCGGCGATCACGTGTGTCTTCCAAAGTCATAAGGACCTGAGCTGTCGTGATCTCATGCGAAGTCAAAGCGTCTTCATAAGCTCGAGCCAAACGAATTTGGCCAACAGCTGCAGCAGCTTGGGATTGTTCTAGCGCAAGTTCAGTGTTCGGAAGGCCAAGTACCCCACGGCCAAGTGCAATCGAACCAGATGAGACAAGGACGACTTGTGTCCCCCCTGCCCTTAGCCATGCAACATCTGCAGCCAATCCATGCAACCAATCGCTGCGCAGATTACCGGTTTCTTTGTCCACCAGCAAAGCTGAGCCGATTTTAACGACCAGCCGCTTTGCTTGGGTTAAGGACGCCACGCTTCTTCCTCTTGCGCAGGTTGCTCGCGCAGACGATCGGCATCAATTTCATCGCGTAACTTACGCAAGACGTCAGTTACGCCTTCGCGCGCCACACCAGACATCAACATAACAGGTCCGCCACTGGCTTCCACTAAGGCCGCACGCGCTTCTGCACGCTGCTCGTCATCTAGGGCATCAACTTTATTCAGGATCGTCACCCGTTGTTTACCAGCCAGTTTGCCGCCATAGGCTTCAAGTTCTGTGATGATAGTCTGATAATCTTCAGCAACGGTTTCGGATGTGCCGTCGATCAAGTGCAACAAAACGGCACAACGTTCGACGTGTCCAAGGAACAGATCTCCCAGGCCACGGCCTTCGGAAGCGCCTTCAATCAGACCCGGAATGTCAGCAACAACAAATTCACGCCCATCCACACCGACAACACCCAAGTTTGGGTGCAAAGTAGTAAATGGGTAGTCTGCAATTTTTGGACGAGCGTTAGATGTTGCAGCCAGAAATGTGGACTTACCTGCATTTGGCAGGCCCAAAAGACCTACATCAGCGATCAGCTTAAGGCGCAACCAAAGTGTACGTTCAACGCCTTCTTGACCAGGATTAGAGCGACGCGGTGCTTGGTTTGTCGCAGATTTAAAGTGTAGGTTACCAAAGCCACCATTACCGCCACGGGCTAATTGAACCCGTTGGCCGATTTCTGTCAGGTCAGTTATTACCGTTTCTTGGTCTTCATCAAGAATTTCGGTTCCAACTGGTACCTTCAGAATAATGTCATCGCCATTCGCACCAGTGCGTTGGCTACCCATACCTGGAATGCCGCTTTTCGCAAAGAAGTGTGGCGCATAGCGGAAGTCGATCAGGGTGTTGAGGCCTTCAACAGCCTCTGCCCAAACAGATCCACCACAGCCGCCGTCACCACCATCGGGACCACCGTACTCCAGGAATTTTTCACGACGGAAGCTTACGCAACCACCGCCTCCACCGCCGGAACGGACATATACTTTGCACAGATCAAGAAATTTCATATCGGCTTCCTAACCTGCACTTCGCGCAGGCTCAATCACTTAGTCAGGTTATCCTACTTCGTGATGTTCAGTTTTCGGGTGTATGTCCACGTGGGAACAGAACGATCCCGCGCAACGCTAAAGGTTTCTGCATCACCTAAGTATTCAAATCCACAATGGGTGAGTACTTTAGCTGAAGCAGGATTGTCTTGGAACACAGCGCCAAACATCGTGGCATTTCCCATAGGATTTGCGTCAACCAGGGTTTGTACCGCTTCAGAGGCTAGTCCGGTGTTCCAGTAAGCAGGAGCGACCCAATAGCCAACTTCAGATTGATTGCGGTCCATTCGTGTCAAAGAGATGAGCCCCATAACTTCTGCACCACCAGACTTAAGGCCGTCGATGACCCAAACATCTTCATCTCGTTCATGCGCGATGCAGCGGTTCACAAATGATTCAGTTGTACCAGGTGGCAAAGGATGCGGAATTGATGATGTCATGCCAGCGACACGTTCATCAGATGCATAAAGCTCAATCAGCCCCATATCTGAGACCCGCATTGGCCGTAGCTCAAAACGATCTTTTTGAATGGTGCTTTGTGTTTTGATTTTGCTCATTTCCATCGTTATGTTCCTCCTCCGAACAGTACGAACAGCACAGATGCAACGGTTAAGGCCGCAAGTGTATACATTAAATAGGGTTCCGCGGGAGTGCCTGCTAGTGTCTTGGCAATTCTATCCCCTGCGAGGGTCCAAAGTGGATGCATCAGCAATTGGCAGGCCAATAAAACAGCCGCAATTATTGCCGTTGCTTCAAATGTAGAAGTTCCAACGCCAACAAAGGCAGTAAACCCACCAACAATCATCGCCCATGCTTTTGGATTGAGCGGATGAACGATCAAACCTGCTAAAAATCCCGGAGCTTCTTCGCCGGCTGATTTAGTTGAAAGGCGCATGTTTGCAACTTTCCAAGCTAACCAAATAATATAGGCGGCGGAGATATATTTCAGAGCGAGAAAAATAAAAGGGGCGCGCTCGGCCAGTTCCATCAATCCAAAGCCAATTGGCCAGATAATCAATTGTTTCCCAAAGGCTACGCCTAGCATGAATGGTAATGCCTGACGGAACCCATACCGTGCACCGGTCGCAAGCAACGCCATATTCGCAGGTCCGGGTGTCCCGACCTGTGAGGCCGCGAAAACGGCAAATGATGCGATTGCTACTGACACTTGTAATTATTCTCTAAAAGGAAAAAGGACCGGCGTTTCCGCCGATCCTTTGATTTTTTAAAACCTGTAAGGGTACGACTTATTCAGCTGCTTCAGCTGCCGGAAGTACCGAAATGAATTTACGGTTTTTAAGGCCGGTGCTGAAAGTCACGTGACCTTCAACTTTAGCGAAGATCGTGTGATCTTTGCCCATGCCAACGCCTTCAGACGGCCAGAACTTAGTTCCGCGCTGACGAACGATGATATTGCCTGGGATGACAGCTTCGCCGCCATATTTTTTCACGCCAAGACGACGACCTGCTGAGTCGCGACCGTTCCGGGATGAACCACCTGCTTTTTTATGTGCCATTTGGTCTCTCCTTAGCCTTTTGCCAGTTCTTTAGCCTGTGCGATCCAGTCTTCACGACCCACACGACCTTTGAACGACAGTTTCTCTTCGATAGCTTCTACATCAGCGTCAGACCATGCCGCAACTTGTGCGAATGTTGTGATACCCTCAGCGTGAAGCTTTTTAACGATAACCGGACCAACACCAGAGATGTTAGAAAGATCGTCAGCGCCATCAGTCGCTTTTGCTGCTGCCTTTTTAGGAGCTGCTTTCTTCGCTGGGGCTTTTGGAGCCTCGGCTTTAGCGGCAACTGCTTTTGGTGCGGCAGAGCGTTTTTGGTCTTTGTTTGCTGCAGGAGTGTTTGCATCGATGGCAGCCAAAGCTACCGCACCAACAGAACCAGCACCAACAGCGGCATCAACACCAGATTTATCAGCGCCAGAAGCAAGGATATCTGTGATACGAACCAAAGTCAGTTTTTGACGGTGGCCTTTAGTACGCTTGGAAGAGTGCTTACGACGACGCTTAACGAAGTTAATTGTCTTAACGCCTTTGATCTGGTCGATCACTTCGGCTTGTACACCAGCACCCGCAACGAGAGGTGCACCAACAGTGACTGTGTCACCGCCAAGCATCAATACGTCGTTGAATTGGATTTTTTGGCCAGCAATTGCAGCAAGTTTCTCAACACGGAGTACGTCTCCGGATTGAACTTTATACTGCTTGCCGCCGGTTTTAAGGACCGCGAACATGGGTCATTCCTTTGTTTTACCGCGTCGTTTGGCACCTATTTACATAGGGTTTCGTGGGTTTAACCCCGCCTCAGACAGCGCATCCCGTTTGGGATGTTCATGAAAATAAGGCGCAATGCGCCCGTATCGAAGCTGCCAAATGCACTTGATTGAGCCCTATGTCAAGCATCATAGGCGCATTTGGACCTCTATAAATCTGAAGCCATCATGTTTAGCGCTACGGCCCGACCCAAAGCATACGATATATCTGCGTACATTGAGCCAAAGCCTTCAAATATCGCAGCGTTTAAAGCACGGCCAGCTTGCGTTTGAGTAAAAGCAACGAAAGTTACCATTTCACTATCATCAAGGGGTTGGTAACTGAGCAAAAGATAACCCATCATCCAGTTGGTGGTGTCCCTTCGAATTTCACTCTCTTGTGTCCAGGTTTGTTCTATGACCTCGTCCACCGAGGCATCAAAAGCCCCTCCATCGACCAAGCCGAGGTAAAACTTATAATTAGAATTTAGAGCGGCTGTCACATTGCGGTCAATCAATTGGCCCGCATCATTTATCGTTAAAATATCTTCCACCGATTGTGGATCTTCTGCCAAAGCTATTTGATAGTTGTCCTCAGCTAAGTTTTTAATGTCAATGTGCAGCATGGCTGCACGTGCAGCCATTTCCAACTCGACAATTTTCACCCCAAGTAATCCGCTATAAAACTGATTGATCTGACGAAGTTGGTCTTCTGGAATCGTTGCAATCTCATTGCAAACGATTTCCGACATGAGTTGGGTATTATATATTGTATCTATCTGTTCGGCCCAAACGGGGCCACCCTGCCCGTTTAACATGTCTGTATCTAGTGAATCTGCGTAATCAATTCCCTCACTACGGACAATTTCGATCAAATCCGCTAAGCGCAAGTGATCCATTGCGAGAGTCACTTGCACCTGAGCGCTCGCTCCCGTCGCAAAACCCCAACTAAACAAAAAACACGAAAGAAAACGAAACATTAGAGATCTTCGCTAGGTTGCAGAGTTGCCATTCGAATAGCTAACTCTTCATATCGATCGGCCATAATAGAAAACTGTACAGCATTCATGAGGTCATAAACTTTTTGCATCTTGGGGTCTTCCAATGCTTTGGTATATTCTTCGACCTCAGAGTCAGAAAACGCCTGATAGGTGTAGGCAGCCCCTGCTAATCCAGATGCCTGAAGCGAAAATCGCAACTCTGCTTCTTCGTTGCGCAACATTTCACGAAGGTCTGCTTCATCCAGACGTAATTCAATCACACCGGCTCCAGCGGCGGCCATCAAAAAGCGAACCTGAACTTCTTGGATTGCGCGAACAGATGTGCCAGCAGTATCACTGGCTGCGTTCATGCGCTTTAACAATTCGATCCGTGGGGATCCTATACGGATCAATCCGTCAACAATTGCTTCACCACTTTCCGATTTCAGTTCATTGTCATCAGATAAGTGAGAAGCGTTTTCGACCTCAACCAGTCTCTCGCCTAATTCCGACGCATAAAAGCCTGCTGCATGCACTAGTAACTCGTCGCTCAGCGCCTCTGACAACATATCCAATGCCATTTCACGCATAATTTCTGAGGCAAAAATATCGTTTGCGAGTAACGTCCATTGATAACCAAAGTCGTCAGCGTCCAATCCAAGCATCATCGGTGCGCTTTTTGCGGAAAGTCGGATGCTGTCTAATGATACATCAAACCCAGTGACGTTAAGAAACCTCTCGACCTCAGCCCTGTCTTTTGCTTGCGCTGCAGATGCGTTGAACGAGGCCATCATAACAGCAGTAAACACTAATAACGATATCAATTTTAAGACGCGCATTTGGTTCTCCAGTGACAACATTGGTTTATAACTTAGGTGATATCGGCCAACCTGCAAATGAATTGCGCGTTATCTGAGCACAAAAATAGAAAACCTGCCTCTGCTCGCAGCAGACGCACCTTCGAGCCTTGTTTTACCCGAAAAAACCCTGAGGTTGCCGTTGTGCCGCCCCAATTGCGGTCCAAAAAATCGATTAAATTAGGAGTCAACGATCGATGTCTAACTTTCATAATCGCAATGATCCGCGCCATAAACGCTTGTTCGAATTGCTACGTCAGAAAAACGTTGCCACTCATTTGGTCGATCCATCACAGCCGCTTAAGGTCCGTAAAGTAAACAGTGATGAACTGGACGAGATCAAACGCATAGCGACACGCTCAATGACCCGCGCACACTAATTTCAGTCGAATGGGCTGTATGTTTCGCCCTCAATTTCGCCTTTGAAGCCTAAAGCAACAACAAATTTTTCAGAGCTATCTGATCGTGAAGCCGGCGGTTTAAAGTTGTGCACCTTTGTAAAGCGCTGCTTCAGTACCTTCTGCAAGTCGCCCTCAGCACCACCGGCCAAAACTTTAGCTACAAATGTACCACCATCTTCGAGCACATCGAATGAAAAGTAAGCCGCAGCCTCGCACAGTGAAATAATCTTAAGGTGATCTGTTTGTTTGTGGCCGGAACTAGACGCTGCCATATCAGACATAACAACATCAGCCTTACCACCAAGCCATTCTTTGACTTGATCATCTGCACCCTCGTCCATGAAATCCAAAACGTGCAGCTCACAACCTGCAATCGTGTCCATTTCTTGCAGATCAATTCCTAGGATCGTACCAACTGCTTTACCAGACTTTTCACCTAAAATGTTTGAGCGTTTCACCGCAACCTGACACCAGCCACCTGGGGCCGCACCAAGGTCGACAATCCGTGCACCAGGCACAAGGAAGCGAAACTTGTCATCAAGCTCCATAATCTTATACGCCGCACGACCACGATAACCTTCAGCCTTAGCGCGCTTCACGTATGGATCGTTCAATTGGCGCTGTAACCAACGGGTAGAACTATTGGAACGACCACGGGCCGTCTTTACCTTAACCTTAAGGTCACGTTGCCCACGGCCAGATGTGTTCTTGCCAGTTGGGGTTTTGCCCCCACCGCTTGGTCCAGGTGTTTTCGCCATAACTTATAGTGCTCCGCGTTCTAATACGCCATCGGCGCTCATTTGTGCGTATAACAGGCCTTCTCGCAAACCGCGATCCGCAACTGACAACCTGTCAGTAGGCCAACAGCGCATTAACGCCTGAAGGATGGCAGCGCCAGACATAATCAACGCCTGACGGTCCTGACCAATTCGTGGATCCGCGCGACGCCCTGCTGGGCCCATATCAAGGTAGGATTGAATAACGGTGTCGATCTGGGTGGAAGACATGCGCAAACCGTCAACTTTGGTACGGTCATAACGCTTAAGGTTTAAGTGGCTCGCTGCGACGGTTGTCACGGTACCCGACGTGCCAACAATTTGGAAACGATCCCGCGCCTTTTCGTCGTGGTAAGGTGCAAAGTCTGATAGGCTTTCCTCAAAGAAACAGCTCATTAACGCGAACCGCGCACCATCGTCATCAACATCAATGAATTGATCACGCAAGGTTGCGACACCCAGTGGGACACTAATCCAATCGACAACACGCGCGGACGGGATACTTTTGTTGCTTCGAGCAAATCCAGTTTCTAGCTGCATAATCGAATGTGGACGATCGCGTTTCGGAACTTGGGACATGTCAATCCAAACCAATTCCGTCGATCCACCGCCAATATCAACAACCAACAGGTTTTCTGTTTTTTTGTTCACCAATGGCGCACAAGAAATTGCAGCCAGACGAGCCTCTTCTTTCGGAGCGATGATATCCAAACGCAGACCTGTTTCGCGGTGGACCCGTTTGATAAAATCTTCGGCATTTAGCGCACGACGGCAGGCTTCTGTTGCAACCAGTCGCATCCGCTTTACGCGATGTTTACGCAGCTTTTGTTGACAGATACGCAGTGCCTGAATGGTACGGGTCATGGACCCGCGCGACAAGCGGCCGGATTTCTCAAGCCCCGCGCCCAATTGGACGGACTTCGAGAAGCTATCGACCACATGAAAACCTGTGCCTTTCGGCTGGGCAATCAACATGCGGCAACTATTTGTTCCCAGATCAAGCGCTGCATACAGCGGTTTTGATACGGGCCGTGCCGGTACGGGGCTCAGAATAGGACCCATTTCTGGGCTTTCGGCCTTATTTTCGAGCGCGCCCGCACCTTTGGGACGCTTTGGCGCCATGGTTTGCGCCTTTCATTACGAGTTACCCCAACGATAGGCCTTGCCAGCCCCCCGCGCAAGTGGCCCGTTGGTCCTTTGCGTCTGCATTGGCGTTTTTCTCGTTCATAAAAGACATGAAGATTTTGGGTGTTCCAGATACTGGTCAAACTGAGCGTCACAGATTAGCGATAGGTCGCGGAATGATCTGTTTCTGTCGAAAAAAGGCGCTGGAATCGGAAATGGCTGTCTTAGACAATAAATAGAGGCAAAAAATGAATCAGGGAGCACTACTTATATGCCAGATGTAACAATCGTTTATTGGCGTGATATTCCAGCCCAAGTGATTGTGGGTAAAGGACGTCGTGGTTCCAAACGCCAGCTTGAAGAACGTTTCGAACAAGCGATTGATCGTGCGGCGATGAAGGTGAACGCCAAGGACGCTGACGCATATTTGGCAGAATGGCGTAAAGCGGCTCCTTACCCGATGGACGGTGATCCTGACGAAATCGTCGAAGCCGAGGCTTTGCGCCTTGAAGCTGAGTACGACCAAGAACGCCTCAAAGCCCTTATTGCCAACGACGGACACGCCTAAAGAACAGGCCCTAAGAAAGGGAAGCCAATGGCTTTGCTCAACTTTAAAAAATCCGAGGGTCCAATCGCTGGCTCCCTTAGCCCTGAGGTCGAAGCCTTTTTGCAAGGTTATTCGATTGAAGTAATGCCGCGCACCGCTTCTAAAGTTGAAGACTTTCGCGCAATCCTTCCCAAAGGCACCCGCGTTTATGTCGCCCACATCGAGGGCACCCCGATTGAGGACATGGTTTCCACAGCCGCGCGTCTGAACGCGGAAGGCTTTGATGTAATGCCGCACTTCCCTGCCCGCATCATCAAGGATCAGGCCACTTTGACCGACTGGATTGCGCGCTATCAAGGTGAAGCGAACGTCAATCAAGCCTTGTTGCTGGCAGGTGGCGTGACCAAGCCCCACGGTGATTACCATTCTTCAATGCAATTGATGGAAAGTGGTGAGTTCGACAGAGCAGGTTTCAAACGCCTACATGTTGCGGGTCATCCCGAAGGCAATAAAGACATCGACCCCACGGGCGGTATGGCCAATGTGGACGAAGCTTTGCGCTGGAAACAAGACTTTTCAAACCGCACGGATGCTGAGATGGCTTTAGCTACACAGTTCGCATTTGAGTCCGGTCCAATTATTGGATGGGCTAAATCCTTAATGGACGCTGGAATCGACATCCCAATCCACATCGGAATCGCAGGACCTGCCAAGCTGCAAACTATGATCAAGTTCGCCATCGCTTGCGGTGTTGGGCCCTCTTTGCGTGTGCTGCAACGCCGCGCAAAAGATGTAACCAAACTGCTGCTCCCCTTTGAACCAACTGAGGTAATTAGCGAACTGGCTGCGCATGCCGCGGCCAACCCTGATACAAACATCGTCAAAGTGCATTTCTTCCCACTGGGTGGGATCAAGACAAATGCAAACTGGGCTATTTCGAACGGTGGCAGCGCAGCTGTTCCCGTTAACGCATCTTAATTTCGTCTTCTAAGGACACAGCACATGACCCGTACAATCGTAGAATCCAAAACCAAAACAGCCATTATTGGCTTTGACCAACCGTTCTGCGTTATCGGCGAGCGGATCAATCCAACGGGTCGCAAAATTTTGTCTGAAGAGCTTGAACGGGGTGATTTTTCCCGGGTTGAGGCTGATGCTGTCGCCCAAGTCATGGCTGGTGCCAATATTCTTGACGTGAATTCAGGCGCTGTGTTCTCGAACAAGATGGCAGAAGATCCACGTTATGCAGACAACAACTTTGTAGAACCGATGCTGATGAAAGAACTCATCGAACGTGTTCAGGCGATCGTTGACGTGCCTTTGTGCATCGATAGCTCTGTTCCGGGCGCTTTGGAAAACGGTTTGGCTGCGGCTGAGGGGCGTCCATTGTTGAACTCTGTGACTGGCGAAGAAGACCGCATGGAATTGGTTCTGCCGTTGGTTAAGAAATACAATGTCCCAGTTGTTGCAATTTCGAACGATGACACCGGCATTTCCGAAGATCCAGATGTTCGTTTTGCCGTCGCCAAGAAGATCGTGGAACGCGCTGCTGATTTTGGCATCCCCGCTCATGACATCGTGGTTGATCCATTGGTGATGCCAATTGGTGCTATGGGAACCGCTGGATTGCAGGTTTTCGCACTGGTACGCCGTTTGCGTGAAGAACTGGGTGTGAACACGACCTGTGGTGCCTCAAACATCTCGTTCGGATTGCCGAACCGTCACGGTATCAACAACGCGTTTTTACCAATGGCTATGGCTGCAGGGATGACGTCTGCGATTATGAACCCTGTAGCCTTGCCTATTGGTCCAAAGAAGATTGCAGCAAAGCGTGCTGAAGTTGAAGCCGCTGGCATTGTTCTTCCCGCTGATATGGAAGACGAGGCATTCGTACAAATGTTCGGGCTTGGCTCAACCAAGCCACGTGCAGGTAAAGAAATGGAAGCCATTCGCGCCGCCAATTTCCTCACAGACAATGACCCACATGGCACCGAATGGATTAGCACGAACAAAGTTGCCCCAAAAGCGGGCGATGAAGGTCGTGGTCGCGCCGGTCGTGTTGGTGGGCGTCGTCGTCGCACGTAAAGTTGATTTTAAGTTAAAAAAGGGTCGTCCAGCATAATGTTGGGCGGCCCTTTTTTAATTGTTTTAATTTAAGTTACTGCAAGGCGTTGCTTACCTCGTCCCATTGAGATCAAGAAATTCTTTTCTTCTTGAGCGGCCTCAAAGTCCGCCTTGCCCCTCATTCCGTGCCATCCACATGCAATAAGGGACTGCGCAACCGCTCCACCCAGTGTGTTTCCAGGTCCAGCGACAATAAACATGTCAGGTGCAAATTCCTGTGCGGCAGCTTTGATTGCATCTGCAAAGTCATAGGTCTGCGTTACTTGGGAACCCAAAGTATAGTCCCACATCGCTTTAGTATCGCAGCCATCTGGCCACCAAATTTTACCGAAACCATCAATTAACGGTACTTTGGGTGCAGACACCCTTAAATCAGCTAACTGTGCACGACCTTGCGCCGCGACCACTTCCTGCAAAGGACTGTGAAAGGCTGCATGGTTTTGCAAGCGCATCGGGAAGTGTCCAACTTTAGGAACTGTGGTTTCAAATGCCGCCAAACCCTTCTCATTGCCTGCAAAAACAAGGATTCCGCCGAGGTTGATAGAGATACAAAGGTCATGACCTGGTTTGGTGTCGATCTGTTTGACCAATGCCAGAAGTCCAGTTTTTACAACCTCATCAACAACCCAGCCTGCATCACAAACTGAGTAGACTAGCTGCCCACCGATCAGACTCTGTTGCATAAGGTTGCCCATGGTGTTTACCAGGCGAAACCCATCTTGATCAGAAACAGCACCTGCAAGTGCCATGGCAATATACCAACCCATGGAATTGCCCGTAACTGCGACAACTTCGATATCATCCGCTAATGAACTGCCGTCGCAAAATGCACTTGCGTAGATCAAGCCAGAAGCATTATCGCCGCGCGTATAGACGTTTGCATCGAATTTTTCAGCGGCGTCTAGCGTTGTTATGGCAGATTGCCCCAACGCAGCACGCTGGGTGTCAAAGCCGTTCAACTCGGCGTCAAAACGAGGGCTGTGTTGTTTGAGGTATCCCAATTCGGGTGCGTTATATGTTCCGCGCCCCGGACAAATAAGAACTGCGCGGCGCGTCATTTTTCACCCCGTTTAATCAATTTGTGTGCCGCATCAATAATACTATCCTTGGAAGGCATCGTTGCACCATATGCAGGACCTGTCGCGATAAAGCTGTCTTCGGCCACCAACCTAGCGAAATTGCTAATGTTTGCCTCAGCGAACAACGCCATCAACCCTTCGGCCTGCCCGCCAGTGCCCCGACATTCATCAACGATTAGAACATTCTTGCAGCCGTCAATTGCGCTAAATAAAGCTTCGTGGGGCAATGGTGCCAACCAACGCAAATCGATTACGCGGGTTTTGACCCCTTCATTTTCCAACACATTGACCGCTTGGCGCGATAGATAATGACCATTACCATAAGTTACGATTGCCAGATCCTGCCCATTGCCATGAATACCAACATCGCCCAACCCGATCCGCTTTTCAGGCGATGGATAGGTATCCATCCATGTGCCATCTCCATCCTCAAGATCACGGGTGTGATAAAGGGCGATCGGCTCAACAAAGACCACAACCCGCTGTTCTTCACGTGCAAGTCGTACTGACTCGCGCAACATCCCAGCAGCATCTGCGCCACTTGATGGACATGCAATTATGACGCCCGGAATATCGCGCAATACAGCAAGTGAGTTGTCATTGTGAAAATGTCCACCAAACCCCTTTTGATAGCCGAGGCCCGCAACGCGCAAAACCATTGGGTTGGTGAACTGGCCGTTGGAAAAGAAAGAGAGCGTTGCCGCCTCACCACGTAGCTGATCCTCTGCATTGTGCAAATAGGCAAGGAACTGAATTTCAGGGATCGGGATAAAACCGTTGTGACCCATACCAATTGCAAGACCCAAAATTGACTGCTCGTCCAACAAACTATCTATGACACGGGCTGGTCCAAATCGTTTCTGAATTTTCTGAGTGACACCATAAACGCCGCCCTTGAGACCTACGTCTTCTCCCATCATGACCACTTCAGGATGGTCCAGCATCAGGTCAGTAAGAGCCCAATTTATCAACTTTCCCATAGTTTGTGGCGATGTTTGAGTTTTTAGCTCGTTACCAAATGCAATGCTACGGGCGTCGGTATCCACCCCGTTGCTTGGCTTGCACCCGCGCGCTGGTGGTATGATGCTCTCCATGATCTGGCTGGCTGATGATAGCCGTGGGCGTTTGACGGCTTCATGTGACAGGGTATCTACCCGTTTTTGGGTTTGATTATACATCTCAAGTGCACGTTCCACACTAAGTGCACCGGCATCACGCAACAGCCGGACCGAATGCAGTAATGGATCGTTTGCTTCGTCTTGTTCCACTTCTGATTTTGGCAAATATGTGGTGGCGACATCTGGTCCTGCGTGCCCGTACAGGCGGACCATCCGCAGGTGTAAAAATGCGGGTTTCTTACGTGTACGTACATATGCGGCTGCTTCTTGTGTAACCGCGTATGTGCCATAGATATCAAGACCATCCGCCTCGAAATACTTAACCCCCGGCCTGTTTTTCATCGATGCGGTGATCCAGCCATGGGGTGTTTTCGTGGAAATCCCGATTCCGTTATCTTCACAAACAAACAAAAGTGGCAAAGGCGCCGATTGAACAGATGACCAACCCGCTGCATTAAAGGCCCCTTGCGCGGTTGAGTGATTGACCGACGCGTCACCAAATGAGCAAATCGCGATGCCGTCTTCTGGCAACTGGCGATGTTCAGGTGCGTGACGGCGTGCCGTGCCAAGCGAATAAGCAGCCCCAAGCGCCTTTGGCAGATGACTGGCAATCGTGGAAGTCTGTGGCGGGATAAACAGGTCTTTGGAACCCAGAACTTTATGACGCCCCCCACTAATTGGATCATCCATAGAACATGCAAAACTGAGCAGCATGTCCCACGTCATCGTTTGACCCCTTACTTGATCTGCTCGGGCCAATTGAAACGCCGCATCTCGGTAGTGCAAAAACGCAATATCATTGGGGCGCAGTGCGCGTGCAACTGCAGCCATGCCTTCGTGTCCAGATGAACCAATGGTGTAAAACCCCTGCCCTTCCTTTTGCATGCGACGGCTGGTGATATCCAACGCGCGGCTGGTTAGCTGAGCGCGATAGATTTCAACCGCTGTGTACGGGTCTAGACCCGATTTTGGCGCTGCACCTGTTGGAAGTTCATTGGCAGCGACACGACGCAGGAAATTACCGTGAACAATATTGGCGCGATCCATGATGAATTCCTATTTGGCGTCTTGAAGGATGAGATCTTTATACAATTCTCGGATTTTATGGAAAACAGGACCAGCTTTGGCTCCGCCTATCACCCTGCCATCTATCTCGAACACAGGCGTTTGTGCACCAAAGGTTCCCGTGAGGAACACTTCATCCGCGCTGTAAGTATCAACCAGCGAAAAATTACGTTCAAACACTGGGATGTCGTTGGCGCGGCAAAGATCGATTACCTTTTGGCGGGTAATCCCGTTCATGCAGTAGTCACCTGTTGAGGTCCAAACCTGGCCTTTTTTAACAATAAAAAAGTTGCAAGCGTTGGTGGTGTTTACGAAACCGAACGGATCGAGCATGAGTGCTTCGTCGGCCCCTGCACGTAGTGCGTGGTTCAACGCGATGATGCAGTTTAGTTTGGAATGCGAGTTCAGCTTGGAATCTTGGGTCAACGGCAAGCCACGGTGATGCGGTACCGTGTGCAGGCGAATACCGCGGTCAATCACGCTATCATCGGGCTTGGAGTGTTCCGCGATGATCACGATTGTAGAGCCAAAGACGCTGAGGTGTGGATGTTGGAACGGCTTGCGCTTTTTGCCCCGTGTCACCATCATCCGTATATGGGCATCGTTGGTCATGCCATTTGCGGCAAGAGTATCGTGGATGGCTTGCACCAGCTCTTCGCGCGTTTTACCAATTTCCAGATCAATATACAGCGCCGCCTCAAGCAGGCGATCAATGTGGTCGTCCATGAAGGCGATATGCCCATCGTAGATCCGCATGCCCTCCCACACTCCGTCACCCAGCATAAAACCGCTGTCATAGACAGACACCACAGCTTGCTCACGCGGGACAAGATTGCCATCAATGTAAATGAGGATGTTTTCATTGCGGATATCTTCGGGGGCATCGTGAGTGGAAACATGATCGGGTGATGTCATGAGCTAGCCTTTATGTGTTTGGTGTTGCCAAATGGCGTTACCAGATTTACCCAAAACAAATGCCTATGTGGTGGCCGGGTCAAGCCAAGATAACGCAACTAGGGTAGATGGTTTGCAACAAAGGAGAAAAGCGCAATGTCAGAACCTGAATTGACCAAAATCTACCTATCTTCTGGCAGAATGCAGGCAGAAATCGCGCCTCAGGGGGCAACTTTGGTGTGTTTGTCTCATGAAGGACGTGACTTGATTCTAGGAATTCATGATTTGGCTGATCCATCCATAAATAATTTTTATGCAGGGGCTATTGTGGGCCCAGTGGCCAATCGTGTTTCTGGTGGTCAAGTCACAATAGACGGCCAGTCATTTCAAATGGAATGCAATGAATCTGGCACAACATCACTTCATTCAGGGAGCGATGGGTTACACGCGTTGATCTGGGACGTGTGTGATGTTTTGCCTGACAGCGTATTGTTGAAGATACACCTACCCGATGGTTACAGTGGGTTGCCGGGCAATCGTGAAATTTCTGTTTTGTATGTATTGAGCAATGATGGACTGGCCGTCAAAATCACTGCCAATACTGACCAAAAAACTCCTATCAATATCGCCCATCATCCATATTGGGCGCTTCAATCCGATCAGTCTAAAACAAAACTGAGCATCGACTCTGATCGCTATCTTCCCAAAACTTCCAATGGCCTACCGACGGGTCAGTCTAAGCCAGTCGCTAATGGTCCTTTTGACTTTATTAAACCACGCGAAATTGGGGCAAATGCTGACTTGGACCATAACTGGTGCCTTAGTGAGGTGAAGTCTGAAAACCCTCGTCCTGTCGCAACATTACTGGCATCAGATGGATTACAGCTGAATATTGCAACAACCGAGGTTGGTATGCAGGTTTATACTGGTTCAGCGCTGCCAATCTTGGAATCTTCCCATTGTAAAACTGACCAAATCCAACCTAACGCTGGAATTGCTTTGGAAGCCCAGGGGTGGCCAGACGCGCCAAATCAGCCGGCATTTCCAAACATATTTGTCGAACGAAACGAGACCTATCGCCAGACCACACAGTATACATTTACGCAGAATTGAAACGAAAAAACACACTAAGATCACATGCACGTCCTTTTGAGGCCACCGTTTGTTGCAGATTATATCAGGTAAGCCCACAGATTTGTGGTGGCACAAGTATATCAGAAAAGGAGTCAATCAATGACGCGACACCAACAAAAACCAGCTCAGGTTCAACCACCGTCTTCGGCCCAACAATCATCACCACAGCCGATCATCACTGACTACGCCAGTCTTTAGCTGTGACAGTCTCATTCGATTTTGGTAGTTCCAACACATGACGTCGCCAATTTCATCAATCCGCAACCTTGGGCCCGCTTATGAAGAAAGTTGTGCCAAAATCGGGATCAAGTCCGCTGAAGAACTGCGTGAACTTGGAGCTGATGAAACTTATCGCCGTTTACTTCAGGCAGGCACTAAACCTCACTTTATCGGCTATTACGTGCTGGTTATGGCCCTACAAGGTCGGCCATGGAACGATTGCAAAGGCGATGAAAAGAAAAATTTACGGATTATTTTTGATCAGCTCAAAGCAGACGCCTTTGATAAGGGGCACAATGCCTTTGAGCAAATGATGAACCAAATTGGTGTACGGGCCAAAGGGTCATAAAGAAAAAGGGCCAGCAAAATGCCAGCCCTTAAAAATCAATTCCGATTAAAGTGGTGGCTTAGCCTACCAACTCCAAACCAGAGAAGAAGAATGCGATTTCTTCAGCAGCGGTTTCAGGTGCGTCTGAACCGTGTACTGAGTTTTCGCCAACGCTTAGTGCGAACTCAGCGCGGATTGTGCCGGCAGCTGCGTCTGCCGGGTTTGTTGCGCCCATAACTTCGCGGTTTTTCGCGATTGCGCCTTCGCCTTCAAGAACCTGAACAACAACTGGTTCAGAAATCATGAAATCGCAAAGTTCGCCAAAAAACGGGCGCTCAGAGTGAACACCGTAAAATGCTTGGGCTTGTGCCAAAGTCATTTGAATACGCTTGGAAGCGACAACGCGCAGACCAGCTTCTTCAAATTTGGCAACGATTTTGCCTGTAAGGTTGCGTTTTGTTGCATCTGGTTTGATGATTGAAAAAGTACGCTCTAGCGCCATGGGTTTGCTCCTAAACTTGGGCGGGCATGTGCCAACCCTATCAATATTGGGGGGCGCGTAACATGGCTGCGCGGCCAAGAAAAGGCTCTTGTGCGCCAGATGGATGCAAATAGCACATATAGAGGCCTCAGACCCGATTGACGCCATGGCGATGTTCAGTCACACCGCGCCCATGTTGACTATAACAGATATATCGTATTCCGTCGAAGGCCGCCCGCTGCTTGCTGGTGCCAATGCTGTAATCCCAGATGGCCACAAAGTGGGCCTGATCGGTGCCAATGGTGCGGGTAAAACCACATTGTTCAAGCTGATCCGCGGTGAATTGGGGTTGGACGGTGGCTCAATCTCACTGCCGACGAAGGCAAAAATTGGTGGCGTCGCACAAGAAGTGCCCGCCAATGAGGTTTCGCTAATCGATACCGTTTTAGCTGCCGATACTGAACGCGCTTCGTTGATGGCTGAGGAAACTGAAGATCCGTCACGGATCGCCGAAATCCAAACTCGTTTGGTGGATATCAATGCATGGTCTGCGGAAGCGCGCGCCTCGACCATCCTTAAAGGCCTTGGCTTTGACGACGCAGAACAACGCCAGCCCTGCTCCGCATTTTCAGGTGGCTGGCGCATGCGTGTGGCATTGGCCGCAGTTCTATTTGCGCAGCCAGATCTGTTACTACTGGATGAGCCAACCAACTACCTTGACCTTGAAGGTGCCCTTTGGCTTGAGGCATACCTTGCCAAGTACCCCAACACTGTCATCATTATTAGCCACGACCGTGGCCTGCTAAACCGCGCAGTCGAGGGAATATTGCACCTCGAAGAACGTGTTCTGACGTTTTATTCTGGCCCCTACGATCAGTTCGCGCGCCAACGCGCTGAACGCCGCGCTGTGCAAGCTGCGATGGCTAAAAAACAGCAGGCCCGCAAAGATCACATGCAGTCTTTCGTGGATCGCTTTAAAGCGAAAGCTTCAAAGGCGAAACAGGCGCAATCCCGTCTGAAAATGATCGAAAAAATGGACATGATTGCAGCCCCTGAAGAAGCGGCAAAGCGCGTGTTCACCTTCCCCGAGCCTGAAGAGATGGCACCACCGATCATTGCGATCGAAGGCGGCACCACGGGCTACGGTGATACTGTAGTTCTAAACAAACTGAACCTTCGCATTGACCAAGACGACCGCATTGCCTTGCTAGGCAAAAACGGTCAGGGCAAATCAACGCTTTCCAAGCTGTTGTCAGACCGCCTGCCCCTTATGGCCGGTAAAATGATCCGATCAAATAAACTGCGTATTGGCTATTTTGCGCAGCACCAAGTGGATGAGTTGATCATTGACGAAACACCGTTGCAGCACCTGCAAACCGCCCGTCCGGGTGTATTGCAGACCAAGTTGCGCGCGAATTTGGCCGGCTTTGGCCTTGGCCCTGATCAAGCTGAAACAGCCGTCGGACGTCTTTCAGGCGGCCAAAAGGCGCGTTTGTCGCTTCTGCTCGCGACCTTGGACGCGCCGCATATGCTGATCCTCGATGAGCCTACCAACCACCTTGATATCGAAAGCCGCGAAGCACTCGTTGAAGCGTTGACCGCCTATAGCGGTGCGGTCATCCTTGTTAGCCACGACATGCACCTTCTTTCAATGGTAGCTGATCGCCTTTGGCTAGTATCTGACGGTACTGTAAAACCATATGACGACGACTTGGAAAGCTATCGCAAGCTATTGCTTACCAATGATAAGGCCTCAAAACCCAAAAGTGTTGCGCCTATCGTAAAACCGAAGAAACCAAATCGCGATGCCATTTTGGCTCTGCGCGGTGAAGTTCGTAAATCCGAAGCACGTGTGACCAAGCTAAATGAGATGCGTGACAAGCTTGCAAAGAAACTGGCTGACCCAGCTCTTTATGAAGATGACAAGCTTGGCGAAATGGAAGTATGGCAAAAAAAATACGCCGAAGTCATGGGAGCACTAGATCGCGCCGAAGCGCTTTGGATGCAGGACCTTGAAAAGCTTGATACCGCTGAGAACCCGTGATCTCATGATTCATCTTACCAATTAAACTCTGGGGTCTGGGGCAAAGCTCCAGTGCACATATCATGATCGATACAACATTTTTAATCACGGCCTTTGTCACAATGTTCGTCGTGATTGACCCAATTGGCATGACCCCGCTATTCGTTGCCTTAACCCAAGGCCATAACGCAGCGTCGCGTCGGCGTATCGCCATAAGGTCTTGTGGCATTGCGATGCTTTTATTGCTTCTATTCACTTTGATGGGTGAAGCTGTCCTTGGTTTTATAGGGATATCAATGCCAGCCTTTCGCGTAGCTGGCGGTATTCTCTTGTTTATCACTGCGCTTGATATGTTGTTTGAGAGACGCACCAAACGCCGTGAGGATCAAGCTGAGGAAGAAGACCCTAACGACGACCCATCCGTCTTCCCACTTGCAATACCATTGATCGCGGGTCCGGGATCTATTGCATCCGTTATCCTACTTACCGGCCAACGGCCCGGTCTTGAAGGGCTTGCCATGGTTCTAGGGGTCACCGCAGCAGTGCTGCTCGTCGTGATGGTGTTTTTCTTCACGAGTGGATTGCTGGAGCGTGCGATGGGTAAAACAGGGATTACAGTAATTACCCGGCTCTTGGGTATGCTTCTAGCAGCCCTTGCTGTCCAGTTTGTACTAGATGGATTGCGCGACTTTGGTTTTGTCGCATCAACGGTCTGACCAATGTCCAGCGATATTATTGTTCAAATTCTCTACCTTACTGTCTTTGGTGTATTGATTGCTGCAGGATTATGGGCACGTAGCCGAAACAACCTAAGCCAAACAGCGCAGCATGCAGCAATTTGGGTCCTCATTTTTATCGCAGCGATCGCAGCCTTTGGTTTGTGGGGCGATCTAGAACGCCATCTCGGAGTCCAATCAGACGATGGAAACAAACGTATTGAAATTCCGATAAGTCGCAATGGCCACTACAACTTACGCCTAAGCATTAACGATGTTGCTGTCGATTTCGTTGTTGATACTGGTGCAACTGACATCGTTCTAAGCCAAGCAGATGCAAGCCGTGTTGGTCTAGATATTGGCAATCTTGCTTTCGCTGGACGTGCTTCAACCGCTAATGGCGTTGTAGAAACAGCGCGTGTCACGTTGGATAAGATCGAAATAGCAAGTGTCATCGATCGAAACGTAAGCGCCGTTGTGAACAAAGGCGAATTATTTGGATCCCTATTAGGGATGGGATACTTGCAACGCTGGGGCCGTATTGAGATCGAAAATGGTGTTCTTACCCTAACCCGCTAAATTTCCGCCTTCATTTCCCAATTCCCATCCGCTTGCGACCAATACTGCGCCGAGGCACCCGCATCCTTTAGCGTTTTCCACTGTTGGCGCGCTCGGTCTAGTGCTTCAGGATCATTGCCATCGAAAAGCACACAAACCCGATCTAACTCAGCAATTTCATCGGCCGTGATGTCAGCACCATCGACGCACATCACACACTGCGGGTTATTTGCAGCCTCAGGCAACGTAGTCAGCAAGATTGGTTGATCCATGTCATACTGACCTCCGGTCAAACCATGGGGCAGAAAGTCTGCCTCATGACCTACCCATAATTTCTCATCCAGCCAATGCAGCCGTCCCAGATCAGTCCCACGAACTGCAACCCTCCACCCGGCCCCCCGCGCTTTACTCAAAAGCATCGAAAGGGTCACATCAACGGGATGGCGTGTCAGGTGGTAGAAGAATGCAGCACCCATCAGTCGGCTTCAAACATATCCGCAACCAGACGGTTCAAGGCCATAACGCCCCATCCAGTTGCGCCAGTCGGTGCCAACGCAGTTTCTGATTTCACAGATGCAACACCAGCAATGTCCAAATGGATCCATGGGCAGTCGTTTTTCACAAAACGCAGCAAGAATTGAGCAGCAGTAACGGAACCTGCCGCGCGACCACCAATATTTTTCATGTCAGCAATCCGTGATTTCAACAAATCATCATAGGCTTGGCCCAACGGCATGCGCCATGCTCCCTCACTCTCCGCGGAAGCGGCGCGTAAGAACGCATTACACAAAGGATCGTTGTTAGAGAAAACACCAGCATTTTCATGACCAAGGCCAACAATGATCGCACCCGTCAATGTTGCAAGATCAATCATTGCTGCAGGTTTGAATCGCTCTTGCGCATACCACATGACGTCACACAGCACCAAACGGCCCTCAGCGTCAGTGTTGATTACTTCTACGGTGTCACCCTTCATAGAAGTGACGACATCGCCAGGACGAACAGCATTTCCCGATGGCATATTTTCCACCAACCCAACCAATCCGACGACATTCGCTTTGGCACCGCGTAATGCCAAAGTGCGCATTGTGCCTGCAACAACACCTGCACCACCCATGTCCATAGTCATATCTTCCATACCGCCAGCGGGTTTGATGCTGATACCACCCGTATCAAAAACAACGCCTTTCCCGACAAGTGCCAAAGCTGCTTCGCCCTCAACCCCACCATTCCACTCCATCACAACCACTTTGGAAGGACTATCGGAACCTTGGCCGACGCATAACAATGCTCCCATGCCGAGAGTGGTAAGTTCATCTTCATCCAAAACCTGCACATTTAGACCGAGGTTTTCCATTTCAACCAAACGGTTGGCAAATTCAGTAGTCGTCAAAACATTCGCAGGTTCATTGACCAAATCACGTGTCATAAACGCACCCTCAGCAACCGCCATCAAAGGCGCAGTAGTCGCAATGATCTCTTCGGTCTTGCCACACATTACGGTGACAGCGCCCTTAGGTGTTTCGCCAGCTGTTTTATGTTCAACGAAGTTATAATCACGCATGGCCAAGCCAAACGCGATTTGTGCGCTGTATTTTGCATTCCCCGTCGCCATCAATAGGTCAGCATCTCCACGTATTTTGGCAAGTGACGCACCAGCTGCACGGGCTTGTTCTATTGTTGCACGGCGCGACAGGCGAACGATGTCAACTGCATCCGCTGCCATTCCGACTGGCAGGTTCAAAGTAAAAACCTGCCCCTGTTTCATCTTTTGGAAACGTTCGCTTTCTATCAAACGCGCAACCGCCCCTTTTGTCAGCCGATTCACGCGACGCGCCGACACATCCATGCGCCCTTCGTCATCCAAAAAGACAGCAACACGTCCTAAGTGGTCTGCGATAAGATCGATTTCGACCGAGCGATACGTGAATTGGGTTGGCTTCCGCATGATTTAGTCCTGATTTCGTAGTGTTTCTAAAATTTTGAGCGGCTTGCCGCCTTGATTGCAATAGAGGTAGCGCGGATCATTAGAAAAAACCAGATAACAGTTTTACACAACTCTTACTTGGTTTAGTGTTATGAATACATTGCACACACATGACTTGGGGGAATGAGTGGCGAAATTCGACAGATATATGCTGTCGCAACTTCTGGTACTGTTTGGGTTTTTCTCATTGGTATTGGTCGCTGTTTTTTGGATCAACCGTGCGGTTGTTTTGTTCGACCGCTTGATCGGTGACGGACAAACTGCGCTTGTCTTCCTGGAATTTTCAGCTCTTGGCATGCCCAAACTCATTTCAACGGTTCTTCCTTTGTCAACGTTTGCCGCAGCAGTTTATGTTACCAACCGCTTGAATAACGAAAGCGAATTGACGGTAGTTCAAGCAGCTGGTTCAAGCCCTTTCCGGCTTGCCCGACCGATTTTTGTATTTGGGATGATATCCGCATTGATGATGTCGGTTTTGGCGAACGTATTAGTCCCAGCAGCTCAAGCACAATTAAGCGTGCGCGAGACAGAGATTACCCAAAACGTAACAGCGCGTCTGTTAACCGAGGGTGTTTTTTTACACCCAACCTTTGGCGTGACATTCTACACGGGTGTTATCGCACCGGATGGTGTCCTGCGCGATGTATTTTTGGCTGACCGTCGTACGCCAGAAGAACGTGTTTTATATACTGCCAGCGAAGCTTACTTGGTGCGCAATGGTGCCGGAACAACCTTGATAATGGTAGACGGGCTTGCCCAACGTCTAACGACAAAAGGACAGAGGCTTTCGACAGCAAAATTTCAGGACTTTTCTTTTAATATTTCCTCGCTTGTCAACAAAGATAAGTCAGCAAAGACTTCGATCAGAAACATGAGTTCGATTGAACTTTTAGGCAATTGGAGCGCGATTACTGAACAAACCGGATCAGGGTCGGGGTCGATAGCTGAAGAATTACACTCGCGTTTTGCACAATCTATGTTTTGTGTTGTTGCTGCTATGATCGGTTTTGCAACGCTTTTGCTTGGCACTTTTTCGCGTTTTGGCGTATGGCGTGAAATTGTAGTCGCCTTTGCAATTCTCATCTTCATAGATGGGTTGCGGAGTACATTCGTTGACGCCGTTTTGACCAATTCAGTCATGTGGCCCGTTTTATATATACCACTCGCAATCGGGTCTTGCGTGTGTGTTGCCATGCTGGGCCATGCCTCTAACCCATCCTGGTGGCGGACAGGAGCGCGCTTATGATTTTGCATTATTATTTTGCGCGCCGTTTTTCGGTAGCATTCTTTTGTTTGACTGCTGTCTTTTACGCTCTAGTCATACTTGTTGACCTTATTGAGCAGACCCGAAAATTCTCGCGTTTTGATATCTCTTTGAGTGACCGGTTGGGCCTTACATTCCTGAACGCGCCAGAAACGATCAATCAGATTTTACCTTTGATGATGATCCTTGCAACCGTCGTTCTGTTTATAGGGCTGGCACGTACTTCAGAACTGGTTGTTACACGCGCAGCTGGCCGGTCGGCCATGCGTTCATTGGTTTCACCTATTGCCGTTTCGTTGATAATTGGCGGTCTCGCAGTCGCAGTCCTAAACCCAATTGTCGCGGCGACTTCAAAACGTTATGCTGTGCTGTCAGAAAGCTACCGAAGCGATGGCGTATCTGCACTCTCCATCAGCGGCGAAGGACTATGGTTGCGGCAAGGTGATACAAATGGACAGACAGTAATACGAGCCTCTCGTTCCAACGCAGATGCTTCAGTATTATATGATGTTACATTTATAGTTTACGCTCCAAATGTTGGTCCGATCCGGCGAATTGAAGCTGGGAGCGCCGCGTTGGGCGAAGGAGATTGGTCTTTGCGTGATGCAAAAGTCTGGCCATTGGTCGCAAGACTAAATCCCGAAGCAAATGCATCTGTGCATGACATTCTGAAAATACCTTCAACTCTCACCTTAGATAGTATCCGCGAAAGCTTGGGTAAGCCGTCTAGTGTGTCCATTTGGAATTTGCGCAACTACATAACTCAGCTTGAACAAGCCGGCTTTTCATCGCGCCGCCACAAAGTTTGGTTTCAGGCCGAAATGGCTCGACCCTTTTTCTTGATGGCAATGGTTCTTGTCGCTGCCGCTTTCACTATGCGCCATACCCGTTTTGGAGGCACGGGCACCGCGGTTCTGACTGCGGTCCTCTTAGGGTTTACGCTATATTTCATTCGCAGCTTCGCCCAAATATTGGGGGAAAACGGGCAAATTCCGATTCTTCTGGCCGCTTGGGCACCTCCAGCTGCCGCTATCTTTTTTGCTCTAGGTATGCTTCTGCATGCAGAGGACGGTTAATGTTTAGACAACTCATCATTTGCGCATTTCTATGTATTACACCTGCCCTGGTTCTTGCCCAGTCGAATACGGTGCAGCCTGCAATCCTTGTGGCTGACAACGTAAGCATTGACCAAAATCGAGTGTTACAAGCCCAAGGTAACGTCGAAGCATTCCAGGGTGATATACGACTTAAGGCATCCTCCGTTTCATACGACCAAAAGTCGGGGGCGCTACAAATTATTGGTCCAATAACTATTCAAGACGGTGCCAATATTACGATCCTAGCGGATCAGGCTGAACTTAGTGCAAATTTACAAAACGGTTTGCTGATTGGGGCACGTATGGTTCTAAACCAACGACTTCAATTAGCATCTGTTGAAATGAACCGTGTGGATGGACGATATACGCAACTCTACAAAACAGCGGGAACATCGTGTAACGTTTGCACTGACGGACGTCCGCCACTATGGCAAATTCGAGCAAAACGTGTTGTTCACGATCAAGCTAAACAACAACTCTATTTCGACGACGCACAATTTCGCATTGGTAATATACCCGTATTTTATTTACCACGTTTGAGGTTGCCCGATCCGACACTGAAACGTGCAACAGGATTTCTGATCCCTTCTTTTCAAACAACTTCGCAATTGGGAACCGGCATAAGAGTTCCATATTTTATCAAAGTGGGGAACCATCGTGACATCACCCTCACGCCCTACTTGTCCTCAAAAACGCGGACACTTGAGTTTAGATACCGGCAAGCTTTTGAAACGGGGAACATCTTATTCAACGGCGCAGCAACCAATGATTATCTGCGCCCCAACAAAACCCGCGGCTACATATTTGGTGAAGGACAATTCGAGTTGCCCCGCCAATACGTCTTGGATTTTGACATCGAGACAACAACTGATAACGCATACTTAAAAGAATATCGTTATTCTAAAAAAGATCGACTTGATAGTGAGATCGCAGTAAGCCGAACACGTCGTGACAAGTATGTCCGCGTCGGTTTTATTAATTTTAGAACTCTTCGAGACAGCGAAGATAACACAACCCTCCCAACCAATGTTTTTGACGTAGATTTCGAACGTCGTGTAATCCCAAAATTCATTGGCGGTGAGATATCAGTTGATGCTAACGCACATGCTCATTTTCGTTCGTCCAAAGCAGACATAATTGGGCGTGATCTTCTTCGCTTTAATCTGGAGATCGATTGGGAAAAGCAGTGGGCATTAAAAAGCGGATTATTTGCAGAAACTAAACTTGGTTTTGCAGCTGACGCTTTCAGCATTGGCCAAGACAGTAGTTTTCCAGCGAGCGAAACTGCTCTTATTCCGTACGGCTCAATTACGTTGCGGTACCCACTGATCCGCAAAACGCAAAAGGCTACTCAAATCCTTGAACCTCTTCTCCAATTTGGTTGGGTTGGCGGAGATCACCCTAATATTCCGATTGAGGAAAGCGCCCGAGTGGAATTTGATGAAGGCAATCTTTTGGAATTGTCCAGATATCCAAGACCAGATCGCCGTGAACGCGGTCGCACAATTGCTATTGGTGCAAATTGGGGTCGCCATGACCCAAATGGATGGAGCACAACCCTTACGATCGGCCAGATACTGCGAAGCCAAACTGACAGTAGTTTCAGCGAAACGTCAGGGCTAAGCAGCACAATATCTGACTTTATCGTGGCAGGTCAATTTCGAACCCAATCAGGCCTACAATTGATTGGTCGTGGCCTGTTTAACGATCGACTTGATGTTGCCAAAGCTGAAATGAGAGGGTCTTGGCTTACAAACAAGACATCGATTAGCGCAAGCTATCTGTGGATGTCAGACGACTTGGCCGAAGCTAGGCCGATAAAAGTGTCAGAGCTAACATTTGATGGAGCGTATCAGATCAACGATCATTGGTCCGCAAGTAGCAATTGGCGTTACAATTTGATTGAAGACCGCGCATCTAATGCTGGTCTTGGATTAACCTATCAAAATGAGTGTGTTTCGATTGATCTG
Organism: Ascidiaceihabitans sp.; assembly: GCA_028825475.1. GTDB lineage: Bacteria > Pseudomonadota > Alphaproteobacteria > Rhodobacterales > Rhodobacteraceae > Ascidiaceihabitans. Next base: position 146,190 of record JAPKAB010000003.1, on the reverse strand, counting down.
TCAGTTAACAGAAGCAATACATCATCAACAAGTGTTGAGCCCTCAACCAATCTAGGGTTTAAAGTGTCACTACAGGGCTTCTCAGCCTCAAACGGAACACAAAGATTTAAGCGATCATGCGGAAAGCAAATAAAATGACCGGTAAGGCAATGCTAAAAAGATTTGTGATAACGACAGCGACTTGCGCAGCACTGGCTATGCCTGCGGCAGCACAGAACCTATTTGCTACGGTTGTTACCGTCGATGATGCTGTGATCACCGAATACGAAATCAGTCAGCGCGCGCGTTTCTTGCAGGTGTTGGGCGCACCAAGCGCCAGCCGTGAGGGTGCAATTGAAGCTCTGATTGAAGATCGTCTTAAGCGCCAATCCGCCAATTCTGTTGGACTGGGTATAGATGCCGCTGGTATAGCTGGTGCGATGTCTGATTTTGCTGCGCGTGTAAATCTTTCAACTGAGGAGTTCGTTAAAGCACTAGCTCGCGCCGGTGTGTCGGAAGAAACGTTCCGAAACTTCGTAGCTATCAATATCCTCTGGCGCGACCTAATTCGTAGTAAGTATGGTAATCGCGTACAAATCACCGAAGCAGATATAGACCGTGCTTTAGGAACCTCTGGCGGTGCCAGCAGTATACGTGTTCTTTTATCCGAAATAATTATTCCCGCACCGGCACCAAGAGCGGCTCGAGCTCGGGCTCAAGCCGAGCAAGCATCCAAAGCAACTTCTGTTGCAGAGTTTTCGTCTTTTGCGCGCCGCTTCTCTGCAACGGCAACGCGTAGTCGTGGTGGACGGCTAGATTGGGTACCACTCACAAAATTGCCATCACAGTTACGCGGTATAATCTTATCATTGGCACCGGGTGAGGTCACCTCACCTATCCCACTTCAAGGCTCCATCGCCCTGTTTCAACTTCGTGACATCCAAGAAACAGATGCGCCAGCTATCGAATATTCTGCAATCGAATACGCTGCTTATTACATGGCGGGCGGCCGATCAGTTAAAACTTTAGCTGCTGCAGAAAAACTTAAATCGCAAATTGACGTTTGTGATGACCTGTATGGTGTTGCCAAAGGCAAGCCACCCGAGGCGCTTGATCGTGGGACACTCGGGCCAAAAGATATACCTCAAGACATCGCGATCGAATTGGCCAAGTTAGACCCAGGCGAAGTTTCAACAAACCTCACGCGCGCGGATGGAACATCTTTGGTGTTTTTGATGATGTGCGGACGGACTGCTGCACTAAATGAAGACATCGGTCGTGATGCTGTTTCAACTAATCTACGCCAACAACGTCTTAGCGGTTATGCCGATAGCTTGATTGGTGAGCTGCGTGCGAGTGCACGCATCGTTCGCAAATGATCAAACCCATCGTGGTGAGTTGCGGCGAACCAGCAGGTGTTGGTCCTGAGGTGGCTGCTAAAGCATATGCCTCACTCTCTGGTGAAATCCCGTTGGCCTATGTCGGTGATCCTCGTCATTTACCCATCGGGACGCCTTTGTCCATGATCGATGACATTAGCGAAGTTAGACAGGCGATGAAACATGGCCTGCCTATCCTACACCATAACTTCGCCGGCAACAGCGTGTCAGGGCATCCAGATCCTTTAGACGCACAAGGTGTAATTGATGTTATAGCACGCTGTGTTGATTTGGTGACCTCTGGTGCCGCTTCAGGCCTATGCACTGCACCCATTAATAAAAAAGCGCTGAAAGATGGGGCACAATTTGCCTACCCCGGCCACACAGAGTACTTACAAGCATTGGCAAAATCAGGACAGGCAGTCATGATGCTGGCCAGTGATGAGTTACGCGTTGTTCCAACGACAATTCATATCGCGTTAAAAGACGTGCCTCACCAGTTAACTCCAAAGCTTTTGCGCGAAACAATTACCATTACAGATGCCGATTTAAAAACACGGTTCGGGATCGATGCACCACGCATTGCAGTTGCAGGTTTGAACCCGCACGCGGGTGAAGGTGGTGCGATGGGCGCAGAAGAACTTGATTGGATTGCTGATCTGATGAAAGATATGCGCAGCGAAGGTTTCAATCTCGCAGGCCCCTTACCTGCAGACACAATGTTTCATGCGGCTTCACGTGCACGCTATGACGTTGCTGTATGCATGTATCATGACCAAGCGTTGATCCCAATCAAGACACTCGATTTTGACCGCGGCGTTAATGTAACACTTGGATTGCCATTTATTCGCACGTCACCTGACCACGGTACCGCATTCGATATTGCCGGAAAGGGGATTGCTAATCCCACCAGTATGATCGAAGCACTTAAATTGGCCTACCACTTGGCCCAAAAGCAGGCAGCATTATGAACGCGATAGACGACCTTCCACCATTGCGTGATGTGATTGAAACTCACGGATTAAATGCGCGCAAATCCCTAGGACAAAATTTCCTTCTGGATTTGAACCTGACCTCAAAAATTGCCCGCCAGGCTGGCGATGTAACAGAATGCGATGTGCTCGAAATTGGGCCTGGACCTGGTGGTTTGACGCGCGGATTGCTGGCACAAGGTGCGCGTCGCGTCTTAGCTATTGAAAAGGATGCGCGTTGTTTGCCGGCGTTGGCTGAAATTTCCGATGCCTATCCAGATCGTTTGCAAGTAATCGAGGGAGATGCGCTTGAAATTGATCCGCTAGAATATCTCACACCACCGATCCGTGTGGCAGCCAACCTACCCTACAATGTCGGCACCGAGTTACTGGTACGATGGTTAACACCAAAAGAATGGCCTCCATACTGGCAAAGCCTAACATTGATGTTCCAGCTTGAAGTTGCGCACCGCATCACTGCCGCCCCCGGGTCTAAGGCCTATGGACGCCTTGCTATTTTAGCGCAGTGGCGTGCCGACGCTCATATAGTTATACAGCTGCCGCCAAGTGCGTTTACACCACCCCCTAAGGTTTCAAGCGCGGTCGTGCACCTGACGGCACTGCCCGAGCCCCGTTTTCCCGCTGATGCAAAGGTATTGTCACGTGTTGTGGCTGCGGCATTTGGCCAAAGACGGAAAATGCTGCGCGCATCGCTTAAGGGCGTTGCACCCGATATCGAAGACCGTTTGATCGCTGCAGGTATCAAACCTACTGAACGTGCGGAACAAGTGCCACTTGAAGGGTTCTGCGCGTTAGCTCGAGCCGTTGCACAAAAATAAACGCGGTCCCGTTTGGAACCGCGTTCTAATTTCTTTTGCGTTGTTAGAAACAGATCACTCCGAGGCGTCAGGTGTCTCTGATGTCGGCACCGTCGCCTCTGCGGCTGGTGCCTGATCAGCTGTTTGTTCAACTGGTTTCGGACGCGGCTTGCGACGTTGGCGCGGTTTTGGCTTTGGTTGAGTTTCTGGTGTCTCAACCAAACCACTTTCAACACTTGCTTCAATCACATCTGGTTGTGGTGCCGCTGCAGGATCCGCAGGCACCTCTGTCTGTTCGACAGGCTTTGGCTGCGACGCTGCTTGCTGTTCTTGGCGGGCAAGACGCTCTTCGCGCTCACGATCACGTTCAATTTGACGCTCGCGGTTCTGGCGTTCTTGCTCCTCGCGGCGCACTTCCATCTCACGGGTAGCTTCACTCAACATACGCATATAATGCTCAGCATGCTGCTGGAAGGTTTCCGTTGCAACGCGGTCATTCGACAGCTGTGCGTCGCGAGCAAGTTGATTGTACTTGTCGATGATCTGTTGCGGCGTACCGCGCACCTTGCCCTCTGGACCAGAGCTATCAAACACACGGTTCATGACATTGCCGCCACTTGCGTTGTTGCTATTGGGACGGTTGCGGTTGTTCTTAGAACGCGAACGAGATCTTTGCGGTTTCATGTATTCAAATCAGCCTTCGTGATTGACGTATAGTCTGAAATTCGGCGGCGCTTCTTGCGTCAAATATAACCGAACCAGCAAGTGATGGGCTTAATGTCGTCTGGGACGTCCTTTGAAGGAATCTAACTCTACGACACGTTTGAATAACCATGCTGTTCCGTTTGGAGCAAGTAAAAAACAGCGAAGTTCAAAAAATACCCCGAATATGCCGTGATTTATTTATTTAGTGCGGTTTCTCAGCACAAACAACACGGTCTCGTCCATCAATGTCCTGCAATAGACGTGGGTTCATCCAACCAGCACTTGCAAATAGTTCAACAACTTCGGGACCTTGTTGCCAGCCAATTTCTGCCAACAAACGACCTTGTGGTTCAAGAAAACGTTGTCCCATTTCAGCCAGAACACGGTACCCTGTCAGACCATCGGCTTCATCTGTCAGCGCCATGCGTGGTTCGTGAAGGCGCAACTCAGGACTGACGTGGGCCATTTCTTCTTCGGCCAGATATGGCGGATTAGAAACGATCAAATCATATTGGCCACGAATTTTGCCAAACCAATCGGATTGAAAAATGTCTGCACGTTTTTCAACACTGTTAAAAACCGCATTGGCAGCTGCCTGCAAACACGCCGCTTCGCTCAAATCTGTTCCAACACCAACCGAACTTTCACGCTCGGCCAACAGCGTGACAAGAATACAGCCAGAACCAGTCCCTAAATCCAAGACGGTAGCGAAAGGTTCAGCCAGAGCGGCCTCAATCAATGTTTCGGTATCAGGGCGCGGGTCCAACACATCACGGCTGACCTTGAAGCGGCGACCATAAAATTCACGTTCACCAATCAAATGGGAAACAGGCACACGTGCCTCACGTAGTCTGATCATATTTTCATAGCGTTCAGATATTTCTGATGAAATATCCTCAGGCGCAATCAACGTGACCCGTGACGCATCAATTTTTGCGGCATGTGCTAGGAGGATACGGGCATCACGTGCAGGATCATCTACACCGGCCTCGCGCAAACGACCTGTTGCAGCAACCATTGCTTGGGCCGCAGTGGTCATTCACCCATCTCAGCCATTAGTCGGGCCTGACCGTCAGCCGTCAATGCATCTGCAATCTCATCCAAATCACCGCCCATAATTGCATCCAGTTTATAAAGCGTAAGGTTTATCCGGTGATCCGTCATGCGCCCTTGTGGAAAGTTGTAGGTACGAATGCGTTCAGAGCGGTCACCACTACCGACCTGAGAAGCACGATCGGCACTACGTTCGTCATCCACACGGCTACGTTCTTGATCATAAAGGCGTGCACGCAACACTTGCATCGCAATCTCACGGTTGCGGTGTTGCGATTTTTCAGAACTGGTGACGACAAGACCCGTTGGCAAGTGAGTGATGCGCACAGCACTGTCGGTTGTGTTCACGTGCTGGCCACCTGCCCCTGATGAGCGATAGGTGTCTATGCGAATATCATTGGGCTCAATCTTGATGTCCACGTCTTCGGCCTCTGGCAGAACCGCGACAGTCGCTGCTGAAGTGTGGATACGACCACCACTTTCAGTCGTGGGAACACGTTGAACGCGGTGAACACCACTTTCATATTTCAGACGGGCAAAAACGTTTTCACCTTTAATATGTGCGACCACCTCTTTGACACCGCCCAATTCGGTAGTCTGTTCTTCTATAATCTCAACTTTCCAACCATTCGCTTCGGCATACCTCTGGTACATACGAAACAAATCACCTGCAAAAAGCGCAGCTTCGTCCCCGCCGGTACCAGGTCGGATTTCAAGCATAGCAGGTTTGGCATCAGCCGCATCTTTAGGCAGCAATGCAAGCTGCAAAGCGGCCTCAGCATCGGGCAGAGCAGTCTTAAGACGTGGTAACTCTTCACGCGCTAGTTCGGCCATATCGGGATCAGCCAACATTTCCTCCGCTTCGCCCATATCACTTAGGATTTGGCGATAGGCCATAATTTGTTCAACAACCGGCTTAAGGTCGGAATATTCTTTAGCCAAAGTTGCAATATCGCCCCCACCAGTCCCATCGGACATGGAAGCCTCAAGAAATTGAAAGCGCTGGCTAATCTGTTCTAGGCGATGTGCTGGGATCATACTTTGTTCCTGAGCGATTGTTGTGATTTGGTCAATAGCCTAGACTGTGATATCATCAAAGCATGAAGCGTTTAACTTGCATATTGCTATTGTTGAGCCAACCCGTTCTGGCGGATGTCATAACGCCCCAAGGGCGCACAATTGATTGTTTTTGTACCGACAAATCCGGAAGTAGGATTGAATTGGGACAAACCATCTGTTTGCAAGTAGATGGTAGGATGTTCATGGCACAGTGTCAGATGTCCCTTAATGTGCCGATGTGGCGTGAGATGCAGCAGGGGTGCTTCACCAGCTCACTCGAGCGCGCCTTTCAGTTGCTCCAGTCGGGCAGCATTGACCCCGAGATCGCTTTTTCCAAATCGTAGACGGGCAAATAATTTGATATTTTCACCAGATTGTTCAATCGTTGTGTAGTCAGGATAACCCATCAATTTTGTTCGTGTGATATAGGTTATACGACCTTGTTCGATTGATCCTGCCAACACCTTTGTTCTTGGCCTATTTAGCATATTTTTATTCAAAATTTTCAGCGTTTCTGGACTATTGATTATAATACGGACAGCACCACCTGCCAAGTTACTCTCAGTTTCAGCTGCAATCGCAACATGCCACCGGTTTGGGTCTGACGGTGCAGCACGTACATAAGCCGCGAAAGCTAACACTAGGCCGATCAGTATATAAAAGAACATTCGCATTCCCACTCAGTGTTGGATTCTGTCTTCTTCGTCAAACCGCTACAGCGATCAATCGCCTATCTATATGTCACACCCGGCAAGACGCACAGCATTTCATATAGCAAGTTCGCACCTGTCAAAGCGGTATTTCCGGTTGTGTCATACGGCGGTGAAACTTCGACCAGATCGCATCCAACAATGTTTAACCCCTTCAAACTGCGGATCAGTTCCAGTGCTTGCGGTGTTGTAAGGCCGCCAATCTCAGGGGTTCCAGTACCTGGCGCATATGCTGGATCCAGACTATCGATATCGTAAGAAATATACGTAGGGATATCGCCAATATCTCGGCGTATTTCTGCGCCAAGGTTTGCAAGCGGCTTGTGCCAAAGCTCATGCGCAGGAAAATGTTGGAATCCCCAACCTGCAGCTTCGCTAAAGTCTTCAGCTGAATAGCCAGTTCCACGCAACCCAATCTGATAGGTCTTGGCTGGATTGATCAGCCCTTCCTCGTAAGCACGGCGAAAAACCGTGCCATGGGTTTCGCGTTCGCCAAACATTTCGTCATTCACATCAGCATGTGCATCAATATGAACCAGGGCGACCGGACCGTGGCGTTTTGCAATTGCGCGCAGGATCGGCAAGGTGATTGAGTGATCGCCACCAATAGCCATTGGGACCACATCATACTTTAGAATCGCGTCGTAACTATCTTTAATAATGCACAAACTTTGGCTCAGAGAAAACGTGTTGATTGCCAAATCACCAATGTCCGCCACCTGCAGGCTGTCAAAGGGTGCAGCACCTGTTTGCAAGTTATATGGACGTAGCATTGCGGATTCAGCGCGAACTTCTTTTGGTCCAAACCGTGTTCCTGACCGCCAAGACGTTCCAATATCCATAGGGATGCCCAAAACCGCGACATCCAATCCAGCCAAATCATTGGCAGATGGTAGGCGCATGAATGTATTGGGCCCTGAAAATCGCGCGAGGTCATTACCGCTGATTGGTTGGTTTTTATCCGCCATTGCGCAATCTCCATCCCAACAAGCAGCAAAGCTCTGTCGCGACATGTGCGCCTGCGATCGCGGTGGCCCCTGTAGTGTCAAAGGGGGGCGAAACCTCGACCACATCCCCGCCTTTGATATTGATCCCGGCGAGGTCGCGTAGCAACACCGCCGCTTGGGCCGATGTTAAGCCACCCCAAACAGGTGTGCCCGTGCCCGGCGCATAGGCTGGGTCCAAACCATCAATGTCAAACGTCAGGTAAGTTGGATGGTCGCCTACGATTTCTTTGGCTCGTCGTGCGACTTCAGCGGCACCAATCTCATGAACCTCGCGCGCATCAATGATGTTTACGCCCAGTGTATCCTCGTTATGCGTTCTTATCCCAATTTGGACAGAGCGCGCCGGATCGACCAGCCCCATCTTGACTGCCTTGTAAAACATTGTGCCATGATCAACGCGTTCCATATTATCATCTGCCCAAGTGTCGGTATGAGCGTCCACTTGGATTAAGGACATCGGGCCGTATTTTTCGGCATATGCTTTCAGGATTGGAAAGCTGATGTAATGATCGCCTCCCAATGCGATCGACGCCGCCCCTGAATTTAAGATGCCTCGGATATGATCAGTTAATGCCGCAGGAAACGCTGGGATATTAGCGTAATCAAAAGCCAGATCACCGTAATCAACGATTGCCATTTCAGTCAGTGGATCAAATGGCCAGCCATAGACAGCATCGGGTGCCTGCAAAGCGGATGCTTCGCGGATCGCACGTGGTCCAAGCCGTGTGCCCGGCCTGTTTGTAACCGCTTGATCGAAAGGTATACCGGTTACCGCGATATCAACCCCAGTCAGATCCTTGGTGTAACGACGGCGCAAAAACGACAGAGCGCCACCAAAGGTATTTTCGTTTGTCAGCCCTCGTAAATCTTCGCGCGTGAATGCATGATCAACTTGTTCCTTCGCGTCCTCAAGTCCCATGCTTAGCTCCCAACTGGTTGCGCTATCTCAACCAGGCGCGCAAAAAATGATGCACCAACCGGTGCCGCATCATCGTTAAAGTTGTATTCAGGGTGGTGAAGACCGGCACTTGGACCCTGCCCCATGAACAAATACGCACCGGGACGTTTTTCTAACATGTATGAGAAATCCTCGGATCCCATAACCGGTTCAAAATCATCCACGACAGCCTCAACACCGGACACATCGCGCGCGGCTTTGGTCGCCGTCACAACACCCTCAGCTGAGTTATACGTCGCGGGATACCCACGATTATAGACCACCTCGGCTTCACAGCCATAACTTGCGGCTTGGCCCGCTACGATTTCTCTCAAACGCCGTTCAGCAAGTTCGCGTACCTCTGGAGTAAAACTACGCACAGTCCCGTTCATATAGGCCGTATCAGGAATAACGTTGTCCACGGAACCTGTATGAATTTGCGTGACAGAAATCACCAAACGTTCAGCTGCGTCCACATTGCGACTTACTATAGTTTGGATAGCCTGCGCTATGGAACAAGCCGCCAAAACTGGGTCAACAGTGCCATGTGGCATAGCGCCATGACCACCGCGCCCTTTGATATTGATATCAAAGACATCGGCACCAGCCATCAACGGACCCGTTGTTGTAAAAAACCCTCCAAGTGGAAAATCAGGCATATTGTGGATGCCGTAAACTTGGGAAATGTCAAAGGTATCCAAGATACCTTCTTCGACCATCGCCTCCGCGCCACCGGTTGCTTCCTCATCAGGTTGGAAGATCAGCGCAACACGGCCAGAAAAGTTACGTGTTTCGCACAAGTATTTTGCCGCTCCCAATAACATTGTTGTATGCCCGTCATGGCCGCAAGCATGCATACGGCCCTCGTGGGTTGACTGATACTCTAAGCCTGTCGTTTCAATGATCGGTAGGCCGTCCATATCGGCACGCAAACCAATTGTCGGCCCGTTCCCTTGGCCATTAATAATCGCAACGATACCAGTTGTTGCAAATCCCGTTTGAATTTCATCAACACCGAATTCGCGCAATTTTTCTTCAACAAAAGCAGCAGTTTTGAAGCACTCGCGCCCCAATTCTGGAATCGTGTGCAAATGCCTGCGCCATCCAGTCATTTCATCGGCGTAGCCTGCGATACGATTAACGATTGCCATGGGTGGACTCCTTTGCCTTATGTCGCTCAAATGCATCCAACACTGAACACGAGGGCGCTGCAATGGCCGATACACTGATACACGACCAAGATGCTGGAATTGAGCGCTTACTAGAGATCATGCGGCGATTGCGAGACCCAGAAAACGGTTGCCCATGGGACATCGAGCAAACTTTTGATACGATTGCACCCTACACGATCGAAGAAGCCTATGAAGTGGCCGACGCTATCGAGCGCAAGGATTGGCCTGAACTTGAGGGCGAATTGGGCGACCTGCTGCTGCAAACAGTTTATCACACCGCAATGGGCGAAGAAGACGGGAACTTTAGCTTCCAATCCGTCGTTCGTGCTATTTCAAATAAAATGGTAGCACGTCACCCGCATGTGTTTGGCGATGAATCCTGCGATAAGTCCGCAGAACAGCAAACGCGCGATTGGGAAGCCATCAAAGCGGCCGAGCGTGCCGGCAAAAAGCAAGGCGGCGCATTGGACGGCGTTGCAGTTGGCCTGCCATCCCTACTTCGCGCCTACAAACTGCAAAACCGCGCAGCGCGCGTCGGTTTCGATTGGCCAAGCACTGATCAAGTTATCGATAAAATCCAAGAAGAAGCTGCAGAACTGGTAGAGGCACGTGACGAGCTAACCCACGAAGAAATGACTGAAGAGTTTGGCGATTTGATGTTCGTTATGGCCAACCTAGCGCGTCACCTCAAGATCGAGCCCGAAGAGGCGTTGCGCGCTGCAAACGCTAAATTCACAAGGCGTTTTGAAGGTGTCGAAGCCAAACTGGCCGAGATTGGCAAAACACCCGCTCAAAGCGACCTTGCTGAAATGGACGCCCTTTGGGACGCCGTTAAAGTCGATGAGCGGAAAAGCGGCACAACGAAGTAAGCGACGACTTCTTTCCTTAACTTATCTGCTTGAACCGCTTATCTATCCATCGAATTGAACCAACTTAACCCACGGATCCTGACATGCCTCCACGTAAGATCATTATCGATACGGACCCTGGACAGGACGACGCTGTTGCAATTCTATTGGCACTTGCTAGCCCTGAAGACATGGACGTTCTGGGAATCACCGCTGTTGCAGGCAATGTGCCGCTAGAATTGACCCAAAAGAACGCACGGATCGTGTGCGAACTTGCGGGCAAAACGGATGTACCGGTTTTTGCAGGTTGTGATCGGCCAATGGGACGTCAGCTTGTGACTGCGGAACATGTCCACGGAAAAACAGGGTTGGATGGCCCAAGCTTGCCTGACCCTACAATGCGATTGCAAGATCAGCACGCTGTTGACTTCATAATAGAAACGCTGCGCCGCGAGGATGCGGGAACAGTCACCTTGTGCGTGCTGGGCCCGTTGACCAACATAGCTACGGCTTTTCAAAAAGCCCCTGACGTTATTGAGCGTGTTCAACAGATCGTTCTAATGGGTGGTGCATATTTTGAGGTTGGAAATATTACACCTACTGCAGAGTTCAACATTTACGTCGACCCAGAAGCTGCTGAAATAACGTTTAAAAGTGGTATCGATATTGTCATAATGCCACTTGATGTTACGCACAAGGCACTGGTAACTCAGCCACGCAATGACGCCTTCCGCGACCTTGGAACCCCATCAGGTATCGCGGTTGCGCAAATGACCGATTTTTTCGAACGCTTCGACAAAGAAAAATATGGCTCAAGCGGAGCACCTTTACATGACCCATGCGTCACGGCCTATTTGATCGCCCCAGAATTGTTTTCAGGCCGCCATATTAACGTAGAAATCGAAACCCAATCCGACTTGACCCGCGGAATGACAGTGGCCGATTGGTGGGGTGTTACAGACCGCCCAGCTAACGCGACATTCATTGGCGATTTGGACGCCGACGGATTCTTTGCACTCTTGGTTGAGCGGATTGGCCGTCTGTGAGCGCTGTTCTTACGCTTGGCAAACCCGAGCATCTTGAAAAACTGTTTGCATTGGTCACGTCCTATCACGCAGAAGCTGGCATTACCCTATCGGACGAGGCACGCCTTGCAGGTGTAGCCCCGCTGCTTGAGGGCATACCACACGGCGTTGCCTACCTGATTGGACCACCACGATCCCCCATCGGCTATATTGTTATAACTTTTGGGTGGTCCCTAGAACTGGGTGGCATGGACGGAACTATTAATGAGTTCTATGTACGCTCTGGTGTGCGTGGGCGTGGTGTAGCAACCGAGACATTGCAAAAGCTGCCCAAAGCGTTGGGTGATGCCGGGCTGGTTGCTTTGCATCTGCAACTCAACAATATCGGCGACACCAACAGACGACTTTTCACCCGTGTAGGTTTTACTGTGCGTGAAAACCACCATGTGATGACACGCAAATTCTAACTTAGCCACAAGGTGTGCCAATGCCGCTTAATATTCCGTTTGATAACACTTATGCAGGCCTACCTGAGGGCTTTTTTTCATCGCAAAATCCAACGCCTGTAAAAGCGCCCTCCTTGATCGCTTTCAATAAAGACTTGGCAAATTTTCTTGGTTTTGATGGTGGTGACATCGATGAAATGGCACAAACCTTTGCGGGCAATGTTGTCCCGACGGGTGCCGCACCCCTCGCCCAACTGTATGCGGGTCACCAATTCGGGAACTACAACCCGCAATTGGGAGATGGCCGCGCAGTCTTGCTGGGTGAAGTCGTTGGCACTGATGGTGTGCGCCGTGACATCCAGTTGAAAGGCTCCGGGCCCACACCATACAGTCGTAATGGTGACGGCCGCGCGTGGCTTGGCCCAGTATTACGAGAATACGTCGTGTCCGAGGCCATGTACGCTCTTGGCATTCCGACGACACGTGCTCTGGCAGCTGTGCAAACAGGTGAACCTGTGTTCCGCGAGGCTGCGTTTCCCGGTGCAGTGTTAACACGTGTCGCGCGCAGCCATTTGCGGGTTGGTACATTTCAGGTTTTTGCCCATCGAGGTCAACTAGGTGACCTTCAAACCCTGACGGACTATGCCATCCAACGCCACTACCCTGATGCAACGGGCCCAATGGATTTGCTTCGCGTGGTCTGTGCCGCCCAAGCCGAATTAATAACTGCGTGGATGTCTGTAGGGTTCATTCACGGCGTAATGAACACTGACAACTGTTCCATAAGCGGCGAAACCATCGATTACGGCCCCTGTGCTTTTATGGACGCTTATTCTGAACGACGTGTCTTTAGTTCAATCGATCGCGGTGCGCGCTATGCCTTCGCCAACCAACCTGACATTGCGGTGTGGAACATGGCGCAGCTCGCAACCTCGCTTTTACAATTGGCTACAGACAAAGAGGCCGCTGTCGAAGAAGCAACCGCGATTGTCCATGCTATGCCAGCGCAGCTTGAAGCTGATTGGCTAAAGAGATTTGGAGCGAAAATTGGGATTGCTGCCGCGACACCATCGGATCATGCAATGATCGAAGATTTGCTCCAATTGATGGAAAAAGACGGTTCTGATTTCACAAATACCTTTGCAGCGCTTGGAACTGAATCCGCACGTGATCAGTTCCAAGACCGTGAAGCGTTCGATGCTTGGGCAACTACTTGGAACGCTCGACTTGCTCATGAGGCCGATCCTAATGCGATTATGGCAGCCGCGAACCCAGTTATCATCCCACGCAATCATCGAATTGAGGAAATGATTCAAACCGCGGTTACCGGTGACTTTGCCCCATTCGAGCGATTGAATAAGGCGCTCGCAACCCCGTTCGAGGCCACGGATACTGATCTGCACCACGCACCATCGGCCGCACAAATCGTACCAGCAACGTTCTGTGGGACCTAACGGCGATTTATCAAAAAAATGCCGACTGCAACCAATCCAAGTGCCATCCAAATTTGAATTCCAATCTGTTCGTCCAACAGTAGCCAGCCCAAGATCACTGCAAACACTGGTGACAAAAAGCTAAATGAAGCGACAGAAGATGCTGGATACATTTTCATCAGCGAAAACCAGATCAAAAAGCCAAAGCTGGCAACAGCGAAGATCTGAAATAACATTCCTGCAATGTGGATTGGTTCAATTTCGCGCATAAACCCACCAAAAAACGGGGCTGCAAACAACAACAATGGTGCTGAAACGATCAGTTGCCAGATCAATTGCTGTTCGGCGGGCACCGCAGACAAAGGCGTTATACGCACACATAGCGCTATGCCTGCCCAACTAAGGGCCGCACCCAAAGCCAGCAGGTCACCGAGAAGAGAAACCTCGCCAGAGCTTCGGTCAAAAACCGCCAAAGCAACACCTGCCATTGCCAAGCCAAGGCCAAGTGTACGCAGGCCAGAAAGTCGTTCACCCGGCAAAAGAACGTGTGCAAACAGAGCCAGCCAAACTGGCATCGAATAAAAGATTATCGACGTTCGTGAAACCGTGATCAAATCCAATGCTGTAAACAGACACATGAATTCAAACGTGAACAAGAGACCCGAGACAATTCCGCCTATCAAAGCCGCGCGCGGCAGCTTTATCCCTACCTCGCGCCAATGCATCCAAACCATCAGAACCAGCATTGCACCTAACGACCGGACCCCAGCACCAAACACCGGTTCAAACCCGCCAGTCGTGACTTTGACGACAACCTGATTAAAAGCCAAATTCAGTGCAAATAGAGACAGCGCGACAGTCCCAAAGGTGTCCATTTGTTTTTTGCGTTCCATGAATGCACATGGCCGCGCAAAGTTCCTGTTGTCAATGTGGGGTGTTGCGAGTGTCATCACCAAACCGAAACCATCAAAACGAAAAACGCCGGAGCAATCAAATGCTCCGGCGTTTCCTATACTAAGTTAGGAAGCAGCTGAACCGCCACCTGCGCCACCACCAGAGCGACGACGTTGACCGCCACCACCACCTGGCTTGCCTCCAGCTCCTGGACGACCACCGCCGCCAGAGCGACCGCCACCGCCGCCACCTGGGCGACCGCCGCCTGGGCGACCACGACCACCGCCACCGCCACGCTGCTTTGGTTTCACTTCTTCCGAAGGCTCCCACATACGACCAGAAGCGACAGGAATAGTCATTTTCATGGTCTTTTGGATGTCCTTCAATTCTTTCATCTCGTCTGGTGCGCAGAATGCGATTGCAGCGCCATCCTTACCTGCACGTGCAGTACGACCAATACGGTGCACATAGTTGTCCGGCACGTTTGGCAATTCGTAGTTATAAACATGCTTCACGTCTGGAATGTCCAAACCACGGGCTGCAACATCTGTCGCCACCAACACTTTGATTTGACCCGCTTTAAACGCTGCAATCGCACGGTCACGTTGACCTTGGGATTTATTGCCGTGGATCGAACCCGCTGCATAACCCGCTTTTTCGAGCGTCTTAGACAGCTTCTCCATACCGTGTTTTGTGCGGCCAAAGACCAGCGCACGTTCGTCGCGGTGTTTGTCCAGCATTTCGATCAACAGCTTGGATTTCTCAGCCTTCGCAATGAAGTGGATTTCCTGTGTGACTTTGTCTGCCACTTTCCCCGGAGGGGAAACTTCGATGCGGATCGGGCTTGTCAAATAGCTGTTAGCGATCTCGTTCATTTGTTTTGGCATCGTGGCCGAGAACAACATGGTCTGACGGTCTTTTGGCAACATAGATGAAATGCGGCGCAATGCGTGGATAAAGCCGAGGTCCAACATTTGGTCTGCTTCGTCCAAAACAAGAAATGATGTTTCTTGCAGGTTCAACGCGCGGCGTTCCATCAAGTCGATCAAACGACCCGGAGTGGCGACCAATAGATCCATGCCACGTTCGACACGGTTGATCTGTGCTTTGATGGACTGACCACCAACCACAAGACCGGTTTTCAACGGCGTGCCGTCAGTCAGTGTTTTCAAAGTGGCCGCAATCTGGCTGGCCAATTCGCGCGTTGGTGCAAGGATCAAACCCCGTACGGTTTTTGGAGCAGGTTTGCCGCCCGCTTCCATCATTTTCGCAATCAACGGCACACCAAAGGCCGCTGTCTTACCTGTACCCGTTTGGGCAAGGCCCATAACATCCCGCCCGTTCATGGCATGTGGGATTGCTTGTTTCTGGATAGGTGTTGGATCTTTTAGACCCATCTCATGTAACCGCTTAACCAGTTGGTCTGGCAGGCCCATCATTTCAAAATCGCTCATTGTATTCCTTTGGCCCACCCCGAAAAGGAGTGAACACGTCATAAGGTCACACAGACGGATCACGTTCCACGGCCAAATACCGATGGTACGTCCACTGCGCTGTGCCCCACGCGTGATTTTGGGATCAAAGGCGATACTGCTGACGTCGAATTTTCTCGTACGTTCATATGACTGCTCACGCGGCAGACAGTATAGCTTGAGGCCCACATGAGGGGTGAGGCGTGATAAGTCAAGCGAAACGCCAATTGTCTGCTGGCCCCTGTGCGCAAAGGTCGCTAAGTAGGAAACCCAAGATACGACAGATTGAGATCGCCATGCATCGACCCATCATCGCCCGTTGCGAAGCCAAAGGGCTTCGTATGACAACGCCCCGCCGTGTCATTGCACAGGTATTGCAAGACAGCGACGATCACCCTGATGTGGAAGAACTGTATGCAAGGGCAAATGCTGTTGATGAAGGTATTTCAATCGCCACAGTATACCGCACAGTCAAACTGTTTGAAGAAGCGGGTATTCTGGACAAGCTAGAATTTGGTGACGGGCGCGCCCGTTATGAAGATGCTGAACGCGAGCACCATGATCACCTGATTGATATGAATTCGGGTGAAGTCATTGAGTTCGTGGATCCCGACATCGAGGCCTTGCAAGAAAAGATAGCGGCCAAGTTGGGCTATGAACTGCGCGGTCACCGCCTTGAGCTATACGGCGTCCCGAAAAAGCCCTGACGTCACATTCATCGCTCATCGATGGACAAGCTTGAAACACAGGCATAAGGCTGGCATAACACTCTAATTTGTTAGGCTAAACCCCATGGATAATTTACGCGGCGCGGCCTTGATGATCTTGGCGATGTTTGGCTTTGCTGTCGAAGACATGATGGTAAAAGTCATTTCGGTTGATATGCCAACAGGTCAAATCATCTTCTTGCTCGGTGGTGGTGGTGCCATCGTCTTTGGCATTTTGTGTCGTGTTCAAGGGCAGCCGCTGTTTGAGCGCAAGATGCTGTCTCGTCCCATTTTGTTGCGATCCCTTGCTGAACTGGTAGGCACATTGGGATATGTAACAGCCATTACGCTAACACCCATTTCAACAGCCTCTGCCATTTTGCAAGCGACCCCGCTCCTCGTCACGTTGGGTGCTGCAATTCTGTTCGGGGAAATGGTAGGCTGGCGCCGTTGGTCCGCAATCTTTGTTGGTTTCTTCGGTGTACTGTTGATCATCCGCCCTGGCACGGAAGGGTTTGACCAGTTGTCGTTGATTACCTTAGTTGGCGTGCTAGGCCTTGCAGGGCGCGATTTGGCAACGCGCGGCGTGCCGAAAGAAACATCATCCATGCAATTAAGCTTTCTCGCGTTTCTGACTTTGGTTCCTGCCTCAATGATCCTATCATTGGGTGCACAAAAACCATGGATTGCGCCAACGCAGACCGTTTGGTTGCTGGTAATAGGCGCAACGATCATCACCGCCCTTGCCTATTACGCCATTGTCGCGGCCATGCGCGTTGGTGAAATCAGTTTTGTAACCCCCTTCCGTTACACTCGTCTGGTTTTTGCCCTGATCTTTGGAATCGTGATCTTTGGCGAGCGCCCCGATGTGTTAACGCTAACAGGTTCGGCGATCATCGTGTTATCAGGCATCTACACAGTTTGGCGCGAAAGACGTATAAAGCAGGCTATTTAATCGCTAAAACGGAATTCTTCGTCGCAAACATGCGTCAAACCCCTTTTACAAAGACCCTTAGGCTTGTAAGAGACCCGTAATCATTAAAAACCCAAGGACATGCACCTATGAGCATCATTATTGACATCCACGCCCGCGAAATCCTCGACAGCCGAGGCAATCCTACGGTCGAAGTGGATGTGATCCTCGAAGACGGCACAATGGGCCGCGCAGCTGTTCCATCTGGTGCCTCTACTGGTGCGCACGAAGCCGTCGAAAAACGCGATGGCGACAAGTCACGTTATTTCGGTAAAGGCGTTCTTGAGGCCTGTAACGCAGTAAACGGCGAGATCGCTGAAAACTTGGTTGGCATGGACGCAACCGAGCAAGTCGAAATCGACAGCATGATGATCGAGCTGGACGGCACGAAAAATAAATCACGTCTTGGTGCGAACGCGATCCTTGGCGTGTCCTTGGCAGTGGCCAAAGCAGCGGCTGATTTCACATCGCAGCCATTGTTCCGCTATGTTGGTGGCACATCTGCCCGCATGTTACCTGTTCCAATGATGAACATCATCAACGGTGGCGAGCACGCGGATAACCCAATCGACATTCAAGAATTCATGATCATGCCAGTGTCAGCGACCAACATTCGCGACGCGGTGCGCATGGGTTCGGAAGTGTTCCACACGCTAAAAGGTGAGTTGTCAGCAGCCGGCTTGTCGACAGGTATCGGAGATGAAGGTGGATTTGCTCCTAACATCAGCTCGACCCGTGATGCATTGGACTTCATCCTGAAATCCATCGAAAAAGCAGGATACAAGCCAGGCGAAGACATCTACCTCGCGCTCGATTGTGCTGCGACTGAGTATTACAAAGACGGTAACTACGTCATGGCTGGCGAAGGCAAAACACTGTCTTCAGCTGAAAACGCGGCCTACCTTGCAGCGCTCGCAAATGATTACCCTATCATCTCGATTGAGGACGGCATGGCCGAAGATGACTGGGACGGTTGGAAGGCTTTGACTGACCTAATCGGCGACAAAGTTCAGTTGGTGGGTGATGATTTGTTCGTGACAAACCCAGAGCGTTTGGCTGAAGGTATCAAACGTGGCAGTGCGAACTCAATGTTGGTAAAAGTGAACCAAATTGGTACGTTAACAGAGACACTTCAAGCAGTTGAAATGGCGCACCGTGCTGGTTTCACCAATGTTATGTCGCACCGTTCTGGCGAAACAGAAGATGCAACAATTGCTGATCTGGCCGTCGCAACTAACTGTGGCCAAATCAAAACCGGTTCTTTGGCTCGCTCAGACAGATTGGCGAAATACAACCAACTGATCCGCATCGAAGAAGCCCTTGGCGAAACAGCACAATACGCTGGTCGTTCAATTCTACGCTAAGCGATTTCACATGCGGGCGGTACGGATCGCCCGCATGTATCCCGTCCATCAAACGTTCTGAAACCGATCGGGGCTATAGTTGGCGATGAGGCCCGCGTGATAATTGCTGGTCGCCTTACCCAAAACCTCACCTGCTAAAATTTCTGCCATAATCGGAGCTAGTGTTATGCCGGAATGCATGACAGCTGCGAACACGCCATCTGGACCGCAGGCACCGACAACGGGCAAACCATCTTTGGGCACAGGGCGTTGAGCAAACGCCACCTCTTCCCAATGTAAGTCGATTGATGGGATCAAGACATTCAAACGCTCCATTGCCTCGTCTGCAAGGACATCGGGGCGACTTGTAACATGGGTTTGAGTGTCTGATTGATGAGAGGCTACTGTCGGGGCTAATATATGCCCGCTTGGCAATTGGCGGAATTCTTGGTTTGGGGCGACCAACACATGCGATAGAATCGGTTTTACGGCTTGGCTACGCATCATCAGCCCAGGACGCAGTAACATTGGCAGTTCAACATCTAGCGACGCCAGCAGTTTTGCGCTTCCAGTGCCGCCCGCCACGATAACACGGTCTGCGGGGATGACACCGCCGATCGTCGAGACACCGACAACTTGATCGCCTTTCGTTTCAATGCCCTCAACATGGCAGCCCGTAATCAAACGTGCACCTGAAGCTGCGAGTAAATCTGCACTTATCTGCACACCATCAACAGCGGCTTCTTGAGGGAAATACAATGCGCGTTCGGGCGGCGCTACAACCGGTTCAAGTTGTTGAAACTGTGAGTTATTCAATACTTCGACGTCATATCCCATTGCTTTAAGATCGGCGGCTTGGGTGTCAAAGGCATCGCCCTGATCCTCCCAACATAAACATCCCGACCACGTGATCGCATTGGTGTACAGCGCGTCATTTAACCGTCTGTAGCTGGCAATGCCTTCAGCACGGATATCGTGATGCGACTTATCTGCGTAAAAGCTTGCGTTCACCCAGCCAAAGGAACGTCCTGTCGCTCCTGCAGCAGGCCCACTGGCATCTATGACCGTTACGTCCGCACCTTGTTGGGACAAGGTGAATGCGAGGCTTGCACCAACGATCCCTGCTCCAATTATGACAACCTGCATAGCGATCTTCCTTGCGTTGCTTTGAAGCCAGCATAAGATAGCAGAATGACAGCACAAGACATCATCGACCGCCTAGCACTCGAACCGCACCCTGAGGGTGGGTTTTATCGCCAAACATGGCGTGCCGAAAACGAAGGACGCGCGTTTGGGACCTGTATCTATTTCCTATTGAAAGACGGTGGTCATAGCCATTGGCACAAGGTCGATGCTACCGAAATTTGGCTTTATCACGCAGGTGCACCGCTGGTTCTGTCGTTGTCAGAAACGGATGAAGGACCTGCCACCGATCACCTTTTGACGCCTGATCTAACCAAAGGTGAACCACAACTGATTGTGCCAGAGGGTCATTGGCAAGCGGCACGGACAACAGGCGATTATACGTTGGTTAGTTGTACTGTGTCGCCTGGTTTTGAATTTGAAGGGTTCACCTTAGCCGCGCCTGATTTCGAAATTCCGCGTTCTTAATCAGGTGCTTGGATAGCTTAACGTTCCACCAGAAACCGCTGCAGGAACGCCAGTTGTACTGGAGCAAGACGTTGGCAATCCGCGTGCAACCCTAACGGCCAGATAAGCAAAGGCTTGCGCCTCAAGCATATCTCCGTCCAATCCAACGCTCTCGATTTCAACGACAGGGCACTCTAGCGAGACCTCTAGCATCTTCATCAAAACGGGATTTTTGCGTCCACCACCTGTCACCAAAACCTTGCTTGGTGGACGTGGGCAATGCTGCATTGCCTCCGCAACCCCAGCCGCGCACATAGCCGTTAACGTCGCAGTCGCATCGGGATCTGACAGTTCTTTCACCAAGTTTATCATTTCAGAAAAATCGTTTCTATCCAATGACTTTGGCGGCACTCTTGAGAAATACGGCTCAGCCAAGAACAACTCAAGCGCGCCCATTTCGACGGTTCCTGAGCTTGCGATTTTGCCGTCCTTATCAAACGCAACATTACAACGCGCTTGAACCAGATCATTGATCGGTGCGTTCGCAGGACCTGTGTCAAAGGCAAGCAATGCGCCCATATCTTCTGGTGCATCAATCGCGGGATCGACCCATGTGATGTTACCCACACCACCAAGGTTCAAGAACACAATAGGTCCATCAGCTTTAATGTAACGCGCACAAGCGTGGTGAAAGAACGGCGCAAGGGGTGCGCCCTCGCCGCCCAGTTCAACGTCAGCGCTGCGGAAATCCCATACAACTGGCACCTTTAAACGTTCAGCCAATGCGGCGCCATCACCCACTTGCAAGGTCCCTTGCTGACGGGGTGCATGGGCCAAAGTTTGACCGTGAAATCCAACTAAATCGATGTCGACAAATTCTGCCAACGCCTCTGCATGGACCGCGTCGATCACGACTTTTGCCGCCTCAACCTCTGGCCCAGACCAGTGGCCCAAAGCAGCTGAAAGCACTGTCTGTTCTACGTCGGTATAGCGTCGGTATTGCGTCGGTCCAAAGGCGGTAATGTCATGCCCTTCCGTCACCAGAACAGCCGCATCCACGCCATCTAACGATGTGCCACTCATCGCTCCTAAAGCAACAATTGGAGTACTGGTTTTTCGAAAGCTCTTCATTGGCCTTTTCCTTTGCCTTACCCCTCCCTATAGATTGCTTTGCAAAACCAACCAAGAGTACGTGCTATGACCTACCACCCAAAATCAGAATTTGTTGCAGTAATGATGGAACGCGGTTTCCTTGCCGACTGCACCGATTATCAAGGGCTGGATGAGGCACTGCTTAAAGGTGCACAACCTGGCTATATCGGCTTTGACGCCACAGCCAAATCGCTGCACGTTGGATCATTGATCCAGATCATGATGCTGCGCTGGTTGCAAAAGACAGGCAACAAGCCAATCACTTTGATGGGCGGCGGCACAACAAAGGTTGGCGACCCGTCTTTTCGCGCGGATGAACGCCCTTTGCTGGATGCTGCAGCCATTGATGACAATATCGCAGGGATCAAGAAGGTGTTCAGCGCCTATCTAGAGTACGGCGATGGGCCGACTGATGCGATGATGATCAACAACGCCGAATGGTTGGACGAGTTGAACTACCTCGACTTCTTGCGCGACATTGGCCGCCATTTCTCGATCAACCGCATGTTGTCGTTTGAATCAGTGAAATCACGCCTTGATCGCGAACAGTCGCTCTCTTTCCTCGAATTCAACTACATGATCCTACAGGCCTATGACTTTATGGAGCTGAGCCGTCGTTATGGCTGTGTTCTGCAAATGGGTGGTTCGGATCAATGGGGTAATATCGTCAACGGTATCGATCTGACGCGCCGTGTTATTGACGGAGAGGTATACGGCCTGACATCCCCATTGCTAACCACGTCTGACGGCAAAAAGATGGGCAAATCACTGTCTGGTGCCATTTGGTTAAACCCTGACATGCTATCGCCGTATGAATTTTGGCAGTTCTGGCGCAACACAACAGACGCCGATGTTGGGCGTTTCCTTAAGCTGTATACCGAGCTGCCAGTAGACGAATGTGATCGCCTTGGTGCACTTGAGGGTGCAGAGATCAACGAGAGCAAGGTGCGTTTGGCTAATGAGGTCACGGCCCTATTGCACGGTGCAGATGCGGCAGCGGCGGCTGAGGCCACAGCACGCGAAGTGTTTGAAAAAGGTGGTGTTGGTGATGATTTGCCAACGCTAACTCTGAGCGCTGAAGATGTTGGCGATGGGATCTCAATCGTTCAATTGCTGGTGAAATCCGGCCTTGCGGGTTCTGGGAAAGAAGCCAAGCGTTTGATTTCTGAGAACGGTGCCAAGATCAATGATGAACCACTGACTGAAGCTGGCATGATGATTGATGCTGCTGCGCTGGCCACACCAATCAAGCTAAGTGCCGGCAAAAAGCGCCATGCTCTGGTACAAATTGGGTAACAGTCTGACGATTTAGAATAGTTTGAAAGGGCCGCTTATTTAGCGGCCTTTTCTTCGAGTAGCATCCATTCTTCCTCGGCCGTGTCCAATTTGGATTGGCGTTCGATTAGGGCGTCTGTCGCCTTTTGGAACTTCACTGGGTTTTCAGTGAACAAGGCTGGATCGCTCATCAACTCTTGCAGTTTGCCGATTTCGGCTTCCAAGCGTTCCATTTCCGCAGGAATGGTTTCAAGACGGTGCTTTTCAGTAAAGCTAAGGCCTGACTTAGGTGCCTCTTCTTTTTCTTTACCTTTAGACGCAGAACGTTTTGATTTCACGACGCTTTCGCCAAAATCATCCTGATTGCGCTGTGCGATATAGTCAGACCATCCGCCGGCATAAACAGTCGCTTTGCCGTCACCTTCCATCGCGATGGTCGTCACGGCCACGCGGTCAAGGAAGTCGCGGTCGTGGCTGACCAGAACAACGGTGCCGTCGTATTGGCCCAGCAAGTCCTGGAGCAAATCAAGCGTTTCAATATCAAGGTCATTGGTCGGCTCATCGAGCACCAAAAAGTTGCTGCTGCGGGCCATCAATTTGGCAAGCAACAGGCGTGCTTTTTCACCACCGGACAAAGAGCGTACAGGCGCGCGCGCCTGCCCCTCGTCGAATAGGAATTCCTTTAAGTAGCCAACAACGTGCTTAGGCATACCGCGCACCATCACTTGGTCCGCTTTGCCTGAAACGCGCATCTCTGGATCACCTGTTAGGCTGTCCCAAAGGGTCATATCGCCATCAAGCTGTGCGCGTGATTGATCAAACAAAGCCAGCTCAAGATTGGTGCCCAGCTTGATGGTGCCAGTGTCAGGCTCTTCGCGCCCGATCATCATGTTCAGCAGTGTGGTCTTGCCGACGCCGTTTGGTCCTACAAGTGCAATGCGATCACCGCGATTAATTGTGATATCAAAGGGTTCAAGAATTTTCTTATCACCAAAAGCCTTGGTAATCTGGGTCGCTTCAATGACCTTGCGGCCTGATTTTTTGCCAGCTTCGAATGCCATGGCCGCAGCCCCTTGTCGGGTGATCTGCCCTGCCCGTTCGGCGCGCAATTCTTGCAAGGCACGGACGCGTCCCTGGTTGCGTTTGCGACGTGCAGAAATACCTTCAACGGCCCACCGTGCTTCGGCTTTGATCTTGCGGTTCAGCTTGTGACGTTGGGTGTCTTCTTCTTCCCACGTTGCATCGCGCCATGCCTCAAATTCACCGAAACCGCGTTCCTGACGTTTGACCATACCGCGGTCAATCCAAAGGGTCGCGCGGGTCAGCGCCTGCAAGAATGCACGGTCGTGGCTGATAAGGATATAGCCCTTGCGCGTCGCTTTCAGCTCGGATTCGAGCCAAGCAATCGCTTCAATATCAAGGTGGTTGGTCGGCTCGTCCAGCAACATAAGATCTGGGCCACCTGCCATCAGACGGGCTAAGGCCGCACGACGACGTTCGCCACCAGATGCGGTCTCGACTGGACGTGCTGGATCAAATTTAAGGCCCGCGCCTGCTCGCTCAACCTTGTACATCTCGCTCTCGTCCAACCCATGGGCTGCGAAATCGCCCAGTGTTGCAAAACCAGAAAGGTCGGGTTCTTGTTCCATGTATCCAACTGACACACCTGGACCTGCGATCACCTCGCCAGAGTCAGGTTCGACCAATCCGCCCATGACTTTCATCAAGGTGGACTTGCCTGAGCCGTTGCGCCCAACAAGGGCAACACGATCCCCCGGTTGTGCGACCAGACTAAGACCGTCAAAAATGGGATCACCGCCGAAAGTCAGCGAAATTTCGTTCAATTGAAGAAGGGGTATACGAGCCATGCTTGCCAGCTACCTGCCCCACGCGACAGGGTCAATCGCCGCTCTTCATTTTACCAAATAAACTCTCGCCCAAAGGGCGAAACTACCCGACCAAGGCGCGAAGAAGCCGTTTACGTGCTTGAGGAATAGCTTTTATATCGACAGCCGTAAAAACATGCATCGTATTTAAATCACGGTCGATCACCGCATGATCACTCACCCAACCGCCCATTAGCAAATAGGTACGCAGCAACGGTGGCATATCTGCATTGGCTTTTTTGATGTCGAAATCCTGTATTGTCTCACTCCTAAAGTCAAACACATCAGGAAATTTATGCTTGGGTGCCCAGTGTGACGGCGCGGTGTGGCATTCACCTAACAATGCGAACACCGCCTGATGCGCGGCGGTGTCGTTCCCAGAAAAGGAAGTGCACCCAAACAGCATAGAAATTTGATTTTCGTCCACACAAGCCGTCAATGCGGCCCATGCGATCCGGATAATATCGGGGTCTTGTTCATTGGGGTGAATGCAAAATCGGCCTAATTCGATCATAGATCCAGAAAAACCAGCCAAAGCGCTGAGGTCGTAGAATTGCGCAGAATAGCTGGTGTCAATCGATGCACCTGTTACAGCCAACATCCTAAAACACCCAACCAGCCGATTGTCCTGCGTTGAACGAATAAGGATATGGGAGCAGGACTTATCAAACCCGTCAGCATCGCTGCCTTCTAGATTAAAGCATAAGCCACGCAACATTTGGGCTTCAGATAAATCGTCGTCAGACTTGGCAACTGAAACTTCATAACGGCCCCTCACAAAGGCCATCATCTCAAAGAAATTCAAACGTACCATTCGCGACAACAGTCCTCAACGCAGATCATCATGCAAGGAACCCGATCCGCCCAGTCCTAAAGGCCAGCACCAACCTTACCGATGTTGCCAATCAACTGACGCAGAAAGGATTTATTGCTCACTGCGGTGTCCGTGACACGACGCGTGAGTGGCACAACTTGTCCATCTTCTAACCCAAAGCGTTCGATATTACTGACAACACCTGCAGTGTCAAAGCTGATCGCAACCAATTGGCGTTCAATTTCTTTTGGCGCTGTTGGGCCAAACGTCCGCAAACGACTACGTACGTAGTAATAGCCACCATCATTCAACACGCCACCAGATGAAGGTGGCCCGACAGTCTCTTCAACAGACGCTCGCGTATCGACGCCAACGATAATCGCATCAAGGTCTTCCTGTGGTGGTATATAGCCGTGATTTTTATAGGTTGGCGTACATGCGCCAATGGTCAAACATACGGCTCCTGCGGTGATCCACTTACGATAGGATGTGAACTGCATTTTGACTGCCCTCTTGCTCTTAATCGTTACGGCTTTTATCCCGCGTACCAAAGGAACGTCCCTGTTTCAAGAAACGAAAGCATGAATCATGTCAGTAGCACTTCCATCCAAGCTCGCTTATCGCGTTACGGATCTTCCAAATAACTCGATCAAAAAGTTCGATTTGCGCCCAGAACCAGCACAAAATGACGCAATTGCTGCAGAATTAAACCTGCTGGGTTTGCGCAAACTGCGTTTCACGGGTCAAATCCAGTCGTCTGGTAAATCAGACTGGCGTTTAACTGGAACAATCGGCGCAACGGTTGTCCAACCCTGCACAATCACCCTAGAACCAGTCATGACCCGAATTGATGAATCCGTTGAACGCCTTTTTGTAAAAGAAATGAGTGATCTGGGTGAGGAAGAAATCGAGATGCCAGAGGACGAAACCATTGAGCCCTTGGGCACATGGATCGATCCTGAGGCTATTATGATAGAGTCTTTGTGTCTCACGTTGCCAGAGTACCCTCGGGCCGAAGGCGCAACGCTTGGCGAATCCGTATACACTCAACCTGGTGAAGCCCCAATGCGCGACGAAGATGCGCGCCCTTTTGCCGGTCTTGCAACCCTGAAAGACCAGTTGAAATCAGGCGATGAATAAGAGATAACAGTCACAGCCCTAAAGTGTCCAAATATCTGCTTGCGTCTGAGACAATTCGCAGTATTTTGCTCGCCTCATGGTATTAAAGGTTGGACATGTTGAGGCACACCGCCTAAACGCACGTCACGCCCAAACCAAACGTTATGCAACATCGGCTCCGCATACTGCGTCGCCCTTTAATCTAAAGGCCCATTATAATGGCTGTTCAACAGAACAAAGTTTCCACATCGCGCCGCAACAACCGTCGCTCGCACGATTCCCTGGTTGCTGCAAACCCAAACGAATGCACCAACTGCGGTGAACTGAAGCGCCCACACCACATCTGTGCGGCTTGCGGTCACTATGACAATAACGAGATTGTCGCATTGGCTGAAGAAGTCGACATGGAAGACGACGCGGCATAAGCTGCCGCTTGGCCCTAAAGCAGATAGGCATTCGCAAATGACGGCACTGCCCGATCAAACAGACGCGAAACGCCGGAACACTGTAATTGCAGTGGACGCTATGGGTGGTGACAGTGGTCCTTCAGCAATCGTCGCTGGATGTGCCGCTTTTGCCAAACGTCGCAAGGACGTCGATATTATCCTGCATGGGCCTCAAGCTACGCTTGAGGCTCTTGTTTTGCGCCGTAAGCAACTTAATGGTCGTGTCACTATCCGTGATGCGGCTGAAGTTGTTTCTATGGAAGACAAACCAAGCCAAGTCGTCCGCCATGGTAAAAAGACGTCTATGTGGGCCACAGTCGAAACTGTACGTTCTGGTGATGCTGAAATTGCCGTAAGCTGTGGCAACACAGGTGCTTTGATGGCTGTATCAATGATACGCCTACGCAAATTGCCGGGCGTCAATCGACCAGCAATTGCTGTGCTTTGGCCATCATCCAATCCTCAGGGTTTCAACGTCATGTTGGATGTTGGAGCGGACATTCGTGCCGATGCTGATGATTTGATGCGTTATGCGTTGATGGGAGCATCCTATGCCCGCAACGGCATGGACCTTCCCCGCCCGCGTATCGGCTTGCTGAATGTAGGCACCGAAGAACACAAAGGCCGTCCAGAACTGCACGAAGCCTATGAGTTGATTTCAGCCCAAGCAGAACAAGCCAATTTTGAATTTGTTGGCTTTGTTGAGGGTGGCGACATTCCGGGTGACGTTGCCGATGTCATTGTGACGGATGGTTTCACAGGCAACATTGCGATCAAAACCGGTGAAGGTACTGCTGGGTTGATCGGTGATTTGCTTCGCAAAGCCTTTAAAAACACTCCGATGTCACGCCTTGCTTACCTATTCGCTTTCACATCTATGCAGCGCTTGAAACGCCGTATAGACCCACGCCGTGTAAATGGTGGTGTATTTTTGGGCTTGAACGGTATGGTCGTGAAATCGCATGGTTCTGCAGACGCAACTGGCGTTGCCGCTGCGCTGCAATTGGCCGCACAGCTGGCCGAAAATGGATTTACTGGCAAGTTGGCCGCCCGCGTGGCCGCTGTTTTGCCCACCGAACCAAAGGATTAACACGCATGACATTGCGCGCTGTTGTAAAAGGGGTTGGGCATTACCTACCGGAACGTATTGTTCCAAATGCCGAATTTGAGAAAACCTTAGATACGACAGATGAGTGGATCAAATCCCGTTCAGGCATAGAACGTCGCCATTTCGCCGCCGAAGGTGAAACAACATCCATGTTGGCAACCAAAGCGGCGCAAGCGGCCTTAACCAATGCTGGAATGACCGCAGATGACGTAGATGCCATCGTTTTGGCAACCTCAACCGCCGACCTCACCTTCCCCTCAGCGGCAACGATGGTTCAAGCGAACCTTGGCATGACCAAAGGCTTTGCCTTTGATATTCAAGCTGTTTGTGCCGGTTTCGTCTTTGCCCTTAGCAATGCAAATGCTTTGATCCTATCGGGTCAGGCAAAACGTGTATTGGTGATTGGCGCAGAAACATTCAGCCGCATCATGGACTGGACCGATCGCGGCACCTGTGTGTTGTTTGGTGATGGAGCTGGTGCGTTAATATTAGAAGCCGAAGAAGGCGCTGGCGACAGCGGCGATCGTGGCATTCTATCAACAGACCTAAATTCAGACGGCACACACCGTGATCTGCTGTATGTTGACGGAGGTGTCAGCACTGGCACGTCTGGTTACCTGCGCATGCAAGGCAATCAAGTGTTCCGCCACGCAGTCGGTAAATTGGCAGCGACAGCAACAACCGCGATGGAGCGCGCAAACGTCACAACTGATGACGTTGACTGGATCGTCCCACATCAGGCAAATATCCGTATTATTCAAGGCACTGCCAAGAAGATGGGCGTTCCGATGGAGAACGTAATCGTTACCGTCCAAGATCACGGCAACACCTCTGCCGCCTCTATCCCGCTAGCAATGTCTGTTGGTGCCCAAAACGGCCAAATCAAAAAAGGTGATTTACTTGTCACAGAGGCAATCGGCGGTGGACTGGCCTGGGGCGCGGTGGTTTTACGCTGGTAACCCACCATTTTTGTATCAATCCAACACTGAAACTACCGTTGGCAAGGCATTGATATTGACTCGGAATTTCTCCTCGCCTTATTGTGATAACAAATAGGGGAACAACATGACTGATAACACACTGACACGTATGGATCTTAGCGAAGCTGTTTTTCGCGAAGTTGGTTTATCACGTAACGAAAGTGCGCAATTGGTAGAAAGTGTCTTGGATCATGTTTCTGACGCTTTGGTAAAAGGTGAACAGGTTAAAATTTCTTCTTTTGGTACGTTTTCAGTGCGCAGCAAATCAGCTCGTGTTGGACGAAACCCAAAAACTGGTGAAGAAGTACCAATTAATCCGCGCCGCGTCCTTACATTCCGTCCGTCACATCTGATGAAAGACCGTGTTGCTTCAGGCAACAAGTCTTAATCTTATGACAAAGTCTGCGGACGCTTTTCGTACCATCTCAGAGGTTGCAGATTGGCTTGGCGTTCAGACGCACGTTCTACGTTTTTGGGAAAGTAAATTTACGCAAGTGAAGCCTGTAAAACGTGCAGGTGGTCGCCGGTATTACCGTCCTGCAGACATGCAACTGTTAGGTGGCATTCAAAAGCTACTGCACGAGGATGGCCTTACAATTAAGGGCGTTCAGAAGATATTGCGCGAAAAAGGTATGGCGCATGTGTCAGCCCTTTCGCCACCTGTCGACGGTGGCGAAGTCGAACAAATGGTTGTAGAACCAGAAGCGGCTATAACGATGGAAGCAGAGCCACAAACTGCAACAATCCTACCGCTTGTTCCGAAGGCGAAAGTTGAAGAACCGACAGAACGACTCTCATTGACTGAAGATGAAACCACGTCAGAAGTTGAAATTGCGAGCGAAGAGAGCATTACAGAAACCGTCGAAACCACTACGCTAAAAGATGGTGTGTTTGACGCGACCGCAGAGATAGAAACTGTGACTCCTGTTGTGGTTGACGTTGTGAACATAACCAAACCCGAGGAACTGCAGACCTCATCCGTCGACGGCAATTTTGAAGAACCTTCGAAAGCGATCGAAGATGAACCAGCCGTGCAGGAACCTGCCGAAGCGTTACCAGAATCACCTGAAATCGAAGAGCGCTTGATCCCTGAACCGGTTGTAGAAGAGACATCCGATTCGGTTGAGCAGACCGAAGAAGTTTCGGTCGTCGATCCAGAACCTGCATTAGAACTAGCGCCAGAAGAACCTGTTGCTGACGATATTGATCCGCTACCCGTCATGCCAGCCTTTTTAAGCCGCTCGACAGCGGAGCCGAGCGTGTCTGCGCCCAATCAGCCAGTCCCTGTCGTTGAACAACATGTTGAAGAACAAGTAGAACCGCAAATGGCCGAAAACGAAGTTGAAGACGCCGTTGTAGAAGCTGAAGTCGCCGTTGTTTTAGAAATAGAGACGACCAAACAGGAGGCACCTGCCCCTTTGGGTACAGACCTACCAGAACCGCAGGCTGAACACGAAATTCAAACCTCTCCACGTGCTCTAGCTGCGCTGTCCAAGGTCAATGTACTAACCTCTGAACAAGCAGCATCTATAGCACCCCTTTTGGCGCAACTGCGTGATGCGCGTGATCGCATGACGCTGGGCCGCAAAGAATAGCCAAGTGCCAATTCCCCCTTGCCTCAAGCCACAAATCGCGTATGACATCTCACAAGTCGGGCTATGGCGCAGTCTGGTAGCGCGTCCGTCTGGGGGACGGAAGGTCGCAGGTTCGAGTCCTGCTAGCCCGACCAATAATAGACTTGCACAAACCGCCCGTACCTTCGGTGTGCGGGCGTTTGGCGTTTAAACAAGAGTGAATTTTATGACCGGTGTCGTTCCAAATCAGCAGATCAGCGAAATGATCCAAAGTGGGCAAATCAACGCCGCTCCATTGGTTATTGATGCGCAAATTCAACCAGCCAGTCTTGATCTTCGTCTGGGTAATGTTGCCTATCGCGTGCGTGCGTCGTTCCTTACGGGCCACGGTGCTAAGGTCACGGATCGCTTGAAAGAGTTTGAAATGCACCGCGTCGACCTGACAGATGGTGCTGTTTTGGAAAAGGGCTGCGTTTATGTAGTGCCGTTGATGGAAAGCCTTGCGCTGCCTGAAGGTATGAACGCTGTGGCCAATGCCAAAAGCTCTACCGGTCGCCTGGATCTGCTTACCCGTACGATCACCGATGGTGGGACTGAATTTGACCGAATTCCATCAGGCTATACTGGACCATTGTACGCTGAAATCTGCCCACGCTCCTTTTCTGTGTTGGTCCGTCCGGGCATGCGCCTGAACCAGATTCGCTTCCGTACAGGACACGCAGTTCTGGACGATTTGGCACTGGCTAACCTTCACGCTGAAATCCCATTGGTGAACGGCGATCCCGTGATCGATGACGGCTTGGGCTTTTCCGTTGATTTGAATCTGCCGGGCTCAACACTGGTGGGATACCGCGCAAAGCCTCATACGGGTGTCATCGATTTGGACCTGATCGGTCATTACGATCCAACCGCTTATTGGGAAGAAGTGCACAGTACGGATGGTCATATCATCCTTGATCCGGGCGCGTTCTATATCTTGGTAAGCCGCGAAGCCGTTTGCATTCCGCCGGACTATGCTGCGGAAATGGCACCCTATCTTGCCATGGTTGGCGAATTCCGCGTGCACTATGCAGGATTCTTTGACCCTGGGTTTGGACACGATTCAGCTGGTGGCGCAGGATCACGCGGCGTGTTGGAAGTACGCTGCCACGAAGCCCCGTTCGTCTTAGAACATGGCCAAGTGGTTGGGCGTTTGGTGTATGAGAAAATGGCTGAAGCCCCTACTCAGCTGTACGGCGTCAGCATAGCATCAAACTACCAAGGCCAAGGCCTTAAGTTGTCTAAGCACTTCAAATAACGCTTAAATCCTATCAGTTAGCGGCGGTTATCGCGACCTGTTGGGTTGCCATAGTCGTCGATTTCGCCCTGTGGTGGTTGTTTGCCACGGCGTTTAGACATCATGTTAGATCCGGCGTTCATACCGCTATCGATTCCTTTGCGGATCACACGGTTCATAATCTGACGAATGATCATATTGATAATGTGGTTCATATTCATGGGTCGTTCCCCTAACTGCTTCATGCACTCGATACACCGAAACTATGGCGAGAATCAGATCAATCTTCAAAAAGTTCTGATTGGCCTTCATTCGTGTCATCTTCGTCGTCCATATCGCCCGGCCCTGGCACAGTCCCGGGTGGAGGTCTATTTTCCAACAGCCCTGCGGAACGGAGTTCTTTAAGCCCCGGAAGATCGCGTGCAGTCTCAAGCCCGAAGTGACCTAAGAAGTTCTGCGTCACAACGAATGTAACGGGGCGTCCAGGCGTCATCTTACGCCTGCCAAAACGTATCCATTCCATTTCTAGCAACTGATCAACCGTTCCGCGGCTCACAGATACACCGCGGATCTCTTCGATTTCCGCACGCGTGACAGGCTGGTGATAGGCGATGATCGCCAGTGTCTCGATCGCAGCCCGACTAAGTTTGCGGGTCTCAACCGTTTCCTTTTGCATAAGGAAACCGAGGTCAGGTGAGGTGCGCATGGTCCATGCATCCCCAACCTTGCTCAGGTTCACACCGCGTCCCTCATAGCGTTTGCGCAGATACACAATCGCCTCTGCCGCGTCGCAACCATGGGGCATACGTGCTTCAAGTTCACGCACCGTCACAGGTTCTGCACTGGCAAAAAGGATCGCTTCAACCATGCGTTCCTGTTCTCCCATGGGCGGAGCCTCAAAAAGGGTTTCCTCTTTTAATTCAATATCTTCAGTCACTGTCTTGAAGTCCTTTTGCGCAATTCAATCGGTGCAAAGCTTTCGGATTGGCGAATTTCTAAATGGCCCTCTTTTACCAGTTCCAGCGAGGCCGCAAATGTCGCCGCGGTGGCGGAGCGCCATTTGACCGGATCACTTACCCATCCGTCAGGAAGGTAGCTGACAATATCAGTCCATTCGCCTGTGAAGCCAATCAACTCACGCATCCGTTCCAATGCCTGTTCCATTGTGAAGACACTGTCACGATCCATCACAAACGGGCGGAAATCATCGCGGGTTCTAAGGCGTGCGTAGCCTTGCATCAAATCCAATAAGGTGGCGGTGTAGGTAACCTTCTTGACCCGCTCGACCACTTCGATCTGACCACGCGCAAAGAAATCACGGCCCAATTGATCACGACCCATCAGGCGTGCCGCGCTGTCGCGCATCGCCTGAAGCCGTTCCAATTGAAAAGCCAAGTGTGCGGCCAGTTCTTCGCCAGATGGTCCTTCCTCGGACGGATCAGGTGGTAATAGCAATCGTGATTTAAGGAATGCCAACCATGCCGCCATCACCAGATAGTCAGCAGCCAACTCAAGGCGCAGCGCCTTAGCCTTTTCGACAAAAGAGAGGTATTGATGGGCTAGTTCGAGCACTGAAATCTTGCGCAGATCAACCTTTTGGGTGCGGCTTAGGGTCAACAAAAGGTCCAATGGACCCTCGAACCCATCGACATCAATGATCAACGCTTCGGCTGCCACCCTTTCGGCGACAGCTATACGTTCTTTTTCAAAAATGTCTTCCATGACCTTATTGCGCCAATGCGCCCCCGCCTAACAGCGCTTCAAGTTCGGCGTCTAAGGCAGCAATGTCAATCATATCTGGTGTTTTGCGCATCTCAACGGCACGGATCGCGCGTTTTTGGGCTATATCGGTCATTTCACCAGCGGCTTGTGCCACCTGTGTGCGTTCACTTAGTGTCCCGTTGCAATGCAAAATCACGTCACAACCCGCTTCGATTGAAGCGCGGCTAAGCGTTCCCAGATCGCCGCTGAGGGCTTTCATCGAAATGTCATCGGTCATGATCAAACCGTCAAAACCGATATCGATACGGATGATGTCCATGACTGTTTTGGACAATGTCGCAGGCGCCTCGTCGATCTCACTGTAAACAAGGTGCGCCGTCA
Organism: Ascidiaceihabitans sp.; assembly: GCA_028825475.1. Classification (GTDB taxonomy): domain Bacteria; phylum Pseudomonadota; class Alphaproteobacteria; order Rhodobacterales; family Rhodobacteraceae; genus Ascidiaceihabitans. Next base: position 111,936 of record JAPKAB010000003.1, on the reverse strand, counting down.
TCCCCATTGGGAGATTATTCAACGCCTTGAATGGCGCAAAATCTTGGATGTCCAAGCTATCGCGCGGCGCGTCTACTTTGGGCAGGTCAAAATGGCTGTCAGCAGTCGCACGACCATGTCCCGGGATATGCTTAACGACAGGCAGAACACCACCATCTAACAGACCATCAGCCGCAGCACGTCCCATTGCAGCGACCAATGAAGGATTGGTGCCATAGCAACGGTTACGTAAAAACGAATGGGTTTCGGCGTTGGCAACATCGACCATTGGCGCGCAATTGCTGTCGATACCGATGTCGCGCAACTCATGCGCAATGATACGGTGGCGCAGGTACATAGCGCGTTGGGCGTTCTCGCCAGCCGCCGTGATAAAGTCCAAGGGGGGCAACCATTCGCGCCACGCTGGACTGCGCAGTCGTTGGACACGCCCACCTTCTTGGTCGATTGTGATCGGACATTCCCAACCTACAGCCTCGCGATAGTCATCGCAAAGCGCGCGCACTTGATCAGGTGTATCGATATTACGGGCAAAAAGGATGAAACCAAAAGGGTTCACATCCCGAAACAACGCCACTTCATCTGCCGTCAGCCGAAGGCCATCCCCATCAAGGATGATCGCGCCAAAACGTTTCATCGTGTGACGACAGGAATGCAATCTGCGTTCTCAGCCAAAAGTGCAGAACAGAAACGGCGTGCTTCGCTTAGATCAGCAAAGCCCATTGCACGAAGGCGATAGAATGTACGGCCCCCGCTGTTGGCTTTTTGAACGATGCGGGATTTGCCTTGAAGGAAATCACCAAAGCGGCCCTCAATCTTGTCCCACTGACTGCGCGCCACTTCGGCGCTGTCGAAGGCACCAAGTTGAACCAAACGTGTTCCGGCTGGAACTGACGTTGGATCAACGTCTGTCACAGTGGCTTTGGCAGGTGCCGATACTGGAATAACAACTGCAGGCGCAGAAGCTGGACGAAGCAATGGGCGCAATGACCGACGCAGTCCAGCAGCTTGGATCGTGGTTTCATCAGTCACGTTTGTCGCCGCAACAGTTGTCACCGCACTCACAACTTTTGCACCTGATACATTGTTGATCGGATCAGCGCCTTGGGTCAGTTGGCGGATCAAATCTTCGACGCTGCCAGCTTCGGGTGTGTCGGTCGCGGTTAGCGAGGAAACAAGTCCATCAAGATCAGCGATTGGCGCAGACAAATCTAGCGGCGCAGGCTGTTGCACAGGTGCAACCACTTGTGCAGAAACGGGGGTATCTTCGACAGCCAGCGCGACCGGTTTCGGTGCCAAAACCAACGTGTCCGTTGGGGCCGCAGCGGTACCAGCAGCGGCAACTTCGTTTACAGCCAGCCCTTGGTTCAACGCAAGTTCACCACCTGGATTGTCTGGAAGGACACGCATTTCACCACTGATCGCTTGAACGACAGGCAGGCCAGTTACGTCGCGGACCATCAACTTGTATCCCCAAACGCCAACGCCAACTATGAGCGCCACAGAAAGACCTGCAGCAACCATATTGGTGAGGTTGTTCAATGAGTTAGCCGAAACCATTTGTGATGAAGCGCCCGCAGAAGAATAACCATGAGCGCCCATATTATGGGAGTAAGGAACGTTTGCCATTTTTGCCTCGTTGCCCGTTTGGGTACATTGCCCAACGGATCTACTGAATTATGCCTGTTCAGCCGAGGCGGTTATTTTTAACGCATCTCTTCGGCTGGCTCTACACCTAGAATACCAAGGCCTGCAGCTATTACAACAGCCGCTGAACGTGCGAGGGCAATTTTTGCTTGGGACGTTTTCGGATCATCCTGCAAGAAGCGCAATTCAGGCAATTCATTGCCACGGTTCCACAACCCGTGGAACTCGCCCGCCAGCTCATAAAGGTAGAATGCAATGCGGTGCGGTTCGTTGCTACGCGCGGCTGTTTCGAGCAAACGTGGCCACTCAGCCAGCTTAGCCGCCAGCGTCAATTCAGCCTCGTGATTGATCAATGTCAGATCAGCAGCAGCCAATGTTGCGTCATCAACCGCGACGCCTGCTTCAACTGCTTTGCGCAAAACCGAATTCACACGCGCGTGGGCGTATTGAACGTAGAACACAGGATTGTCGCGGCTTTGCTCAAGCACCTTTGCGAAATCAAAATCAAGCGGCGCATCGTTTTTGCGCGTTAGCATTACAAAACGGGTTACATCAGAGCCAACCTGATCAACCACATCGCGCAGGGTTACGAACGTCCCTGCCCGCTTGGACATTTTGAACGGTTCACCATCTTTGAACAGCTTCACCAGTTGCGTCAGCTTGATATCGAGCGGCACAGTGCCACCAGACAATGCAGACACAGCAGCCTTCATACGCTTTACATAGCCGCCGTGATCGGCGCCAAAAACGTCAATCAACAGGTCATAGCCACGTTCAACCTTGTCAAAGTGGTATGCAATGTCAGGGGCAAAGTATGTCCATGCGCCATCAGACTTTTTCACCGGACGATCAACGTCATCACCGTGTTCGGTTGATTTGAACAAGGTTTGCTCGCGTGGTTCCCAATCTTCAGGTTTTTTGCCTTTTGGTGGTTCAAGCACGCCTTCATAAATCAGGCCCTTGTCTTTAAGCGACTTGATGGATTTTTCGATCAGGCCGGAACCGTACAATGACTTCTCTGAAAAGAAGCGGTCCATTTTGATGCCAAGCTGCGCAAGATCGGAACGGATCAGATCCATCATCGCCTCGGTTCCGAACTCACGGATGTCTTGCAACCAAACGTCTTCGCCTTTGCCCACGTAGGCATCGCCAACCTTAGCCTTCAGCGCCTCACCGGTCGCGATCAGGTAATCGCCTGGATATGTGCCATCCTCAAACGCTACCTCTTGACCGTGGGCCTCTAGATAACGCAGGTAAACTGAACGGGCCAACACATCGACCTGCGCGCCGCCATCGTTGATGTAATATTCACGTGTTACATCATAGCCCGCAAAATCCAGCATGGATGCCAATGCATCACCAAAAACCGCACCGCGCGTGTGACCAACGTGCAAAGGACCCGTCGGGTTTGCGCTGACGTATTCAACGTTAACCTTTTTGTTCTCACCCATAGTGGAGCGACCAAAATCTGTACCTGCTTTAAGCACAGCGCCGATGACGCCCTGCCAAAGAGAGGCAGAAAGACGAAGATTTAGGAAACCAGGCCCTGCAACTTCAGCAGCAGTAATCCGATCATCGGCTGCCAAACGTGCCGCCAATGCATCCGCAATCTCACGTGGCTTAAGACCTGCAGGCTTGGCCAAAACCATCGCCGCATTGGTCGCCATATCGCCATGCGATGCATCGCGCGGCGGCTCTACCGTCACATTGTCAAAGCTAAGGCCAGCCGGCAACTGCCCTGCGTCAACCATGGCGTTGAGGTCAGCAATCACTTGGGTGCGGATATCGGCAAACAGGTTCATCAATTTAGTCCTAATACGGGTCGGGTGCGGTTTAGCACTTACGTGCCTAAGGTCAACGGGCGTCGGCTAGTGCTTGCCCAAGATACGTTCATATTCAAGCAATGCATAGCGGTCTGTCATACCTGAGATGTAATCACAGACACGGCGTGCAATGGCGGTCTTGTCGGCACCTTGTAGTTCTTCGTGCCAGTTGGTGGGCAACTGAGAGGGATCATTCAGGAACAACGGGAATAACTCGCGGATCACTTTTGTTACTTCTGCCCGTTTCGCCATCACCGCAGGTGCGCGGTACATTTGGTTGAACAGGAAGGACCGAATTTCGCGAAGATCTGCAAAAACGGCCCCTGAGAAACGGATGACTGGGCGGCCCAAATGACGAATATCATGGGCGGATGTCGCACCACTTTCGTCCAAGATCACTCGCGAGGTCGAAATCACATCGCTGACCATTACGCCAAACACACGGCGCAAAGCCTCGTGACGGCGTCTATCGGTTTCAAGGTTGGGATAGGCAGCGTCGACCTCTGCATATGCATCGCCAATAATGGGCAGTTTCATAATGTCAGCGTCTGTAAACAGCCCTGCCCGTAAACCGTCATGTAAGTCGTGATTATTATAGGCAATATCGTCAGACAATGCGGCCGCCTGCGCCTCAGCACATGCATGGGTGTGCAATTCTAAATCATGTGTCGCGTCATATTCAGCCAGCACATAGGGTAGTTCGCCCACGACAGGGCCGTTGTGTTTTGCGATACCTTCTAAACATTCCCATGTCAGGTTTAGGCCATCAAATTCAGCATAGTGGCGTTCTAAATCGGTAACGATTTTAATGGCTTGAGCGTTGTGATCGAATCCGCCGTAGGGGGCCATCATCTCGTGCAACACATCCTCACCTGCGTGCCCAAAGGGCGGATGGCCAAGGTCGTGGGCCAGTGCAACAGCTTCTGTTAGCTCGCCGTTCAAGCCCAGTGCGCCAGCAATCGTGCGGGCCACTTGGGCTACCTCGATCGAGTGCGTCAGGCGCGTGCGGAAATAATCGCCTTCGTGTTCAACGAAAACTTGGGTTTTGTGTTTCAGCCGGCGAAACGCGCTAGCGTGAATGATCCGGTCCCTATCACGTTGAAAACATGATCGAAAACTAAACTCTTCTTCCGCCACACGCCGTCCCTTGCTGTGTAGTGGATCAGAGGAAAATGGTGCCTGCATTGAGCACTGGTCCTTGTCGCCTGTCCTATGCATCTCTATATTGGCTTATAGACGATAATGAAACCGGCCATTGGTCGACCATTCGGAGCTTTCCCCGTGCAATTGCCGCCAAAAGTTACAACACGTGCATTCGAACGTCTGGCTGAAATCGGAGCCGCGGATCAGGGCCAAGCCTTACGCGTCGCGGTTGAGGGCGGTGGCTGTTCCGGTTTCCAGTACGAAATCGCGCTGGATGATCCAAAAGATGACGATTTAATCCTTGAAGGATCAGGGCAAAAAGTTGTGGTGGATTCAATATCTTTGCCCTTCCTCTCCAACGCAGTTATCGACTTTTCCGAAGAGCTGATCGGGGCACGGTTTGTCATTGAAAACCCGAATGCAACAAGCGCATGTGGTTGTGGAACTTCTTTTTCAATGTAATGGGTTACACGGCGATGTTGACCCGTGAAAACTCTTCAAAAAACGCCGCAAAATCATCAGTCGCATTTTGTGCTTGAAGTAGTATTCCGTATCCTTCTTCGTCAATTTCCCGCTCAACGATAGGACGCATCACCTCCCAATCGGGACTGCGTTCGGCATCCATTTCCAGCAATAGATTAGAAATATTGCGAAGCGGACCAGCGGCGACATCACCACGCTGAAATTGCGTGCGACCACCAAGAACCGCCTGCCCAATCCCATCTTGTTTTGCCGTTGCAGCCAACCATGAACATTCGAAATATTCATGATACGCATCTGATATGCTTGATGCAGAATTCGTCACAACTTGAAAATCTGCTAAGGACGCCAACACCCAGTTTTCCCAAATTTGGCTTGGTGTTTCTCCGGCAAATCGGAGTGCCGTGCAAATTTCAGCCAGAAGATCAGCGTTTTGATCCAAATATGCGATGATCCCAACGAAATTCAGGGATTGGATCGCGCCGGCATCCAACTTGGGGTCTCGGCGACCATATTCAGACAAATAGAATACGATATGTGTCAGCTCATAAGCCGCTTTTTTGTTTGGCAGCGCGAATGTGGCTGAGCGGTTGATGAATTGGCGCAAACGATCGTCCAATCCAGTATCGATCGGAATTTTCTTTCCGCGTCGCGACAAAAGCCTAAACGCTTCGCCGCGTTGGAGGTCTGAGAGTTCCGCTTCGGCCAGCCCTTGCGTCGCAACCCATTCGCCCATCTGTTCACCTAAGTTCCCCTTTAGACCGAGGTCTTCCAGATCAAGACAAATAGAGAGGTAGAACCGATAATATTGGGCAAAAAAAGCCATGGTCGCGGGTAATTGTTGATAAAACTGCTGATAAACGGCCAAAGATTCTTCTTTGACTGGCGTTCCCGAGCATTCCAGAATGTTCAGCAATTCACCGTTCTCTTTCAACCAAAACACATCTTCGCTGGTTCTGCGATGGTTCGCGAAAACATCAATCAAAGCGTCCGCGTTTTGAGAAAATGTTTGTCGGCGCTGGGGCACGCTTAATGAAATTACGTTGGTCATATTTTGCCCTCTAAAATTAGATTAAACGTGCCTTGGCAGTTGGTTAGGAGCCGGACATAAACAGCGAAGTCAGATCACCACTTTCTTTGTACGACGTTGTCGGGGCGGATCCAGACATAAACATTCCAATGTCATCGCCGCCTTTCATTTCCGGGCTAGACCCTGACATGAAAAGGTATGTCGCATCGCCCAAGAAGCCATCAGACGCTGTTGGAGCTGAGCAGGACATGAACATTTCAACATCGTCACCACCCATCATACCTGATTGAGGTATTGTGGATTGTGTCTCAACTTTACGTAATGCAGTCATTTTTAAATTCCCCAGTTTGTTAAGTTAATCGTACCTAAAAAGATTGTTCTTAAAGTTGTATTTTAACACCCCCTTTCTTTTCATGGTTGTGCAAACGTTGACTTATCCACAAGTGCGGCACAGCCCACTTCGTTGAAAGTGTTTAGCTTTAGGTTGAATTGCAAAATTTGAAAAAAATGTTGTCCACAGGTGTAATTTCTGTGGATACTAACTCCATGTTAATAAACATTAATTCTTCTCTAACAAGATTCACAGAATCACCATCCATTTGAACTCGATCTCAAGATGCTCCTCTGCCCTTGCTCAGCAGCAGGTCTTGAGCGATAGCTTATCAATCAAAAAGCAGGAGCACCGCCATGAAGATTGCCTCATTCAACATCAACGGCATCAAAGCACGCATAAATGCCCTTCCTGAATGGCTGGACGAAGCGCAACCGGATGTCGCCTTGCTCCAAGAAATCAAATCTGTGGACGAAGCGTTCCCTCGCGAGATCTTTGAAGACCGCGGATATATCGTCGAAACGCACGGACAAAAATCATTCAATGGCGTTGCTATCCTATCTAAATTACCACTTGAGGATGTGCGCCGTGGCCTGCCCGGCGATGATAACGACGAACAAGCGCGTTGGATTGAAGCGACTGTTGTTGGTGAGAAAGACGCGGTTCGTATCTGCGGGCTGTATCTACCTAACGGCAACCCTGTTGAATTGGATGAGGCCGGCAAACCTGTTGATGGTGGAAAGTACGCTTATAAGTTGGCGTGGATGGAACGCCTTCAGGCGCGCGCTGAGGAATTGATGGCGGATGAGATGCCGTTTTTAATGGCTGGGGATTACAACATCATCGCCCAGCCCGAAGACGCTGCACGCCCAGAAATTTGGGAAGGTGATGCAGCCTGTCGCCCAGAAAGCCTTGCCGCTTATCGCAGACTGGTGAATCTTGGCCTAACCGATGCGACCCTCGCACGTGATCCGCGTGCGGGCCAATATACGTTCTGGGATTATCAAGCTGGCGCATGGAATAAGAACAACGGCATTCGCATTGACCACTTTCTGCTTAGCCCAGCTTGCGCGGATATGTTGATAGACACAGGGATCGATAAAGACATTCGCGCCCGTGAAAAACCATCCGACCACGTGCCTATCTGGGTCGCCCTAAAAGTTTAATTGCGTTTGTCGATGACATTGTGCCGGTATAGCCAATCAAAGGGCTTTAACATTAGCGATGGTGCGACCGTACTTACGGTCTTCAACCCTAAGTGCGCAGCCAAACGGATTGGACCTGAACGCAGGTGATACCGGTTGGCGTTCCCTTGTGTGGTCTTAACAACTTTAGTCACTCGTTTTAAACGCTGGCTTTGATAACTGCGGATATCACCTGCCTTTAGCGCTCGCCCTAAGACCCATGCATCTTCCAATGCCATATTCGCCCCCTGTGCCATGAATGGCAGCATTGGGTGCGCCGCATCACCAACCAGTGCAATCCCTTGCTCAAACCACCTTGCAGCAACTGGATGGCGAAACAATCCCCATTTAGAAGTCTGCTTAACGGCATCTAGCAATGGAGCAGCTCCTCCCGAAAACTCTGCGAATGTTTCGCGCAATTGATCGGAATCGCCATTCTGTCGCCAACCTTCATCCTGCCAATCATCACATTCCTCGACAGCGACCAAATTAACAAACGCACCTCCACGCAGTGGATATGCGACGATATGTTTACCCGGCCCCATGTAAACGCGGGCTTCATTTGGTTGGTCGACAACATTGGGCACAATAGCACGCCATGCGACTTGTTTCGTAAAGAATGCAGAGGACTGCGGGTTAAGCGATGAGCGGGCAACAGAATGGACCCCATCCGCCCCTACGACCAATTCGGCGCGCAACACATCGCCGTTGCCAAGCACCACCTCGGGTATTTCGCCTTTGCGCACCTCAACGACGGATTGGTTCAACCTTATATCTGCAGATGCCCGTTTGGCAGCGCCAATAAGTGCATCCAACAGATCCGCGCGATGGACGAAATAGTAAGCCTGATCGGGGGCCAAGCGCTTTAAATCCAAACGCGCAACTTCGCCCGAACGGCGATAATCGCGTAATGAAACAGCATTGGCACGCAATGCACCGCGATTGACCAACTCAGGCTCTAGGCCCAAGGCACGCAACACACACAATCCATTGGGGCTAACTTGAAGACCCGCCCCAATTTCTGTCAGCTTCGGCGCTTGTTCCAGAACTGTTACAGACGCGCCCATGCGCCCCAACACAGCGGCGGAGGCCATACCGGCGATACCGCCACCAATCACAATCGCATTGCGTATCATTTGAAGCCCTTAAATACGAAAAAGGCGCAAGGGACTTGCCCTACGCGCCTTTAACTTAAATTCTTATCAGCGACGATCAATCGTCACGATGAACCTTTTCACGACGCTCGTGACGTTCTTGCGCTTCGAGGCTCATTGTCGCGATCGGACGCGCATCCAGGCGCTTTAATGAAATTGGCTCACCCGTAACTGTGCAATACCCAAATTCATCTTCGTCAATACGACGTAGCGCCGCATCAATCTTGGAAACCAGTTTTCTCTGTCGGTCACGTGTACGTAGCTCAAGCGCGCGATCTGTCTCTTCGGAAGCACGGTCGTTTACGTCTGGGATATTACGTGTGCCATCTTGCAATGCTTCGATGGTGTCACGCGTTCCAGCCTGCAACTCGTCTTTCCAATTGTTCAACTTGCGGCGAAAATATTCCACCTGAAGATCATTCATGAATGGTTCGTCGTCGGCTGGACGATAATCATCCGGCAGAAACACTTCTTGTTTCATCTTGTTCCCCTCCGTTTGGCTTAGGTCATTCATGCACGTTTCCTCATTGTACATAAACATAGCCATCTTCCGCAGCGTCTAACGCAGCGCCCCGTTATTGTCACTACACAATTCTGCTTAGATATGCCTAAAACCAATAACAGTTAATAAATGCGCACAGACGGAGATTGTTATGAAATTTCAAGGCACCGAAAGCTACGTTGCAACAGATGACCTTACGATCGCTGTAAACGCAGCTGTAACATTAGAACGACCCCTCCTTGTCAAAGGTGAACCTGGCACTGGCAAAACAGAACTTGCCAAGCAAATCGCGACTTCTTTGGGGGTCCGCATGATCGAATGGAACATCAAATCCACCACCCGTGCGCAACAAGGGTTGTACGAATATGACGCTGTTTCACGCCTTCGCGACAGCCAATTGGGCGAAGAAAAAGTCCATGATGTTGCCAACTACATCCGCAAAGGCAAGCTGTGGGAGGCTTTCGAAGCTGGTGAAAAGGTTGTGCTGTTGATTGATGAGATCGACAAAGCAGATATCGAATTCCCGAATGACCTTTTGCAGGAACTCGATAAGATGGAGTTCTTTGTTTACGAAACAGGCAAAACTGTAAAAGCGGTGAACCGCCCTATTGTGATCATCACATCAAACAATGAAAAAGAACTGCCAGACGCGTTTCTGCGCCGCTGCTTCTTTCACTACATCCGTTTCCCAGACATGGAAACTATGCGTGCAATTGTAGAAGTCCATCACCCGGGGATCAAAGAACAGTTATTAACGACCGCCCTCACCCAGTTTTTCGACATTCGCGAACAAGCTGGTTTAAAAAAGAAACCATCAACCTCTGAAGTGTTGGATTGGCTTAAGTTGCTGCTGGCCGAGGATATGACAGCCGAAGACCTAAAATCAGGAACTGCCGCTTTACCCAAACTGCACGGTGCGCTGTTGAAGAACGAACAAGACGTGCATTTGTTCGAACGCATAGCGTTTATGGCGCGTGGCCAACGCTAGCTGTTAAATGTGGCTCAGGGTACATAACCTCAACTTCAGGCTCCCTGCGTTGCCCCACGAATTGTTTTTGAAAGAGCGACAATACCAATTCACAACCAAGGATTGTAAGGTCAATTGCGGCAATTGCCATATTGTTGCCCGTATTGAAAATACTCAATATATCAATCATTTCTCATAAATTACATAAGCTTAACCCAATAAAACCACTGCCTCATTTGGGCCACACCCACCGCAAATTGGAACATGTTGCCTCAAACTTGCCTTAATTGCTCCCTAAGAAGGTCTGGTTGAGGGGCGATAAGATCTCCAACAAGGGCTATTGAGTGGGCAGGCAGTACAAATGACCAGTGAACCCGCACTTGAAGTGCGTCCTTTGCAAGAGTCCGACCGGGACGCTTGGGCAGCCCTTTGGTTGGCCTATCTAGATTTTTATAAAACCTCCCTACCTGCGGCTACATTCAACGTTTACTTTGATCGCCTTCTGGGCGCTGATCCACAGGACTTTAATGGTCTCGTTGCTGTCCTTGATGGCAAGCTGGTGGGTCTAACCCATTACTTATTCCACCGTCATGGCTGGAAAGTCGAAAACGTTTGTTATCTTCAAGATCTATATGCTGATCCATCTGTGCGCGGCATGGGAGTTGGACGTGCACTTATTGAAGGTGTTTACGCCGCCGCTGACGCAAATGGGACACCATCAGTTTATTGGTTGACCCAAGAAGAAAACACAGAAGCGCGCAAACTTTATGACCGGATTGCAAAAGTCACCAACTTTATCAAATACGGGAGGGTCGAAGCATGAACCGTATGCGTCGCCTGATCCTGCCGTTAGCTTTGATACTGAATGCCTGTGTGCCCGTCACCCCTTCAAACACAGCAAGCCGTGCGGCAATTGCCGACAGCACATTCCCACCGATGAAAACGTTCGGGGCCCCGCGCCCCTCACGTCCGATCAAATCAAACAACGATCTTGCACTCGATTTTATCGAATTGTCGTTCCGTTTGGAAAGTGGTCGCGACCTACCTGTCTTTACGCGCTTTGAGGAACCCATCACAGTGCGTGTTACCGGTGCACCACCACAAAGCCTTGGCTCTGATTTAACAAAATTGCTGCACCGATTGAGGACCGAAGCGAATATCAGCATCAGTCAGGTTTCCGCAAACGCGCAAGCAAATGTGACGATTCAAGCGGTCAGCCGCGCAGAAATTCGGCGCGCATTGCCACATGCTGCATGTTTTGTTGTTCCTAACATCTCAAGCATCGATGAATACCGAAGCGCGCGCCGTACTCCTAAAACAAATTGGGCAAATCTTCAAAAACGCGAACAATTGGCAATATTCTTGCCGAATGATGCAAGTCCCCAAGAAGTGCGTGATTGCTTGCATGAAGAGTTAGCGCAAGCAATTGGGCCTTTGAACGACCTGTACCGTCTGCCCGACAGCGTATTTAATGACGACAACGTCCACACTGTTTTAACGGGCTTTGATATGATGATGCTGAAGGCATACTATTCGCCTGAACTTCGTAGTGGTATGACCCGCGGACAAGTGGTCCAAGTACTGCCACGCGTTCTTAATCGTATCAATCCAGCTGGAAACGGACGCGCGGCTAAATTTCCAACACGAACGCCAAAGGCATGGGCACAAGCCGTTCAAACAGCACTTGGCCCAGGTAGCAAAACGTCCCAACGTATAACCGCCGCAAACCAAGCGTTGAAAATTGCCAACGCAATGGGTTGGAGCGATCACCGTTTGGCCTTTGCCCACTATGCAAGTGGTCGCATTATGCTGGCCTCTGATCCAAAGGCTGCATATCAACATTTTGTCGCAGCTGACCGTTATTATGCTGCCACCCCAGGTGCAGAACTACATCGCGCATACGTAGCCACTCAGCTTGCTGCACATGCAGTGTCCCGAGGCGACGGCGTTCGTGCGCTTGCCTTAATTGGACCGCATATTGACCGTGCGGCGCGCAGCGAAAACGCAGTCCTGCTTTCTACCCTTCTGTTGCTTCGTGCTGAAGCTCTTGATCTGACCGGACGTTCTGCAGAAGCACGTACCGTCAGACTGGACAGTCTTGGATGGGCGCGTTACGGCTTTGGTCCAGATTGGGCTGTGCGGGCCAAGTTGCGTGAAATCTCATCGCTATCCCCGCTGAAAAAAGGCCGTCTTTAACAGCGTGGGGCTAAACACATATGATCGTAATCGTTGCAGCACTAATTGGCGCAATTTTCGGCGGTATCACTGCCAAACGTCGCGGTGGTAATAAACTAGACATCGCTCAATACGCGACAGGCTTTGGAATGGCCTTTGTTGTGGTCGGCCTGATCGCAACAGTTGTACTGGAACGGATTATTTCCTGATGTTCATTCCGTTCTTTGACGCACTGCGTAAGAACGGAGTGCCAGTGTCCATGCGTGAGTTCCTTGCGTTTCTTGAGGGAATGAAGGCTGGACTGGCAACCTATGATATCAATGCATTTTACTACTTAGCCCGTGTTTCTATGGTCAAAGATGAACGCAACATCGACAAGTTCGATCGCGCCTTCGCGGCTACCTTTGAAGGCTTGGACAACATCAAATTAGAGCAAGTTCTTGAAGCTGTTGATATTCCAGCTGATTGGCTGACCAAGATGGCCGAAAAACATCTGTCGGCTGAAGAAAAGGCAGAAATCGAAGCTTTGGGCGGCTTTGAAAAGCTGATGGAGACGTTGAAGAAACGCCTCGAGGAACAAGAAAAGCGCCACCAAGGTGGCAATAAGTGGGTTGGTACCGCTGGCACCTCACCATTTGGCGCTTATGGCTATAATCCTGAAGGCGTTAGGATCGGCCAGAACGAAAGCCGCCACCAGCGCGCCACCAAAGTGTGGGACAAGCGTGAATTCAAAAACATGGACGATACGGTCGAACTGGGCACTCGCAACATAAAGGTCGCCCTGAAACGTCTCCGCAAATGGGCACGTGATGGCGCGACCGAAGAACTTGATCTGAACGGTACTATCCGTGCTACAGCAGAAAACGGATACCTAGATGTCAAAACACGTCCAGAACGACGGAATGCGGTGAAGGTGCTGTTGTTTTTAGATGTGGGTGGATCAATGGACCCTCACATCAAAGTAGTAGAGGAATTATTCTCTGCTGCGCGAAACGAATTTAAACATCTTGAACACTTTTATTTCCACAATTGTCTGTATGAAGGCGTGTGGCGTGATAACAGCCGCCGATGGGATGCACAGCTGGATACCAACGAAATCCTTCGCACCTATGGTCCTGATTACAAATGCATCTTTGTTGGTGACGCGTCGATGTCTCCATATGAGATTGCCTATCCCGGTGGTGCGAACGAACACTGGAACGCAGAAAGTGGTCAGGTTTGGTTAGAACGTGCACGCGATCAATGGGGCAGTCATCTCTGGATCAATCCAATTCCAGAGAAATATTGGACCTACACCCACTCAATCCAAATGATCCAAGAGATCTTTGGTGCTGATCGCATGGTTGGAATGACACTTTCCGGTCTTGAAAAAGGAATGAAAAGCTTAACGCGTTAAGCTTTTCATTCCTAGCGGGATATGCTGGAAAACAGCCCAAGTTTACCTTATTTGTCCGAACAATAGTCTATATTAAGCCACATTGGATCGTTATCAGAAACGAACTAATAATTTTTAATAATGTGGATTTGTCGATGACTCGAACCCTTACGCTGCTTCTTCTACTTTCAGTAAACTTACTAGCTGCTTGTACTGACAACACGGTGACACGCCAGATTGGTGAGAATGGATCCGCATCTCTTGTCTCTTTCAGCAACAATTCACAGCACGAAAATACGGTTTCACGTCAAGCTGATGCCCTGAACGGTCTCAGCAACGATCTTGTACTTGCATCAACAATTAAGGGTGCAAAGATTGGTGCTGTCGTTGGTTGTGGCTTGGCCATCTTATCTGCATCAAACGCCAAAAATTGTATTGTCGGGGCAGTTACTGGTGGTGCAACAGGCGCTTTGATTGGGCATAGTTCTGGTAAGATACAAATTGCGCAACGCGTAGAGTTGGTTAACCCAAATCAGCTTGTTCGTAACATCCGTAAAACAAACGATACCATGGAAATCCTAACGACTTCTCTTCCTGACCTATTGGAAGCACAAAATGAAGAACTCGAGGTGCTTTCATTTAATCGTGATATGGGCACGCTGTCTCAAGAGGCTTATGAAAAGCGGTATTCCGAAATCCAAGCAAGCCGTACTGCACTGGCCGAATCCCTTTCGCTAAGTGCGTCACAAGCTAATTTGGCTACCAATAATCTGGAGAATGCTGCGACGCGCGGTCAAACTGGTCTTGAATGGCACTTTGGTGCGACAAAACAAATCGCTGAGCAGGCAGAATCTGCACGGTCTTCAATTTCTCTTTTGTAATTCAGGACTCTCATTTTCCATAGCAACCAGGCCACCTAATTCAGGTTGGGCGGCCTGTTTGGAGTTCATAGCGATGATACATACCGATGGGCCGCATCCGCAAAAGATGGCCACATAGCAGCGTGGCTATAGGGCACCTGCACCCATTCCTTCATCGCGCGGCCTTTGCCCGAAGGATCAAATAAATGCGCGCCTTCAATAGCCATCGCCTGCGCGTGGTCATCACCTGTTAGTTTGAACACCATGCAGTCCTGAAAAAACGACACAAAGGGTTTCCCACCTTTGCAGACCTTAAAGCACTTCTTGCAAACATCTGCGACGCTTCTGTTTCAGAAATACCGTGTCCAATATCATAAAATGTCGCTTCTTGATCGCTCATGCCTCGTCCTTTGTCTTGATTAGGGTAGTATGAGCGAGAAATTCTCTGCACTCAACTCTACGTTAAAACATTGCGCAAACGCCTCCCCCTCGTCTAGCGTTGGTACATGTCAAATGCACCCATTACCCATATTGATCTCACCAGCTTTCTGGTCGATCCATACCCCGCTCTCTCCCACATGCGTGCACACGCACCCATCACCTTTGTGCCCGAGCTGAACGCCACACTGTTCACCCGCCGTGATGACATCCATGTTCAGGAAAAACGAATAGACGTGTTTTCATCTGATCAGCCTGCAGGATTGATGACCCAATTGATGGGTCAAAACATGATGCGTAAAGACGGTGAGGAACACATGAACGAACGTCGTGCGTTGTTTCCCGCGCTCAGCCCGCGAACGGTTAAAGACCATTGGAAACCAATATTTGAGGCGGCGGCCACAGACTTGTTGCAAACCCTTGCGCCAAAAGGAAAATGCGACCTGGTGCGTGATTTTGCAATGCCTGTGTCTGCGGCAGCATTACGTGCAATCACAGGTTTGGAATCGATGAGTAATTTGGAGATGGATACTGTCAGCCAAGCAATGATTGACGGTTGTTCCAACTTCGAGGGCAAAAAGAAAGTTACAAAACGCTGCAACAAAGCGACCCGTCTTATAGATGATCATATTAAATTTTCGCGTGAGGACGCGCCGCAACAAAGTGCACTCAAAGTCATGGCGGACGCAGGGCTAAGTGATGAAAGCCTGCACGCCAATATCAAACTGATAATCTCAGGTGGTCAGAACGAACCACGTGACGCTATTGCTGGCACCATCTGGGCATTGATAAACCATCCCAGCCAATTGGAGATGATCCGCAGCGGTAAAGCTAAATGGCTAGACGCCTTCAATGAATACGCACGCTGGATGGCCCCTATTGGGATGTCTCCACGCGTCGTGGTTAAAGAGGACACCATTGATGGCATTACGCTGCAGCCCGAAGATCGCGTGTTCTTTATGTTTGGTTCAGCTGGACGTGATGAAAACCATTTCTCAGCACCTGATACTTTTGACATTTCGCGCAGCACACAGCCTGCCATCAGTTTTGGCGCTGGACCACATTTCTGCGCTGGGGCCGCAGCTGCAAGATGCCTTATCAGCGAAGTCGCCCTGCCGTTGGCTTTCGAACACCTGCCCAATCTTAGATTGCTAAAACCTGTTCCATACAAAGGCTGGGCCTTCCGGGGCCCAACAAAAATGAGTGTCGCGTGGGATAAGTGAGACAAGGCGTTGCGATCCGCACCTCTTAACCCCATATCTAAGACATGTTGAAACTCACCCCAATTCTATTTGCCCTCATCTACGGCCTAGCAATGTATCGCTTTTCTGCATGGCAAACGGCAAAACGGTTAGATGAGCAATCCACGGTCTTGAACGACCCCATGCTAGGTCAATTGAGTGATCAAATGGCCAGCGCTTTGGATTTGCCCAAAATTCGCGTGCATATTTATGAGATTGACCAGATCAACGGCTTGGCCGCGCCAGATGGGCGGATTTTCATCACTCGCGGCTTTTACAAAAAATTTCAAAACGGTGAAGTTAGTGCGGATGAACTAGCCAGTGTCATTGCGCATGAATTGGGCCATGTTGCCCTTGGTCACTCACGGCGCCGCATGATCGACTTCTCAGGTCAAAACGCGCTACGTACGATGCTTTCGATGGTTCTGGGACGTTTCATACCGTTCGTAGGCGTTTGGATCGCCAACATGCTAACATCGATGTTAGCTGCCCGCCTAAGCCGTTCCGACGAATACGAGGCAGATGCATATGCCGCGGCCTTACTCACCAAATCAGGCATTGGCACATCAGGTCAAATTTCACTATTTAAAAAGCTGGACGCTATGAGTGGTTCGATGAACGGTCATGCACCTGCATGGTTGCTTAGTCACCCCAAAACAAGCGAACGGATCGATGCGCTAAACAAGCTGCAAACTCGTTGGGGCACATCGACCGATTAATCGCTTACAGGGCTTTGTATTCGGCCTTCTGACGTCCGCTCCAACGTACTGTGACCACAAACCCCTCGTCGGTTTGTGTCTCTTCCAGCACGACCTCATTTGAGAACAGCCAAGCGCGTTCGCGACCTTTTGCAAACGACAGGGTCAGATCTTCAGTGATCAACGCACCTTGCAATGCTTCGGCAATCGCTTCCATCAATACTTGGGTGCCAGCACCACTTAGTGCAGACGTAGCATAAACCATTTCGTTGCGTGCAGCGCGCGTTTTCACCGCTTCAGCCGCCTCATCATCCAACGCGTCTAGCTTGTTCCAAACCTCAAAGGTTGGGCGTTCCGCATCAACACCCAAAACTTTCATGATCTCGCGGACGTCTCTGGCTTGTTCTTCAGACTCCGGGTGGCTGATGTCACGCACGTGACAAATCACGTCAGCAGCAAGTACTTCTTCCAAAGTCGCACGGAAGGATGCCACCAATTCAGTCGGCAGGTCAGAGATAAAACCAACTGTATCTGACAAAATAACTTCGGGTCCATCATCCATGATCCAACGGCGCATCGTTGGGTCGAGCGTCGCGAACAACATGTCCTCCGCCATCACATCCGCACCTGTTAGGTAATTAAACAGCGTCGACTTACCGGCGTTGGTATACCCCACAAGAGCCACGATAGGATAAGGAACCTTTTTGCGCGCAGCACGGTGCAGTGCGCGGGTTTTAACCACTTTATCAAGCTGACGGCGCAAGCGCACCAATTGGTCATCAATGGCACGACGGTCAGATTCAATCTGCGTCTCACCTGGTCCACCAACAAAGCCCAAACCACCACGTTGACGTTCGAGGTGGGTCCATGCCCGTACAAGACGTGTACGCTGGTAGGTAAGTGCAGCCATCTCGACCTGCAACACGCCTTCACGGGTGGCTGCACGTTCGCTGAAGATTTCGAGGATCAGGCCAGTGCGGTCCAAGACCTTCACACCCCACTCTTTTTCAAGATTACGTTGTTGAACAGGCGTAACTTTACCATCGATCAAAACAAGATCGATTTCCGCCTCTTCAAACACGTCATGAAGCTCTTTGATTTTGCCTGAGCCAAATAACATACCAGCATGCGGTTTGGGCAGGCGCACGGCATCACTGCCGATTACGTCTAGCTCACTCAGTGCATTTGCTAAGGAAACCGCCTCTGCCAAAGACAGGGCCGCATTACGGCGAAGATGATCTGATTTAATATCAGGATGAAGCACCCACGCGCGGGTCAATACCGGCCCGTCGGTGTTATCTATCTGGAATTGCTCTTTGCTCAAGCTTGGTCTTCGCCCTCATATAGGCTGATTGGCTGGCTAGGCATGATGGTCGAAATCGCGTGCTTGTACACAAGCTGAGATTGACCATCGCGACGCAATAGCACGCAGAAGTTGTCGAACCACGTAATGACACCTTGCAACTTTACACCGTTGATCAGGAAGATCGTTACTGGAACTTTGGTCTTACGTACGTGGTTCAGGAACGCATCCTGTAGGTTCTGTCTATCCGAAGCCATTGCATTTTTGCCTTTTTTTTAAGTTATCGGCGGACCAAATCACTCTTTGTTATATTATGGATAAGGATTTGAGGAGTTTCTAGCCCCAAAAACGGCCTTGGCACCCCTAATTTACCTGCCACTAGCTAGCCGCGCCACAAATCCGGCGTCAAAAGCGCAATAATCGCGAGTGTTTCAAGTCGCCCAAGTACCATTGCACCAACAAATACGGACTTTGCAAAACTGTTCAGTTCGATGAGGCGGATAGGTGTATCGCCACCCATTTCTAGCAATGGACCTGTTGTTGACAGGCTTGCGATTGCCATCACAACAGACTCCTCAAAGGATGCGCCCGATGCTGCCAGTAAGATTGTGACCGCTGCCAAAGATAACGCAAACAGCATGAAAAAAATCCATGCAATAAACGCTCCGTTTTTTTGCAAACGTCGTGCCATTGGGTCTGCATTGCTAACGGATGAAGGATGAACCAACCGTTCCATTTCGCGGCGGCCATTGCGATACAGCGCAAAGACTCGCAATAATTTCACGCCGCCAGCAGTCGTCGCGACACCCCCACCGATTAAGCACAAGCCCATCAAAATCAGACCAGGAGTGGCAAGGCCAGACCATTGCTGGGCATCACCCCATGAATTGCTTGCAAAACCAGTTGTCGTTAAAAACGACATGACCGTAAACAATGCACCCCAAAAAGCATGCCCTGCATCCATCATCGTCGTCTCAGCAGCAACGTCATAGGACGCCAACCAATGGCGTAAGAACAAGACTGTGGGCACGGCCACAACTAAGGCGATTCCAATCCGAAACTCCGGATCATGCGAAATGCCGCCACTTTCGCTGGTGACCGTATCACTTGAAAACGTCAGTCGCGACAGAGCAAACAGCATAAACAAAACCATCAGCATTTCGCCGGTGAAGCCAGACTCCCCCGTCAATCCTCCAACTGGTGAGATGCCCGATGTCGCTAAGATCGACATGGCGTGGCACAAAGCGACGAGTGATTCATCTCCGCTCACCCAAAGAAGTGCCCAAAGAAGCCAGGTAAGTCCAAAATAGATCGGGAATAATGTCGCAACGATCTTGATCAATTTTAGGCGACCTTCGCTTTGCCCGACTTGCCCCTGCCCCAATGCACGTCTTCCAGGTTCTGCGCGCGCTGTAATTTCGAAACCACCCAAATTCAAAGGCGCGAGAATAGAAGATGCGGCCACCCACATGATTAAACCACCCAACCAGCCGACAAGTGCACGCCACAGGTGGAGTGGTCGGTTCAACCGCTCTGGATCATCGAACAGTGTTGCGCCCGTCGTTGTGATTGAACTAACCATTTCCATGTAGGAGTTAAAGAAACTGGTGGTTTGCAGAGCTTCATAAAACGGAATGGCCAAAATCAATGGAAGAAACACGAATGTTGAGAACAAAGACATCAAGGGCCCAAGTGCTCCGTGCCCGGGCATACGCCCATGATGGGCCATTGCGATCAAAATAAAGATTATGACCCCAAGCAAACCAGAGTACAGAAAAGCTCTGCCAGTCACCAATTCACGTACCACACCGGCGTAGCCGGCGGGTATTAACATCATGATTGATGCCAAGCCAAAAACCAATAGAAACAAGGGTAAATGGAACAACTGCTCAATAAAGCCAAGCTTCTGTTTCATGTTAGAAGAAATCGATTGAAACTTGCATCAGCCGTTCCACTTCTGGAACGTCTTTGGTCAATGCAAATAAGGCAATAACGTCCCCTTCGTCGATACGCGTACTGCCTAAGGGACGCGTAACGGTGCCACCTTTGCGTACGGCCCCAACAAGCACACCCTCAGGGAAGTCGATGTCAGCGATCCGTTTGCCAGCCATCGGCGAAGTTGAAAGCACTTCAGCCTCGATAACTTCGGCTTCAGCATCGCCGATGGAATATACAGCACGTACACGACCATGACGGATATGACGTAAGATCGAGCTGACGGTTGTTGCACGCGGATTAATGTATGCGTCGATTCCAAGCGGCCCCATCAAGGGAACCAAAGTCGGGTCATTTATCAGGGCAATTGCGTAAGGACAGCCTTCAGATTTAGCGCGTACAGCCGCTAGCATATTGGTTTTATCGTCGTCTGTTACGGCCAACATCGCGTCCGCACGGCTAACCCCTGCTTCAGTTAACAAAGCGACGTCCAAGCCATCCCCATGCAGCACAATGGTACGTTCCAGCGCTTCGGCAGCGATTTCCGCCCGTTTACGATCTTTTTCAATTACTTTCGCGCGCACGCGGTTGGCCCGGGATTCTAGTTCAGAAGCAACAGCCAACCCGACATTACCGCCACCGACCATGACGACGCGCTCCTGTTTAGCTATACGCTTGCCGAACACTTCCATCGTACGTGGAACATCGTCGACATGCGCAAAGACATAACATTCATCACCAACGAACAATTGATCACCCGCATTGGGCGCAAACAACACACCCTCGCGGCGCACACCAACAACAACTGCACGCAATGTTGAAAACAGGTCTGTCAACTGACGCAGTGGTGTATGGACCACCGGACATTCTTCTTCGATCAAAATACCCAGCAATTGGGCCTGCCCATCCATGAAACGCTCGGTATCAAATGCTGCCGGCGCGGAAAGCCGCTGTAACGCCGCAGCAGCAACTTCGCGCTCTGGACTGATAACCACGTCGATCGGCATGTGTTCACGGCGATATAGATCGGAGTAAATCGCATCCAAATACGACTGACTGCGCAAACGAGCGATCTTACGGTTAATTCCGAAAACTGAATGTGCGACCTGACAAGTGACCATATTAACTTCGTCAGAGTGGGTCGCCGCGATGATCATATCTGCATCGCGCGCACCAGCACGTTCAAGGATATCAGGATAGCTGGCAAAGCCTGCAACCCCTTGAACATCTAGTGAATCTGTTGCGCGGCGAACCAGTTCTGGGTCTTGGTCGACAACTGTCACGTCATTGCGTTCTCCGGAAAGATGTCGGGCGATTTGCCACCCAACCTGACCTGCACCACATATGATGACCTTCATGAGTTCATCCTTTGACCTTTTGTCGTAGTTTGGATCATTGGAATGACAGAAGGCCCAAGTCGGGTCAATTCAATTAGCGACATACCCCGACTTGGCATTCTCCGGTGCCTATTCGCCATCACCTTCTTCAACATGTGCGACGCGCGCACCAGCTTTGGCAGAGGTAACAACACCCAATGACTTAAGTTTACGGTGAAGTGCACTGCGCTCCATCCCAACAAAGTTGGCCGTGCGACTAATGTTGCCACCAAAACGGTTAATCTGAGTCAAAAGGTATTCGCGTTCGAACGCCTCACGAGCCTCACGAAGTGGCAAGGTCGCCAATGCACCCGATAGAACGACCCGACCTTCCTCATTGCTGCTTTCTTCTTCACCCGGCAATTCACGGGCCTCAATTGGACCACTGCCATCACTAAGGATAAGAACACGTTCGATAAGATTTTTCAACTGACGCACATTGCCTGGCCAAACCATCGTTTGCATCAAGGCCGAGGCATCATCACTCAGCACGCGCAAGGCTAGACCTTGGTTTGTGTTGCATTCCTTGATGAAATACTCGGCCAATAACGGAATATCCTCACGCCGATCTTCAAGTGAAGGAACCGAAATTGGTACAACGTTTAAGCGGTGGAACAATTCTTGGCGGAACCGTTCAGCTTCGATCTCGACCTCAAGGTTACGGTTTGTGCTAGAGATCACACGCAGATCAACGCGCACTTTCTCTGAACCGCCAACACGCAAGAATTGTTGGTCAACTAAAACGCGCAAGATTTTGGTCTGTGTGCCCGGAGGCATATCCGCAACTTCATCAAAATAGATGACACCGCCGTTGGCTTGTTCCAGCAACCCTAGTTCCACTCCACGATCTGTACCCTCACTGCCAAACAACATCTCTTCCATTTGATCAGGGGTCACACCCGCACAGTTTACAGTAACAAAAGGTGCACTTGCGCGGTTAGAATTGGCGTGAATATAGCGTGCCGCCACTTCTTTGCCGCTGCCGGCTGGTCCGCTTAGCATAACGCGACCATTAGATTTCGTCACTTTGTCCAACTGGCTAATCAACGTACGAAAAGAGGCCGAGGCACCAATCATTTCGGATTGAACACCATCTTGGCGTTTCAGCGTTTGGTTCTCACGGCGTAGTCGACTGGTTTCCATTGCGCGACGGATAACCACCAAGAGTTGGTCGATATTAAATGGTTTTTCGATAAAATCGTAGGCGCCCTGCTTAATCGCAGCAACCGCAATTTCAATATTTCCATGACCTGAAATGATAACAACAGGCACATCTGGGTTTTCGCGCTTAACCGTTTTAAGAATATCAATTCCGTCCATACGGCTGTCTTTTAGCCATATATCAAGGATCATCAGCGCAGGTGGTTCAGCATCAATTGCCGCGATCGCATCATCAGAATTTCCCGCCAAACGTGTTGTAAAGCCTTCGTCTTTTAAGATTTCAGAGATCAATTCGCGGATGTCACGTTCGTCGTCTACAATCAGAATGTCGCTCATGGGTTTATACCTCTTATTTATTGATCGCTGCTGCGATGTCTGATGGAGCTAAAAGAAGTTTGATAACCGCCATAGCCCCGAAATGATTTTGACCGTCAAAAACAGGTGCGTTTTGCAGCTGTAAAGTTCCGCCGTGTTCTTCGATAATTTTTTTAACAATTGGCAAGCCAAGACCCGTGCCTTCGCTACGTGTCGTCACATAGGGTTCAAACAAACGTGCTCGATCTTCGGGCAGCCCAATACCATTGTCTGCAATAGTGATGCAGGCATGGCCATCAACGTTAGAGACCTCGACAACAATCTGTGGCCGCAAATCGTCTGGTGCTCCCTTTTTGACCAATGAATCGATTGCTTCGCCTGCGTTCTTGATCAAATTTGTCATCGCTTGAGAGATCATCGTATCGTCAAACTCAGCCATCAAAGCGGATTCCGCACCGGTCAATTTAATTTCAACTTCTGGTTGACCAAGGCGCTGTAGAACAACTGCATCATTAACCAATTTAGCCAAATCATGCGTTTTGCGATCAGGTTCTGGCATCCGTGCGAATTTTGAAAATTCATCAACAATGCGCCGTAAATCGCCAGTCTGACGAATGATCACACCGGTCATCTGCTCTAGATCGTCGCTTTCGTCGCCAAGTTTGGGCCCAAATTTACGTCTAATCCGTTCAGCACTCAGTTGAATGGGTGTTAGCGGGTTCTTGATCTCATGCGCAATCCGGCGCGCCACATCACCCCACGCCGCCATTCTCTGGGCACTAACCAAATCAGTCACATCATCAAAGGCCACAACAAAACCTTCAAGATTGCCTCCTTCATTTCGACGGGTCGCCATGCGCACCAACAGGTTCTCTAACTGCCCATTGCGACTAACCTTAATTTCACTTTGTGAAGCTTCTCCAGGACCACTGCGCAAAACTTCAAACAAAGGTCCAAATTCAGGTACAGCAACAGCCAATGGCACCATTTGCTGGTCTTCATGCCAATCTAATAATCTGGCAGCCGATTTATTTACAAAAGCCACACGACCATCAGGATCCAAACCGACAACGCCAGACGTTACAGAACTTAGAACTGAGTCAAACATCCGTCGACGGCGTTCAATTTGGCCTGTGTTGTCCAACAAGGTTTCCCGCTGGCCCTTAAGCTGGCGGGTCATTTGGTTGAAATACCGGCCCAGCATCGCAATCTCGTCATCGCCATCTTCTTCTCGGACCTGAACATCCAGATCCCCTGCCCCAACTCGCTGCGCTGCTCCAGTCAGACGTCCAACAGGACCAGAAAGACGTTCTGCAAAGCCAAGTCCTAGCCAAACGGCACCAAGGATCAAAATGACAGCAAATGCCAAATAAAGAAGACCAAATTCAAACAACCGTTTTCCACGGTCACTTTCAAGTTGCTGATATAACCGGACGGTTTTTTGTGTCTCATCCAATAGAGATAGAATTTCACCATCGACATCACGCGTTACGTATAAATATCGATCAGGTGAGCTTTTTAGTGGAACCAAAACCCTGAATTCATTGATGAACCAATCCTGAATAATCGCCAAACCTGTCTCACGCGCAACTGCCATCTGTCGCGCGTCAGGTGGCTCAAAATCAAACAAATAGGAACGATCACCACGTGCCCGAATAGACGCGGTTCCATCAACTAAATACGCCTCGCGCAGCCCACGTTGGATTTTACGTTGCTCAATTCCTAGCAACTCGCTGTCACTTAACTCAAAACGTTCGGCCCGCACGATATCCATGCGCGCTGCTAAAGTTCGTGCATCCTCAATCAGACCTTCACGTTGCTCCTGCTCGTAAGCTTCTGCAGCAGCAAGTGAGAACCCGACAACGTTGCGCACACGTTCAGAAAACCAACCCTCCAGTGCAATATTGATCGTCAACATTGCAAACACAGCCACGATTACCGTTGGGAATAGCGCTAGAGCTGCAAAGACTGCTGTGAGACGCAGGTGAAGGCGTGACCCGGCGGATTGAGCACGACGTGCTGAAATAATGCGAGCCACTTGGGCCAAAACCAGCGCAGCAATTATGAGTATATAGACAACGTCAGCGAGTAAAATGAGCCTAAGAGAAAGGTCACTCGCCCCCTGATCCAATGGCCCCAAGATCAGGAACGTTGCCAGAGCCAAAAATGGCCCCAAAACAACCAATCCAGTTGTCGCGTAACCACGGGCACGACGTTGCCTGCGCAATTTACGTAGTGTGTCTGCCCAAGGAGTTTGGCGCGTTGGGATTGCCACGTGACCCTACCTAGTTAATGCGGTAAATCAGGCACCCACCGCTACATCTCGTGGTTGATAACATGGGTGCGTTAAGAATGCCACAGTTTCTGTGGCTATTTTACATCAATTTTCGACGCCTCATGACCTCAATTTCAAGCTCTTTAACCTTTTTGCGCAGCGTGTTTCGATTGATCCCTAAAAGATCAGCGCATTTGGCCTGATTACCGTGAGTTGCATCCAATGCGATCTCGATCAATGGCACCTCAATCTCGCGCAAAATACGGCCATATAAACCATCTGGGGGCAACATATCCCCATGTAGATCGAAATATCGCTGAAGATGACGCCCAACGGATGCACCTAACTTTTCGGTATCCGTTGGGCCACCGCGCAATGGGGCAAGATCGGGCTGATGGCCCAACACTTGCTGCACCTCCGCCGCCGTAATTTCAGGGCTTCGGCTAGTAAGCCCCAATCGTTTCACGGCATTTTCGAGTTGGCGCACATTGCCCGGCCAGCTGTAGGTGCGGAAAATTTCGGCCGCAGTCTCCGACAGGCTGCGAATGACGCTGCCTGCTTGTTCGATCCGGCCAAGAAAATGTTCCGCAAGCAATGGAATATCGTCGACCCGTTCGCGCAGCGATGGCACGTTCAAAGTTGCGCCACTTAGGCGATAATACAGATCTTTACGCACAGTGCCATTTTCCATCGCACCTGTTAAATTGGACTGGCTAGTCGCTAAAAACCGCGGCACATATTCGCCTGGCGTGTCCATCATCCGCACGATACGCGCTTGTATCTCATCAGATATGTCCGCGATTTCGTCAATCAAAAGCGTACCGCCCTTAACCCGCGCTAACACACGTGCGGGCCCTTCAAGGTCTTGCAAATCCGCAGATGTCACTGTGACGAACGGTAAGGTGCGACGATCCGAAAAATCGTGGATCGCGCGCCCAATCAATGACTTTCCAGTACCACTTTCACCCCAAATCAGCACAGGTAAATCCGTGTTCATTACACGAGCAACGACGCGGTAAAGCGATTGCATAACATCGGTTCGCCCAACCAATGGCAATTCTTCGGGGCGTTCTTGAGCGACTTCTGTAGGTGCGCTCCGGTGTTGGCCACGTAATTCCAACGCCCGCGCTGTCCGCTTCATCAGATCAGGCAGGTCGAAGGGTTTGGGCAAATAGTCGTAGGCTTCCGCTTCAGCCGCTTTGATCGCAGTCATAATGGTGTTCTGTGCCGAAATAACAATTACAGGCAAACCGGGACGGTCCTCAGCAATCTTTGGCAGCATCTCAAGGCCATTTCCGTCAGGCATAACAACGTCAGTAATAACAACGTCGCCTTTACCCTCAGCCACCCAACGCATCAGCGTCGTTAGACTGGAGGTGGCATGTACCTTACACCCTGCCCGTGTCAGTGCTTGCGTCAAAACCGTTCGAATGGTGCGATCATCATCTGCGACCAATACTGTTCCGTCCATGACTTAATCCTTCATTGTTTGGTTGGATGCCTGCTCTTTGCAGCGCGGTAGCGAAATACGGAAAATTGTGCGCCCCGGTACAGAAGAGACCGAAATCCATCCGCCGTGGTCTGAGATGATTTTGCTTACCAAGGCGAGGCCAAGGCCTGTTCCATTTTCCTTGCCGGAAACAAACGGATCGAAAATATCATCCTTGATCCCCGGAGGAAGCCCCGGACCATCATCGATAATCTCAATTTGCAAAGGCAAAGAGTGGCCCGAACCATCAGAGCGTCGCAAACGGAAAGAGTGTTCGAAGTAGCTGTGCAAACGGATTGTACCGCCTCGTTCGCCTGCGGCTTCAGACGCATTCTTAAGAAGGTTTTGAATGACCTGTAGCAATTGATCGGGATCACCCGAGGCCGCTGGTAATGACGGATCATAATCTTCAATGATCTTCATATTTGCACCGAACCCCAGCAAAGCAGAGCGGCGCGCACGATCTAGAACATCATGGATGTTGACTGACTGCATTTCGGTGACGCTAAGGTTTCCAAACTGTTCAACCTGCTCAAGCAGCTTAACAATTCGACGGCTTTCTTCAACAATTAGATCAGTCAGTTCAAGGTCTTCTGGCGCGAGGTTCATGCTCAGCAATTGTGCAGCCCCTGTTATACCGGCCAACGGGTTCTTGATCTCATGGGCCAACATTTCAGCCATGCCTATCGCTGATTTCGCTGCCGACTTTACAGTATCATTCTGTGTCATTCGCCCCGCCAACTCACGCGGCGAAATCATGAGGATCATCTGACCCTCAGAACCAATCAGCGGCGCGATCTGTAAGGCACATTGCAAAGGTGCACGTTGGCCACTGCCAACATCCACGTCGTTTACAAACAGCGGTGTCCCATTTTCACGGGCATGCGCGAAAGCTTCTTCAAGTGGTGCATCAATTGCAATCTGATCCCATAAAGGTACGCCACGCACATTCTTGGCAGAAACATTCAAGAAACCTTCAGCGGCAGAATTGATATCAAGGATTTTATCATCAGGCCCGATAAGAACTCCAGGTACAGGCAACGATGCCCAGATATTTGGATCACTCATTCTGCGCCCCCTTCCATTGCTTCGGGGATCATCTTCATGACCTCACGTGCATCTTTTTCAGTTAGAACATTGCGGCGTAATTCAGCTGGCGTTCCAGCTGTATCCATGAACCAACCAAGGTGCTTGCGCGCCATACGCAGCCCCATCTTTTCGCCGTAAAAATCGATCATCGCCAAATAGTGACCAATAACCATATCCGCCAAAGCCTGCCCCGTTGGGATCACAGGTGCCGGCGTGCCAAATATAGCGTGCGCAACTTCGGCAAGTAGCCAAGGGCGTCCTTGTGCACCGCGCCCAATCATAATGCCGTCCGCGCCTGAGTGCTCAAGCGCCATACGTGCCGTGGCAATGTCGACGATATCGCCGTTCGCAATGACTGGGATCGAAACGGCGTCCTTAACCGCACGAATAGCTTTCCAATCCGCACTGCCTTTGTAGAACTGGCACCGTGTGCGTCCGTGTATCACAACACGCTGGATGCCCGCCGCCTCAGCGCGACGCGCAATGTCAGGTGCGTTCAGTAGGTCATCATCCCAACCAAGTCGGGTTTTGAGGGTCACAGGTACGTCTACGGCTGCGACCACAGCCTCAATCAAGCTAAGCGCATGATCGGGTATCTTCATCAACGCAGATCCAGAGTAACCGCTGACCACCTTTTTTGCAGGACAACCCATGTTGATGTCGATCACCTTGGCACCCTGCGCCTCAACCATCTTGGCCGCTTCTGCCAATGGTTCGGGCTCACGGCCTGCCAACTGAACTGCTGTGCCCACGTGCCCTAGCCCTAGCTCTGCTTTCTCACGGCTGCCCATCGTCTGGTTCAGCATATCGTGGCTCGCAATCATTTCAGATACGACCATGCCCGCCCCAAAGGACGAAACCAAATTACGAAATGGCAGGTCTGTGATTCCCGCCAGAGGGGCCAACATCACAGGTGGGCTTAGGGTCATTGGATTGGTCAAGGCGTGGAATCCTGTAGTACTTGATATGATTTAACGGGTTTTGTTTGGCTCACTCAATCCGTGCGCCGCAATCAGGCGCTCAATAAACGACCTAACGCACAAAAAATAGGCATATCTCCCAATATTTGCCACCAAGGCTACAACTGCGTAAAGAATGCGAATGATGAAACGAACCAAAATATGAGCAACGCAGCCTTAATCGTTGCTGCTGGACGTGGAACACGTGCGGGTGGTGAAGTGCCAAAGCAATGGCGTAAAATCGCAGGTCAGCCTGTGATTGCTCATACCCTGCAAGCTTTTGCCGCGCACCCCGCGATTTCCAGCGTTATATTGGTGCTGCATCCAGATGACTTGCACCTTGCACCAGACATCAACGGCCTGACGGTCACCACTGGTGGGGCTGAGCGTTCGGATTCGGTTAAGCTGGGCCTTCAGGCAATTCCATCTGGTACGAAAAACGTTCTGATACATGACGTTGCACGGCCATGCGTGACGGACCAGACCATCACCAACATTATAGCTGCGCTTGAAACGGCCAATGGCGCGGCACCAGCACTTGTCGTGACAGACGCACTTTGGACTGGTGCGGGTGGAATGGTAACGGGCACCCAAGATCGCAACGGATTGTTCCGCGCACAAACACCCCAAGGCTTTAAACTAGATGCAATCACCGCAGCCCATGCTGCATTTGATGGCGTTGCAGCCGATGACGTCGAAGTCGCACGCGCAGCTGGAATTACAGTTGCGATTGTGGATGGAGACGAAGACAATCTAAAGATCACCCTACCCGCTGATTTCGCGCGGGCTGAACAAATATTAGAGAGACGCAATGGACATTAGACTAGGCAACGGATTTGACGTGCACGCCTTTGGACCGGGCGACCATGTCACCCTATGTGGCGTTAAAGTTCCGCACACCCACGGACTGGTTGGGCACTCAGACGCAGACGTTAGTATGCATACGGTGACCGATGCGATCTACGGCGCTTTGGCCAAGGGTGATATTGGACAGCACTTTCCGCCAAGCGACCCACAATGGAAGGGCGCCGAAAGCCATATTTTCCTAACGCATGCGGTTAAGATGGCGAAAAACATGGGCTTTTCAATATCTAACGTCGATTGCACCTTGATCTGTGAGTTCCCCAAAATCGGCCCACGCAGTCACGAAATGCGCGTTGAAATGGCGCGCTTGATGGGGATGGACTTGGACCGCGTGTCGGTCAAAGCCACAACATCCGAGCGCTTGGGCTTTACCGGACGGGGCGAAGGGATCGCCTGCATTGCAACTTGTACACTGGTGAAATTATGAAACTTGCAACGATGATCGGTACCCTAATGGGGGTTGGATATATCCGTCCTGCTCCTGGCACTTGGGGCTCGTTTGTTGCCCTACCTTGGGCGTGGTTGATTCATATTATTGGCGGCTTCCCGCTTTTGCTCATTGGCACCATTGCTGCGTTTTTTAAGGGCTGGTGGGCCACGTCCAAAATGACTGAAGGCTCCGACGATCATGACCCTTCGGAAATCGTTGTGGATGAACTGGTTGGCCAATGGATCGCCCTAATGCCTTTGTCCTTTGCAGCATGGAACAGCGACATCCCAATTCATGTGATGTGGCCCGGCTGGATCGCGGCATTTGCCCTGTTTCGCCTGTTCGACATTTGGAAGCCATGGATCATCGGCTGGGCTGACAAACGTGGCGATGCGCTAGGTGTAATGCTGGATGATGTCATCGCAGGCGTCTTTGCCGCCATCGGCGTGATTGTTATGGCGGGTGTTGCACACAGGCTGCTCATAGGATGAACCTCGCAACTCAAATACTTGATTTAGCTAAACAAAATAAAACCATAATTACCACTGCAGAAAGCTGCACTGGCGGCATGGTTATGGCCGCACTGACTGATATTGCCGGTTCATCAGCAGTGGCTGAGCGTGGATTTGTCACCTACACCAACAATGCCAAGATGCAGATGTTGGGTGTTTCCGGTGCCACACTGGACACACACGGTGCCGTCAGCGAACAGGTGGCCGCAGAGATGGCAAAGGGTGCACTGCGTAATTCTGAGGCCGCCTTGAGCGTTTCAATCACAGGCATTGCAGGACCGGGTGGATCAGATCATAAACCCGAAGGACGCGTTTGCTTTGGCATCGCTGACAACAAAAACTGCGTTACAGAGACTGTCGAATTTGGGGCGTTGGGTCGGTCCAATGTACGTGAAGCGGCACGTGATCATGCCCTGCAAATGTTACTGGATCGATTGATCCAAAACCGCAGCATTAGCCGCTAAATCCAACGTCGGTATTATGTCGGTATCGCGAAGGTGCAGACCTAAGAAACAACAAAACCTCACTTCGCACAATATTTAATCAATCACGCCCTTAGTCCGCATGATTATTAAGCACTCCCCTTATCGCCCTCATTTTAAGCGTTGAAATGTCATTTTGCTGCTTTTTCTAGCCATAGTTCGTTTACGACCACCGCAATTAAACTGATTCCGATGGGAGAAAAGATATGAACGGAGCTGATACAGCTTGGATCATCACAGCCACCGCATTGGTGCTAATGATGACATTACCGGGGCTTGCCCTTTTTTATGGTGGCCTAGTACGGGCGCGCAACGTCCTTAGCGTATTTATGCATTGTTATGCGATTGCTTGTTTGATGAGCGTCTTGTGGTTCTTCTTTGGCTACTCCATCGCATTTGGTGGCGGCGACAGCGGTTACTGGGGTGGCTTGGACAAGATGATGTTGCTTGGCGTTACGTCAGACAGCCTATCGGGCACATTGCCTGAGGTTTTGTTCTTTGCTTTTCAGATGACTTTCGCAATCATCACGCCTGCATTGATTGTTGGTGCATACGTTGAACGTATGAACTTTGGTTTCGTTTTGACCTTCTCAGCCGCGTGGATGTTATTGTGCTACGCGCCAGTTGTTCACTGGGTATGGGGCGGCGGCTTCCTAGCTGACGGTGGCATCTTTGGTGAAACCGGCGTTCGTGATTTCGCGGGTGGTATTGTGGTTCACGAAACCGCAGGTATTGCCGCACTTGTTCTGGCCGTCTTCTTGGGCGCGCGCAAAAACCAAAACACACCGCCACATAACCCTGGCATGGTGATGATTGGTGCAGCCCTATTATGGGTTGGCTGGTTTGGCTTTAACGGTGGTTCACAGCTTGCTGCCGATGGCGGCGCCGCAATGGCGATCACAGTCACACATATCTCTGCTGCAACAGCATCGCTGACATGGGCACTGTGGGAGCGTATCAAATTTGGCCGCGCGTCTTTGGTTGGTATCGTAACCGGTACAATCGCAGGTCTCGCATCCATCACACCAGCATCTGGTTTTGTGGGTCCAGTTGAGGCCTTGATCATTGGTGCGATCGCAGGTGTTGGTTGCCAAGAAGCGGTAAACTTTGTGCGCAATAAATGCAAAATCGACGACACATTGGACGTCTTCGCGGTGCACGGTGTTGGCGGTATCTTTGGCACCATCATGATCGCTGTATTCGGTGCGGGCACATGGACCGCACAGTTGGGTTCACTGGCAATCGTTGGTATTTATACGCTGGTTGTAAGCGTTGTGTTGGTTTTGATCATTCGTTTGTTCATCCCGATCCGCATTGACGAAGAGACTGAAGTGAACGGTCTTGATCTCGCGGTCCACGGCGAACGTGCATACGACATGAGCAGCTAAACGCTGAGCATCATAAAATAGGTAATGCGGGCCCCTAGTGGGCCCGTTTTGCGTTTAAGAGGGTTGTTAGGGCGCTTAGATCTTCGCCCTGCACTGCGACCCAAAGTGCGTTGGCCGCGTCCGGTCCCACCAGTCCTTTTGCCTTCTTCAGCAGCTTATCTTTGCGCAGTGAAAGGGACATTGGCGCTGCAAGATCATGGGTGACTGTATGATCTTTGACGTCCGTGACGATGCGCGCACAGGATTGCATCTCTGATAGCGTTTCATCCCCGGTGACTGCTACTTTTTGCGCCAAACGGGTGAGCGCATGATCTTTTGCTGCATCATCATTATACTGCTCAATATCCCCTGTGTTGATCCCTGACAAAGCCATAGCAGCGGTTTGTGAATAGCTAAATTTACACTCAAGACCTGTTCGTGGCTGCGCGATATTGCACACAGTCAACCAACGTGGATGCGTGGTTACATAGACGCTTTGGATCGTTTCAGTTTCGACGCTCACATCTGCCAAGGCCTCAAGCATCGCATGTAGACCGTGACAACAGGCGTGGAATTTGTGGCTGACGGTTTCCATCTGCCATGCGCCCTGCCCGATATTTGTTGGGTTGTGCTGACCGTGATGAGTTTCCCCAAATCCAAGCGGACCTTCCAATCCATCGTCCGCAGACGTCATGCCCGATTGCGCCCAAAGCGCTGCTTCGACACCGCAGCGCGCAGCCAGCCCTGCATTCAATGGTTTGCCCATTGTCCCGAATTGGGATTTGAGTCCTGACGCCATCGTGCTGGCCAAGCCAATTGCCGCGCGAATTTGGGCGTCAGACAGTTTAAGCAACCGTGCCGCTGCGATCGTTGCACCGAAAGCCCCTGCCGTGGCGGTTTGATGATAGCCGATTTGATAGTGATCACGCCCCAACCATAGACCAACGTGAACGGAGGCTTCGGTGCCGATTAGGGCGGCATCAATCATATCAGGGACCGATGCATCGACGTGCTGTGAAATTGCGAGAGCCGCCGAAACCACAGCCACTGAGGGATGCCCGATATGTGCGAAATGCGTGTCGTCAAAATCCAACGCATGGGACAGCGTGCCGTTTATCAGCGCCGCATTGGTAGGTGAACCTGTGCCGCCACCTAGGATTTGGCACGGGCCCTGCGTTGCATTTGCTATGACGAAGCCATCAAAACTGCCCTCTGCGGCACCCGCCAATCCGCAAGCGGCCCAATCTAACACTGACAATTGCATGACATCGCGCGCATCACCGTTTGGTTGGGCGTTCGTAAAAGCGATCAGATCGTTGGTAAGGGTCATCTATGGCTCCGGTCAGGTGAACGACCAAAGCGGATTTGCTTAGCCGTAAAGTGCGACAGCCCGCGCTTCGAACGCACGGACGACACGTTGCATCGCCTCGTTAAACACAAGGCCGATGATCCCTTGTAGGATGGCGTTTTTAAATTCAAAATCAACAAAGAAGATGACGTTGCACCCTGTTGGAGTGTCCTCAAACGCCCAATTGGATTTCATGTACTTAAACGGACCATCCAAATATTCGGTGTCGATCTTCATATCATCCGGGAAAAGCGTGACATGGCTGCCGAACCGTTCGCGGAAAACTTTGAAAGAAATCACCAAATCTGCCTCAAGCACCACGCTTTGCTCAACCGGTGTTGTGGATCGAATACGTGCAGCGGCGCACCACGGCAAAAACTGGGGATAAGATGCCACATCTGCCACCAGATTGTACATCTGTTGGGCTGTGTATGGCAGAGGACGTGTTTCTGAGTGTGTGGGCATAACTTTTTTGCATTTTAATATGGTTATCGTTCAAATCCATGTGGTACGAAACCCTTGCAAATACAAGGGGTGAACATGCCACAGCGTCCATATGTCATCGATCAAATGATCTCGGCCAAATCCATTGCGGCACGGATTGAAGAGCTAAGTCACGTGCTTCAAGACGAATTCAACGGGACCGATAAACTGGTTGTTGTTGGCCTTTTACGCGGCTCGTTCGTGTTTATTGCTGACCTTGTACGCGAGTTGGATTTGCCAATCGAAGTAGATTTCCTGGAAGCATCCAGTTACGGTGACGGTATGGAAAGCAGCAGAGAAGTTCGCATTCTCAAAGACTTGCGCGGCGCAATTGAAGGTCGCGATGTTTTGGTTGTCGAGGATATTGTCGACACGGGTCACACCTTGAACCACGTCACAAAGATGCTTTGGACACGCAACCCTGCACGTCTGAAATCTGTGGCTTTGTTGGATAAACCGTCACGGCGCGAAGTAGATTTTCGTGCGGACTATGTTGGCTTTGATATCCCAGATGAATTTGTCGTGGGTTATGGAATTGATTTTGCTCAACGCAACCGGAACCTCCCCTATATCGGGAAGGTTCGGTTCACATGATCTGAAATGAATCGGTCTTAGTTACAGACGATTTCACGCATAACGGTGTGTGCTTCGGCAACTTTAGTTTTGTCTTCGCGATAAACTGCTGGAAATTCCATCAGATCAATACGGCCGTTCGTGCGTTTGATGTACTGGCGATACTCGTCTTTGATTTTGACGCGTTTCACGCTGTATTGTGCAGGAACTTTAACTTCCTGATAGCATCCGACGCGTGTTGCGCGTGACTCGTCTGCAGCAGAGACCGGTGCTGCGACAACAAATGAGATTGCCGCTAATGGGGCCAAAAAACGTTTCATAACATATCCTTTTAAAAGTTAACTGACTTTTGGTTAACTAAGAAAAAGGGCTAAAAAGCGGCCCCTCTCTGACAAGAATGCGAAACTGCGGGTGAAAACCCACAAAAAAAGAGGCGCACAGCAGATGTACGCCTCTTAATTTGCATTTGGTTAAAGGCTTACTTGTTGCAAGCAGCTTTAACTTTTAGGTAATAACCTTTGCTCTTCTGGTGTGAGTGCTGGATGTAAACTGGTGCGTAATATACTTCTACCAATTGGCCACCACGGTGCTCCCACTTAGTGTGAGCTGCAGAATGCAATTTCTTGTGTGTTTCAGTTTTCGCTGGAACCCAAACGCTGTCGTAGCAAGCGACGACTTTACCTTCCCAAGCCATTGCTGGCGCTGCGAAAGAAACCAAAACGGCTGCTGCTGCTAAAATTGTAGTTTTCATAATAAGTACTCCATTTATAAATAGTGAGCTCAAACTAGCAGTGCCGTTAACCATGTCTTGTGAAAACTTCAGGTTTTGGTGATCTAATGTTCAAAAAATGTCAAAAAAGTGACGCATTCACGGATTTGTGTCGGAATGGACACAGTTGCGCGAACCAAGTTAAACCACTGAAAATGTTACTGTATCTGATACGGAAACAATAGGTTGGTTTGCAATAAACTGTAAACCACAGATAGAATCACTTCTGCCTATTTAGGCAACTGATTCCAAGTAAAGGCCGTCGTCAAAGCGTGGCAATGTCTCGCCCAAGCCTACGCCGCTTTCAGCTGAACGGCTTTCAAAAAGCCAAAAATAAAGCGTTTCCAGCCATTTAAGGTCGGAAACGCAGTTTGAATTTCAGTAGTATCAGGCGGAAAACCGCAAATTAACCATGTTTGGCCTGACGTGCCGCACGCAATTGCGCAAAATCTTCACCTGCATGATAGCTAGACCGCGTGAGCGGAGTTGCGGAAACCATCAAGAACCCCTTGCCATAGGCGGCCTTCTCATAGGCTGCAAATTCATCGGGATGCACAAAGCGGTCGACAGCATGGTGCTTTGGCGTTGGTTGCAGGTACTGGCCCACAGTCAGAAAATCGATATCAGCGGCGCGCATGTCTTCCATGACTTGCATGACCGATTGGCGGTCCTCTCCCAATCCAACCATGATACCCGATTTGGTGAACATCATTGGATCCAGTTCCTTCACACGCTGCAATAGACGCAATGAGTGGAAGTACCGCGCGCCTGGACGCACTTCTGGATACAGTCCCGGAACCGTTTCAAGGTTGTGGTTAAAGACATCTGGACGCGCCTCAACCACCACTTCCAATACGGATGGGTCACAGCGGATAAAGTCCGGCGTTAGAATTTCGATGGTTGTATTTGGGCTGCGATGACGGATCGCGCGAATGGTTTGTGCAAAGTGATCAGCACCACCGTCCGTAATATCATCGCGGTCCACAGAGGTCACAACAACGTGGTTCAAGCCTAGTTTTTCAACTGCATGGGCCACGCGCCCCGGTTCAAATGCATCTAAATCTTCAGGTGGCTTACCCGTCGCGATGTTGCAAAAGGTACATGCGCGCGTGCAGACCTCTCCCATAATCATCATGGTCGCGTGCCCTTGGCTCCAACATTCGCCCACGTTTGGGCAGCCTGCTTCTTCGCAGACCGTGACAAGGTTGTTGTCACGCATGATTTTGCGTGTCTCGTCATAGCCCTTACTATTAGGTGCTTTGACCCTGATCCAATCCGGCTTTTTAGGTTGTGGACTGTCTGGACGCCGTGCTTTTTCAGGGTGGCGTTGTTCAGGGATTTTCAGATCACGCATGTTATCGGCCTTTTGGGCTGCGCCATTGGCAGCAAGAGTTAGGGTAGTTTAACCTTAAACCGTTATGGTTAAAACCCAATGTAGTGCAAACTAGCTATGTTCCAGCGCGATACCACTCTTTTTATCTACAGCCCCGACCAACTAACCAATCAAATCGCCGTCGCCCCCTAATGTACGCGCGTAATGTTGATGAAGCCGCATCAATGCAATCCGCAAGACTATCTTCCCAGATCGTGCAGACCAACCCAATCGCTTTTCAGCCGCCTCAAGCCCCTCAAGGTAACAACAACAACGCAGTAAAACATCAGACAAACCAGGCCCAAGATCGGCCATCGCATCGGCCACACGCTTGCGCGCGGCGGACGGTCCATCGCCAACACCACTGTCGGGTGCAAAACCACCGCGTCCACCTGATGTAAGAAAACGATCCCAATTTTGCGCAACCCGTGGTCCCATTTGGGCCAACTCAAAATCTTCACGAAGTCGTTCGCCAACATGGACCAGCGCGTCACTTAAAAAGGGTTTACCATCCTTGTCCCGACGACGTGACAACCCAGTTAAGGGAGATTCAGACAGGTTATAACGCATCCGCTTCGGCCGACCTGTATCAGTATCAGGCAAAGTCTTTTCGCCCCATTCGCGATGCTGAGCTGCGTACTCTTCGGGTTCGCCAATCCTAGTATATGGTGAGTTCTTCAGCATTTCGCTCAGCGCAGACCGCCCTGCAGTCGTGATCTGATACCGCACGATGCGACCTGATGTTTGCTGTTCGATCCAATTTTTCAGCGCCATAGCTTGCGCAATATCGCGTTCAACCACCGCTGTTCGAGTGCTCTGACCGTTGGCACCGTCACGCACAGCAACTGCTTTGTCCATGTCAGTGGCCACGGCTAAAACAGCTCCCTTCTCACAAAGACGCCGCAAAATACGCATCGCCTCTTGCTCAAGAATTGTCTCATCAGTCGTAATTTTTGTGTCAAAACTCATATTAATCGTTTCCTTAGATAAGGACACAGACCATTCACGGGACGTGTCGAAATGGTGGGTGCCAAGTCTGTTTAAGACGGCGTCAACCAACGGATCATCGCGGCGGGTCTCAACCTTGCGAATTTATCGTAAAATCGTAGAGGCATGGCACCCCGACATCCGAGCCAACGCACGTATCGGCAGTCCCGCTTGGGTATGTGCAAGGTAGATCTGTGCAGGCATAGGCACCCAGCTAGGCAAAGATGTTGCCGTCGCAATGTGTCGCGTAATATCCATTTTATATGTCTCCCTCATAAGAGACTCGGCAGTTACCCACCACTTATCCCCAGCTTTATCCACACACCTTATGGTTGCGCTTGTTACTTGTTGGTTAACAGCGTCAACAATCTTCATCATTGTTTCCAAAGTATAAACAGTCATGAACCCTGCGCGCTTAGCCCAGAGGGCAAACGCAACACCCTGAAAACCCGTGTCATAAATTCTGAATTGCTGGGTCGACTTACCCACAGATCAAACGTGCAAAGGGATTTCAAATGCAAGACGCCTTAACAATCTTACAGAAACTACGTCGTCCAAAACTGCTGATGCGTGCAGCACGAATTGGGGCTGCTGAATATAAACGCGTAGCCCACCTGCCACGCCTATTAGGCTACGGGCGTATGCCGAAACATTCCGAAGCTATTCTAAGGTTGATTGAGATTGAGGAAGATCTCAACGCACTGCGCAAAGCAGGCGAATCCGCCTACAATCTGCTTCGTCATATTGATGTGATGATCGCGATCGTGGGAGAGGCACGCGATTTACGCGCCTCTCAACCAAAACCTGTCAGCTGACTACATAAAGGAGTCAGGTTCGGCTTCTTTACGTTTTGCAATGTAGTCATTCAGACCGTCTGCAATGCCTTGATCCAATGGCGGTTGAACATAGTCGTTCAACATTTTCTCAACACGGGCAGTTGCCAATGATTGCGTATCGCGCGCGCCCTCATCCTCCCATGTCTCGAATGGTTTGTAGTCCAACAGGTCTGACTTCCAGAACGCATCCTTAAAGTTGGCTTGCGTGTGTGCGCACCCCAAGTAGTGCCCACCGGGCCCAACTTCGCGGATCGCATCCATAGCTTGAGCGTTTTCATCAATTTCAACGCCGCGTGCGAGGTGATGCAACGCACCCAACTGATCAGCGTCCATTACGAATTTCTCAAACGAGCTGACCAATCCACCTTCAAGCCAACCGCAAGAGTGCAGCATAAAGTTCACACCAGCCAAAAGGCCCATGTTCAGGCTATTGGCTGTTTCATACGCAGCCTGCGCGTCAGGCAGTTTCGATCCAGTGAACCCGCCGGATGAACGATATGGCAATCCCATGCGGCGTGCCAACTGCCCTGCCCCGTATGTAATGTGCGCGGCCTCAGGTGTGCCGAAGGTTGGCGCGCCAGAGTTCATGTCGATTGACGTCACAAAGGCACCCATAATAACTGGGGCACCAGGACGGATCAATTGGCTGTATGCAATGCCAGCCAAAGCCTCGGCCATAACTTGGGTCAAAGTACCTGCCACAGAAACTGGTGCCATAGCCCCGCCAACGATAAACGGCGAAACGATACAGGCCTGATTGTTTTGCGCGTACACTTCAAGCGCACCCATCATAACGTCATCAAACGTCATCGGTGAGTTGATGTTGATCAGGCTGGTCATGACTGTGTTCTCTTGAACGAAGTCTTTGCCAAACAGGATGCTAGCCATGTCTACGCTGTCTTGGGCGCGGGATGGTTCTGTCACGGACCCCATGAACGGTTTATCTGACAAGGTCATGTGCGCGTGAAGCATGTCCAAGTGACGCTTGTTAACGGGCACATCTGTAGGCTCGCATACCGTACCACCAGAGTGGTGCAGCCATTTGGACATATAACCTAGTTTTACGAATTTCTGAAAATCCCCGATGGTCGCGTAACGGCGCCCACCTTCTGCGTCACGCACAAATGGAGGGCCATAAACCGGAGCAAGCACCAAATTTCGGCCACCAATTTCGACATTGCGCTCTGGGTTGCGTGCATGCTGAGTGAAGGTAGAGGGTGCTGTTGCACATAGTTTGCGCGCTAGACCTTTTGGAATACGAACCCGTTCGCCGTCAATGTCTGCACCCGCATCTGCCCAACGTTTTAGAGCCGCAGGGTTATCAAGGAAGTTAACGCCAACTTCTTCAAGGATCTGTTCGGCGTTTGCCTCAATGATACAAAGCGCTTCTTCCGTCAGAACCTCAAAATTCGGGATATTGCGTTCGATGTATTTTGCCGTTTCAAAAGACACTGCTGTTCGAGCTGCACGACGTGCTGCACCGCCGCCACCGCGTCCGCGTCTTGCTGGAGTTGCTGCTTCAGACATGATGATCCCCTTTGTATCGACATTACTTGATTGGCTGATACCTGAGTGCCGCCTGATGTCACCCCGAATTTGCGGCGATGCTGGGAAAAAAGCGACATCTGCGCGCTGCTAATTCGGTTCCTCGCAAAAACATACCCATTCGAACCGCAAAGCCGCCCTCAAACACTTGCCAGCCCCGCCACATCTGCATATTGCAGAACGCATGACAAACATACATGACCGCCTTCTCATCATCGACTTTGGTAGCCAAGTGACGCAATTGATTGCGCGCCGCCTGCGTGAACTGAACGTCTATTGCGAAATTCACCCTTATCAGAACGTGACAGACGCGTTTTTGGCCGAATTCGCGCCAAAAGCTGTGATCCTTTCGGGCGGTCCCGCCTCTGTCATCGATGAAGGGTCACCGCGCCCACCATCAACTGTGTTTGATCTGAATGTTCCAATCCTAGGAATTTGCTATGGCCAACAAGTGATGATGGAAGTCTTGGGTGGCAAGGTCGAAAGCGGCCATGGCACTGCAGAGTTTGGCCGTGCGTTTGTGACGCCCGAAGCTGAAAAACTGGCTCTGCTTGATGGCTGGTTTGAAGACGACAAAGAACAAGTCTGGATGAGCCACGGCGATCACGTATCCAAGATTGCACCGGGTTTTGAGGTCTATGGCACATCCCCGAACGCACCATTTGCGATCACAGCTGATACGTCACGCAACTTCTTTGCAGTGCAGTTCCACCCTGAAGTTCACCACACGCCAAACGGCGCGAAATTGTACGAGAACTTTGTCAAGATGGCAGGGTTCAAAGGCGATTGGACAATGGGTGCTTATCGCGAAGAGGCAATTGCCAAGATCCGTGAGCAAGTGGGTGACGCAAAAGTTATTTGTGGCCTTTCCGGCGGTGTCGACAGTTCAGTAGCCGCTGTTTTGATCCACGAAGCCATCGGCGATCAACTAACTTGTGTATTTGTTAACAATGGGTTGCTACGCAAAGGTGAAGCCGAAGAAGTCATCACCATGTTCCGCGACAACTACAACATGCCGTTTATTTATGCGGACGAACGCGAACTATTCTTGGGCGAATTGGATGGACAAAGCGATCCAGAAACCAAGCGCAAGATTATTGGCAAATTGTTCATCGACGTGTTCCAGAAACATGCGGCTGAAGTTGGCGGTGCTAAATTTTTGGCCCAAGGTACGTTGTACCCTGACGTCATCGAATCTGTATCCTTTTCTGGCGGTCCATCCGTGACCATCAAATCGCACCACAATGTGGGTGGTTTACCTGAAAAAATGGGCCTTAAACTGGTTGAGCCGTTACGCGAGTTGTTCAAAGACGAAGTACGCGAGCTTGGCCGCGAACTTGGCCTTCCAACTGGTTTCATCGGGCGTCACCCCTTCCCTGGCCCAGGCCTAGCGATCCGGTGCCCGGGTGAGATCACACGTCCGAAATTGGAAATCCTGCGTGAAGCAGATGCAATCTACATCGATCAGATTCGCAAGCACGGCCTGTATGATGAAATCTGGCAAGCTTTCGTTGCGATCCTACCGGTTAAAACTGTTGGAGTTATGGGCGACGGCCGCACCTATGATTTTGCCTGCGCCCTGCGTGCGGTGACCTCTGTGGACGGTATGACAGCGGATTACTATCCGTTCAGCCACGAATTCCTTGGCGAAACCGCAACGCGGATCATCAACGAAGTGCCCGGCATAAACCGTGTAACTTATGATATTACATCGAAGCCTCCGGGTACGATTGAGTGGGAATGATCCTGAGCCAACTCACGATTTCGGCGAGAAGGCTGTAAGCTATGAATCCCGTCCCCAAAGCTGCCATATGGATGACAGGTGCAATTGCATCCTTTTCTACGATGGCAGTCGCGGGACGGGAAGTTAGCTTTGCCCTTGATACGTTCGAAATCATGCTGTTTCGCAGTGTAGTTGGCGTAATCATTGTGGCCTTTGCTGCGATAGCATTCGGTACGTGGCGTCAAATCAATGGCCAACAATTTAGTCTGCATTTTGCCCGTAATGTTATGCACTTCATCGGCCAAAATCTTTGGTTCTATGCCGTAACCGTGATCCCGTTGGCGCAAGTTTTTGCACTGGAGTTCACTTCCCCGATCTGGGTGATCCTGCTAAGCCCATTATTACTGGGCGAGCGCATTACGTTAATCCGTGCCGCCGCGGCATTGATGGGGTTCATCGGCGTTTTGGTTGTCACCCGCCCCGATATGGCGGGGATTAACACTGGTGTTATTATGGCAGCCTCATTAGCGATCTTCTTTGCTTTCACCATCATCTTTACCAAACGATTGACCCGCACTCAGTCGATCACGTGCATCTTATTCTACCTTACGGTCTTACAGCTGGGATTTGGTCTCATTACAGCTGGGTATGACGGCGATATTGCATTGCCAAATGCAGAAACACTCCCGTGGCTTGTTTTGATTGGGGTGGCGGGATTGCTTGGACATTTTTGTATAACAAATGCCTTGGCAATAGCTCCTGCAACAGTTGTGGTGCCAATCGATTTTATTCGCCTACCTATCATAGCAATTATCGGGATGCTCGCATATGGTGAAGCCCTTGATTTGTGGGTGCTTTTGGGTGCGGGAATCATCTTTGCTGGAAATTATTTGAACATTTGGTCCGAAACACGAGTTCCTACTACCTTGAAATGAAGTCGTGTTGCCCAGTTGCGACAATGTTCATAAACTGGCCATTTTTCACGCAGAGTACCCTAGGGTAAGGATTGCTTTTTAACGCCTCCCTATATTTCGTCTCCGAAAGAAACCCGCACACGGGGAATGTGCGCTCATGGGAGTACGACCAATGAAGACACCAATTTACGCCGCGATCACGCTAGGCCTAAGCGCCGTAGCAGCAAACGCAGGCGGCCTTGATCGTTCAGGCCAATGGATCAACGATATTTTTCAAACTGGCAGTGTCGCTAAGTTCAGCTACAGCTCAACTACACCTAAGTTATCTGGAGCAGGTACCGGAAACGTTGGTGAAAGTTTTAGCGTTGCAAGCGGTAGCTACAAAACAGATGTAAATGATCAGGTTTCACTTGCTTTGATTTGGGACCAACCCTTTGGTTCAAGCATCAACTACAACACACCTGCAGCAACTACTGTGTTGGGTGGAACCAAAGCCCAAGTTTCTAGCAACGCAGTAACAGCTATCGCTCGGTACAAATTTGACGGTGGTTTTAGTGTTCATGGCGGCCTTCGTGCCCAAACTATTGGCGGAAACCTTGCGCTCAGCGGCGCAGCATTTCTGCGAAGTGAAAGAAATCCAACAGGTTTCAATTCTTATAGCCTCGACCTAGCTAATGATACTTCGTACGGTTACGTAGCTGGTGTTGCTTATGAGCGCCCAGACATCGCATTGCGCGTTTCTTTAACCTACAACTCAAAAATCGATCACTCTTTCGCTTCAAGTCAAAGTGTGGCTGGTGGCGCTGCTACGAACGTCACGACTGATTCAGCGACACCTGAAAACTGGAATCTTGAATTCCAGTCAGGCATTGCCGCGAACACGCTGGTTTTCGGCTCGGTCCGCTATTCACCATGGAGTGAGTTTAGCCTCCCAGCCGCTGGATTGGGTGGCATCAACCTCGCTTCTTTGAGCGATTCCAAAGACTACACATTGGGTGTCGGGCGCAAACTAAATGACACT
Source organism: Ascidiaceihabitans sp. (assembly GCA_028825475.1). Taxonomy (GTDB): domain Bacteria; phylum Pseudomonadota; class Alphaproteobacteria; order Rhodobacterales; family Rhodobacteraceae; genus Ascidiaceihabitans. The sequence goes on along the minus strand of JAPKAB010000003.1, from coordinate 67,763 downwards.
TGGAGCATTTCAGCTGTGTACGGCCAGTCAGGTGGAGGCACCGCAGCAACTGCGTCTGCCTTATCTCCAACTGGTGGCAACAAGAGCCTTGCCCTTGCTGCAGTCTACACAAACGACGCGTATAAAGTAACAACAGGCGTTCGCTACACTAAGCTTGGCGATACAACTGCAACTGTTGGCGCGGCCCAAACTCCGGTTGCAAGCTTTTCAGGCAACTCTGCGGTTTCAGTCGGCGTATCTGTAGCCTACACCTTCTAATCACGAACCCGCAAGAAACGGGTACCCATGGCGTGGCACACTCACTAGTGTCGCGCCATGACTGATCAAAAATCCCTCTCTGGCCGCGCATGGGCCGAAATGCTGGTGCTTGCGCTGATATGGGGTGGATCGTTCTTATCCATACGCATAGCCCTTGATGAAATATCGCCCCTGATGTCCGTAGCCCATCGCGTAACGTGGGCAATGTTGGTTCTTTGGGGTGTTGTTGCAATGATGCGTATTCCCCTGCCCCGAAATCCCCGAATATGGCTTGCATTTCTTGTGATGGGATTGCTGAACAACGTCATCCCGTTCGTTCTGATGGCTTGGGGCCAGTTGCATATCGAATCTGGCCTAACCTCAATTCTGAACGCCTTTACCGCCGTTGTTGGCGTGGTCATGGCAGCCCTGTTCTTTTCAGACGAACGTTTGACGCCACGCAAAATAATTGGCGTGGCGTTAGGCTTCTTTGGGGTTGCAGTCGCGATTGGCCTTGAGAACTTCAAAAACTTCGATTTGCGTAGCTTAGCCCAGCTTGCCGTTATTGGTGGCACGGTCGCTTATGCAGTTGCAGGTGTTTGGGCGCGCAAGAATTTGGTGGGAATGCCCCCGCAATTGGCAGCCGCAGGTATGTTGACCGGCGCCACTGTCATAATGCTGCCTTTGGTTTATTTTATTGAGGGCCTGCCAACCTTTGATCTGCAACCCCGAACACTGGTCGCAATTGGGTATTACGCGGTAATTGCAACAGCTGCGGCTTACTTGTTGTATTACCGCGTTTTAGCCATGGCTGGCAGCGGTAACCTGATGTTGGTCACGCTGATGGTCGCCCCAGTTGCCATCACGCTGGGCGCCGTTGTTTTAGGCGAAAAACTATCGGCCAATGCCCTCATTGGGTTTGTCATTTTGGCCCTCGGTTTAATCATCTTAGATGGGCGGGCTTGGAAAACACTGCGCGGGTGACACGACTGCCAAGTGATTGACCCAAAACCATCAGCGGTTTAGGACAGAGCAACACTATTCTCGCAGGATTTCACAATGCTTTACCCAACCAAAGATGCATGGGCTGCCGCCCCTAACAAACGGGTTATGGTTTTTGGCATGTCTGGTCTGGGCAAAACGCACATGTCCACCATCCTGCGCGACACGGGCGATTGGTTTCACTACAGTATCGATTACCGCATCGGCACGCGTTACATGGGCGAATATATAGTCAACTCATGCATCAAAGCCGCTATGGATCACCCATATTTGCGCGAAATGCTGCGTCAGGATGCGATCTATTTGGCACCCAATGTACACACCCATGACCTGGGCGCTGTATCAACATATTTGGGCAAGCCCGGCGATCTGACCCTTGGAGGTCTCAGCATTGAAGAATATAAAGAGCGTCAGGATCAATTCCGTTCAGCAGAGATAGCAGCGCTGAATGACACTGCATATTTCGCGGATCGCGGAACCAACCTTTATGGCTATCCACATTTTATCTGTGACACAGGTGGCTCCATTTGCGAGTGGGTTGAAGCGACAGACGACAGTGATGCGTTGATGTCCAAATTGAGTACCAATTGTTTACCACTGTGGATTAAAGGCAATGACGCCCATACGGCCGAATTGGTACGTCGTTTCGATAAGGCTCCTAAACCGATGGCTTATCAGCCCGAATTTCTTGCTAAGTCGTGGACCGAATATCTAAATGAAAACAGCATATCAGGCGACAAAGTTAATCCCGATGCATTCGTTCGCTGGACCTATGCGCGCGCTCTTGAACACCGCCAGCCCCGTTATGAGGCTATGGCACGCTGGGGCGTTACGGTGACTGCGGATGAAGTTGCATCTTTAAAGTCAGCTGCAGATTTTGATGCATTGATCGGTCACGCTATCGTTCGAATGTGAGGCAAGACTGACATCTGTTTCAGCAACTTGTGATTGCCCGATACTGGAAACAGACGCCCCTCACAGCTATCTCTGCACTACAAATATATAATCAGGACTAAAATTATGCCGATCAAAATTCCAGCAACACTGCCAGCCTTTGACGTGCTTTCGCGCGAGGGTGTATCAGTGATGGACGAAGACGCGGCCGCACGCCAAGATATCCGCCCTTTGCGCATTGCGTTGCTGAACCTGATGCCCAAGAAGATTCAGACAGAAAACCAGTTTGCACGCCTTATCGGTGCGACGCCTCTTCAGATTGATCTGAACCTGATCCGCATGTCTGATCACAAGACGCGCAATACGGCTGCCGAACACATGGAAAGCTTCTATCGCCCGTTCTCTGAGGTGAAAGACGAAAAGTTTGATGGCTTGATCATCACTGGTGCCCCAATTGAACACCTCGAGTTCGAAGGCGTCGATTACTGGAATGAACTGACTGAAATCATGAACTGGACCCAAACCAATGTACACTCAACGATGGGTGTATGCTGGGGGGGCATGGCTATGATCAATCATTTTCACGGCGTAAAAAAACATATGCTGGATGAAAAAGCTTTTGGCTGTTTCCGCCACAAGAACCTCGATCCCAGATCACCTTATTTACAAGGATTTTCAGACGATTGCGTTATTCCAACCAGTCGTTGGACTGAAATGCATCAATCAGAGATCGATGCCAGTGATGGTCTAAAAACTTTGCTTGGAAGCGACGAAGTCGGCCCTTGTGTCGTCCAAGATCCCAAGCATCGTGGCGTCTATATCTTTAGCCACTTTGAATATGACAGTGTTACATTGAAACAAGAATATGATCGTGATGTTGAGGCAGGAACACCAATCAACATTCCGACCAACTACTATCCAGGTGATGATCCATCCCAAGAACCCACCAACCGTTGGCGCAGCCATGCCCACTTGTTTTACGGCAATTGGCTGAACAGCATCTATCAAACGACCCCGTTTGAGATGGATGAGATTGGTGCTTAAGGGCGTCTTTATGCTAATCTTTGTGGCGATGGTTTTGGCCGTCGCCACCACCCTGTGGCGCGTAGGACAAAACGCCAAACGCGCCACCGCACAGTTTCCAGCGCAGGGAAATTTTGTCGAAGTCGCTGGCCATCCTGTCCATTACGTCGAGATGGGAAGTGGCCCAGCCTTGGTTCTTATCCATGGATCATCAGGCAATACCCGAGACTTCACATTTGGTTTGGCCGAAAAATTGGCGCAATCCTACCGCGTGATCATATTTGACCGCCCCGGTTTGGGTTATACCCCTGAATTGGCACCGTTTGGTGTTTCAGTTACGGATCAAGCAGAGCTATTGGCCTCCGCGGCACAAGCTCTTGGTGCGGACAAACCTATCGTTGCAGGCCAAAGCCTTGGCGGTGCGATAACCCTTGCTTGGGCTGTTGCCCGTCCCGATAATATTGCTGCCGCGGTATCAATCTCAGGCGTTGCCTACCCTTGGAAAGGCGAGTTAGACGCGCTGACTGGTGCACTGGCGCATCCGCTCAGCGGTCCTATCTTATCACGGCTTGCATCAGCATGGGTCAGCGACGAATACGTTGCCAAAAGCTTGAATGAGACGTTCCAACCCCAAGAACCCGTTTCAGGATATGCTGACCACATCGGTATCCCGCTGATCTTGCGCCCCTCTTCGTTGATGGCAAATGCGCGTCAACGTAAAACCCTAAAGGAAGATCTGCGCGCGATATCGGATCAATACGCCGCTCTCACCCTGCCACTTGAGATCGTTCACGGTGATACGGATACCATTGTGCCACTTCATGTTCACTCAAAGCGCTTAGTTGAAGACGTGGAAGGTGCAAATCTGGTCACGCTTGAGGGGATTGGCCATATGCCGCAGCATCTCTCACATGATGCCGTAATTGCAGCAATTCATCGCGCGGCGTCCCGTGCGGGTTTGCGTTAAGTTGCCCACTGCCCCATATAGATGTAAAGAACAGTTACATTAAGGATCCGGACAATGACCCTACCTTTTGACGGCGGTATCAGTGCGTTTTTCAATGACCTGGCACCAGATAGTGTGCGTAACGCGATTAAGCGCTCTGACAAAAGCGACATCATCAGCAACAGCTATCCACATCAAGAACGGTTGGCACGTAAGGTCTATGAAGGGCAGTTGGCGAAGTTACAAATCGAACTGGTCAAAATGCAGGCTTGGACCAAAGAAAGCGGTTCACGTGTTGCTATTGTTTTTGAAGGTCGTGATGCAGCAGGCAAAGGTGGGACAATCAAACGGTTTCGCGAGAACTTGAACCCACGCGGCGCACGTGTTGTTGCCCTGTCTAAACCAAATGAAAAAGAAATGGGTGAGTGGTATTTCAAACGTTATATCAAACACCTACCAACCGCGGGTGGCATGACTTTTTTTGACCGTAGCTGGTATAACCGTGGTGTCGTGGAACATGTGTTTGGCTTTTGCAAATCAGAACAGCGCGAAGTGTTTTTCAACCAAGTCAAAGACGTTGAAAAGATGATCACCAGTGACGGTGTACATCTGTTCAAATTCTGGCTGAACGTTGGGCGTGAAGAGCAGCTGCGCCGTTTCTTGGGCCGCGAAAGTGATCCGCTGAAGCAATGGAAACTAAGCTGGATCGACGTCGAAGGCTTGAAAAAGTGGGATGAGTATTCTGCCGCAATCGCAGAAACGCTTGAGCGATCTCACAGCGATGTCGCCCCTTGGACGATCATTCGCTCTGACGACAAACGCCGCGCGCGCCTGAATGCAATTCGTACAGTATTGCACGCTCTGGATTACACAAACAAAAACGCCAGGGCGATTGGCGACATTGATACAGCCATCTGTGGTGGACCGGACATCTGGAATGTCTAAACGCGGCTATCATCACGGCAACCTAAAACAGGCCTTAATCGATGCGGCGTTGACCCTGATCGAGACCAAAGGCCCAACAGGTTTCACGCTGTCCGAAGCGTCTAAAACGGCGGGCGTCACCCCTGCTGCGGTCTACCGACATTTTGACGGACGCGAAGACCTGATCGCCGAAGCCGCGCGTCAAGGATATGACATGTTTGCTGACCTGATAGAGTTTGCCTATCAATCAGGCCAACCCTCAGCCATGGCTGCGTTTGGGGCAACTGGGCGTGCCTATTTGGCATTCGCGCAGAAATACCCCGGGCACTACATCGCAATGTTTGAAAGTAGCATTTCGGTCAACCGAACACCTGAATTGGCTGCAGCCTCAAAGCGTGCCAATGACGTTTTGGAAAAAGCCGCCGCAGATCTTAGCGAGCATATTCCTGTCGAAAAACGCCCCCCCGCATCCATGTTCAGCGCACATATTTGGGCCATGAGCCACGGCGTTGTTGAACTGTTTGCCCGTAATTCGCCAGGACGCGCATCCCCGTTTCCACCAGAAGACTTGCTAGAAACTGGGATTGGAATTTATCTGCGCGGATTAGGGTTGATTGACGCGGACGATTAAGCGGCCAGTATCTGATCCATTGCACCCGCTGCAATCTCAAACGATTTAACCCGCGCAGCATGATCATGAATTTGACCTGTCAGGATCATTTCGTCGGGTTCGTAAATTTCAATCAAACTTTCCAAGTGTTTGCGCACCGTCTCTGGCGAACCGGTTGTTGAAACCCGTAGCATTGGTTCGACGCTGCGCCGCATTCTCTCACCAATCGCAGCATCAATGTCTTTCACAGGTCGTGGCAGCTTGCCTCGGGTACCCGTTTGCATACGCGCAAAGGCTTGTTGCATTGAGGTCCGTAAGTAAGCCCCCTCTTCATCACTTTCCGCAGCAAAGACATTGGCTGCCAACATAAAATATGGCTCGGCCAACGTAGCGGATGCCTTGAAGTCACGGCGATAAATGTATGCCGCCTCTTCCAACGCCGCAGGCGCGAAATGTGAGGCGAAGGCGTAACGCAGGCCAAAATGTGCAGCTAATTGTGCACCGTACAGTGACGACCCCAAAATCCATATTGGCACATGCGTTCCCTCACCTGGCAATGCACGAACAGCGGCCTGTGGTTGGGGATCACCCAATAGGGTCATCAATTCATGCACATCAGCAGGGAAGTCATCGCTGCCAGTGCGGCGCAATGCGTGGTAGACGGCTTGGTCACCGCCAGGCGCACGGCCAAGCCCCAGGTCGATACGGTCACCGTGAAGCGTGGCAAGTGTTCCGAATTGCTCGGCAATTAACAAAGGCGCATGATTTGGCAGCATGATACCGCCCGCGCCCACACGAATGGTATTGGTTTGGCTGGCGACATGACCAATCAACACCGAGGTCGCGGCACTCGCAATACCTGCCATGTTGTGGTGTTCGGCCATCCAGTAGCGGTGATAGCCTAGGTTCTCAGCCCTTTGAGCAAGATCAACCATATTCAACATCGCTTGGGCCGCGTCTGAACCTTCGGGAACAGGGGCAAGATCAAGGACTGAGAATTTCATAAGCAAGTTCCTATTGTTATACTCAATCTAGGCACACCTAAGGGCAATCACCAGCGGCATGCCCTAAGCAAACAAAAAAGGGCGCGCCAATCGGCACGCCCCATTCCAAAATCGTAAGTAAAGATTAACGCTTAGAGAACTGGAAGCTCTTACGCGCTTTTGCTTTACCGTATTTCTTACGCTCAACAACGCGGCTGTCGCGTGTCAAGAAGCCAGCAGCTTTCAACGCACCGCGAAGGGATGGGTTGAAAAGTTGCAATGCTTTGGAAACACCGTGCTTAACCGCACCAGCTTGACCAGAAAGACCGCCACCTTTGACAGTGGCAACCACGTCAAATTCGCCTTCAACACCAGCAATGGTGAAAGGCTGTGCTAGGATCATTTGCAAAACAGGGCGCGCAAAGTATTCGTTTTGCGGCTTGCCGTTTACGGTAACTTTACCTGTACCAGGCTTGATCCAAACGCGTGCAACCGCATCTTTACGTTTGCCTGTTGCGTATGAACGGCCCAATGAGTCGATTACTGGCTCACGTGGAGTCAATTCGATTGCAGGTGCTGTGGCTTCGCCGACAACAGCTTGCAAGTCTTCGAGTGTGTTGATTTCGTCAGACATGCTCATGCGCTCCGTGTGTTTTTAGAGTTCATGGATGCAACATCCAAAACTTCTGGGTTTTGCGCTTCATGTGGATGCTCAGCACCAGCATATACACGCATGTTTGTCATGATTTGACGGCTCAGGCGGTTGCCTGGCAACATACGTTTCACAGCCAAAGTCAGAACGCGCTCTGGGTATTTGCCCTCGAGGATTTCTTCTTTTGTACGTGACTTGATGCCACCTGGGTGGCCAGTGTGCCAGTAGTGGTGCTCTTGACGTTTGTTACCAGTCAACTGCACTTTTTCAGCGTTGATGACGATAACGTTGTCGCCGCAATCCATGTGCGGTGTGAACGTTGCTTTGTGCTTGCCGCGAAGGCGCATAGCAATAATCGAAGCCAAACGACCCAACACGATGCCTTCAGCATCAATGATGATCCATTTTTTTTCGATATCTGCTGGTGTTGCAGAAAAGGTTTTCATGGCAGGATAGTCCTGTTTTAGGTGAGTGAGCAGGTCGAATGACCAACTCTGGTAAGTGATGAGCGGCTTATATAGCAAGTGCGAGCGTGATCAAGCACAACAATCATGTTTTAAACAAGTAAAAACAACATGTTAAAAATAAGGTATTAAAATACCCCATAAAATTTGAGCTGTCTAAACCCAATAACGCCTCTTGCAATCAATCCCAATGGCTTGCACATATTTTACAAGCCTCAATTTGACGTTTTAAGTGAGTTTTACATTTCATGACGCCCCTCACCTCACCAATCCTTGCCGCAGTCGTATTGATGATCACCGCAACCTTTGTGGGGATGCTGCCTGTTGTGAAGCTGATCAAGGTATATGAAGGCCATCATGAGTTAAAACAGGGATCCGCAGGATGGATTCGCACAATAGCTGGTTGGTCAATGATTGCGTTTTGGTTGATGACCACGTGGTTTATCGCAACCATCATTGGTGATTGGGGCGTATCTGGTGATTTACAGGGTGCCGTGGACCGCTCTTGGCTTCGCCTTCGCATCCTGATTGAAATTGCGGCTGCACTCGCGGACTCCGATTGATGGACACCACCAACGCCACACAGCCTGATCTTCAATGCCCAACTTGTGCTGGACAGTGCAGCTATTCCCCAACCTATCGCGGACTAGAGTGTGCGAGCTGTGGCAATGTCCATGATTTGAAAACGGATGATGATTACAAGGCGGCGGAAGAACTAGGCTATGATCCAAACTTGACTGAGGAGGATCTGCCAGACCTAAGCAAAACCCGTGCGCATCACTGTAACACATGTGGTGGGGATGTTTTATTCACGGGCCCTGCTCTGTCTGAACGCTGCCCTTATTGCGATGGACCCGTTGTTTTAAGTACGCAAGACACCGGTTATGAAACGATGGCTTTGATCCCGTTTGAGATCGACGCAATGTATGCCCAACACCAGACCCAAGCCTGGGTGAAACGACGCGTTGCTGCCCCCAATGATTTGGAGGGTATCGTCGCAAAGGCACGGGTTGCAGGGCTTTATGCGCCGTTCTGGACCGTTGATAGCGAAGAAGCCGTCGAGTATTGGGCCCAGTACACCGTTGGCAGCAGCAGCAACCGTCGGACAAAGACGACCAAGGGCAAAATGAGGATCAGTTTTGATGACCTCCTAATGCCCGCATCACCCCACGTGACCCCATTGATCCGCGATGGGATTTTGCACGACTTTGATCCAAGCGCCCTGCGCCCATACCGCGAAGGCTATTTGGCGGGATTTGCAGCGGAGCGCCACCACCAAAGCGTCGCCGACGGGTTGGATGCGAATGAGGCTGACAAGCGGTTGTTGATCCGCAACCGGATCAAACAACATATCAACAAATCAGGCGTGAATAACCTTGGGTACCACACTCACACATCAGGCATTCATTATCGCCGTATCCTCTTGCCCGTATGGATTTTGCACTACGAATACAAAGGCAAGCCAATGAAGGTTGTTGTGTCAGGTATCGACGGACGCACCTATGGGGAGCGCCCGTTTTCCATTCCTAAGATAGCAGCCTACTCTGGGCTGCTTTCAGCCATTGCGATTGTCATTGGTCTAGCTTGGGGGGCTGGTGGCTTGCTTTGACGATCAAACGCCAATCTGTTCTTGCGGATTGTCCAATAGATCACGAAGACGGCCAATAGCTGCCTCAAAGCTCTCTAAACTCACTCCAGCATTGATGGCAAAGCGCACCGCATGTGGTACACGCGCATCGCGACATGCGAACTCTTCAGCAGGGCGAATTTGCACGCCCACCGCTTCAGCAGCCTGACAAAATGCACCTGCGCGCCAACCCTCTGGCAACTTCAGCCAAAGGAACGGCACATCCATGCGCCAGTGCAGGTCATAGCCGCCAAGGATATTTACAGCAATTTCGACAAATGCATTGGTCCCCATCCGTGCCTTTGTCGTCAGTGAATCCAGCTGTGGATGAACAAGGAGACGGGCACAAAGATCAGTGATCGGTGTCGCCAACCCAAAGAATGAGTGCTCTGCCGCGCGGCGCAGTTTAGGGCCTTTGCCTTCAGGCGCTACGGCAATGCCAATGCGCAAGGATGGCGTAACCGTTTTGGAAATCGAAGACACATACCAACCACGCTCAGGCGCAAGCATTCGATAAGTAGGTGCCTCAGCGGCGCCCATGCGATAACAATCGTCTTCCAGTATTTGCAGATCGTGTTTGCGCGCAATTTCAACAATCTCTTTTCGGCGGCTTTCAGGTGTGAAGCCACAGGTGGGATTGTGAACCTCAGGCGACGTGCACAGAATTTGCGCCTCGTAGGCATCACATGCAGCGGCCAGCGCTTCGGGAATGATCCCATCCTTATCCATTGCAATTGGCACTACATTTACGCGTAGCAATTCAGCGGCACGGCGGAAGCCGGGGTATGCGAGATCTTCAACCAATACAGTAGGACGGCGCCCCTTTAGGACCGCCTGCATCACAATCAGAATCGCGTTTTGCCCACCATTGGTTAAGGTAAGATCCCCCTCACGAAACCCACCCAGCGGTGCGTTCTTTAACCAGCTTACTGCAGCTTGACGCGCAGACAATGAATTCTGGCGACTAGGGTAATGCATCATGCCTGACGGTGGATCGTGGGCAATGTCTGACAGCAATTGACGGATCAAGCTGGCCTGCCCCACGTTTGGCAAGTGTGGAGAAAACAGGTTCACCTGATAGGTTTGCTGCTCTTCATCGTGGATCGCTGAATCGACCTCAATCGGCATATATAGCGGTGCAAAGCTGCGTTTGGGCGCCACAAATGTTCCGCGGCCAACTTCGGCTGTCAGCATCCCCTCGTCAGTCAAGATCGTATAAGCGCGTGCAACGGTCCCCGGCGTTATACCCAACTTCCACGCCAAATCACGGACTGGCGGCAGTTTTGCCCCTTCCGCCAATTCGCCGCGCGCCACTCCATCGCGGATGGTCTGCGCAACTGCTTTGTACTTAGGCCCTACCCCATCCGTGAGGTTTGGCTGCCAAATTGTATCCATTACAATATTTCCATAGATTCTTTGTATCACAATATGTATCAACACTTATGACGATACCGTCAAATTGTGTCAATACAATTTAGGAGATTACCATGACACGGACAGCATATCAGAACATCGACGCGTTAATTTACCTACGCGAAAACAATGCCCTACCGATTGTATCGGTCTTGGCTGTTCAATTTGCTGTCACGGTGTCTAAATGGACCCTTCGCCACCGCACCCGAAAGGCCCTGGGCCAATTGACGGAGACGCAGTTGCGCGATGTGGGACTAACACCCCTGCAGGCTCGTCGTGAGGCTGCAGGGTTGTTCTGGCAAATCTGACTCTTCCGTCACCTTGCCGACCTCTCCCCGTGTGTATGCAAGGTTTGCCAGACCTCTTCCTTCCCGCCGGACTTGTTCTGGCGGGCTTTTTGTATTCTGGCGTTATTTCGGCGGGATAGCGTAGGTCAGACTGGCACGCGCTACGGGCTTATCTAAACCATCAGAATAGACCAGCACATCAGAGACTGCCAACTGCTTGCCCAACTTCAACAAGCGGCCTTTTGCAATCAAATCGGTATTCGCAGCAGGTTTACGCATGAAATCAATTGAGCAGTTCGTTGTTACCGCCAATGCCTTGGGGCCAATCATCGCCAATGTCCCAAGATATGCACAGACATCGGCCAGCGCGAACATTGACGGACCAGATACCGTTCCACCCGGGCGCAGATGCTTTTCAGTAACCAGCAATCGCACTGTGATTTCGTTGTCAGCCACGTGCTCCACTTCAAATTCATCGGCAACTTGATGAAACACCTCACGCATGAATGTCATCAACTGCGCCTCATTCATTTGAAGACTTGGCGTTTTCTGCGTCATGGCTTTACTCCCCTACCCATTGTCGTATTGTTTTCGTGGAATTGATCGGAGAGCAAGATGGCAATTTTAGAACGTCACGACACAGGCCCCGTCACACGATTGGTGATGAACGCGCCTGAACGACTAAATGCACTTTCAGATGAAATGTTGGCGGCGTTGCATACATCATTGGATGAAATCGCCAACGATCGATCTGTTCGTGCGGTTATAATCTCCGGAAACGGCAAAGCGTTTTGCGCAGGTCATGATCTGAAACAAATGACCGCAGGCCGTCAGGCAGAAGATGGCGGCAAAGCATATTTTAAAGATCTGTTCGATCGATGCGCAGCCATGATGGCCCGCGTTCAATCAATGCCACAACCGGTCATCGCCCAAGTACACGGCATCGCAACAGCCGCCGGGTGCCAATTGGTTGCCACTTGCGACATGGCCATTGCGGCACAGGGCACAAAATTTGGCGTAAATGGCGTCAACATTGGGTTGTTCTGCTCAACACCAATGGTGGCGTTGTCACGCAACATTGGCCGCAAGCAAGCGTTTGAAATGCTCACAACCGGTGCATTTATAGAGGCAGAGCGGGCTGAAGCACTGGGTTTGATTAATCGCGTGGTTGCCCCCGAGGCGTTAGAGAATGAAGCAATGGCACTTGCCGATACGGTTGCATCGAAGTTGGGCACCGCCGTAAAGATCGGAAAAGAGGCGTTTTACAATCAAATCGAGATGAATGTGGCGGATGCATATGCCTATACAGGCAATGTCATGGTCGAAAACATGCTAGATCGTGACACATCTGAGGGAATTGCGGCATTCTTGGAGAAGCGTGATCCGACGTGGGAACAATGACACCTTAACTCAACATGCTGTAAAATATGATTCAAAATGACAGAATCTCACTGTTTCCCTTTTGCAAACGCACAGTTTCTATTTTTTTTCTAGCAAATTGGGCGCGAATAAGGCACAACTGAGGCACGGGATACGAAATTGTCCCGACACCTTTTGGGTCGCCGATGGCGGAAGGTCCCTCCAGATCAGCTCTCACTGATCGACCGTCCCCGCTCCGGCGACCTCAAAAACCCCCTACATCAAAGACTAAAGACGCTAAATTGGGTGTTGTTTGTATGGCATCCCTGCCCTAGATCACCCCTATGACAGATATTCTTCACATCGTGGGCGGCGGCATGGCAGGCTCAGAGGCTGCATGGCAAGCCGCAAACATGGGCGTTAAAGTGGTCATCCACGAAATGCGGCCCGAAGTTGAAACCTTTGCGCATCAGACGGGATTGATGGGGGAAATGGTTTGTTCCAACTCTTTCCGCTCTGACGATGATGAGCAAAACGCGGTTGGTCTGCTCCATTGGGAAATGCGCCAAGCCAATGGTTTGATTATGCAAACTGCAGACAAACATCGCCTTCCTGCCGGTGGCGCATTGGCTGTGGATCGCGATCACTTTGCCCAAGCAGTGACAGACGCGATAAATGCACACCCAAACATTTCCGTTGAGTACGGTGAGATAAAAGAGCTGCCGTCCGACGGCCATTGGATCATCGCAACCGGCCCCCTCACCTCGGGTGATCTGGGCAAATCCATCGCAGCACACACCGGCGCGGATGCTTTGGCGTTTTTCGATGCCATCGCCCCAATCGTCTACTTCGACAGCATCGACATGTCCAAAGCGTGGATGCAATCGCGCTATGACAAAGGCGAAACCGAGGAAGAGCGCACCGCTTACCTCAACTGTCCGATGGACAAAGAACAGTACGAGGGTTTCATCGATGCGTTGATGGAAGCCGACAAAGCAGAGTTCCATGAGGGCGAAACAGCCGGATATTTCGACGGCTGTTTACCAATCGAAGTGATCGCAGAACGCGGCCGTGAGTCCTTGCGTTGGGGGCCGATGAAACCCGTTGGTCTGACCAACCCACATCAGCCAGACGTAAAGGCACACGCGGTTGTCCAGTTGCGACGCGACAATAAATTGGGGACGCTTTATAACATCGTTGGCTTCCAGACCAAGATGAAGTACGGCGCGCAAACTGCTGTTTTTAAATCCATTCCCGGACTTGAAAACGCAAGCTTTGCTCGTTTGGGTGGCATCCACCGGAATACTTTCCTGAACTCACCGACGATGTTAGACGATCAAATGCGCCTGCGCTCGAAGCCAAACCTGCGCTTTGCCGGACAGATCACAGGCGTTGAAGGTTACGTTGAAAGCTCTGCCATGGGATTGTTGGCTGGCCGTATGGCTGCAACAGAAATCCTTGGTGGCTCGATCTCTGCCCCGCCAAACACCACCGCGATGGGCGCATTGATCACGCACATCACTGGTGGCGCCGATGCGAAAACGTTTCAGCCGATGAACGTGAACTTTGGATTGTTCCCGTTGGTTGAGGGTTTGAAAGGTGGACGTCGTGGTCGCAAAGATCGCTACAAAGCCTACACAGACCGCGCCAAACTGGATTGGTCTGCATGGTTGGAAGCATCAGCGCTGGACGAAGCGTAAAGGCAGACGTTAGCGTGGCCTATGATGTTTAGAACGCGATTTGCTCCATCACCGACTGGCCCTTTGCATCTGGGTCATGCCTATTCGGCTATGCTTGCCTATGACATGGCCAAGCGCTTGGGTGGTGAGTTCTTGTTGCGAATTGAAGACATTGATCAATCACGCGCACGCGACTCTTGGACACAAATGATCTACGATGATCTCAAATGGCTTGGCCTGGAATGGTCTGAGCCAGTGATGGTACAATCAACCCGACATTCCGTATATCAAAAGGCCCTCGACGCGCTTTGGAAACAAGGATTTCTGTACGTATGCCACTGTAATCGAAAAGATATCTTAGCGGCTGCCTCTGCACCGCAAGAAGGTTCGCCAATGATTGGACCGGACGGGGTAATCTATCCGGGAACCTGCCGTGGTTTGGTCAATGACATTGTAAACCCTAGGCCGCAAGACGCCGCTTTACGGCTCAAGCTTTGTGGCGAGCGGAACCAAAACCACAACTTCAATGAAGTTGGTGAAGGGCCTGACGGCGAAACCGCTCTTATAATCTCAACCCGCGCTCAAATGATCACAGAGGTCGGGGATATCGTTCTGTCGCGTAAAGATATGGGCACTTCATACCATTTGTCCGTCGTCTTAGACGATGCCGCCCAAGGCATAACACATGTTGTGCGGGGCCATGATTTGTTTGAAGCGACCAAAATCCACGTTTTGCTTCAAAATCTTCTTGAGCTTCAGACACCCGCTTACCATCACCACGACCTAATCCGCGACGATCAAGGGAAAAGATTGGCAAAACGCGATGACGCCAGAGCCATCGCGAAATTTCGGGATGAGGGGTATACTGCGGATGACATTCGAAAATTGGTCGGTTTGCCGTGTTAGTCTAACGGTTTCATAAGTTCGACTTCGGTACCGTCCAATACAGACGTATAAAAGCAATTGCGACGCCCAGTGTGACATGCGGCGCCGACTTGGTTGACCACAGCCAACAAACAATCCCGATCACAATCTAAGCGCAAATCTACCAATTCTTGGGTATGGCCTGACGTTTCGCCCTTAATCCAAAAGGATTGCCGCGAACGACTCCAATACGTAACCTGCCGTGTTTCCAAAGTTTTTTCCACTGCATCGACGTTCATCCACGCCATCATCAGCACTTCGCCTGTTGTGGCATCCTGTGCTATCGCGGGGATCAAGCCGGCTTCATTGTATTTCAAAGTGGTGGGGTCAAACGTCATTTTATGAAAACCTTTTTGCATCTGGTCGGTTGAAGCTTATGTATGACACAAGGGCGAATGACCAGACACCAAGGAATGCGACGATGGCCAACGATACTGATCTGATCAAACTATATTCGGCCCGTATTCTGGCCCTAACAACAGACATCCCACATCTACAACGTCTTGAGGCACCACACGCAAGCGTCAAAAAAAGGTCCCCACTTTGTGGTTCAACTGTTTCTGTAGACGTCGAAGTGACAAACGGCGTTGTCACCAAGTTTGGCCAAGACGTAAAAGCCTGCGCCCTAGGACAAGCAGCAGCCGCTGTTACAGGTGGCGCAATTATCGGTTTGACCTTGAGTGAAGTCGAAATGGGCCGCGATGCTTTGCGGGACATGTTAAAGAACAATGGCCCTGTCCCAACGGCACCCTTTGATGGCTTCGAAGTCCTAGAACCTGCGCGTGAGTACAAAAATCGCCATGCATCGATCCTTTTGGCCATTGAGGCAACGGCTGAAGCAATACAGCAAGCGGCCCAAACAGAAACTGTCTGATCCCATCCCCACAAACGACGAAAAAAACGCCGCACATCCAAAGGGATGGCGGCGCAAGTAAAGCGTGTCTTAAGGGGACTCTGAGCATTCAAATAACGAGGGACAGGCAGTGTCTGTTATCGCACTAATTTGGGACGGGTGCAGGAAATGGTCAGCATAAGATCGCAGGCAGAAAATCAGACAAAGGATGGAAGGTGCAGACCAACAACCAGCATAACCATCAAAGCAGCCGCGCCTAAAGCGTCGTGCAACAAGGTCTGTTGCGAGCGAACTGCGATTGTTTTGATTTGATTAAGTGTTGTCATGTCAGTGCCTCATGTTCTTTGTTGCACCTTTGTTCTCATTTTCGAAACGCAAAGTAAAGAACTAAATAAGAACAAAGGTGAACAAATCGGAACAGTAATTACTAACCTACTGAAATCAAACGAATTGCCTCGTCCTGACGCATTAACCATAATAGAACACGAGCCGCCTGCCCGCGTGGTCCCGACAATTCAGGGTCATTTGCCAACAATGCCCGCGCATCCGATTGAGCAATTGCCATCAAGGCCTCATGCTTTTCCATATCCGCCACGCGGAACCGTGGAACGCCAGACTGCGCCACACCGATCACATCACCTGCGCCGCGCATCTGCAAATCTGTTTCCGCAATACAAAACCCATCTTCTGTCTCACGTAACACTTCTAACCGCCGCTGACCCGTTTGGGACATTGGTGCCTGATACATCAGCAAACAGGTTGAGGCGGCATCACCCCGGCCCACGCGTCCACGCAACTGGTGAAGCTGTGCAAGGCCAAAGGTCTCTGCCCGCTCAATGACCATAATAGTGGCATTCGGCACGTTCACACCCACCTCAATCACAGTTGTTGCAACCAGTACCTTCGTTTCGCCCGCCTGAAATTTTGCCATCGCGGCGTCTTTGTCCGCCGGTGGCATCTGCCCATGCACCATCCCTACTACGCCCTCGCCTAGAACAGCACGCAGATGTTTGAACCGCTCTTCTGCTGCTGTCAGGTCAAGGATTTCGCTTTCTTCAACCAACGGACAGACCCAGTAACATTGCCGCCCTTCTCCCATTATAGCGCGCAGGCGTTCAACAACTTCATCCATACGGCCTGTGCTAACCAATGCCGTCCGGATTGGTTTACGCCCGGGTGGCTTTTCATCCAGAACGGAAACGTCCATATCGCCGTATTGTGCCAAAGCAAGCGAACGCGGGATCGGCGTGGCTGTCATCACCAAAACATCTGCATTGCGCCCTTTTTTGCCCAACTCAAGCCGCTGGCGGACACCAAAGCGATGTTGTTCATCGACGATAGCAATGCGCAGATCTTTGAAAATCACGTCAGGTTGAAACACAGCATGCGTTCCGACCAATATCTGGATGTCACCACGCTCAAGGGCTGCAAGCTTTGCAACACGGTCCTTGCCCTTATCGCGCCCCGTCAGCAGCTCAAGGACCACGCCAGCGTCCTCTGCCAAGGGCTGCAGCCCTTCTAAGTGCTGGCGTGCCAAGATTTCAGTTGGGGCCATCATCACGCCCTGACCGCCCGCCTCGACCGCGACCAACAGCGCCATGAAAGCCACAAGCGTTTTACCCGACCCTACATCGCCCTGAAGCAATCGATTCATGCGATCGGACAACGCCATATCATTGGAAATCTCAGTAATCGCACGCTGCTGCGCACCCGTTGGTCGATATGGTAGATTTGCCAAAACTTTGGACTGTAATTTACCCGTCGCTTGGCTGATCTGTCCGCGGACGCGCCGTTCCTTTTGACGCGCAAGCGCTAGGGTCAACTGGTGAGCCATCAATTCATCATAAGCAAGCCGTTCACGCGCTGGAGACGCGGCCCCCAAGTCTTCTTGTCCCAATGGCGCATGCGCAGCGGTCAGCGCATCCGCAAAATCAGGCCATTCGCTCTGGGTTTTCTGATTGGGATCAATCCACTCATCCACTTGCGGCACCCGCTCAAGTGCTCCGCGCGTGGCCTTGAACATCAACTTTTGGGTCACGCCAGCGGTTAGCGGATAAACGGGCTCAAAAACTGGAATTTCAGACGCTTCATCTTCGGGTACGACGTGATCGGGATGGACCATCTGAGCAATGCTGTCAAAATTCTCTACCCGCCCTGAAATCACACGGCGCGATCCTGTTGGCATTAATTTAGCAAGGTAATCGCCACGCGCATGAAAGTAGACCAATTGGAATGAGGTTTGATTGTCCTCAACATGAATACGGTACGCCCCGCCACGATTGCGCGGTGGGCTGTGTTCTCCAATGGTAACCGCCACGGTCACAACCCCAGGCAAAATAGCGTCTAGGATCGACCCGCGCAGATGGCGATCAATGCCAGTATGTGGCAATGTAAACAGAAGGTCACGTGGTGCCTCGATCCCCATTTGTGGAAACAATTTCGCAGTCTTGGGGCCAACACCCGTTAAGGTCTCAAGCCCCGCAAACAACGGGAATAGGGAGGTAGGTCTACCGCTCATAACCCTTTGATCAGGTCCAACCAACCCGCCTCGTCCATAGTCTTGATTCCCAAATCAGCGGCCTTTTTCGCTTTGGAACCAGCACCGGGGCCAGCCACCAAAATATCGGTCTTGGCGCTGACGGAGCCAGAGACCTTGGCCCCTAAGCTCTCGGCCTTGGCTTTCGCTTCTGCGCGGCTCATCAATTCCAATGTCCCCGTGAACACAACCGTTTTACCCGCAACTGGGCTGTCAGAGGCATCAACGGGCTTGACCTCAGCAACCTCCAAATGGGCCACCAAGCGGTCAATTGCAGCCCGTTCTGAGTTTTGACCAAACGCATGGACCAATGAACCCGCCATCACACTGCCAACGCCATCAATGCCGATCAGTTCATCCCATGCCTCACCCTCTAACATGGCCGCCAGATCCATCGCCGTCTCTAACGAATGCCAAGTGCCATAGTGGGCTGCAATCAGATTTGAAGCAGCTTCACCAATGTGGCGAATACCAAGAGCAAACAAAACGCGACCAAAACCAATTTTACGCTTATCATCGATGGCATCAAACAACTTGTTCGCTGATTTATCACCCCAACCATCGCGGTTCTTGAGTTGTTGCAATCCCTGACCAAAACGATCCCTTAGTGTGAAGATATCAGCCGGTTCAGCAACCCAACCGTCGTTGTGAAATTGCTCAACCTGTTTAGCACCTAGCCCATCGATATCGAATGCTCCACGGCTGACAAAGTGTTTGAGGTTTTCAATCGCTTGCGCAGGGCAGATCATGCCGCCCGTACACCGGCGCACAGCATCCCCTGCTTCACGAGCTGCCAAACTGCCGCATTCTGGGCAAACTGACGGAAATTGGAATGCAACCGCATCATCAGGGCGTTTACTCAGATCGACGTCCGCAATTTTCGGGATCACATCACCTGCGCGGTAGATTTGGACCCAATCACCAACGCGAACATCACGCCCGCCACGAATTTCTTCACCCTTGGCACCGTGCCCTGAAATATAGTCTTCATTGTGTAATGTAGCGTTTGAGACCACGACACCGCCTACATTGACTGGCTGCAAGCGCGCCACAGGGCTTAAGGCACCTGTACGACCGACCTGGATATCAATGCCATCAAGACGGGTCCAAGCCAGTTCCGCAGGGAATTTATGTGCAACAGCCCAACGCGGAGTGGTTGATCGAAAACCAAGACGCCCCTGAAGGGCAAGATCATCGACCTTATAAACAACACCATCGATATCATACCCTAATGAAGCGCGTTGTTGTTCGATCTGGCGATAATGGGCGATCATTGCCGTTGGTCCGTCACACAACGCCGTCAAAGGGTTCGTTGAAAACCCAAAGCTGTCTAATCGATCAATCGCACCTTTTTGGGTGTCTGCGAGTGGTGTAGAAAGCTCACCCCAAGCATAGGCAAAGAAACGTAGTGGACGGCTACGTGTAATTTCGCTGTCCAACTGTCGAAGTGATCCCGCCGCTGCATTGCGGGGATTGGCGAATACTTTAGCGCCCTTTGCAATTTGTGCAGCGTTGAGAGCATCAAAATCAGACTGCGCCATATAGACTTCACCGCGCACTTCTAAAACATCAGGGGCATTTTCCAGCACATGCGGAACATCTGATAAAGTACGTGCGTTACCTGTGACATTTTCCCCTACAGAACCATCACCACGGGTTGCCGCCTGAACAAGCGTTCCATTTTCATACCGCAATGATAATGAAAGCCCGTCAATCTTAGGCTCAGCCGTAAATGCGAGCGGTTCAGAGGAGCTGATTCCCAAGTACTTTCTGATACGGGCATCAAACTCTTCAACGTCAGTGTCTTCAAATGCGTTTGATAAAGACAACATCGCAACAGCATGGGTCACCTTTGAAAATCCATCGGATGGCGCGGCACCAACCTGAACAGATGGGCTGTCCGCCCGCACTAAGTGAGGGAATGCAGTTTCAAGCGCCGCATTGCGCTGCTTAAGACGATCAAACTCTGCGTCATCAAGTGTTGGCGTGTCTGACCCGTGGTAGTCCATATTTGCCTTCGCCAGCAGTGCTGACAATTGCCCTAACTCAGACTTTGCATCCGTGTCCGTAAAACCAGTGATATCCGTATCAAAACTCAAAGACTTGCCCTCATATTTGTCCCGAAGGAATAAGCAGGTCTCTTAACTACGTCCAGTTTGTTTTCTGCAACAACCAATCAAAATGGTGCCTAAACAAAAGCCCATCACACCAAAAACGGCAAATTACCAATTGTTTAAATTCGCTTTGTTAGGCGCTTATCGATATGCGATCTTCGTTGACGGGCTCTGGATCACGCAGCACATATCCACGCCCCCAAACTGTTTCGATATTGTTTTCGCCATTCGTTGCGATGCTTAATTTCTTACGAAGTTTGCAGATAAAAACATCGATAATCTTCAACTCGGGCTCATCCATTCCACCGTACAGGTGATTTAGGAACATCTCTTTGGTCAACGTAGTGCCTTTGCGCAAACTCAACAATTCAAACATTTGATATTCTTTACCGGTTAAATGCACCGTTTTACCTTCGGCACTCACTGTTTTAGCATCAAGGTTCACAGACACCATACCCGTTTCAATCACGGACTGTGAATGCCCTTTGGACCGCCGAATAATCGCATGGATGCGCGCAACTAATTCTTCGCGATGGAACGGCTTTGTAAGATAGTCGTCGGCACCAAACCCGAAACCCTTGATTTTGCTTTCGGTATCATCAGATCCCGACAAAATTAAAATCGGTGTTTGAATACGAGATAAACGTAGTTGGCGCAGCACTTCATGGCCGTTCATATCTGGTAGATCTAAATCCAAAAGGATCAAATCGTAGTCGTACAACTTTGCCAGATCGATCCCCTCTTCGCCTAAATCTGTGGCATAAACGTTCAAATTTGCATGAGTGAGCATCAGTTCGATGCTCTTTGATGTCGTTGGATCGTCTTCAATAAGTAACACGCGCATTTTCAGTCTCCGCATCGGGCTGGGTTTCATCGTTGCCCCATACTTGACCACAAATGGTTAACTACCGGTTACCGATATTACCAAGATAACTGAACAACCTAAGGTTGTATATATTTTTGAACCGCTGTGGCTCGTAATGCAGCTTCGCCATGCAAACTAACTGCTTTCACCCATTCTTGAAATTCGGCGTTGCTAATGCCGTATCGCTCTTGCGCCGCTTTAGCGCTAATCAGTCCATATAATA
Organism: Ascidiaceihabitans sp.; assembly: GCA_028825475.1. Classification (GTDB taxonomy): domain Bacteria; phylum Pseudomonadota; class Alphaproteobacteria; order Rhodobacterales; family Rhodobacteraceae; genus Ascidiaceihabitans. Next base: position 46,148 of record JAPKAB010000003.1, on the reverse strand, counting down.
CACCTCGCACAACTGCAGCTTTACGTGATGCCACCCATCGCATTGTGTTCTTTGCTGGTAAATCCGCCAACGTAATCACTGACCCATCCTGCAACGTTACAGCACGTGGTCCATCAACCTTTTTCAAAAACATCATTCACCCCTTTCTAATGCCACCGCTGGCACATTCGCGTAATCGCGCTTAATGAGGGGTGAAGCCGCCCCTTGAGAGTGATTAGGATTTTCCTATATTACTATTCAACGCCAGGAGAACCGTCATGACGCTTGATCAAAATACCCCTTTGAATTCTCTTGGATTCCACAAATCGCCTGCAGAAACACGTGTTGTTGTGGCGATGTCTGGCGGCGTCGACAGTTCTGTTGTCGCGGCGATGCTTGCGGAAGAAGGCTATGACGTCGTCGGTGTTACTTTACAGCTCTATGATCACGGCGCTGCCCTTGCAAAAAAGGGCGCATGCTGTGCTGGAATCGATATTCATGATGCACGGCGCGTAGCCGAAACCATGGGCTTTCCGCACTATGTTTTGGACTACGAAAACGTCTTTAAGGATGCTGTAATCGATGAGTTCGCAGATAGCTATTTGGGCGGTGCTACACCGGTTCCATGCATTCGATGCAATGAAAGAGTAAAGTTTAAAGATCTTTTGGAAACCGCCAAAGATCTTGAGGCAGATTGCATGGCAACGGGACACTATATTCAGCGCATGGTCGGTGAAAACGGACCTGAATTGCATAGTGCCGCTGATTCCAACCGCGATCAAAGCTATTTCTTGTTCTCAACTACGGCTGAACAACTCGATTACTTGCGATTCCCACTGGGCCATCTGCCGTCAAAGGACGCCACACGTGCGCTCGCCGCAAAATATGACCTTAGCGTTGCTGACAAACCCGACAGTCAAGACATATGCTTTGTCCCTGATGGGGATTATGCGTCCGTTATCCGCAAGTTACGTCCAGAAGCGGCAGCGCCCGGTGACATTGTAGATGTCGATGGCAAAGTATTGGCACGCCATGACGGTGTTATCAATTACACCATTGGCCAGCGCCGTGGATTGGGCATTGGTGGATTGGAAGACCCACTTTACGTGGTCAAGCTAGACGCAGACACAAAGCAAGTTGTTGTCGGGCCGAAATCCATGTTGGCGACGCGTATTGTTCCCCTAAAAGAAATCAACTGGTTGGGCGATGAACCGATCACGTCACGCGAAGAATGGGTTGTTGGGGTACGTGTTCGGTCAACTCGCCCACCAACAGAAGCTGTTATACGCCCAATTTCAGAAACCGAAGCAACAGTTGAACTGGTTGCGGCAGAGCAAGGTATATCACCCGGACAAGCCTGTGTGTTTTATGATCGTGACAGCAGCCGCATCTTTGGTGGTGGATGGATTCACAAAGGCTGACCACAAACCCAAAATATTGGCAGCGCGTTTAGCGCAGGCTTTAAGGTTCGGATTTAAGGATGGGCATTCGCGCAAGAACAGCACGTGCAGCACGTAAACCTGGGTCTTCACCATCCTGCCCCAGCTGATCCATCGTATCGGCCATCGCGTCTAATTGTGGCTGTGGGTTTAAAATCAATTTCTCTAAACCCTCTGAAATCAGGTCAGAACGACACTCTTCACCGATAAATTCCGGAACATGACGGGTGTCTGAAACAAGGTTGATCAAATTCCCAGTGTCGATTTTCACCATGCGCTTGATGACAACCCGACTTAACCAATTAAGGTCGTAGGCACTGACCATCGGCGTATGTGCAGCCGCCAGCTCAAGCGCAACGGTTCCGGATACGGCAATCGCAAAATCCGCTGCGGCAAAAGCAGCTCGTTTTTCGGCCATGACTTCGTCTAATTCTCGGCCACACGGATCAAGGACTATTGGAATGATCGGCCACTCTTTCGTTTCTTGCTCTACCAATTCAGCAACTGGTCCCGCGGCAGGTACAACCACGCGCATGTCAGGGTGTTTTGCTAAAATTGTTTCTAGAGCATCACCTAAAACCTTGGCCAGACGGGTTACCTCACCTTTACGTGATCCAGGTAAGACCAGCAGCAGTGGCGCGGCCTTTTCAAGGCCGTATTTTGCGCGAAAGGCAGCTTTTTCATCCTTAGATGCAACAGGTTCTGCCGCAACTGGGTGCCCAACAAAATCGCAATCCATCCCTTCAGCTTCCATATAGGGTGGCTCAAACGGGAATAACGCAAGAACATGATCGATCATCTTCGCCATCTTTGCCGCACGTTTTGGTCGCCATGCCCAGACAGTTGGTGCCACATAATGTACACAACGAATATCACTCGATTGCTTGACCAATTTCGCAACACGCAGCGAAAAATCAGGACTATCGATTGTGATTAAAACGTCAGGATTACTGTCAATCACAGCTTGTGCAGTTTGAGCTATACGGCGTTTGAGATGACGATATTTAGGTAGCACTTCGGCTATTCCCATCACGCTCAATTCGTCCATTAGGAAACGACTGTTTAGGCCTTGGGCTTGCATCATAACCCCGCCTACGCCGTCGAACTGCACATCTGGACGTAACTGACGCAGCCCCGCCATCAATGCACCGCCCAGCTTATCTCCAGAAGGTTCGCCCGCTATGACAAAGACGCGCACCTTTTATTCCCCTGTCCGCGACCAAAGGACCAAGCCCGCAGCGTTAGCCAAAGCAATACATTTCTCAGGCTCAAGCAAAATTACATCGCCCGCATCAATTACGACGCCAGACAAACCAGCTTTTTTCACATTTTCGATCGTTTCAGGACCTATGGTTGGCATATCTGCGCGGGTGTCCTGCCCAAATTTAGGTCCTTTGACCAAAACGCCCTGTGCTCGCAGTGACGTGTCTGGAAGATGGGACAGCATAAAATCGGTGCCCCCGATCGTTTCCATTCCGATCAGCTGCCCACCACCCGTTACACACGCTTGGCCAACATCCATCGGTGCTAAGGCAGCCAACACATTGGAACCTAGCTTTGCATCTTCGCGCATTTGTTCGTCTGGCCATTTTTCACTCAAAACACCTGGAGGAGCGACAAGGTCCGGAACCAACTCGTGCGCAGCACGCACAGTGAATCCGGTCTGTTCAAACAGCCCCATTACAGCACGCAGAGCACCATCATCACCTGATGTTAGCGCACCTGCTATTAGAGGGATAAGGGGTGCTGTATGTTCGTCCAGCTTGCTTGGATCAAGGCTAGGACGATCAATCGCTCCACACAGGCAAACGTCAGTTACACCGTGCTGTCCTAATTGGATCAACAAAGAACCCAACGTTTCAAGACGAAAGTTAAGGTCAGCGCTTAATCCATCAGGCGCAAACCCTTCCATTACACAAACCAATGGCTTCTCAGGCTGTGCATTAGAAACTTGAGCAGGCAAAGCGCCTGCTCCGCAAATAAGTGCCAGCATCAGCGCGGCGTCAAAAACGAGCGGTCAGTATCACCCGTTACAAAATCGACGATTTCTTTGACATATGTGCTTTCAGTTTCTGCACCAAGTCGTTCAATACGATTGTGGAATGTCCCCTCGCCCTGTGCCAGCATCTGGAACGCGGCGCGCAATGCAGTTATGTCGGCCCGCGCGACCCCGCGACGCTTCAATCCTACAAGGTTCAAGCCATCCAATGCACCTCTCGGCGCTTGGACCAGACCGTATGGTATCACATCATTTGTCACCATTGTCACCGCACCGATAATAGCGCCGCGTCCAATGCGGACAAATTGGTGAATACCAGAAAGGCCACCAACGATTACATCGTCCTCTAAGATACAGTGGCCAGCAACAGCCGCAGAATTCACAACGATTACTCGATCACCAATGATCGCATCATGGGCAATATGACAGCCCGCCATAAACAGGCAATCGTCGCCAATTTTGGTCATTCCACCACCGCCTTCGGTGCCAGCATTCATTGTCACGTGCTCACGAATACGATTGCGCTTACCTATCAAAAGTCCTGATTGTTCACCTTTGAACTTAAGGTCCTGTGGGATTTCGCCAATCACAGCAAACGAGAACACAACGGTCCCCTCGCCAATCTCGGTGCGGCCTTTGACGACGACATGACTTTTCAGCTCAACGTCAGGACCGATAATAACTTCGGATCCAACTAAGCAAAACGGACCAATGACGGCACTTGGATCGATCTGTGCGCCGTCTTCAATCACGCTAGAAGGGTGAATATTGCTCAAAGCAATTACTCCTTTGGGAGATCCATCATGGCAGTAAACTGTGCTTCAGCGGCCATCTCGCCGTCGACTTCAGCAATGCCGGAGAATTTCCAGACTTTACCGCCAGGTTTGCCACGAACCGTTGTCAGCTTTAGCTCAAGTACATCGCCCGGTATAACTTTACGACGGAATTTGCAGCCATCAATCGCCATAAAATAGACCTGCATTTCTTTGTCGGCCATATTCAACGCCGTGCCAACCATCACTGCAGCAGTTTGTGCCATTGCCTCAACAATAGTGACACCTGGCATAATTGGGTTGCCGGGGAAATGACCCTGAAAATGTGGTTCATTCATAGTAACGTTCTTAATTCCACGTGAGGACTGTGTTCCGTCGATATCGAGAACTTTATCTACCAATAGAAATGGATAGCGGTGCGGCAAGATGCGTTGGATCAGATTAATATCAGCGGTTAGCAGCTCGGAACTCATGGGCCAGCTCTTTTCTTGTCATTAGAGGGTTGTGAATTAACAGTTACTTATGACTACCTTGCCAGCGCATGCGGGGCAAGGTCGCGGTCAATCAACAGATGTTGCAGATTGTGATCCGTCGCCAAGAACGCCATCTATTTGCGCAATCGCGATAGCGGTGATGTCAGCCGTATTGGTGCTCAGAACTACATTTCTACGTTCCAAAAGTACCGTTGCACCGACTTCAAGCATCAAAGCCTGCAAAACCGGAGCTGCTGCATTCAAAAACGTATTGCGCTGGGTTTCGATCTGCGTGCTCAGTGCCTGTGTCTTGGCAAGCTGCTCATCGCGTGTCGTTTGGACCTTTTGGTCAAACTCATCTGCCAGAATACGAAATTTTTCGGCAGTCATTGTCGCACGCAACGCTGTCAGTTGCTTTTCTTCTTCCGAAAGCGCAATTTCTTTGCCCTTGTTCTCTTCAGCCAGTTGTGCCCCTTGGATTTCAAGCTGCTGTGCGGCACGAATGCCAAACTGACTTTTATTAAAGAGCAGGAGGGTATCGACAACCAGTGTGCGACCAACAGCGAAATCAATTTGTTGCGCATTGACCTGCCCCATAGGCAAAAGGGCCATCGAACAGGTCAATAAGAACGCGCGCAGAAACATCTTAGGATCAGAATGTTGTCGACAAAGTAAAGTCAAAGCTCTGTTCACGATCATAAGTTTCCTTATGCAATGCGTCGGTAAAGTTAAAACGAAGCGGACCGACTGGAGTCTGCCATAGGATGCCAAAGCCAATGACGTGACGCAGGCTACCACTTTCGCCGTCGACAGAACCAGGAGTGTTGACACCCGTAACTCCGCTCAACCCCCAAAGGTTTCCGACGTCATAGAAAAGTGCACCACTGATCCCGTATTCCTCAGGCAATCCCACAGGGAATTCGGCCTCAAAACGGGCCGCGACATACAGGTTACCACCTAACGTATCACCAGCAGTAGCATCACGTGGCCCAATACCACCTGGCTCAAAGCCGCGCAAAATTCCAGGCGTCAAGATAAAGCGATCAACCGTACGGTTCGTACCACCACTGAAGGACAACGCTCCGCCCTCAACAGTCGCACGCAAGACTACGTCACCATTCAAAACACGCCGCTGCCCAACAGCCTTAGCCGTAGTTTTCACGTATTTGCTATCGCCACCAAGACCCGCAAAGTCTTGTGAAAATTCCAGCAAAACGCCTACATCTGGGTTTAAACCCGATATCCGTGTGTCATAGCGATATGTGTAACCAATCGACGAAGCAATCTGCTTACCCACCGTAATATCATGCCCAATAATCGCGCCATGTGCTGCTGGATCACGCGCAGCAATCTCGACCTGCTCTGCAGTATAGCGCAATTGAACACGACCATTTTCCCTAACCGGAAATCCCAAGCTGGGTTGGAAGATCGCTGTAGTGGAATCGAAAGTGGAGAAAGCACTATCGCTTTCGGCATAATTTAGATTAAGGCCAAACCGAACGTCACGTCCGAGAAAGTTAGGTTCAATAAAATTAAAGCCATAGCGACGAGAATCTTTGGCAGTATTCAAAGTAATATCGACCCCTTGGCCACGTCCAAGAAAGTTCGGTTCCTTTAATGTGATTGCAACACCAAATCCATCATTGGCAGAAAACGACCCGCCAAAGCCCAATGAGCCTGTTGGTTGTTCTTCGACATCAACGTCAACGATTACGCGATCAGGTGATGATCCTTCTCGTGCATCGATGTTCGCGTTAGCAAAGAACCCCAACGCTCTGATACGTTCTGCAGATTCACGAATTGCACGTGGATTGAATGGGTCGCCCTCAGCAGATTTAAACTGGCGACGGATGACACGATCAAGAGTAGTCGTATTGCCTTCAATATCAATCCGCTCAACAAACACGCGCTGACCGCGAGACAAAACAAATTCAACATCGAGTGTTAAGTCACGATCATTACGAGTGATGCGTGGTTCAACCCGCAAAAAATCTACGCCTTGACGAATGGCCAATCGCTCCATGCGTGCGATTTCTTGCTCAACCAAGGTCGGGGAATAAACGACGCCCGGACGGATTTTAGTGACTGCCTGATATTCGTCACCGTCGACATCATTTAGCTCACTGCTTGTCGAAACGCTTCCGAATTTGAATTGCTGTCCCTCACGGATGTTAAAAGCGATAAAATGCCCATCACGTTCTTGAGCCAATTCTGCGTTTACAGAATTTGTCCTGAAATCAATATATCCGCGTGATAGGTAAAACTCGCGCAAAACCTGTTTGTCGAACTCGATGCGGTCTTCAACAAACGTATCGGCCTTTACCAAAGCACGGAATAGCCCCGCCTGCTTCGTTCCAAGGACACGACGTAAACGACGGTCTGAATAAATGCGGTTGCCAACAAAGCTAAGGCGCTCGACTTCTACTATATCACCTTCAAAAACTTCAAATACGACATCAACGCGATTGTCGCTTCGTTTAATGATTTTAGGCGTTACACGGGCAGCCAAACGACCACCGTTTGAATAAGCTTCAGCGATTTTTGCTGCATCTGCCTCTACGACGTTGGGATTAAAAACGCGACGTTCGGCGGATGAAACCAAAGCTTCCAGCACGGAATCTTTCTTGCGGCGGTTACCCTCAAAGTTCACACGATTGATCGTTGGACGTTCAACCACCGTGATTTTCAGTGTATTTCCAGCTGGAGAAATGGCAACGCTTTCAAACAAGCCACTGTTTTGAAGTTTTTGAAATGCGTCGTTCAGCTGGCCAGCGCTAACTGTTTGGCCCGTTGCGATTCCCACTTGGGATAGAATTGCGGAATTTCCGATCCGCGCATTTCCGTCGATCACAACCTTATTGAATGAGTAATTTTGGGCACCAGCAGGCATCGCCGCCGCCATCCAAGTAGATGAAACCAATAGGGAAACACCAATCAGCCGTTTGGCTGCCAATAATGCAACCCCAGATGCATGTGTTTCACCGTGCTTGCTAGAAAACCGCAACTTCATGGTTATTACCCAATCTTAAGACAAAAGTTGCCTTGATGAGTACCGAGTATAGGCTGGGTTGTCAAAACGCGAACGTACTAAATCTGCCCTATGAGACTGATTTCTTCCCCCTATTTAGCGGGAAGCAGGTTACCCTAGATACCACAGATCCAGATACCAAGCAAAAGACAGGCAGATAATGTACCTAAATACAGCCCACGATCCCAGTTAAGATCGACCAAAAGGCGTAGTCCACGGTAACCAGTCTGAATCGTTTGCATGCTAATATTCCTTATTTCAACAAGACATTACAAAATCAATAAGACCTCAAATTGGTCGAAATGTGGCATGAACGTGGCGATCGTACATGACATGTCTTACGCTGGGTGAACCAACTGCATTTGCCCTGCCTCCTCCATGGATTCCAAAACCTCATCCAAAGAACGACACGCACCCGTTTGCAGATACTCCATCGCCCTCAAAGAATACTGGTGGGCATCTAAACTTGATCCCCCGGTACAATCTTCGATGATGCGGCAAAAATAGTCAGATTGGTGTCCATCCGCAAAAGTATAATGCACGCAAACGTCCGTGAGACCGCCACCCATTAGCAGTGTGTCCACTTGCAAACCACGCAACAAAATTTCAAAGTCGGTCCCAAAGAACGCTGAATAACGACGTTTTCGGATTAGGTAATCAGTTGGACGGAAATCCATCTCTTTGATCGCGATATCCGTCTTTGGATTGTCTTCGAGGCAGTGGATATCCTCGTCGCCGTCCAATTCACGTCCAAAATCTAATAGGTCGGGACGATGAACCTCTTGGATGAAGATAACAGGAATGTCGCAAGCGCGCGCTTTATCAATTGCGACACGCGCCTTTAGCATACGTTCCTTGTAGCCCGATTGAACGAACCAGACTGTCATCAATGAATGTGCTGGCTTGTATATCAATCACGAACAACGCCGCACGCCCCTCAATCAAAGCGCGATTATTATTTTTAGCATTGGCCATAACGAACTCCTGTAAATTTGAGACTTATGGACAGAACAAGTCATTCCCCAAAGCAAACACCATTAGTGTCAACACCATTGCAAGGCCAATGCCCATCAATATCCGCAATGCGCTATCGCTTGGTGGGCGTTTAGTTACGGCTTCGTAGGCGTAAAAAACCAAATGGCCACCGTCCAACGCAGGCACAGGGAACAAGTTCAATAAGCCTACAGCGGTACTTAGAACGGCAATGAACCAAATAAAGCTCTGCGCCCCTTGTGATGCCATTGCGCCAGAGGTTTGTGCAATACCGATGGGTCCCGACAGGTTGCATGTGCTGATCGCGCCAGTAATCATGTGACCAAGCCCAGAAATAGAGCCCTCAATAATGCGGCCAACTTGGCGCACACTACGCGTCAAAGCAGTGACAACTGGGACTGTCTCAGTCGCTGGCTCAAATGCCAAACCGTTCATGATACCGATCCGCCATTGGGTGCTAAAGCCCCCGCCTGGCACAGGTTCGTCGACACGTTTTGGTGTCAGTACCAACTGTTCGACGTTTCCGTCGCGCCAAACACTTAGGTCAAGATCGGCACCATTGGACGACTCAACGATGTTCTTCATGTCAAGAAAGGCAACTATGGCATCGCCATTGATATGGGTAATTACATCACCACGACGCAAGCCAGCATCAGAAGCGGCACTTTGCGGCACGATATTTCCAATGCGTGCAGGCGCTAGGAACGGACCTGTTACACTTAAACTCTCGCCATCGCGCTCGATATCATAATTCAGGATACCATCATTCGGGGGCGATGTCGTTAGTGCCCAGCTAACCGCGTCTTCAAAAACAGCATATTCCTGACCTTCGATGCCAAGAATACGATCACCTTCGCGCAACTGGGTTTCCTGCCCCGGAAGAACTTTAAGAGAGGCAACTGTCAGCGGGTCACTGGGTTGACCTGCGTAGACCATGACGCCAAAAAAGATGATTATCGAAAAGACAAAGTTGAATACCGGACCCGCCGCAACAGTCAGTGCGCGCGCCCAAAGTGGCGCACCATGCATCGTTGCGCGTCGTGCGACAGGATCGTCGGCCACTTCAGCCATCGCCTCCCCGTCAACACCAGAGGCAGCATTTGCATCGCCTGCAAACTTTACATATCCGCCAAAAGGCAGCGCTGCGATCTGCCATTTTGTACCGCGCTTATCGAAACGCGAATACAAAACAGGGCCGAACCCAAGGCTGAAAACATCCGCGTGAATCCCCGTCCAACGGCCTACGATATAGTGACCATATTCATGGATCGCTACGATCACACTCAAAGCGACTACAAACGCAATAATCATCCAAAAGAAGCCACCAAACTGGCCAATCAGCGCCGCAATATCCAAATGTTTATCCTGCCCGTTGTTTTATTAAGTGTTGCGCGATCTCACGTGCGAGATGGTCAACATGAAGAACATTATCAAGGGTCATAGTGTCATCAATATGACCACCCTTGCTGTCCATATTAGAAAGTGTTTGATCCACAATCTCAGACATTTCAGTGAATTTGAGCGCGCCTGAAATAAAGCCATCAAGTGCTGTTTCTTTGGCAGCATTGAACACGGCCCCAGACAATCCACCACGTGCCATCACTTCGCGCGCAAGACGCAATGCAGGCCACCTGACCTCATCAGGTGCACGGAAGGTAAATGAACCAATTTTTGCCAGATCCAATCGCTCAACAGGCAACGTCTGACGTTCGGGCCAGTGAAGGGCATAGCCTATCGCATGGCGCATATCTGGTGGGCCAACATGGGCCATCAATGCCCCATCGTTAAATCCTACAAGAGCGTGGATCATAGATTCTGGATGAACCAAGACCTCTATTTGATCAGAAAAAACTTCAAAATACTCATGAGTTTCAATGACTTCCATCGCCTTGTTAAACATCGAAGCGCTATCGATCGTAATCCGTTGTCCCATATCCCAATTGGGATGGGCAGACGCCTGCGCCAGTGTGGCGTTTGCTAAATCTTCAATTGGCCAATCGCGGAATGCACCGCCACTTGCAGTAATAATTATCCGTTCAACTGCGGCCATATCTTCGCCGACAAGTCCTTGAAAAATGGCTGAATGTTCGCTGTCGACCGGTAGAATTCTAGCGTTGTTGTCTTTGGCTGTCTGAAGGATCAAACCGCCCGCACAGACCAAGGATTCTTTGTTAGCTAAGGCCAGTGTTGCCCCTTGTTCAAGAGCTTTGAGCCCGGGCAAAAGGCCAGCAGAACCAATGATTGCTGACATTACCCAATCAACCGGACGCGACGCGGCTTCAGCCAGTGCAGCCTTGCCCGCAGCAGCCTCAACGTTACTGCCTGCCAATGCGGTCCGCAATTCTGTCAGCAAATGATCGTGGGCAGTCACAGCCACCTGTGCATTCAGACGAATTGCGTCCTTAGCCAATTGCGTGATGTTTGACGCTCCGGTCAGGGCGACGACATCATAACTGTCGCTATTGCGTGCGATCAGATCGATTGTATTTTGTCCAATGGAGCCTGTGGCCCCAAAAATACTGACACGCCGTCGGTTCATATCAATCTCACACAAGACCCGGTGGGAAACCGATGAACTGGCCAACCAGCAACAAGAAAACCGCGGCCCCCAACATACCATCAAAGCGATCTAAAACGCCGCCATGTCCCGGAATAAGCGCCGAACTGTCCTTAACGCCCATCATTCTCTTGATTGCGCTTTCAGCAATATCACCCATTTGAGAAGCCATTGCGACCGCGATCGAAATACCAATCAGCTCAAGCGATGCGCCTGTATATATTGTAAAGATGAAACCAACAATTGCGGCACCAACCCAGCCAAACACAGTCCCAGACCATGTCTTTTTGGGGCTGACAGCGGGCCAAAACTTTGGCCCACCGATTAAACGGCCTGCGAAATAGCCTAAAACATCCGTAGCAATTACAACGACGATCAACCAAAGCATCCAAGTAAATCCCAGATCATCGCGCACCGACATCATTCCAAAACCAGCCAACAGAACCATCACACTAAAAACCATGTAAACAACACGGTTTTTGGTTAATTGGGCAAATCCGATGAATGCTGGTGCCAGCAAAATCGGCAAACCGAATCCTGTTGGAATGTAGATGGCAACAAAGCTAGCAAACGCGCTCAACATACCAAGTTGCAGCGCAAGTGGGGCGTTCAACGGCGTGACCATCCGCACCAATTCCCACATCATCAAACCGCAGATAAGTGCGACTAAAACGTGGAAAACATGTCCACCGAATAACAATCCAAGAAGACCAACGATGACCATCAAAATAGCAGATCCCAAACGGATCGTCAGGTCAGACCACTTAGATGCCTCACTCATTTTTTAACGCCCCCAAAACGGCGATCACGCTCGCCGTATGAGGCACACAAGCTCGCGAACTCTTCACGGCTGAAATCAGGCCATAGAGTATCGATGAATTCATATTCCGCATAAGCTGATTGCCAAAGTAAGAAATTAGAAATCCGTGCTTCACCGCTGGTGCGGATCACTAGATCAGGGTCAGGTAAAACACGTGTATCCAGATACTTAGGTAATGTTTCTTCATCTACATCTGCAGGATCAAGAACGCCGCGCGCAACATCCTCAGCTAGTAACTTGGTCGCCCTAGCGACCTCATCACGAGCACCGTAATTCAGAGCAATAGTGAGGTTGGTTTTAGTATTCCCAGCTGTTGATTTTTCAAGCTCATCCATCAATTTTACAAGCTTTGCATCAAGGCGCTCACGATCACCAATGAAACGGACACGTGCACCAAACTCTACGAGGGCGCGCGTTTCTTTAGCGATATAACGGCGAAACAGGCCCATAAGACCGGCAACTTCGACCTGAGTACGTTTCCAGTTTTCAGTTGAAAACGCAAAAATCGTCAAATACTTTACGCCAACATCTGGGCAGCTTTCAACAATTTCTCGAACGCGTTTGGCACCTGCATGGTGTCCAAACAAGCGTGGCCTGCCCCGCTGGGTTGCCCAACGGCCATTGCCGTCCATAATGATCGCAACGTGACGTGGCCCAGTATGGCTGTCGTCATCCGCGCTTGTATCAAGGTCTTGACCCATGATGATCTCCGCCACTAAATAAATTGACTAAAATACTAGATACTTACACATTTTAAGGGGAACATGCCCACACTTGATGTCAGAATTAAACTTGCATGATCTCAGTTTGTTTCGTCTCAAGCATCTCGTCAATGATTTTGGTTAGGCGATTGGTCATATCCTGAACCTCACCTTCCCAGATTTTTTGATCATCTTCAGAAAGGCCATCAGCCTTGCCCTTCTTAATCTGATCCATACCATCACGGCGAATGTTGCGCACTGAAACCCGTGTGCTTTCTGCATAGTGCCCAGCGACCTTAGTCAATTCACGGCGGCGTTCTTCGTTCAATTCAGGGATCGGCAACATAATAATCGTGCCGTTTAGTTGTGGATTGATGCCCAACCCACTTTCGCGGATGGCTTTTTCGACTGCGCCAACCATCGATTTATCCCAAACGTTAATCGTTACCATGCGTGGCTCTGGAACATTCACAGTCCCCACTTGGTTGATTGGTGTGCGCTGACCGTAAGCTTCGACCACAATCGGGTCGAGCATGGAGGACGAACCACGCCCTGTGCGCAATGATGCAAATTCGGTACGTAGCGATGCTATCGCACCATCCATACGGCGTTGAAGTTCATCGGTATCAAGCATGAAGTCATCGGACATGGCTTTTCGCCCCTTTTATTTTTAGTCACGTTTGTACAGGCAGTATGACAAGCACCCACCAATACGTGAGTTTATCAATTAATCTTGAACTCTTGTATAGGTGCCCTCACCCGCCAAGATCCCGCGGAAACCGCCCGGCTCATCTAATGAGAAGACAATAATGGGCAGGTTGTTGTCACGTGCCAAGGCAATCGCAGACGCATCCATTACGCCAAGGCGCTTGGCCAAAACGTCATCATAGCTGACTGTATCATAGCGCACAGCGTCATCATGTTTGGCAGGATCTTTGTCGTAAACGCCATCCACCTTAGTACCTTTAAAGATCGCTTCACATGACATTTCATTCGCACGAAGTGTCGCGGCAGTATCTGTCGTGAAATACGGGTTCCCCGTACCGGCGGCAAAGATACAAACACGCTTCTTCTCAAGGTGGCGCACTGCACGACGACGAATGTAGGGTTCTGCAACTTCGTTCATAGTAATCGCGCTAATCACACGTGTGTGGATGCCCAACTCTTCTAATGCAGACTGCATGGCCAAAGCGTTCATTACGGTTGCCAGCATTCCCATGTAGTCAGCCGTTGTACGTTCCATTCCTTGCGCACTACCTTGCAAGCCACGGAAAATGTTGCCGCCGCCGATGACCATGCAAATCTCAACACCCATTTCCTGAACTGATTCCACCTCTTTGGCGATACGTTCGACGGTTGGTGGGTGTAGCCCAAAACCTTGATCACCCATCAGCGCCTCACCAGATATCTTAAGCATGACACGTTTGAAGGATGTTTGGGGTTCTTTGGCCATAGGGCGCTCCAGTTTTCTACTGCCAATTTGAGGTGCCGAATAGGGCAATTGGCATTGGGTGTTTTATCTTGCTCTAAAATGTCGGAAAACAATCCAGAATTCAATGCACGACAACCGGAACTGCAAAAGAAATGAGCAAACTTACCAAATACGGGCTCTCGCAGCTCTCGCCGGAGCAGCCGGTGCTGATCGCAGGACCAACCGCATCTGGTAAATCCAGCTTGGCCTTAGCCATTGCTGAGACACAGGGTGGCGTGATCGTGAACGCAGACGCCAGCCAGATTTACAACTGCTGGCGGGTTATAACTGCCTGCCCTTCCAAAGCAGAAGAAGCACGGGCTCCTCATGCCCTTTACCGTCATACCGATTATAACACCTCCCACTCTACGGGCCATTGGTTACGTGAAGTTGCGCCGTTCCTAGACGGGACTCAACGGCCAATCATCGTTGGTGGGACTGGTTTATATTTCACCGCCTTGACCCAAGGCCTTGCTGACATCCCCACAACTCCACCAGACGTGCGGTTGCAAGGCGATACACTGGATTTGACTTTTATGCTGGATCAACTCGATCCGGATACGGTTTCTCGCATTGATGTTGCGAACCGCGCGAGGGTTCAGCGTGCCTGGGAAGTGCTGACATCAACTGGGCGTGGCCTCGCCCAATGGCAAGACGACACACCGCCACCTTTGGTCGAGCCAAAACACAGCTTTAATATTGTTTTGGATGCCGACAAAGAATGGCTAACCCCACGGATCGAACAACGCTTTGATATGATGATAGACGAAGGTGCGATGGATGAAATTGCAGGCATGGATGATCGCTATGACCCAACCTTGTCAAGCTGTCGTGCGATCGGCGTTCCCGAACTAATAAAGTGTCATCGAGGCGAGCTTGATTTGCAAACCGCACGTGAAGAGGCGTGCATCGCGACCCGCCAATATGCCAAACGGCAACGGACATGGTTCAGGTCAAAGATGAAAAATTGGAACTTGATCAACACAAAAGAGATGTAATAAAGCCATCATTTATCAACTATTAGTAGATAAATGGTTTGAAAAAATTGATCTAAACGAACAAACATGTCATTTTCAACCCATGACCGATACTCTGCAAATCAGATCTTTGGCCAACTTCACGGGAGGTCAAGATTGGCGTCTTGCGCTTTTGCATGACGACCCTTCTGATCTTTTAATTTGGGTCACACGTGGGCAAGGGCTATTGCACACGGATGGCTCAAGACGCGGTGTCGGTGCACACAACGCGATTCTTATTCCGCATGGTCAGGTTTTTGCACTAGATCTGGGTCGCCAAGCCAACGGACTGGTTGCAATCATCCCACCGACTCAAAATAGTTGGAATCTAGAAACAGCCCGCCAACTGTGGATCAGGGATGCCAAAGCCATAGCCCAACTGTCAGGTTTCATTGAAGCTGCACAGCGTGAAGTGTCGGATAATCAGCCTTTTTTAGATGCGGCATTGGGTGCCCATCAGCGCTTGATCGAAGTTTGGGTCCGTCGCCAAATAGCCCTTCCTGAACATGCGCCAATAAAACAGAATGCCTCTATTCGACTGATCAGGCGTTTTTTTGCCAACTTGACGCTACCCAAAATGAAGGGAGCTACTATGGCAGAGCACGCTGAACAGCTCAGCGTAACGCCAACCCACTTAGCGCGTGCAAGTCGCACAGCTACAGGGGTAACCGCGGCCGACCATCTGACCGCGCGCCTGCTACACCAAACACAAACTGCTCTGGTTGATACAAAAACGTCTGCTAAAGATATTGCGACACAGCTAAGATTTGGCAGCGCCGCCTACTTCACGCGTTTTGTTCAGCAACATACGGGTAAGACACCGACCCAATTGCGCCGACAAACCTGAGCGACTTTCTGAATAGCCAATAAGCGCCAATCCCGTGTTCAAAATGATTTTTTTAACGTGACGGATTGACCTGTGCTCCGATCTGTAGCCTGATGATCTAGTGAAGACGCGTTACATCCACGAAAACGGTGAGCAACACCGAGTGGCAAACGCAAAGGGGGGATTTTACACGGGAGTTTGGGGCTGCGCCAATGACAGCCCAGCAAATGGCAAGAGCCGCAAAGGCCGCCAAATCTAATTATCAGCCTACCAACAGGGGCATCCATGGGAACCTTTATCATCAGACGTCTGGGACAGATGTTGCTGACGGCATTATGCCTGACGTTCATCGTCTTTTTCATGACTAACTTAACACCCAACCTTGAAAAACTTGCAAAAACGCAAGGCAACTTTCGCATGTCCGACGAGGCCGTTAACAGCTGGCTGTCTGATCGAGGCTATTTAGCGCCCCTTCCCTATAAGTTTGGGCAATGGGTTGGCGTGGTGCCGGGCTGGACCAACGAAAAGACAGATAATGATGGCCAAACAATCGTAACCGGCCGCTGCTTCTTAGCCGCAACACCTGTTGAGGACCGCGCGCGGTTCTGTGGAGTTTTACAAGGGTTCTGGGGTTACTCCTCGGTATTCAAGACGGACGTAGATGCACTGGTTGCCAAACGCCTATCCGCAACAGGTAAACTGATGGGCTTTGTATTGCTGCTGATGGTTCCGATGGCTTTGATTGTCGGCATTCTGGCTGGGATGCGTGAAGGCTCAAACCTGGACCGTACATTGTCAACGTTTTCTATAGCCTCTACCGCAACCCCCGAATACGTATCCGGCGTAATATTTATCGCCCTTCTTGCCTCCTCCAAATTTGGAATATCGCCGATACTTGCCGACTGGGGGTGGATCGACACAAAGACGCTGTTCTTAGGCTCTGCTAAGAAGGCTGTTGATGACGCAACCTTCAGGAATTTCTTTTTGCCCGTATTGACCATTTCCCTTTACGGGATGGGTTATATCGCACGCATGACACGTGCATCGATGGCTGAAGTCATGACGGCACAATACATCCGCACTGCACGTCTAAAGGGCGTTAGCTTTCGTAATGTCGTCATGAAACACGCCCTTCGCAATGCGTTGATCGCTCCATTCACGGTCATCATGCTGCAAGTGCCGTGGTTATTGAATGGCGTTGTGATCGTCGAATATCTGTTCGCCTACGATGGCTTTGGCCGTTTGTTGGTTGAAGCGGCACGTGGAAACGACATCGAACTGCTCATGGCCATCTCGGTCGTCTCTGTCATCTTGGTTTTGTTGACCCAACTGATTTCTGACATCGGTTACGTCTTCTTGAACCCACGAATTCGCATTTCTTAAGGGAGGGTCGAGACAATGGAACCATTGACATGGACCGGAAGCCTTAGCTTTCTAAACCTCTTTTTTGGACTGGCCGTTGGCATCTTTGCCGTCATGGTCGTTGTCCAAATCATCACCTCTCTGTTTGCAAAAGAACAGACAATTCACATCAGGTCAGATGGCACCGCTGCAACCAGTGCAGGTATAGGTGGGCTGATCAGCTTTGCAGTCAAAGTAACTTTTGTTGCCATATTGGCGATTGTAATGATCTACCTGCTGGCCGGGGTCGTCATGGGCACCAAAGCAGGTATCTTTGGTGGAATGGCACAACAGCTTACCCCTGTCTGGGTCGGTATGGTTTTTACTTTTATGGCCTCTATCAAGTTTAAACGCAGTTTAGGCCTGTATGGTAAGTTGTTTGATAGCACTGTTGGTATGATCGGCTTTGCCCTTGTCTTGTTCTGGGTCTTGGCCGGTGTCATGGCCGGTGTCTTTGACATGATCATCACCCATGACTCCCTAAGCCAAGCATCCGGCATGAAGAACAAACTACCCGGCACGCCACTACGGGGTGCTGAAGACAATGAATTTCAGTGGTATCTACTGGGTGGTGACAACCTTGCACGCGACGTGTTCAGCCGCTTGTTCAAAGGTGCATGGACAGTGGTTCTGATTGCACCGTTCGCCACCATCTTCGCGTTCATGGTCGGCATCACACTAGGCCTTCCAGCAGGATACTACGGCGGACGCTTGGATACATTTCTATCTTTTGTTGCGAACCTTATCCTCGCCTTCCCTGTCATCCTTTTGTTCTACCTCCTGGTCACACCAGAGATCGTAGCGACGGGTATACCAAACTATATGGCAGCCGTGTTGTTCGTGTTTCCTGTGATCTTCTTTGGGGTGCTACTGAACTCGCGCTATCACACTCAACCAAAGGTACGCACACCGCTTTTGATTGTAGTTCTAGGCGCGTTGGCTTGGATTTACCTCGCTTTGATCAGCAACAACGGCAACATTATTTCAACCAAGGAATACAACATTTGGGGCCTGCCAGAGTTCTTGGACTTTTACGATATGGATCCAAGCATCTTGGTCGTGTTTGTATCTGTGGTCTTTGTGAACGCCCCCACTGTGTTCCGTATTGTTCGTGGCCTCGCCCTCGACATCAAAACGCGTGACTACGTTGCGGCGGCGCAAACCCGTGGTGAAGGTCCTTGGTACATTATGCTTTGGGAGATCTTGCCAAACGCACGTGGCCCACTGATCGTCGATTTCTGCCTGCGCATTGGCTACACAACGATCCTACTCGGTACCTTAGGGTTCTTCGGACTTGGGTTGGAATCAGAAAGCCCTGACTGGGGCACAACGATCAACACCGGTCGCACCCTGATCCGCGCATATGTGCATCCCCTCTTACCGCCAGCGGTCTCGTTGCTGACCTTGGTATTAGGCCTAAACCTATTGGCAGACGGCCTGCGTGAGGAATCATTGCGCGACTAATAATGGGGGCGTGTTGCGCCCTCACCGATTGCTAAGAACACCGAAGTCGGACATTTGATACCGGCTCAACCTCCGAACAGGGAGATGACGACGATGACGACGCAAGACTATGATGGACCTATCCTTGAGATCGAAAACCTATCGATCTCATTTTTCACGCGCCTGCGCGAGATCCCAGCGGTTATGGATTTCTCAGTGACGGTTCAGCCTGGCGAGGCCGTTGGACTGGTTGGTGAAAGTGGATGTGGTAAGTCCACTGTAGCCCTTGGCGTCATGCAGGATTTGGGCAAAAATGGTCGCGTTGTTGGCGGTACTATCAAGTTTAAAGGCCAAGATTTAGGTCAAATGACCATGGAAGAGTTGCGCAAGATTCGCGGCTGCGAAATCGCGATGATCTATCAAGAACCAATGGCATCACTGAACCCAGCGATGCGGATCGGTAAGCAGCTGATGGAAGTGCCAATGATCCATCAGAACATGTCTGAAGCAGATGCCTATGAGCGCGCGTTGCAGGTTGTAACAGATGTAAAGCTGCCTGACCCTGAACGTATCCTCAATTCATTCCCCCACCAGCTGTCTGGTGGTCAACAGCAGCGTATCGTCATTGCAATGGCTTTGATGTCTGAACCATCCCTTCTGATCTTGGACGAACCGACAACTGCACTCGACGTGACGGTTGAGGCTGCTGTTGTGGAACTGGTCAAAGATTTGGGTAAGAAATACGGCACATCCATGCTGTTCATCAGTCACAACCTTGGCCTTGTCCTGGAAACCTGTGACCGCATTTGCGTGATGTATTCAGGTGAAGCCGTTGAGACAGGCCGTATCGAAGACGTCTTTGACAAGATGCAGCATCCATATACCCAAGCGTTGTTTCGTTCGATCCCATTGCCGGGTGCAGACAAGAATTCTCGCCCACTGGTGGCAATCCCCGGGAACTTCCCCCTGCCCCACGAGCGCCCAAAGGGATGTAATTTTGGACCGCGCTGCGACTATTTTGAGGAAGGCCGCTGTAACTCCAGCAAAGCGATCCCCATGGCACATGTGGAACACGGTGACCGTCACGAAAGCCGTTGCCTAAAGTTTGCAGAGATCGATTGGGATGCGCCCTTGATTGCGGCAGAGAAGAAAGAAAAGGGCGCGATTGGCGAAGTCGTTCTGAAAATCGATAACCTTAAAAAATACTACGAGGTCGCCGCGAATGCCATCTTTGGTGGTGGCAACAAAAAGGTCGTCAAAGCCAACGAAACACTATCTTTTGAAGCGCGTGAATCCGAAACGTTAGCGATTGTTGGTGAATCTGGCTGCGGAAAATCCACATTCGCAAAGGTCCTTATGGGGTTAGAAACCGCGACCGACGGCGAAATTTTGTTGGACAACAAAGCGGTTCAGAACACCGCAATCGAAGACCGCGATACCAAAACAGTGGCTGACGTTCAGATGGTGTTCCAAAACCCGTTTGATACGCTGAACCCATCTATGACGATTGGCCGTCAAATCATTCGCGCGCTTGAAATTTTCAAAGTCGGCAACAGCGAAGCGGAACGCCGCACACGCATGTTAGAATTGCTTGATTTGGTGAAACTGCCGCGCGAATTCGCAGATCGCATGCCGCGCCAGCTGTCTGGTGGTCAGAAACAACGCGTCGGCATTGCCCGTGCATTTGCAGGTGACGCAAGGATAGTTGTGGCAGATGAGCCCGTTTCTGCTCTGGATGTATCCGTTCAGGCAGCTGTCACTGATCTGTTGATGGATATTCAGCGCGAACACAAAACCACACTGCTGTTTATCAGCCACGACTTGTCGATTGTCCGGTATCTATCTGACCGCGTGATGGTGATGTATCTGGGACACGTCGTTGAACTTGGCACCACAGATCAGGTGTTTTCACCACCCTACCATCCCTACACAGAAGCGCTATTGTCTGCCGTTCCAATTGCCGACACTTCGGTGATCAAGAAACATATCGTGCTTGAAGGTGACATTCCGTCTGCCATGAACCCGCCACCGGGTTGCCCGTTCCAAACGCGCTGTGGTTGGAAATCAAAGGTTTCAGGTGGTTTGTGCGACACTGAAATGCCACCCGTTCGTGAAATCGCAGATGGGCATCAGGTTAAGTGCCATCTAAGCGACGAAGAATTGGCAGGCATGGAAGCCGTAATCAAAATTGCTGCTGAATGACTTAGGCTGTCATGGTGAGGTAAAAGTAATACCACGCCATGGCGTTCGCCGCGATTGAACCAGCAAGGTACGACCACCAAAACTGAGATAGACGTGGTTTTGTATCGCCAAAAATTTGAAACGCGATCGAACAAACGGGCCCAGCCAGCATTGCAAGGCAAATGCCAGCGATCATTTCGTTGGATTTAATAATCGAAAAGAGAACAGGCACCGATTGGGAAAAGAACATTTCAATTCCAATGTTGGTTTTGAACATGTGCCCCGCGAGTGCACCAAGTCCGCCACCAATCGCGATAGATGTCCAATAGGCGCGTTTAACTTTGGGCTTTGCGCAGATCAGGTTCGCAGATTCATATTCTTGAGGTGTTTCATTACCCGCATACAATTTGACTGAGTTGGAATTTAAACGCGTTAGGCGTTCTGCAAAGGTGGTTGATGAAACTGACATATGGTGCCCTCATAAATACAGGACACCCATGACGTGAAAAAATGGCAAAAGATTGAACAGTGAATGGCCAAATGAAGACGCGGTTAGCTTCCCCAAATCACCTTGACGTAGTTGCGCGTCTCTTTGAATGGAGGAACACCACCATATTTTTTGACAGCTCCCGGCCCTGCGTTGTAGGCTGCCAATGCTAAACGCCATGATCCAAATGTGCGGTATTGTTCTTTGAGATAACGCGCACCGCCATCAACGTTTTGATATGGATCACGAATATCCACCCCCAAATAGCGAGCTGTTGAAGGGATCAATTGTGCCAATCCATAAGCACCCGCATGCGATTTTGCCGTTGGGTTCCAATTGCTTTCTTGTTGGATCAAACGCAGGAACAGATCTTCGGGAATACCATGGCGGCGTGCCGCTTCACGTGCCACTGGAAGGAATTTGCCTTTGTACTTTCCGTTGAAGCGAGGAGATGCACCATCACCCCATTTTGACGGTGTGTTTACATTCGCCGGCTTTAATCTGACTGAGCTGCTGTATTGCTTGGACGCGCGTGAATCTAAAATCTTCGTTTGCGACGAAAATAAAGATTTGCGATTTCTGGAGGAGAACTCGTCGGCGAGAACAGCCTCGCCCACAAACGATAAAACAATCGTTACAACTACACCTATGCGCATTCTGTCTTAGCCCCACGACATCTGCCTCTTGCGTAATATAGACACTTTTAACGATCAAACCAGTGATCTGATCAAATTAGCTGACATGGATCATGTTTTACGATGTTTTAACCAAAGCGCTGTCGGTATAGGGTCTGTGAAATTGATGTGCTCCGGATTCGTATTTGCGATTAGGAAGCGCAACGTCAAAAGATTTAAAAACGGGGGATGCCATGGCTGGCTCAGTGAACAAAGTAATCCTAATTGGCAATTTGGGTCGCGACCCAGAAGTGCGTTCATTCCAAAACGGTGGCAAAGTTTGCAACCTTCGCATTGCGACGTCTGAGACGTGGAAAGACCGCAACACAGGCGAGCGCAAAGAGAAAACTGAATGGCACTCTGTTGCTATCTTCCAAGAAGGGCTTGTGCGCATCGCTGAGCAATACCTCAAGAAGGGCAGCAAAGTTTACATCGAGGGCCAACTTCAGACCCGTAAATGGCAAGATCAAGCTGGCGTTGACAAATACAGCACCGAAGTTGTTTTGCAGGGCTTTGGCGGTACTTTGACAATGCTAGACGGCCGCAGCGAAGGTGGCGGCGGAGGCAACTACGGCGGTGGTGGTGGTGGCGGATCAATGGGCTATGATTCAGGCCCATCTGATAACGGCGGCGGCTACGGTGGCGGCAATTCTGGTGGTGGCTCTGGTGCCCCTGCTCCGTCACGTGATCTAGACGACGAAATCCCATTCTAAACCGCTGCGCGTAATTGCGCGTTTAGCACGACAAAAATAGCGGGGTTCATTCATTTGAGCCCCGTTATTTCGTTTTGTATCGAAAAAAACACCAAGATTAAGACCTTAGCGCGCCTTCCAACACATCAACGATCAAATCACGCGACACATCACTGGTGACAAATGATGTCCCAATACCGCGCGTCAGAATAAACCTTAGCTGACCATCCAGAACCTTTTTGTCCTGCCCCATCAGATCAACCAGTGCTTCAGCATTAGGCAAATCACCCTCAATGTCTGAAAGGTCCGTTTTCATACCCATATTCTTCAGGAACGCACGCAAACGACTTGGGTCTTCCTGTGAACACAGTCCCATCTTGGAAGAGACCTCAAACGCTAGCGCACAACCGATAGCAACGCCTTCGCCGTGCAACAGACGATCAGAATAGCCCGTTGCCGCCTCAAGGGCATGACAGAAGGTGTGGCCAAGGTTCAAAAGCGCACGATCTCCCTGCTCGGTCTCATCTCGCGTTACAATCTCTGCTTTCATCTCAACAGAGCGACGCACAACATGAACACGCGCAGCAACATCACCGGCTGCCATTTTAGGGCCATTGGTTTCAAGCCATTCAAAGAATTTTGCATCCCCAAGCAAACCGTATTTGACGACCTCACCGCAGCCCGCCAGAAAATCGCGCGGGGTCAATGTTCCAAGGACATCAATGTCAGCCAACACAAGGCTTGGTTGGTGAAACGATCCGACAAGGTTCTTACCGTGACGGGTGTTGATACCTGTCTTGCCACCCACAGAACTGTCGACCTGCGCCAAAAGCGATGTTGGGATTTGAACAAACCGTACACCGCGACGCAAGATTGCTGCCGCGAATCCAACCAGATCACCGATGACACCACCACCAAAGGCTACAACCACATCACGGCGTTCAACCTTTTGGTCCAGCAGCCATTCAACGCAGGTGCTTAGGTTCTCCCAATTCTTAGTCCCTTCACCCGGTTTCAGCGCCAAGGATTCTATCGCGATGCCAGCACGCGCCAGCCCTGCACGCAATGTTTCCAAATGCAGCCCACCAACGGTTTCGTCGGTAATAACCCGCACGCGGGGTTGGCTTAGCAACGGCGCGATCAGCGTTCCCGCATCTTCCAAAAGACCTGGACCAATGTGAATGTCATATTCACGACCCGGCAAATTTACAGAAACGATGTCACGCATTGTGAACCTCCAAAATATCATTGCTGGCAATTAATGCGTCAATCACTTGGTCCACCATATCTTCAATAGAATACTCAGTGGCTGAACCTACAGTCAGGTCTGCCAAGGAATAGATCGGCACCCGTTGATCATACAGTTTTTTCAAAGTCGCTTTCGGATCGTCAGTGCGAAGCAAAGGTCGTGTGTCCTTGCTGCGAACACGGTTCCATAACAACTCAAGATCGGCGTTGAGCCAGACAGAGATGCCTTGGGCCGATATGTTTTTGCGATTTTGCTCACTCAAAAACGCACCGCCACCTGTCGATAGGATGCAGCGTTTGTCGATCAACAGACGTTCAATAATTTGGGTTTCTTTGCCACGAAAGAACGCTTCACCATCGCGCTCGAAAATTTCAGGCACGGTCCTATTGGCCGCAACTTCGATTTCGGCATCGCTGTCTAAGAAGGCAACGCCCAGCCTTTGGGCCAAGGCGCGACCAACAGCCGTCTTGCCAGCACCCATCATTCCGACCATCACAACCGTCTTTAGCAAGGTGTAATGCACCTTAGGATTTGGCGTGTCGGCCATCGTTTGCTCAATTTCGTTCATAATCGACTGAATGACGTGATATTGTTAGAAAGGCCATATATAAGTTATCAAAAGTAAGAATCTAAAAAGGCAGTCGAATTCATGGGAAAACTGATCAAGCTATTGTTTTTGATCGCTATTTTGGCGTTCATCGGGCTGATCGGATATGCATATATTGGGCCGTTTTTTGGTGCAGATTTTTCAGCACCCCAAACTGAAGTCCGCCAACCACTGATCCTGAATGCAGACTAAGCTCTTTTGTCACGCCTTATTGATTGCGGTGAGCTGTGCCAGCACCACCTTGGCACAGGGCACAATTTCAGAACGTCCTTTGTCTGCCATCGACTGGCTGGACAGTGTACCACAATCTGCACCTATCCAATTGATCCCCGATGAACCAAAGATCAGCAACGGCGCGACACTACCAGGCGTAACTGTGACAACACTGGATGGACCAACCGCTAAGATCATCGGTTTGGTTCCTTCGAACATATCAGGTTTACCCGTCAATCTATGGGCAAAATCCGATGCTGAAACGTTGACGCAAACCCTTCTGGACATGCCCGCACTGACGTTATCAGCAGCGCAAGCGACACTATTCACCCTGTTATTGGCAGTCGCTGATCCCGCAGGCGGTAAGGCCGAACAATTCAACTTGGCCCGTGTCGATGCACTGATTAAAGCTGGTGCCCTTGACCCAGCTTTGGCATTAATCGAACAAATTGGCCCATCCCGTAGCCAAGCTGTCGCACAACGGTTTATTGATGCATCCCTGTTAAACGAAACCGAAACCGCAGGATGTGCACTGATAAATACCTCCCCGTTTTTAGCTCCTAATTTTGCTTATCGCATTTTTTGTGCTGCCCGATCGGGAGATTGGAATACCGCTGCATTACTTTTTGGCACCGCGCGAACGTTGGGCACGGTTACACCAGATCAAGCTGCTGTTCTTGAACGGTTCTTAGACCCTGACCTGTTTGAAAATGACGCACCGCTTCCACGCCCGACCACGCCAAGTCCCCTATTGTTTCGGATGCACGAAGCCTTAGGCCAGCCCATAACAACCCGCAGCTGGCCACTGGCATATGCCAATGCTGATCTGCGCGATATTGCCGGATGGAAAACCCAAATCGAAGGTGCCGAGCGGCTCGCGCAATCTGGCGCACTGCCAGCAAATCGCTTGCTAGGGATATACTCACAACGCAGCCCTGCAGCCTCTGGCGGCATTTGGGACCATGTCGCTGCGGTTCAACGGTTTGAAACCGCGCTGAACACCCGTAGCGCAGCTGCTATTGCCAAAACCATGCCCACTGCATGGTCGCTCATGCAAGCAGCCAACCTATCCGCCCCATTCGCGACACTTTTCGCAGAGAGCGTGTTGAAAACCGAGCTGCCACCGCAAGTACACGATGATGCCTTCGATATTATCCAGTACAGTTCCCTCTATGAAAGCGCCGCGGCGACCTTCCCTGATGCGGCAGATAGGCACCCATTTCGCACGGCGGTTGCACTAGGGGACGTAAGCGCAATCAACGCAGATAGTCCCCTGAAAATAGCAATAAAACGCGGTTTCTCCTCCGATTCAGCGGACCCAACCTTCCTGCAACAAGCTAAAAATAGCGAATTGGGCCATGCATTGCTCAACACACTGACAATGCTGCAATCCGGCAGCGACGGCGATATGGGCCAACTTAGCGCCGCTTTGGGGACATTACGCGCGCTTGGGTTAGAGGACATGGCACGCCGCGCAGCCCTACAAATATTGATTGAGACACCCTCCAGATGAGCCAGTGGATATCAACATTTCTAGAGGCACAAGCGGCTGAGTTGGGCGCGGCAAACAACACATTACTGGCCTATGGCCGCGATCTTAAGGATTTTGAGGCATGGCTGGCCCGCAAACCCGTCGATTTTCTTAAAGCATCCCAAGACGACGTCGAACATTATTTGATATATTGCGATGCCCAAGGGTTGGCCAAATCAACACGGGCCCGCCGCTTGTCATCCATCAAACAAATCTACCGCTTTGCCTTTGAAGAAGGGTGGCGGGAGGACAATCCAGCCATTCAAATTGCCGGGCCTGGCCTTGATAAAAAGCTACCAAAAACCCTAGATATTGAAGAGGTTGATCGGCTTTTAAGCGCCGCACGTACCCTTGGCCGCGATACACTTCGCAACACCTGTTTGATGGAACTACTCTACGCCACAGGAATGCGTGTGACCGAGCTGGTCAGCTTGCCGGTGTCAGCAGCACGTGGTGATCCACGCGTTCTTTTGATCCTTGGAAAAGGGGGCAAAGAACGAATTGTGCCGCTGTCACCCCCTGCACGCGAAGCGCTTGTTGCATGGCTACCCATCCGCGATGCTGCTGACGATTTGGCAAAGTCTAAGGGCAAGGCAGCGTCCAAATATCTGTTCCCTTCA
Organism: Ascidiaceihabitans sp.; assembly: GCA_028825475.1. Taxonomy (GTDB): domain Bacteria; phylum Pseudomonadota; class Alphaproteobacteria; order Rhodobacterales; family Rhodobacteraceae; genus Ascidiaceihabitans. The sequence continues at coordinate 18,975 of JAPKAB010000003.1, read as the reverse complement.
CGCGGGGTTGCAGGATATCTGACGCGTCACCGATTTTATCTGTTGATCAAGGAGTTAGCCGTTGCCGGAGGCGTCATGCCCAGCAAGGTAACACCCCATACATTGCGCCACGCTTTTGCGACCCACCTGTTGGCAGGTGGTGCGGATCTGCGATCTATCCAAGCGATGCTGGGACATGCGGATGTCGCGACCACAGAAATCTACACCCATGTGCTAGATGAACGTTTGACCGAGCTGGTGTTAGAGCATCATCCGCTTACTCAAAACGACAAACGCAAGTCCTGAGGCAGCACGTCCTCAGACGGCCAAACGCCTGAAACCAAAGACTTATCATAACCTTGGACCAATCCCGCCTGCTGCATATCTACGACGGCACCCTCAACATCATACTCAAGTTCGCAAATCGAAACCGCACCGTCTTCGATCATCGCATAGCGTGTGGATTGTCGTTGATCATGCGGCGGCATCCCGATCACGCCAGCGTTGATCCAACGCCCATTTGTTGTTTGGCGTACAAACGGGATTCCGCTGTGGCCTGATATGATGCGATCGGCGGGACCAATCGCGGCCTCAACAGCCGCCCATTCCTCATCAAACACTGCGTCATCAGAGGTGGGCCAGATGAACCGCGCCACATCCGTGAAACCGCCATGGATTACCGCGTACCGCGCCCCACAGTGATCAAAGCTAATGATATCAGGGCATTGGCCCATCCACTCGCAATCAGAATTCGGGACATGTTTGCTCGCATGGGCAAACCAACCCGCGGACAAAAGATCACAAGCAGTGCCGTCCTCGAACCCACAGCCGCAGTCCATCGCGCCAGTTGCGAGTTGGATTTCGCAATTGCCAGCGACAACAGCACAGCCAGAGGCACGTACCAATTCAACAGTCGCCAAAGGTGCACCACAATAAGCAACAACATCACCTGTACAGATCACGTTTTTACGCGCGATCCCACGCTTTTTCACCTGTGTAAACAATGCCTTAGTCGCCTGTGCATTTGAATACGGGCCACCAAAGGCAAGGATAGGACCATCCAAAATTCCGATGTGTTCATGTCGCATTTTATGCCCTCTGCTTCGGTTGGCCTTGAATGAACTGAGCGGCCACCCCATAACCTATTATAGCTAAAGGATATACTCACAAATGACGGAAACATTGGCATCCCTAGACAGCGCGTTCTGGATCACCTGCGGCGTGATCTTGTTACTCCTTGTTTTATCTGGATTTTTCTCAGGTTCAGAGACGGCCCTAACAGCCGCGTCTCGCGGAAAGTTGCGCGCTCAGGCCGATAAAGGGTCAGTCGGTGCACAGCGTGCCTTGCGCATCACTGAAGACAATGAACGCCTGATCGGCTCTGTCTTGTTGGGCAACAACCTTGTGAATATCCTTGCGACGTCTTTGGCCACCGGCATCTTCTTGCGGGCCTTTGGGGAAAGCGGCGTTTTGATCGCGACAGGTGTGATGACATTGCTGGTTTTGATCTTTGCAGAGGTGCTGCCAAAGACCTATGCAATCATCCATGCGGAAACCATGTCAGCTAAGGTTTCCGGCCCTATTGCATTGATAATTAAAGTTTTTTCGCCCATCGTTGCCGCCGTTCGTTTCCTTGTGCGTGGTGTTTTGCGCGTGTTTGGCGTGCGTGTTGATCCCGACAGCCACCTGCTGGCTGTACGCGAAGAGATTGCGGGTGCACTGCAACTTGGACATTCTGAAGGTGTTGTGGAAAAGGAAGATCGCGACCGGATTTTGGGCGCTTTGGATTTGGGCGAACGCGTGGTTGAAGAGATCATGTTGCACCGTTCCGACATTGAAATGGTGAACCTTGGGGATGCGCCTGATGTCATCCTTCAGCAGTGCATCAAATCCCCACATACGCGCCTACCTGTCTATCAAAACGATCCAGAGAACATCATTGGTGTGATCCATTCCAAAGACCTTTTGCGTGCGATCTACAAGGCAATTGGCGACTCAAGTGATGAAGAGAGTGCATTGAAAACGTTCGATGTTTCCGAAGTGGCCGTGCCTCCGTACTTCGTGCCTGAGACGACAACACTTGACGATCAAATGCGCCAGTTCTTGCGCAATCGTTCGCATTTTGCGCTGGTGGTTGATGAGTATGGCAGTCTTCAGGGATTGATCACTTTGGAAGATATTTTGGAAGAAATCGTTGGTGAAATTACGGACGAATTTGATGCAGAGACAGAGCATCAGGTAACAGCCACGGGTGACGGTGAATTCATGGTGGACGGTGCCACAACCATCCGCGACCTGAACCGCGCCAACGATTGGAACCTGCCGGATGAAGAGGCAAACACCATCGCGGGATTGGTCATTCACGAGGCGCAAATGATCCCAACTGTGGGTCAGGTGTTCTCTTTCCACGGCTTCCGTTTTGAAGTAATCGAACGTGAAGGCAATCGGATCACAGAGCTGAAAATCCGCCCCCTATAGGCTGACGGTTAACGCCCCGTTCGGTGGCGTTTGCACGCACAACTGCACAGTACGGCCCCACATCTGTACAGTTTGGGGCGATCAAAACGCTTTATTTCATGGGGATATGGCGTAACTGTGCAGATTAGGCGGTGAATTGTACAGTTTTGCGCTTTTGCGACCTTAACCCCTTGGTAACGATCGCCTGCGCGTTAACCTTTGCGCCGGGCCGTTAACTGTTGGGTAAGGTTTGGACATCTGGGACGCGGTGGCGGGGTAAACCCCGCCCTACGGTCACGCCAGATTAAGCGCCCTTGTTGACGGCTTTTTTGCCGGCTTTATTTGGATGCGAGCCCTCTTGGCGCGCAACATTGTGCAGCCCCTGATAAGCCGCAGGCTTTTTCACAGGATTTGCATCAGCGCGTTTGACGCGTGGTTTTTTGGATTTAGGCATTTCATGTCCCTTCAGGAGTTGCAGGGGTCATAGAGGGTTTTTGGCAGGATTGTAACCGTGGAGTTTTTGGGAGGGGTTTGGAGTGAGGTAATGGCCGCTTAGAGCCCAAAGTGTTGGTTAGGAACGGCGCACGAACAGATAGCCGCGCTGCGATAGTTTCGTGTTCCACTTGAGGTCACGAGCAGCAATCACCCTCTCAAAGTCTTTGATGTTTGAAGCTTCATCAGCGATCAGCAGCCAACCGCTTTCGTTCACATGATCAAGCAATGTTTCCAGAACCGCGAGCCGCACTGGCGGAGCCAGCATATGCAGTGTTCGGTCAATCAGAATGACATCGAACATTCCATCGGGCTTGTAGTACACAATATCTGCAACGATACCTTCAATCGGCAAGTTTTCCTGCGAAGCCGCATCTTTCAGGTCGCGGATGCCGTTGGCAGAGATATCCATACCCACAACACGATGCCCTTTTCTTGCAATAAAAAGCGCATCTCGACCTTGCCCACATCCGACATCCAAAACACGGGCGTCTTGTTGATCAAATTGGTTGAAGAAATCGACGAAAATCGAGGTTGGTTGCCCTAAAGCGTCACGGGCCTCGCCGTAAAGTTTATCGTAATCATAAGCCATGAGATCAGCGTTAGTAGATTGGCGATCAAATGGCTATGTGAAATATTCTATGAACGGTAGCGACGCCCGCTCAACCGCCATCCATCCAACCCTACCCCCGTAAAATCTCCCCGCTCGCGTCAAACGGTGCCTCTTTCAAAATCACCGCTTTGTGCGCCACGCCCAAGACCATCACCTCGACCTCGTCTCCAGCAACCGCGCCTGATACGAACCCAAGTGCGAGGGATTGTCCGACGCTGTAGCCATAGGCCCCTGATGTCACACGCCCGATCCCTTTACCGTTTTTAAAGATCGGTTCGCCCCCGGTTGCATCCGCGTTTGACGCATCGGTCTGGGCGCCGTCCAGCGATAGGATCACCATGTGTTCGCGCGCAGGGTTGCCCATTGTCTTAGCCACTGCTGCTTTGTTCAGGAAATCCTTGTCCATTTTGCACAGGCGATCCAAGCCCACCTCTTGGGGCCAGTATTCGGGGGAGTATTCGCGGCTCCATGACCCATACCCTTTTTCGATCCGCAAACTCATCAGGGCGCGGCTGCCAACGGGGCCTGCGCCGAACGCTTTGCCTGTCTCTAGGAGGGCGGCGTAAAGGCGATCTTGATCTGCGGTTGCGCAGTGCAGTTCCCAACCCAGATCACCGGTAAAGGAAACCCGCAGCGCCAGTACTTTGACCCCAGACAGTTCGATCCATTTGGAGCGCATGAAGGGGAAATCATCCGTCGCGAAGGATGTATTGGTCATGCTTTGCAGCATGGCGCGGCTTTGGGGGCCCACCACGTTGAACCCGCACATCGCTTCGGTTTCAGAGGTGAACGTTGTCCCCGTCGGCAATAGCACCTCGTTAAAGAAGCGTTTGTGATAGCGTTCGGCCATGCCAGACCCGATGATCCAGAACTCGTCCTCAGCCAATCGTGTCACGGTGAAATCACCCGCAATGCCGCCGCGTTTGCCAATCAGCGGCGTCAGGCAGGACCGCCCGATGGATCTGGGCATAGTGTTGGCGAAAACGCTGTTCAGCCAATCCGCAGCCCCTGCCCCTTTGCAGCGGTATTTGGCGAAATTAGAGATGTCGATGATGCCCGCATGTGAGCGCAGCATTTTACATTCCTCGCCCACAGGTCCCCACCAGTTTTGGCGGGTGAAGCCATCGGTGTCTTTGGTGTCAGGTGCATCTGCGAACCACAGCGGATGTTCCCAGCCATAGTTCAGCCCCATAACAGCGCCCAAGTCCTTTTGACGCTGATATACGGGACGTGTGCGCACGGCGCGCCCTGCACTGCGTTCCTCGTTCGGGAAGTGGATTTTGAAACGGTTGGCATATTGGTCGCGCACCCGTTCTTTGGTGAAGGCCTTGCCCTTTGCCCCGTCCGTCGCCCAATGGCCGAAACGCGCCATGTCCCATGGGAACATGTCGTATTGCATTTCACCTTCAATGATCCATTGCGCCACCATCAGGCCCATACCGCCTGATTGGCTAAAGCCTGGAATGATGCCGTTACAGCAGAAATAGCCCTTTTTCTCTGGCACAGGGCCAAGCAGGACATTGCTGTCTGGGGACCAAATCATCGGACCATTGATGACCCGTTTGATGCCTGCGGTGCCGACCACTGGCACACGATCAATGGCGCGCAACATGTTTTCCTCGATCCGTTCCAGATCGTCGTCAAACAGGTCATGGGCGAAGTCCAGCGGCGTGCCGTCTTCGGCCCAGAATTTCATGTTTTTCTCATAGGCACCGACCAGCAGCCCCTGACCTTCTTGGCGCAGGTAATATTCGCCGTCGCGGTCCGCCACGGATGGCAGGCGTTTGTCCATCGCCGCAATTTCGGGGATGGTTTCGGTCACGAAATACTGATGTTCTGTGGGCTGCAAAGGCAGTTCAATACCTGCAAGGGCAGCCACTTCACGCCCCCATAGGCCTGCGGCATTTATCACCCAAGGCGTTGATACGTCGCCTTTTTCCGTGCGCACAATCCATGTACCATCTGGCTGTTGTTCTGTTCCTAATACAGGATTGAACCGCATGATTTCAGCGCCATTCTGGCGCGCGCCAGTCGCATATGCCTGTGTGACGCCTGATGGATCAACGTTACCGCCATCCGGTTCCCACATGATGCAGCGGATGCCGTCAAAATCGACCAAGGGATGCAAACGCTCTGCATCGTCGCGATCCACCTCATGGAAGTTCATCCCATACAGTTTCGCCTTGGCCGCTTGCAGACGCAGTTGGTGTTCGCGCTCAATCGTTTGGGCAAGGTACAAAGACCCCGGTTGGAACACGCCACAGCCTTGGCCCGTTTCCTGCTCAAGCTCCTTATACAGCCCCATCGTATAGTGCTGAATACGACTGATGTTGGTGCTGTCGTGCAGCCCGTGGATATTAGCGGCAGCGTGCCACGTAGAGCCAGAGGTAAGTTCATCACGTTCAATCAGAACAACGTCTTTCCAGCCCAATTTGGTGAGGTGATACAGGATCGAACAACCGATTACTCCGCCACCGATTACGACTGCTTGTGCATGGGTACGCATATGGACACCGCCCTGAAATGAGGTTTCTCTCTCTTCAGATTGCGCAAAATTTTAAATGTGAGAATGCATCATTGCGACAATAAACGTCGCAATCAGCCCAGCAATCAACCATCGCAAGCACAACCTACGCCTTTTCGGAAAGTATATGACTTTGAAATGCAACTGTCGCCACAGGCCTTGCCTTTACGACATGTTTTACAACACGATGCATTAAAAACGGTTTTGCCTTGGAGGATGTGTATGCGTTCGGTCAAAGTCAACGGGACCGGCATTGCACCTGATGCAAATCCAATATTTGCGACACCAAGAGAAATTGTAAGCGCGATAATTCGGAGCATATAAAACCAAGAAAATAGTTAATAGAATATTAAGCACTGGTAGTCTTTTTTACCGCCAAACACAACCCAAAGATGCAATCCGATTTATGCCACTCTAATTTGCGACAATATTTGTCGCTATTCGACCAGCCAGACGGTGCAGTGAAATCCAATCTGGACATAACATCTTGCCAAGGAGTGCGCCCCATGAAGACCACAACACGTGTAGCAGTGATTGGAGGCGGCGTGGTTGGCGCGTCTGTATTGTACCATCTGACGAAACTGGGATGGTCGGATGTGATGTTGTTGGAACGCTCTGAATTGACCTCCGGGTCAACGTGGCATGCGGCGGGTGGGTTTCACACGTTGAACGGCGACACCAATATGGCCGCGTTGCAGGGCTATACCATCAAGCTTTACAAAGAGTTGGAAGAAATTACAGGCATGTCTTGTGGCCTGCACCATGTGGGCGGTGTGACGCTGGCGGACAATCAAGATCGCTTTGACATGCTGCTGGCAGAACGCGCCAAGCACCGCTTTATGGGGCTTGAGACGGAAATCGTTGGCCCCGAAGAGATCAAAAAGATCGCCCCTGTGACCAATATTGAGGGCATCATTGGCGGGCTTTATGATCCCCTTGATGGGCATTTGGACCCCTCGGGCACCACCCATGCCTATGCAAAAGCGGCCCGCATGGGTGGCGCAACAATTGAAACGCACACGATGGTTGTGGAAACCAATCAGCGCGCCGATGGCACATGGGATGTGGTGACGGACAAGGGCACGATCCATGCGGAACATGTGGTGAATGCTGGCGGTTTGTGGGCGCGTGAAGTGGGCGCAATGGCCGGTATCTATTTCCCACTGCACCCGATGGAGCACCAATATATCGTGACTGAAGAGGTCCCAATGATTGTTGATATGATGAAAGACGGGATTGAACATCCCCACGTCATGGACCCCGCTGGCGAAAGCTATTTACGCCAAGAAGGTCTGGGTCTTTGCATTGGTTTTTATGAACAAACCTGTCGTCCGTGGGCCGTAAATGGCACCCCATGGTCCTTTGGTCAGGACCTGTTGCAAGACGATTTCGACAAGATCGAGGACAGCATCAATTTTTCCTATAAACGTTTCCCAGATTTGGAAAAAGCGGGCGTTAAGAACGTGATCCACGGCCCCTTCACCTTTGCCCCTGACGGCAATCCTTTGGTTGGCCCCGTTCCAGGTGTGCGTAACTATTGGTCCGCTTGTGGTGTGATGGCAGGCTTTAGCCAAGGTGGCGGCGTTGGTCTGATGTTGGCGCAGTGGATGGTTGAAGGTGAACCAGAACGCGATGTGATGGCGATGGATGTCGCCCGATTTGGGGATTGGATTTCGCCGGGTTACACCCTGCCCAAGGTAATTGAGAACTATCAGAAACGTTTTTCCGTTTCTTACCCGAACGAGGAACTGCCAGCTGCGCGTCCCAACCGTACAACCCCAATGTATGATATTTTCAGCGGTATGGGCGCTGTTTGGGGTCAGCAATTTGGCATGGAGGTGGTCAATTACTTTGCCGTTGGCGATGAGCCGACGTTTGAAACGCCGTCCTTCCGCCGCTCTGATGCATTCGGCGCAACTGCGCGCGAAGTACGCGGTGTACGCAACGCTGTCGGCATCAATGAGGTGCACAACTTTGGCAAATATCTGATCAAAGGCGACGGCGCACGCGCATGGTTGGACCGTATTATGGCGGGACGTATTCCCAAAGTTGGACGCCTAAGTTTGACCCCGATGCTGTCGCAAAAAGGTAAGTTAATTGGTGACTTTACCGTGTCGTGCTTGGCAGAGGATGAATTCCAACTGACCGCATCCTATGGATCACAAGCCTATCATTGGCGCTGGTTCAAGCAACATCAAGATGATGACGTAACCATAGAGAATATAAGCGATAAACGGAACGGCTTTCAAATCGCGGGACCCAATGCGCGGGCTGTTTTGGCGGCCTGCACCCTAAGCGATATCAGTGAAATGAAGTTCATGGATGTGCGCCCAATGACCGTTGGGATGACCCAATGTCTGGTCCAGCGCGTTAGCTACACCGGTGATTTAGGGTACGAGATCTACTGTGATCCAATGGGGCAACGCAATCTGTGGAACACGCTTTGGGCTGAGGGCCAAAAGCACGGCATGGTTCCCTTTGGAATGCGGGCGATGATGTCACTGCGCCTTGATAAGTTCTTTGGCTCTTGGATGTCCGAATTTTCCCCCGACTATACGGCTGCTGAAACCGGATTGGATCGCTTCATCAACTTTAAGAAGAACACGGATTTCATTGGTCGCGCAGCAGCTGAAGCAGAGCGTGCAAATGGGGCTACGCGTACATTGGTTTCGTTTGAGGTTGATGCGCTGGATGCCGATGTGCAGGGGTATGAACCTATTTGGCTGGATGGTACGGTCGTGGGCTTTTGTACCTCTGGCGGATATTCCCATTATGCGGAGAAATCGATTGCTCTTGGGTTCCTTCCGACGGATAGAATTGCCGATGGATTGGCTGTTGAGATTGAAATCTTGGGGCAAATGCGCCCTGCCCGTGTAATTGTGGGAATCTTATTTGATGCAGATGGCGCGCGAATGCGTGGTTAACCGCGCGCGACCGCGTTAGGGTCATCAGATGACAATACCAATTCTACTTTTGGCAGCGGGTTCTGCGTCGCGGATGCGCGGCGGAGACAAGCTGTTGGAAGACGTGCATGGCGCACCCTGCCTGCAAGTCTTGGCAAAACGCGCTTTGGCGACGGGCCAACCTGTCTTGGTCACGTTGCCCAGCTCGGACCATCCCCGCGCAGCTTGCTTGACGGGACTAGAATTGTTGGTGGTTGAAGTGCCTGACGCCGACCTTGGGATGTCGCGCAGCTTGCAACGCGGTGTCGCGGCCCTGCCCAATAACGCCAAGGCGGTTATGATCCTTCCAGCAGATATGCCTGATATCACAACAGATGACATGAACAAAATGTTGGAAGCATTTGTAGGAACGAACGCAACAGCACTGCGCGCAACGACACAGGACGGTGCCACGGGGCACCCAACCTTAGTTGGTGTGAAATTATTTGAACAATTTCAAAAACTTACTGGGGACAAAGGTGCCAACGCAATACTATCAGCGTTAGGAGACAGTCTGATGCTCCACGCCCTGAAAGGCGATCGCGCACGCATGGATTTGGATACACCAGAACATTGGTCCGCCTGGCGCGCCCGCACTCAGTAATCACTACATTCAAGAAACGAAAACGGCGCAGTCACCCGCGCCGTTTTCGTTGTACCCGTCCGAAGAAGGATACCGATACTTGGCCTTTGGACCTATTGGCCCAAAGGCAGCTTGATTACTTAGTAAGCAAGCTCGCTTCGTGTTTCTTCAGTGAGCGACGTGCAGATGCATATGCATCAACACCTTCACGTGTTGCCAACTCTGGGAACAGTTCCAGAATTTCGTCACGTGACGCTTCACTCACACCAGCCAATGTTTGATCACCCGGTTGGAAGCTTTCCGTCCAAGTACCATCAGACAAAAGAACCTCGTGCTGGTCGAACATGATGTGGATGTAAGTTGTCGATGATACGTCGACCACATCAATACCCTCCAAGTCAGTCAAGAACTTAGCCGCGACCAAAACTTCACGCTCTTCAAAATAAAGCGCAGTTTTGTCGTTGGCCACCAACATGCGGTGCTGTGGTGAAACCATCATATCACGCTCAGGCAACCCACCACCCAAGGCACCTTGTTGGATCAAGACTGGCTTAAGATGTGCCGCCTGTTCAAACTCAGCCCCTGTCATCTCGCGAGCACCAGCCCAACGAATAGTTTGGATGCCGTTGTCACGTGTAATGACACGATCACCTTCAGCTAGGTCCTCAACGCGGCGTTCACCTTTTGCAGTCGCAATCAACGTACCCGGCGTGAAGCAAGGAATGATGCTCTCGATATTAGTAAACGTAAGCGTATCAACAACATTACCGTCTTGGTCTTTATACTCGACGATACCGTTTTCACTGTTGGTTACATCGTAGACAACATTGACCTCTTGGTCTGCTCCGGCAGAACCAGTCAGATCAAGCGTATCGAAGTCATCCCCACCTTCGCCACCGTCAATGGTGTCTCCAGCAGTGACGTCGACGAACCGGTCACGGTCATCACCACCAGATAGATCATCACTGCCGCTACCACCGCCAAGGACGTCGTTGCCGGCACCACCAATAAGCGTATCGTTACCTTGACCACCAATTAGCAAGTCGTCACCGGTGCCACCGTCGATGCTGTCGTCATCGATACCGCCGTCGATAGTGTCGTTTCCGGCATCGCCAGAAAGAACGTCATCATCATCAGCGCCCGTGATCAGGTCATTGCCATCACCACCAGAAACAGTGTCTTTGCCATTGTCAGGGCGCAGATCAGGACCAAAAGCGTTTGTGCCATCGTCTTCGATGTTCAAGAAGTCCAAGCCAAGCTCAGGGTCATTTCCAGCATGGATAGTATCGTTTCCGTCACCACCTTCGATAACATCGTTACCTTCGCCGCCGATGATCCGGTCATCGCCATCATCGCCACTGATGATATCGTCGTCGATACCGCCATCAATGACATCAGCGCCAGTCCCACCAGTGATGGTGTCAGCATCGTCGCCAGTGCTGATGGTGTCATCACCAGCTCCGCCGTCTACTGAATCGCGATCATCGTTTGGATCAGTGTCATCAGTTGTGACGCCTGGGTAACCTTTATCAACACTGAGCTGACCATTGCCCGTGTCAATCACGTCATTGCCAGCACCACCGTCAACCGTATCAGACCCTTCGCCACCATTCAGTTCATCGTCACCCTCGCCGCCATCAAGAACGTCATCGCCCTCGCCGCCTTCAAGGGTATCGTTGTCTGCGCCGCCGTCGAGTGTGTCATCACCCTCGCCACCAACAATGCTATCATCTCCAGCGTCACCCGTGACAGAGTCATCGCCATCACCAGCAAGAACTGTATCGTCACCACCGCCCGCCTCAATGACGTCGTCGTCGGCATCTTCTGGATCCGTAGAGAGAACATTGTCCCCACCATCGACTACATCGTTGCCCGCATCACCAGTGTAGCTGCCATCGATCAATTCACCAGCGTCGGTTCCATTTACGATACCATCGCGTACAAATACGGTGATCTCGGCCGTGTCAGACGCACCTGATGTATCTTCGATCGCATAGCTGATCGTTGCTTCGCCCTCAAAGTCTGGGTTTGGCGTGAACTCGATCTGATTGCCAACTATCTCAACAGTGCCCTGCGTTGCTGGCACAGTCGCGGCAGTGATCGTTAACGCATCGCCATCAGCATCCGTGTCGTTGCCAAGTGCATTGATCGTGATGGTGTTGCCAACAACAACTTCACCTGCGTCATCATTAACCGCGTCTGTACCATCATTCACCGCACCCACATCAACTGTGTGGATCGCTGTGTCTGTGCCGCCATTGCTGTCGGAGATCTGGTAAGAGATCGTCGCTTCGCCGTTGAAGTTTTCAGCTGGCGTGAACGTTACTGTACCGTCGCCATTGTCGACCAAAGTACCTTGATCCGCCGGAACCGTCGCAGAGATAACCGTCAGGTCGTCCCCGTCCAGATCCGTGTCATTCGCCAACAAATCAACCGTTACAGCTGTATCTTCGTCTGTTGTACTGCTGTCATCTTCAGCAACTGGACCGTCATTCACCGCACCAACGGACACAACCGCTTCACCAGTGTCTGTCCCGCCCGCACCGTCAACAACCGTATAGGTGATTGTCGCTGGACCGTTGAAGTTGGCTGCTGGCGTGAACGTCACTGTGCCGTCGCCATTGTCAACAACCGTACCTTGATCCGCTGGAACCGTAACAGTGCCAATGGTCAATGGATCGCCGTCAACATCCGTGTCGTTGCCAACAAGATCAATAACAACCGCTTCGTCTTCGTCCGTCGTAATAACGTCGTCAACCGCAACAGGACCGTCATTCACTGGCGTCACTGTAACAACAACTTCGCCAATATCCGCGCCGCCGTTGCCATCGGTAATACCGTAGCTGATCGTCGCTTCGCCGTTGAAGTTATCAGCTGGTGTGAACACCAACTCGCCGTTCACAATTTCAACTGTTCCTTGATCCGCTGGAACCGTCGCAACCGTGATGCTCAACGCGTCACCTTCGGTGTCCGTGTCATTCGCAAGCACATCGATTGTAACAGGCGTATCTTCGTCCGTTGTTACCGCATCATCAACAGCCTGTGGACCGTCGTTTACGCCAACAACTTCAACATTAACAACCGCTTCACCGCTGTCTTCGCCACCCTGGCCGTCTTGAACCGTATAGGTGATAGACGCTGGACCCGTGTAGTTTGCAGCTGGCGTGAACGTCACCGTTCCGTCGCCATTGTCAACAACCGTACCTTGATCCGCTGGAACCGTAACAGTGCCAATGGTCAATGGATCGCCGTCAACATCCGTGTCGTTACCGATCAAATCAATCACAACAGGCGTGTCTTCAAACGTTTCAGCCAAATCATCAACCGCAACCGGCGCATCATTCACCGATGTCACTGTGATCGTGTGGATCGCTGTGTCCGTACCACCATTGCCGTCCGTGATAGAGTAGCTGATCGTAACTTCGCCGTTGAAGTTCTCAACCGGCGTGAACGTCACCGTACCATCGCCATTGTCAACCAATGTACCTTGAGACGCAGGTACAGTCGCACCCGTAACCGTCAACGCATCGCCGTCTGCATCCGTGTCATTCGACAACAAATCAACCGTGATCGACGTGTCTTCATCCGTAACAGACACATCATTAACCGCGTCTGGATTGGTGTTCACATCAAGTGGGTCTAGCAAAACACTTTCAATTTCAGCGAATTCTAAAGATCCAGTAACGTTGCCTGCACCATCAAGGAACTCGACTGTCCCAGATGTTGAATCGCCATCAGCATCTACTGTTTCATTTACAATCCGCGCAGGGCCTTCGCCGCGCAAATCTAGAACGTCGACGTCTGACCCGCCAGTACCACCGTCAATGACATCACCGTCGTTACCGCCAACGATGGAGTCACTGCCACCCTCACCAAAGATGGTATCTTCGCCTTCGCCGCCAAAGATGGTGTCGTTACCGCCTTCGCCACCAACAATTTCGTCATCGACAGTTTGGACAAGAGATACACTGTCCAAAGTAATGGATGGGTTGTTACCTGCACCCGTCGTGTTTGGACGTAGGACAATAGTGCTAACATCAGAAGGAGGTGTGAATTCGATTGAATAATCTTCGTATTCAGTACCTTGGACCGTTGTTGTCCCAATTACGTTGCCAGTCGCCGCATCCAAGATTTCAAAGGTCACTGGAATGTCTGATGGTGTGAACCATTGGCCATTAATGTATTGGCCGGTCGATGCACTGAAATTCAGTGTATAGGATGTACCGCCTTCAAGAGGCGTATCCAATGTCTGTTCAATCGCTTCTTGTGGGCCAGAATTGCTTGCCCACATCGTAACATAGCCGGTGCCATCGTTGGCAGCCAGGCTTGAGTTCCAAGATTCAGATGAGGTGCCGTCGTCAGCTGAGTCCGGTGACCCGCTGGTTGTGGTCCAACCCGTAAGGCCATTCACAGAGTTTGCTGCGTGCGTACCGTCCTCGAAGGAACCGTTTTGCAAAAGGTCTTCGCCTGTACCGCCAGTTGAACCACCGTCCAACTGAACCTCGTTGACGTTCACTTCGATCAACGAGCCGTTGTGCGTACCAGTGTGCGCAATCGCAATTGTGTCGATCGGCATGTTGAACTGCAGCGTCGTGCTTGCCGTTGCTGCTGCATTTGCGCCAGCAATAAGATCGCCTGCCGCGTTAATGATAGGATCACCCTGCGTAACAACCGTCACATCGCCAGAAGCGATTAGGTCGTTCAAGCTGACGTCGACACCATTGATGATGAAATCAAGGTTGTCATTGCCGCTGGTCGCGTTGATGCGCATGGTCATTTCGGAAACTGTTTCAGTGAAGGACCAAGTGTAGGTCTCCGCATCGTCAGGAGTGTTTCCAAGCCAGTAGTTAGAACCATCCTGATCGCCATAACCATCGTGGGAGTCTAGGTTTCCACCTGTTGCCGTAACCGTGTAGTTCACAGTCTCAGAACCCGCGGCAAAGCTGCCGGATGCGCCAGTTAGTTCAACATCAGTCGCAACTGTTGTTCCGTCAGTAGTGGTGCCACTACCGCCATTGTCGGTACCGCTGTCCCCATAAATCACGTCATTGCCAGCACCGCCGTCAATGCTGTCATCGCCGCCTTCGCCATAAATCGTATCTTCGCCAGTCCCGCCCAAGATCGTGTCATCGCCGCCAATACCACCAGCGGCACTCGTATCTTCGTAATCTGCAGACACAGTCGAGAAGTGGACGTCCGTCAACCAAATCTTCTGATCTGTTACATCACCATTGTCATAATCAATCTCAATCCGCGAAACGGGGCCTGAAATGTTGACCAAAACGGATGCAGTGCTGTCAGATGGGTCCGCGTGGGAATCAGAACCGTCATTGCCAGTTGCAGTATCGTTATTAATCGAAACCGTACCCGTGTTTGTCAGTGTTACGTCGATCAAATTGTTGTTTGCATCGTAAGCACGCACAGTCACGATATCGACGTGTTGGTCGCTCGTAATACCAGTGTCGACGTCGTTAATACGGAACGAAACGTTTTGAACTGAATCTGAGTAATTTGAATCGGTCGCATCAAACGTAAATGTTGTGGTTGATGTGTTATCAACACCGCCCTCACCACCCGCGCCGTACAGCATCAAGCTTGAGTTCGGATCGAAGCCTTCGCCGCTTTCTACATGTTGTCCTATAGACTCTGTACAGATCAACGAACCTGGGTCTTCGGACTGGAACGCTACATTAACAGTCACGCCACCAGTTTCGATGGACGCGCCACCTGGCAATTCGGTGCCGTATCCAAGCGTGCCCCAATCCAAAACCTTTGCATCAGATGGAAAATCTTGCAGGTTATTTTGGGAGTTAGAGTCACCATAAATCAGGTCATTGCCTGTGCCGCCGTCGATGCTGTCATCGCCGCCTTCACCAAAGATTGTATCGTCGCCTTCACCGCCAAAGATAGTGTCGTCGCCACCATCAGACGCTCCTGAACCTGTACCGCCACCGGTGCCAGCTTCAACCTCACCGTCGTAAATAGAAATTTCGTAGATCGTGCCGTTGCTTGAGGCTCCACCAGTATTGATATCATCAACCGTGATTTGGAAGCTTGAGAATGGAATTTGGATATCCAAAGTTCCAACTGTATATCCAGCATCAGTGCCATTGGCAGCGCTGCCAGTTGTTGAAAGCGAGCTGGAAATGCCACCATTAGCATTGACGAAATATTCGCTAGAAGTCAGTGTTACTGTGCCGTCAGCGATAGCGTCCGCAAGATTAATTTGAACCCCATCCAAATGTATGAACAGTTGCTCGTAATTGACGTCATCCGTAGCATTGAAACGGATTTGTGCGCCTGAAACCTGCTCAGAGAAGTTGTGCGTATGCGTTTCGTCCAATGCACCATCGCCGGAATTTCCGACCCAGTAGCCGTTCAAACCTTCAAAGTTCAAAGTATTTAGCGTTTCATCACTGGTCACAGTATGCGTAACTGTAGAACCCTCTGAATTAACAAACGTATTTTGGAATGTTAGGTTTTGTAGATCGCCATTGCCACCACCTGCGGTGTTGCCAGCATTGCTGTTACCATTATCACCATAAATAAGATCGTCATCGTCGCCACCATCGATGCTGTCATCACCGCCTTGGCCAAAGATGGTATCTTCGCCAGTCCCGCCAAAGATGGTGTCATTGCCATCATCAGACGCTGCATTGGTTGCGGACCCAGTGTTGTTGCCACCGCCATAAATTTCACCAGCCGTTGTCAAAAGCGTCACATCGCCATCAACAGAAGCTGTGATGACCACGTCGTTATAATCGGAGTCAGTTGAGTCCTCAAAGTTGAGAACCGCGCTGTCAGTTCCTACAGATGTCGTTTGTGTGTCCGCGGCCACATTCGAATAATGTGTACCCGAACCATCTGTGATCCCAACGCGGATTGTATCACCATCATCAAGAGCGACGTTGAAAGTGTTTCCAACATTAGCATCATAACTTGTGGTCACTGTTTCCACTCGAACAGAGCCATCTTCACCAGTTATCTCGACCAACACACTACCGTTATAACCACCAGACTCGCTGGTAATTGTAAGGGTAATCTCATTGTTGTTTGCACCATTTTCAGTCGTGTTTACTGAGCCGCTTCCACCGTAGATCAAATCATCATCTGCACCGCCATCGATGCTATCAGCTCCACCCTCGCCAAAAATCGTATCGTTACCTTCGCCGCCAAAGATGGTGTCATTGCCATCTTCGGCAGTGTCAGTTCCGGCTGAGCCTGTTGTTCCAGTCGAACCGCTACCAAGCTCTACTTCGTTAACTTTCACTTCAATCAAGGTGCCGTTTTGGGCTCCAGTATGTGAGATAGCGAGGTTATCGATCGACATATTGAATTGTAGATGAGTGCTGATCGCGACATTACCGCCACCAACCAAGTCACCATTGCTTCCAACCTGAGCATTGCCTGCCGAGACAACCACAACATCGCCAGAGGCAATAAGGTCATTTAGGTTTACATCAACACCGTTGATCACAAAGTCCATGTTTTCATTGGTGTCAGTTGCATTCAAACGCATGCTGAGGCCAGATACGGTTTCACTGAACGACCAAGTGTATGTCTCTGGACTCTCGCTCTCGTTGCCGAGCCAGTAGTTTGAACCGTCAATATCGCCATATCCAGCGGTATATGTGCTCAATGAGCCGCCGGTCGCTGTGACAGTATAATCCACAGTTTCTGATCCAGCGGCGAAGCTACCGGATGCACCATTCAATTCAACATCAGTTGAAACAGTTGAACCTGTGCTCGTGCCTGTGTCACCGCCACCGTAATTGCTGTCACCAAAAATAAGGTCGTCACCAGTTCCGCCGTCAACAGAGTCAGCTCCGCTGCCTGCGTAAACATCGTCATTACCAGCACCAGAAGAAATAGTGTCGTTACCGCCCAATGCATCAACAATGTCGTCTTGTGGCTCTTCGCCTGCCAAGATCGCATCGCCTGCATCAATCATGTCGCCTTCGGAGTCACCATCATAGTTGGCATCAATCACTTCGGCATCATTTGTACCATCAACAACACCACCATTTTCGGTGTCGGTGTCCTGAGCCACGATCGTTGAGTTGTCGACGCTTTGATTTGAGTACCAGCCAGAATAGTTGGCACCTGTAATACTGCTAATCTCGATATTTGAGATCTGTAGGTTGTCTAGTGTCGTGTTGTTGTAGAGATCCGAAACGAAAAGGTCCCCGTTGGTCATCTGCATCACCACGGCTTCGATGCTAACGGTGCTGCCGTCTTGAAGGGTTACCGTCAAATTCGCTTGCAGACTTGTATCAGTCACGTCTGCAGTCGCGCCACTACCTGTGTTGTAATAGATGCAATCACTCGTGCCGTAGTCATCGTCATTTACGACACCATCACCGCCGTCTGTAATAGATGCATTTACAATTTGAAGTGTACTGTGATCCGCCGAGACGCCGTTCAACAACGCCGCATTCTCTGCGTTATAGTTTGATTCTGTTGGATCAACATTCAAGGAACTGAAGTTCCCCATATAAATCAAATTGGTCATCTCGTTACTTCTCCTCAAAAAAGCGCCCAGTGCGCTCGCCGCACTAACGCGGACTTGTAAAACCATTACCCAGTTTGAAACGATGCAAAGAGCGCAGGGCGACTCGCACATCGGTATTTTCAGGAGAGTGAATGAATGGCACGCGAGCCAAAACAAAGACCGATTAAAGGCAATTTAGCGGCCTTCTCGTTCCGTGTTAGCGCTTGATAGATTGCGGCAGCAATCCGACGAGCGCACATCATTCATACCCCGAAAGATACGTAGTATCTCGAAAGATACGTAGAAGTGCGGTCGCCCCCGTGACCTTTAGACATCGCCCCCCAGTGGGCTTGAGAAACTAATAGCCCCTGATTGGCGTCAGATAAAAGAAAAAAATCGGAGTCATTTCGTCTCGTATCAACATGTTGGCGAACCTTACGTGAACTCAAAATAGGTAAGCACTCTACCTTGGGGTGGTTTTCTGTTTCCAACCAAGAAACAGTGAAAACTCAATTATATGGCGCAAGCCTATAACATAAATAGGTTTTTACGAACTTAGCCGAAAATCGCAATTCAGCGATTGTTTTGCGAAGCTGGAGCTATCAATCAGAAGTAGACTCTTAACTTAGCGGAATGACGCTAGGTAAACATGTAAAAAAATCGTTTATCAAACCGAACCAATAGTTGTTTGCGCTTTGGATTGTGCTCTATCGAAAGATATTGCGGTCACATTTCGCCGAATCGAAACTAAAACCATAGCTCAGATTCGACACGCAACGATCAAACGGAAACTCTGGCCGAGTTAGGTATATTTTAACGATTTTAAGAATTATGAGGTCGTACCATTTAATTGGTACCCAAGGCCGGACTCGAACCGGCACTCCTGTTACAGAA